>NZ_JAEL01000011.1 GCF_000518885.1 Bacillus sp. J33 | reverse complement strand
ATCTCAAGATCAAAGCCTTGTTCAATAAAGATTTGCGATGGTGTTTTCCCATTTTTGTACTCCGTCACTGCTTTTATCTTAAATTCCGAACTATAGGAGATTGACCTTTCAGAAGTCCTCAACACATTAGGATTCTTTTCAAGCTCTTTCATTTGGAAATCATTATAAATATTCTTACTCATGATAAATCCTCCGTCCCTATTCATTAAATCTATTGAAACACAAAAAACCCCGGATAGGGGCACTTTTTTATCAGTGTCCGCTATCCGGGGTATAGTTCACAGCGCCGAAGCTCTTTTTCTATTTTTAGGTGATTGTAGTAACTGGAGGAGCAGCCGTTTCCTGCTTCTCTTCGTGTTCTGGCTGCTCAGTTTTATGGCTGGCAAGCGCATTCTTCCTGCTTCGTGAAGAGAGAAGGATAAAGTAGCTTAACACCCCGAACAAACAAGAAATAAAGAATGCATGAGCAAGTGCTATATATAAATTAAGTCTGGTAACGACAACCAAGGCTCCCGCAGCTACCTGCAGTGATACGAGAATAAATGAGATAATCCAGCCCCAGTATATAACTTTTTGGTCTCTATAATGCTTCATTGCCAGGAAGGTGATGTAGCCTATCCAGATAAAGATTAAACCAGCTGCTGCCCTATGGCCCATTTGAACCCATTCATACATGTTTTCTGGCAGTGTGAATGATCCATTGATGCAAAGCGGCCAATCACGGCATACAAGGCTGGCATTTACATGGCGGACAAGAGCCCCGGTGTAAACCACTGCATAGCTATATAATGAAACACCTATAATATGACTTCTCATTCTTTTATCGATAATTAGCTTCTCAGCCTGGAATTTTTTATCAACTTCAAATATAAGCAATGTGAGAAGCAGCACTGCTGCAAAAGATATTAGGGAAATGCCAAAATGCAATGCAAGCACAAAATCAGATTGCCCCCAAACTACTGCGGCGGCTCCAATTAATGCTTGCAGCACAAGGAAAATGAAGGAAGTCAGAGACAAAAATTTCGTTTCCCTTATATGTCCCATTTTTCTCCAAGTCCAAACTGACAAAATTAAGACCATTATTCCAACCGAACCGGAAACAAGTCGGTGTGCAAGTTCAATTACCAGCTCTGGAGTAATATTGGTTGGAACAAACTCCCCGTTGCAAAGCGGCCAGGAGTTCCCGCATCCCATACCTGATTCTGTTTTGGTAACAAGTGCACCACCCAGTAATATCAAGAGCATGCCGATAGTTGTCAAAACGGCAAACCACTTTAAAGATCGTTGCAAAGCCTTTCACCTTCTTCATCATATTCGTTATATTGGTTTATACAAATCCGGTAAAAATTTCGTTTCTATTAATTATCCGTACTCTATCTTATCAAAAAATTTTTAAAAAGCCAGTTAGGATTCCTTCTCCATTTACTTTTTCGATAGTACAGGAATAATGTTTCTTTTACAATACTTATAAAAATTATAAACGTAATTATAGTAAAAAAGGTTGAAACTTGGATTGGAGTTTGCTAGAAATATAAAGGGGGTATAAAATGGATAATCCTGTCGCGGAAAGTATTGCTTGTTTCCCCATGGCAAGATACATATTTTTGGGTTAGAAATCTTTACTCCTTTAGTTTCCCAGCAGGCTTTATTATCTCAAAAAAACAACCTTTCTTTAAGCATATTTTAGCTTTGACACAAATTAGTCATAAATTATTCTAAAAAAATTCACAAAAGCGATTTAAAGTGTGATTTAATATACAGAAGAAAGGTTTATTTTTTGTTTTGGATAAAAAATTGCCTATTAATGTTGTGAATAGTGGAAACTATTAGAATGATAATGACCATTATCATTTAGGGTATACCCCTCGTTTTTTATCGCAAATATGGCTTTAAGTGCAGTAATGCTATATAGTAGTTGTAGTGCTAAAATAGCTGGGTTTGTGATAAGGGATAAAGGAGGAAAAGATATGTCTGACTCACGGGCTTTGAGTGAAACTGCTATTGAAGACAGTGAGCGAAGCCTTCAAAATGATATACCGGAGACTACAGTCTGGAAGGATTTCCTTGCGCTGATTAAAATAGGCATTGTAAATTCAAATTTGATCACTACCTTTACCGGTGTTTGGCTTGCATTGCATTTTTCCGGCGAAGGGTTTTTCAACCATCTGGATTTGGTTATGTATACATTAATTGGTTCATCACTGATTATAGCCGGCTCATGCAGCTTAAATAATTATATTGACCGCGATATTGATCCTTTAATGGAAAGAACAAAAGGCAGGCCAACAGTTACGGGAAAGGTGAACCCTGCGAAGGTTGCCATTATGAGTTTCCTGCTGATTGGACTTGGAACTGCCTTTTTGATGTTTACAACAGCAACAGCAGTTGCAATAGGGTTAATTGGCGTTTTTAGCTATGTTGTCCTTTATACAATGTGGACAAAGCGCAGGTTCGTTTCTAACACGGTCGTTGGCAGCATTTCCGGTGCAGTTCCTCCTTTAATTGGATGGGCCGCTGTGGATGCAAGTCTTGACCCGATGGCATGGGTGCTATTCGCAATCGTTTTTATCTGGCAGCCTCCCCATTTTTACGCACTTGCGATGAGAAGAGTGGAGGAATACCGTGCTGCGGGAGTTCCAATGCTTCCAGTAGTAAAAGGGTTTAAAGTGACAAAAAGGCATATTTATGCTTGGGTTGCAGCATTATTGCCGCTGCCGCTGCTTATGCCTTCACTTGGCATGCCGTTCTTAATTCTTGCAACAGCGTTGAATATCGGCTGGATTTTGACGGGCCTATATGCCAGAAAGTTTAATGATGATATTAAGTGGGCTACATTAATGTTTGTATACTCATTACAATATCTGACCATCATGTTTGTAGCTATGGTAATTATCACACTTATTTAATTTTGTTAGGAAATTCTTTCTTTCGCTAGTTACGAGAGGGGATTTATCCATATTTTTTGATCAAACAATTCAAAAAATGAAATTTTTATGAAAGAGGGGTTTGATTAAGCTATGAAAAGGCTTGCAAAGTGGCGTCTTTATTCTCTGTTTGCAATGATGGCGCTCATTCTTTCCGCTTGCTCCGGCAAACCGTATTTATCTACGCTGAATCCTGCTGGCGAAGTGGCGCAAACACAATTTGATTTGATGGTGTTAAGTACTGCAATTATGGTAGGGGTAATTGCCGTCGTAACAGTAATCTTCTTTATTGTTGTTTTTAAATTCCGCCGCAAGGACGACAGAATTCCGAAACAAGTTGAAGGAAGCCACAAACTGGAAATTATTTGGACTGTTATCCCTATTCTTTTGCTTCTTATTCTTGCTGTACCGACAGTTTCAGCTACCTTTAAGCTTGCAGATGTGAGCCCAATGGAAAAGAAGAATGAAGAAGGCAAAACAGATGCACTTGTTGTTAATGTGCGTGCAAACCTGTACTGGTGGGAGTTTGAATATCCAAACCAGGAAATTATCACTGGCCAGGAATTAGTTGTGCCAACTGATGAAAAAGTATACTTCAATCTTATCGCTTCTGATGTGAAGCACTCATTCTGGATTCCTGCTGTAGGCGGTAAGCTGGATACAAACACTGATAACGTGAATAAATTCTGGCTGAAGTTTGACGGTGAAAAAGCTGCTGAAGCCGACAATTACTTCTATGGTAAGTGTGCAGAGCTTTGCGGTCCTTCCCATGCTTTGATGGATTTCAAAGTTAAAGCGGTTCCACGCGATCAGTTCGATCAATGGGTAACTGCAATGCAGGATGTAAAAGAGCCTCAACAGGCAGAAACAGATCTTGCGCAAGCTGGTCAAGAAGTCTTCAATAACAGCTGTATCGGCTGTCATGCTGTTACTCCAGCTAACACTGCTCCTGAAGCAGCTCGTTTAGCTCCAAACTTAACAAACTTCGGTGATCGTGACCGTATTGCTGGTATCCTTGACCATACTGAAGAAGACTTGAAGAATTGGCTGAGAGATCCAGAAACATATAAGCCTGGAAATAAAATGACAGGTACTTATGGAGAGTTAACAGAGGAACAACTTGATGCCCTTTCAGAATACTTAATGGGCTTAAAGGTTATGGAACAATAGGGGATTTTTTGAAAAGGGAGGTAAAATTGTGAGTACCTTAGCACAGAAAAAAGGTTTTGGAGCGGTTTTATGGGACTACTTAACAACAGTTGACCATAAAAAAATCGCAATCCTTTATCTTATAGCTGGCGGATTTTTCTTTTTGCTTGGCGGGTTGGAAGCCATGTTCATCCGTATCCAGCTTGCAGTACCAAACAATGATTTTGTAAGTGCCGGATTGTATAATGAAATTTTAACAATGCACGGTACAACGATGATCTTCTTAGCGGCTATGCCTCTAATTTTCGCTTTTATGAATGCAGTAATGCCACTTCAAATTGGTGCGCGTGACGTTGCATTCCCATTCTTGAATTCTTTAGGATTCTGGCTATTTTTCTTCGGTGGAGTTTTCCTAAACCTATCCTGGTTTTTAGGGGGCGCTCCTGATGCAGGCTGGACTTCTTATGCTTCTTTATCACTTGCATCTGAAGGCCATGGCATCGACTTCTATGCACTTGGATTGCAGATCTCTGGTGCGGGTACGCTAATTGGGGGTATCAACTTCCTTGTTACCATCATTAATATGCGTGCACCAGGTATGACATATATGCGTATGCCAATGTTTACTTGGGCTACATTTGTTACATCTGCCTTAATTCTATTTGCATTCCCTGCTTTAACAGTAGGATTATTCTTGCTCATTTTTGACCGTATGTTTGGATCTAACTTCTTTGATGCATCAATGGGCGGTAATACAATTATCTGGGAGCATTTCTTCTGGATTTTTGGACACCCTGAAGTTTATATCCTTGTATTGCCGGCTTTCGGTATTTTCTCTGAAATTTTTGCGATTTTCTCAAGAAAGCGCCTGTTCGGATATTCTTCCATGGTATTCGCAACAGTTCTTATCGGTTTCTTAGGTTTCATGGTTTGGGCTCACCATATGTTTACAACAGGTATGGGTCCTATTGCTAATGCGATCTTTGCCGTTGCAACAATGGCAATTGCGGTACCTACGGGTATTAAAATCTTTAACTGGCTATTTACAATGTGGGGCGGAAGCATTACGTTTACAACGCCAATGCTTTGGGCTGTTGCCTTCATTCCTTCTTTCGTAGCCGGTGGTGTTACTGGTGTAATGCTTGCATCTGCTGCACAGGACTACCAGTACCATGACAGCTATTTTGTAGTAGCCCACTTCCACTATGTAATTGTCGGCGGTGTGGTATTTGCATTATTTGCAGGAGCACATTTATACTGGCCGAAAATGTTCGGTACCATGTTAAATGAATTGCTCGGAAAAATTACATTTGTATTATTCTTTATTGGATTCCATTTAACATTCTTTATTCAGCATTTCCTTGGACTATGGGGAATGCCTCGCCGTATCTTTACGTTCCTTCCTGGACAGGGATTGGAAACAGCGAACTTTATTAGTACAGTCGGCGCTTTCTTTATGGCAGTCGCCGTGATTGTAATGTTAATTAACATTGTTATTACAAGCGTTAAAAATGAAAAGGTTGGCAATGACCCATGGGGTGACGGTCGTACGCTTGAATGGGCTATTCCTTCACCGCCTCCATTCTATAACTTCAAACAGCTTCCGCTCGTTCGCGGACTTGATGCATACTGGCTTGAAAAGATGGAAGGCAAAAAAGGAATGGCACCTGCTGAACCGCTGGGTGATATCCACATGCCAAATAATTCTTTCATTCCATTTGTTATTTCTCTTGGTTTATTCGTTGCTGCATTTGGAGCAATGTACCGTGCTGACTACAGCTGGGGAATTCCAGTTCTTGTCGTAGGTATGCTGATAACTTTAGGTTCCATGTTTGTTCGTTCTGTTAAGGATGACCATGGCTACCACATTCATAAAGAAGATTTGGAAGATGATAATGATAAGGGGGTTAAGGCATAATGGCAGCTGAACAAAAAATGACTTATGAAACATGGCCGGCGTCGCCTGAAAAACAAACCCTCGAAGCCAAGAATAAATTCTTAGGTTTCTGGTTTTTCCTTGGAGGAGAGACGGTTCTATTCGCCTCCCTCTTTGCTACCTACCTTGCCCTGAAGGATAAAGTTCCTAGCAGTGATATGGCATTAGCGAAAGACCTATTTGAAATTCCTCTTGCTTTTATTATGACGATGCTATTATTAACAAGCTCGTTAACAAGCGTATATGCAATGTATCATATGAAGAATTTTAACTTTAAAAAGATGCAGCTATGGCTTGGAATCACAGTTTTGCTTGGACTTGGATTCCTGGGTTTGGAGATCTATGAATTCAATCATTATGTTCATGAATTCCATCATAGCTTTACAAGCAGTGCATTTGGTTCAGCTTTTTATACATTAGTTGGTTTCCATGGTGCACACGTAGCATTCGGTTTACTTTGGATCACTACATTAATGATCCGCAATAGCAAAAGAGGATTAAGCCTTTACAATGCTCCTAAATTTTATGTAGCTAGTCTTTACTGGCACTTTATCGACGTTGTTTGGGTATTCATCTTCACAGTAGTATATTTAATGGGAATGGTGGGATAAACTGATGGCAAATCAACAACCAAACTCAGATAACCCAAGAGTAGACATTGAATATAGACGCAAAAAAAGTGCAGAAGAGATGAAGCATCAAGTTATCACCTTTGCAATGATGATCTTCTTAACAATTGTTGCGTTCGTAGCAGCTGGTTATGAAGGCTTCTCGGCATGGTTTATCGTGCCGTTCATCCTGATTCTTGCAATTGTGCAAGTAATCTTCCAATTATACTATTTCATGCATATGAGCCATAAAGGACATGAAGCACCTGCATTGTTCTTATATTCCGGGGCATTAGTCGGGTTTATAACAATCATTGCTTTCTTGACTGTCATTTGGTGGTAATTATAGGAGAAAATCGGCTTTTAGCCGATTTTCTTTTTATGTAAGGCTCTTTTGCTGAAATCAACGGACAAAATTTATAAACTATAACAGCAATCTATGTGAAAAGAGCGTATGTAAAGCAGGTAATGAAACTATAGGGAGATGCACTTTATTGAGTTCGTGGATGTAAGGGAGTATAATAATACTTGGCTATTTTTAATGCAGCTTAGCAAAGGTTATACTTTAAATCCGTTATGTAAGGCCAGATATAGTTATACTGAATGAGGTGATAAGCATGTCTTTAGAAATATTCGGTTTCCGTGCACTTTGGAGTCCATTCTTCTTTTTATTTGTACTCCTTATTCTTGTGGGCTACTATATGTTAACAATTAAGTATCGCAGCAGATTCAAGCATAGTGAACCATTAACAAGAAGGCAAGGTGTATACTTTACAATTGGGATGGTCGTTCTATATGTGATCAAAGGGTCTCCAGTTGACTTGATGGGCCATTTAATGTTTTATGCCCATATGATCCAGATGGCTATCTTATATTTAGTTGTACCGCCTCTCGTTATTATGGGGATTCCCCAATGGGTATGGCGGTCAGCGATCCATGCAAAGTGGATAAAGCCCTTCTTCAAATTTTTCACCAAGCCGCTTATAGCACTTATCTTGTTCAATGGAATTTTTTCCATTTATCATATCCCTGATGTATTTGACATAGTTAAAACGGATATGATGCTCCATACGGTTTACACTACATTACTATTCTTATTGGCAACATTTATGTGGTGGCCAATAGTTAATGAACTTCCAGAGATGGATAATTTAGGCGGCCTTAAAAAGGTAGGATATGTGTTTGCCAATGGTGTTCTGCTGACGCCTGCATGTGCACTGATTATATTCGCAGATAATCCGATGTACAATACTTATTCTGATCCAAATGCATGGGCACAAGCTCTGCAGTTATGTGTTCCTTCAACTACATTGGCCAGTTTGAACCTTAGCGGACCTGAGATGTTTAATTCAATGTCGCTGATACATGATCAGCAGCTGGGCGGCGTGATTATGAAGATTATCCAAGAAATTGTTTATGGGATTGTCCTAGCTCAAATCTTTTTCGCCTGGTATAAAAAAGAACAGGAACCGACAGCAATTGAAAAAGAGCACATGCTGAATCCACAGCCTATTAAATAAACGGAAACTCCAGCTTGATTGCTGGAGTTTTTATATGATCACTGTCAATAGTTCTATGAATTAAATCACATATTAACCAGTAAATATTGAACATTTAAGGAACTTTTTTTAAATGTATCGCCAGTTTGTTGAAAAAACCGGTATACTCTACTAAAATTAACACTGTGATTTAATCGATAACCACTGCTGAAATACAAACTGTATTCGAAGAGAGGAAGACTTTATGGAAAATTCATTGCCAATATTGCCCACTATCAGTACAACCTTTATTGTACTAAGTGCCATTACCGTTGCGATTGGCTGGGCACAAATCAGCAAGAAGAAGCTTGAAGCTCATAAAAAAACAATGACATTAGCAGCTGTGTTCGCTGTAATTTTCTTTATCATATATGCCAGCAGAACGATTTTTATTGGAAACACTGCTTTTGGCGGACCAGATGATATTAAAATTTATTATACAATCTTTTTAATTTTTCATATTACACTCGCAACTGTTGGTGCAGTATTAGGAATTATATCACTATATACAGGCTATAAAAATAAGCTTAAAGCACACAGAAAACTAGGTCCTGTTACCAGTGTGGTTTGGTTTTTTACGGGAATAACAGGTGTGGCTGTATACTTGCTGCTTTATGTCTTTTACCATGGAGGAGAGACAACTTCTGTTATTAAAGCAATATTGGGCACTTAATAGTAAAAGGATACCGCTTTTTAGAGCGGTATTTTTTTTGCTTGCTATTTTGAACAGACCATTCTTGCAAATGAATCATTATAAAGAAGGAGTTCCGTTTTCAATAGCGAATCCATATTAAGATGAGGAAAGCGGGAGTGAAGGCAGTGATACTAAGAAAATTAGAAGAAAAAGACTACATGGAGGCAATGAAACTTTCTATGTATGCTTTTCAGTATGATGTACCAAAAGAAGATATCCCAAAGCGGCAGGAGATATTAAAGAAACATACTATTTTTGGCATCTGGGAAGATGAAAACCTGGCGGCCAAGCTGCACATCATTCCGTTACATGTTTATATTAACGGACTTCAATGGAAAATGGGAGGTCTCGCTGGAGTTGCAACCTATCCTGAATACAGACGAAAAGGGCTAGTCAGCCAATTAATTAAACAATCATTGGCTGAGATGCACGAACAGGAACAAGTTTTTTCTTTCTTGCATCCCTTCGATATTTCATTTTACAGAAAGTATGGATGGGAAGTTTTTACGGAATATAAGAAAACATTTGTAAATAAGATCGATTTAAAAAGAATAGGCGATTCTGCTGGTACCATTAAAAGATTTAATAAAAGCCAGCATATCAAAGCAATTGAAAAGATATATACAGAATTTATGAAGCAGTATTCCGGCTGTCTGGTCAGAGATTCATATTGGTGGGAGAATTTTGTTTATTCAGATTACCAGATTGCCGTATATTTTGATGAATCAGGTGAAGGAAAAGGCTATCTCCTTTTCAAAGTCAAGGACAATAAAATGGATATAGAAGAGTTTACGGCGTTAAATCAGGAAGCCAGAGTGGGTTTATGGAACTTCATCTGCCAGCATGATTCGATGATTGACAGGGTTAAGGTTATAACATCTGTCCATGATCCGTTTCCATATTACCTGTCTCAGCCTAATCTAAAAATGGAGGTATTTCCGTATTTTATGGGCAGAATTGTCAATGCAGAAAAGTGTTTAAGCCAATTTTCGTTTATACAAAATAATGAGAAAGTTTTTCTGCATATAGAGGATATTCATGCTCCATGGAATACTGGAAGCTATTTGATTTCAGACTACGAGGTTCGCTTTTTTAAGGATAAAGAAGGAAGCCGTTGTGCAAAGCCAGCAGCCAAAGGCCTGCACATATCGATAAATGCTCTTTCTGCCATCATTATTGGATATAAACGTCCTATGGAATTGTATGAATTAGGGGAGATTGTCGGACCAAGGAATGATGCAGAGGTGCTTGAAAGAAAAGTACCCGTCCAAAAATCCTTCTTTTATGATTTTTTTTAGTCTCCAATAACAAAAAGCGTCCAGGTGGACGCTTTTTTAAATTTGGCTCTTTTCTCAAAAATTGTTGTTTTTACTTATAAATTCAGCCCGTTGATTTCCGCGGGGAGGGATGAGAGCCTCCTCGGCTTCGCCTGTGGGGTCTCCCACTTCCCTCCCTTCCCGCAGGAGTCAAGTGCCCTCCGCTACAATCAACTCAGTTGGCTAAACTTAGTTAGCCGCCCGAAAGCAAAAAACTTTACGAAAACAGCCTTAAATTTTAAAATTCATTTTAATTAAACCGGCTTCTTTTGCTGAGTTAAAGGCAATAACGATAAGGGGGCCAATAACAAAGCCAAGAATGCCGAGCAATTTTAACCCGATATACATTGCTATCAATGTTGCCAGCGGGCTTAATCCAATATGGGTCCCCATTACCTTTGGTTCAACTGTCCTTCTGATAATTAATAGGATTGCTGCTAAAACTGCAAGCTTTGTTCCCATGGCAATATCTCCAGTGAAAAGATGGAAAAGAGCCCATGGACCTAAAATGACAATAGATCCAATTATTGGAATGAAATCAATTACCCAGATAATAATGGACATCACCAATGCCACTTCTGGATTTATAAATAAAAGTCCGATTAGGGAAACAATAAAAATAATCACACTAACAAGGAATTGTGCCTTAAAAAATCCAAATCCAACATAAGAAAGACGTGAAGACATAAATCTTACTTTGTCCGCTGTTTTTTCAGTCAAATGATTGTACATCCCCTTCCTTAAGCGGGGAAGGTCAATTAGAAACAGAAATAATGCAATCAGGTATACGATGAAGCTGACAAGGTAATTTGGAATATTAGTCAGCAGGGCTTTAAGGTTATCAATATTGACGTACGCAACAAGATCATCTTTGGTTTTATTTAAAAAGGATTGAACTTGAATACTGATTTCATCAACTAGATCCTTTGGAAGGTCTCTTGCAGCATTCGTAAAATCTGCTTCAGCCCTCAGCCAGGCTTTTGTAATCTCGTTAATGTATACAGGTGCATTTTCGATAAGCTTAATTGCCTCGGTAATTACTTTGGTCGTAATAAAATAGCCAGATAAACCAATAAAAAGCACAAATCCCACAAAGGTTATCAGCACGGATATCCTTCTGTTTATTTTTATTTTATTCTGCAGCAATTTAACGATTGGTTCCAGAATGAGTGCTGTAATAAAGGCAACAATCAAAGGAACAGATACAGGCAAAATAAAATAGAAGAGGACTGAAATAAGAATTGCCCCAATTAAAATAAGCATAAATCGTCTAGTGAATATAGCAGACAAAAAATAAATCCCCTTTCCAAACTCGTAAAAGCAGTCAGCGACAGCCTTTTCATCGGCATAAACTCTATTGTTACAAAACATACTAAATAATAGTAACATTTTAATTATAGTATGCATTTAATGTTAGAAACAATAAAAACATCTTTTATTCACATGAATATCTCCAGAGAGATTATAGTCCGGAAATTTTTTATCTAAATCGTAAAGAAAGAAGTGAAAAGAAGATGCAAAACAAACATCTTGACTTCGAGACGATAAAGGCAGCCAGCGATATAATCTCGGCAATAGTGGAATCAAATTTGCTGGAATGGGATGGCGTCACTCCGGCAAAAAGTGATAAAATCTCTTTTTTAAAAAAGAACTCCAATCATCTATCTGTTTCTTTTAAGGATACGGAAGTATATTTAAAAATAAAAATGAATGTGCAAAAAGGAATAAATATTATGGAAGAAACCGCCCAAATTCAACAAGAAATTAAGGATGAAATAATTCATTTAACAGGCTTTAAAGTAAAAAGAGTTGATGTGTTTATTGAGAAAATACTTCCTCAGTCTGCCGCAGTTGAGGGTTTCGACGTTTAACGTTTAGAAAAAAAAACGCATGATGTCCATGCGTCTTTTTCTTTTATTAAGAATGGATGCTAAAGCATATAGCCTTTTTTGTAAATTATACTGCAAATTGATCAATTTCAGCTTTAATATCGGCTAGGATTTTTTCGCACTGGCTTACAAGTGATTTAGGGAAGCTTTCACCTTCTCCGTATTCTACTCCATGCGGATAATAATGCTTTCCAAGGAGTGGGGTCATGAGCTGAATCAACGCTCTATGTGCTCCTACATCTCCCTCGACTGCATAGCCAAACACACGCAGGTAAAAAACACCTTCTTTTAGTTCAAATTTGCGGTCGTATGTAACTCTTTCATAATCCCATTGGCCTTCGCGAACCAGGCCGTGTGATAGCATCACTTCATCTAAGCGCGTTAAGTCTGCTTTTTTATTTTCCAGACCTGTGTTTTCAAATTTCATAATTGTCCCTCCTGAAAACAATCCATGGTTCTGATGAACGATCCATGCATAATTTTAACAAGTTTATCTCAAATTTAATAATAGTAGAAAAAAGCATAACATGCAACGGATACATGTGAGAAAACAAGGTTTTGTCAAATAACATTTGTTTTATGGCCATAATTAAGCCGGGTAAGATAAATCGTACTTACATTCAAGGCAAATTAAAAAAATAGCTCAGCTTGGCGAAAGGGGAAGCAGTTCATGACAAAAAAAAGAACTATTGCCATAGTGTTATTATTATTCTTTACAGCATCCGGACCTGCTGCTGCCGAAAAAGAGTACAAGGTGGAAAAATCCGACACACTCTGGAAGATTGCAAATAAATTTCATGCAGATTTACAGGACATTATTCAAAGCAATTCCCAGATTAAAAATCCAGATTTAATATACCCTGGACAAACAGTCATCATTCCAGACACAGCAGGCAGAGCCGGAATTCAGGAAATAGGTGAAAATGAACGAGCTATTTGGGAACTTGCCAATAAGGAACGCACCCGGAAGGGATTGAAGCCTTTAATGATGGATTCAATTCTTGCGGGAGCTGCCAAACAAAAATCAAAGGATATGATGAAATTTGAGTATGTATCGCATAATTCTCCTACATATGGAAATCCTACAAAAATGTTAAGGAATCAGCAAATTTCTTTTTTGAAAGTGAAAGAGAATATTGGAGCAGGATACAGAAATGCTGATGCCATGTTTTCTGCCTGGATGAATTCATCCATACACCGGGCGAACATCCTGAACAATAGGGCTACACATATTGGAGTCGGATATGTACAAGGCGGTTTGCATGGTCACTATTGGACTATTTTGATTGTGGAAAAAAAATAAGGGAGGTTAAATGATGGAAAAAATTCGTGACATTATGACTGATGATGTTGAATGCTGCTCACTATTGGACAATGTGTATGAGGTCGCAGTAAAGATGAAAGATTTAAATGTGGGTGCTATTCCGATTGTTGATAATGAAAAGCTAGTTGGAATGATAACTGACCGTGATATCGTACTTCGCTGTGTTGCTGAAAAGCATCCGCCTTCCTCAAAAGTGGAAGACATCATGAGCAGCCATCTGGTTACAGTAACAAAGGATACAGAAGCCAGGGAAGCTGCCCGTCTAATGGCAGAGCATCAAATTCGCCGTTTGCCTGTAGTGGAAGGTGACAAACTAGTAGGAATTGTTTCTCTTGGCGATTTTGCAGTACACCATTTAACTGATGAACAGGCTGGAGAAGCTCTTACAGATATTTCAAAACATGAAAACGAAATACAGCATTAAAAGAACACCAATTGGTGTTCTTTTTTCATTTTAAACCGGCAAATTGGCCTTTCATAACTGGCAAAAAGGATAGAAAAACGATACACCTAATGGTATGATTAGTACAAAAGTCAGGGTTTTATTTTTTTTATAATATCTCGGCAAACATTACATATTTAAGCTTAAATGTTATACTTTTTAATACTATAAGGCTGTTTTCGTAAAGTTTGTTGCTTTTAACTGCAAACTTAATTTAACCAACCGAGTTGATTGTAGCGGAGGGCACTTGACTCCTCGAAAATGCTCCGCATTTCCTTCGTGGTGTTTATTCAGGGGTGCTTTCCCAATGTCCTGCGGGAAGTGAGGGAAGTGGGAGACCCCGCAGGCGGGGCCGAGGAGGCTCTCTCATTCCTCCCCGCTGACAGCTTGAGTGCCCCGAGCGGAAATCAACGGACAAAATTTATAAGTAAAAACAACAATCTATGAGAAAAGAGCCTACTATAAAGACAATTGAAGGGGAGGGCGGTTCTCTGCGTTCACTTTTGCGAATAGTCATATTAATTTCCATTTTATTGGCGGCCGGTCTTTACCTGGATGCATCCAATGAGGAACAAGGCGAAATACTGGTAAATAATAATAGCCAGGAGCCAGAAGCAATAAGAGATTTTAATGAGGATAAGAGCCAGAACATTTCTTCAAATGCAGGAACTCCAGACAAAGGACTGGCCAATCTGATGGGAAAATCGAGTCAGCAGCTCAAGGATCGTTTAGGGGAGCCATCCAGGATCGATCCCTCTTTTTTTGGATATGATTGGTGGATTTATAATAAAAGCAAAACTGAGTATGTACAAATTGGGGTAAATAGCAATAAAGTAGTTACCATTTTTGGAACTGGTGAAGACTTGGATATCAGTCCTTTTAAAATCGGTCAGCCTGTGGGTGAAATGTATTCTTCTTTTTTCTTTGAGACAAATATTAATCTTAAGTATAAAGATAGCTCCTATCGCTTTGAATTATCCGAAGAAGATCTCAATACGAGGCCGCTGGTTATGATGGGAGACCATTATGCACAGCTTAATTTCGATAAGTTTACAGGAACGCTTTCGAGTGTAAGGATAATGGATGCAGAAACCTTAATCAAAATGAGACCATATGAAATGGTTTACCGAGGAAAGCTATTGGAACCGCCACAGCCTTCACCTGCCTTTGAAGAGGATGTAGGGAGGGGAAAGGAACAGCAAATTCTTGATATTACTAACGTAATGAGAGAAAGGCATAACCTCCCACCCCTAAAATGGGATGAAAATACTGCAGCGGTTGCATTTGCCCATAGTAAGGATATGTATGAAAGCAATGATTTTTCCCATATTTCCAAAACCTTTGGTGAATTGGCGGATCGGCTTGAAGCTGGGGGAGTATCATATGAAGCGGCAGGAGAAAATATTGCAGCAAACTATATGGATGCCCCTGCGGTTGTGGAAGGTTGGCTTAACAGCAAAGGCCATAGGGATAGCATGTTAAGCAATGAATTCACCCATATTGGGATTGGCGTCTATAAGGAACACTATACCCAAAACTTCATCAGAAAGCTGGGAGAAGAATAAAGCCAAAAAGAGCCTAATCGATCTGGCTCTTTTTGGCTTTTTCTCTCACATGAATACGGCTGACAAGAAAAAATTCTTTCTTCCAATTGCCATAAAGGTGTACGTTATCTCCAATATTTACAGAAGGCAAGTGGGAGCCCTTCATTAATGGAGTCACCTTCTTTACTTTCCACTGTTTTTTCCCTGAAGATTGAATGGTCAAATCAAGAACATGAACATAACGATAATAATAATATCTTTGTTTTGACACATTCATATCAACAATCATACCGGAGATAATGGCTTCTTCAGGAACGTTCTTTAACTCCACCCACTTTGCATAGCTTTCTCGCATTTCTTTTTTTGTTAGCCAATAAAAGTAGAGGCATATAATTGGAATAACAATAGCAGTAACCATGTTCCACCTCTTATTATTTGCTGACGCCTTTCTTTTCGATAATGAAAAAGCTGCCCGTTGCCTGGGCGATCTTTTTGCCGTCTGATCGATGGACATCCGCAGATAATACCATGCTTTTTGTCCCTTTATGATCAATATTTGCCCTGCAAGTAACATAATCACCTTTTCCTACTGACAGATAATGCACATTTAACTGTGTTGTGACTGCTCCAAAGCCTTCAGGAAGCAATGATGCTGCAAGAGTCCCCATGGCCGAATCAATAATGGTTGCAGTGATCCCTCCATGAAGGATTCCAAGAGGGTTATCTACCAGAGATGTCAAGGGGATGGTTAAAACACATTCATCTTCATTGATGTCCCGTTCCATATGAAGCAGACCTCCAATATAGGAGCTATTCTGTCCACTCTGTTTTTTATGAAATCCATGCAATAAAGATTTTAAAGCCTCTATTTCTTCATCAGTTGCCTGATTTGTGCATTTATTGAATAATTCCATTAGCTCTTTGTCCATCGTGTTCACCTTTCATTTGCTTTCTGCATTCATAATATTATCATTAATGGCAGAATTTTTGAATTTATTGCTTTTGCATTTTCTGATAAGGCTCTTTTCTAAGAAAGGTGTTAATAGCTGTTGCTAAAAAAGGTTGGTTGATTGGAGTGTAAGGTGCGAGATCCTCGAAAATGCATCCGCATTTTCTTACGACGCGGTGTGGATTCGGGGAAGCTTATTCAATGTCCTGCGGGAGGAGTGGGACAGGTGAGACCCCACAGGCGCGTGCGCCGAGGATGCTCACCGCCCGCCCGCCCCTCGGTTCGCTGAGCATCCTGGAGCGGAAATCAACCTTTCTCACTACTGTTAAAAAGCAGGATAGTTTGCGAAAACAGCTTTGATAAATCCGCCTTTTATTCACCTTTTTTGTATCCGTTCATATGGTATTATAGGCATTTGCTACAGAATGAGGTGATATAATCATGTCTAACAATAAGCTTCATCCCTCTGTCGTAAAGTTTAAGGATTTTGTCAAAAATAATCCGCAAATTATTAAGGAGGTCCGATCTGGAAATGCGACGTGGCAGGAATTGTACGAAGATTGGTATCTCCTGGGAGAAGAAGACTCAAGATGGGATTCATACAAAGAAAATAAAGAAAAAAAGAATAGCTCTGAGGAGAAGAAAAGCGATTGGGTGGGAAATATTATGGGGACGCTTAAACATATGGATACGAATCAAATGCAAGGATACATTAATAATCTCAGCCAGGCGCTTTCTGCGGTACAGGGAGTTATTTCTCAATTTCAAGGCGGTCAAACCGGAGGCAGCTCCAAACCAGCAAATTCAAAGCCTAACAACCCATTCGCATTCAGAAAAGATTAAAAACAGAGGGGAACGAACTAATGAGAAAAGATATTATCAATTATCTTAATCAGAAAAAGGAATTAAAGCAATTTATCAGGGAGCAGCCACACTGGTACAGAACCTTAACAAGAAATCCCCATGAAATACAGTCCCTTGAAGTCGCGGCTCTCCACTATTATAAAAGGACTATTCCCCATCAGGTTGAAAAATTTACAAACGGAGTGCAAATGGCATCCATGATGATGAGCATGTTCCAGGCAATGAATTCACAATCCAATTAAAAAGCTTTCTCGGTAGCCGAGAGAGCTTTTTATTATGGCTGTGTTAAAGCTGATTGTTGATTATTAGCACCCTGTTGATTGGAGCGGAAGGTGCGGGCTCCTCGAAAATGCTACCGCATTTCCTTACGACGAGGTGATTATTCAAGGATGCTAATTCAGTGTCCTGCTGGAGGAGCGTCGGACCGCCCGCAGTTCGCTGAGCTCCTGGAGCGGAAATCAACAGGCAAATTTAACAGAGCCTTTATTATATAAGAGTAAAAAAGTAAAGCAGTGCAAACACTATCGATATAATGGGCGGAAATTCGGAAGCCAAATTGAGGAGTTGAAAAAAATGAAGGGCCTAAAATATCTGTTTTGCATACAATTGCTTTTCATACTTGGTGCCTGCCATAGAGACATTCCTGAACCTGAGACAAAATTGCAAGTCGAATCTGTTGCTGCAATGGAAATAGGGTCAGATATGCCCGTCTCAGGCATTGAAAGCAATAAAAAGGATCCATTCTACGTTCGTCATCAAGTTAGAGGAAAAAACGTGCTAGTCGAATGTATTGTACAAGGTGTTTCTTTTAGAGGGCAGAGTGCAAAAGAAAAAGGAAAGATTCTCTTATATGTGGATGGAACAAAAAAAGAGGAAATTTCCTCTGCGGCATTTATTATAAAAGGACTTTCTTCAGGTACTCACCGTATCAGGCTTGAGCTTGTGAAGGGCAATCAGCCTTCAGCATCCATGAATAAAGAGTTTTACGTTACAATCCCGTAGTCACCTTGCTTTAGCTTTGTACCGTTTCATGATAAAATAGGAAACGGAGGTGAGCTATTTGCTTGCTACATTAGAAAGAATGGCTATTTTGGACAAAGCTGACGAGATAGCAGCAATGATTGCTGAATCTGAAGAAGCGGAACATTACCGCAAAAGTTTATATAAATTAAAAAACAGCCGTGAAACACAAAGGAAAATCCAGGAGTTTGTCAAAATGAAGGAACTTTATGAAGAAGTTCAGCGTTTTGGCAAATATCATCCAGAATATAAAAAAGTGATGATGTCAATTAGGGAACTTAAACGTGAAATGGATATGGACATTCATGTGGCAGAATTCAGGAGGGCTGAAAACGGCTTGCAAAGCCTTCTTGATGAGGTAAGCGTAATGATCGGCCGCTCCGTTTCAGAGCATATCAAGGTTCCGACTGGGAATCCATTTTTCGAATCAAGCTGTGGAGGCGGCTGCGGAAGCGGAGGCAGCTGTGGCTGTTCGGCATAAAACCAGCATTATGCTGGTTTTTTTGTGGCTTATATCGGTGTTAACGCAAGTGGAAGGCGGGAAATAAAAGTGAATATAACCAGGATAGACACCGCAGGCTTGAATGTTAAGAAATTCTGAATCCCGGTGACAAGTGCCTGACTGAAAAAAATACTCATGTTTTTCAGAGCCTTTCTAAAAAGGAAATGATTGTCCCTTTAGCATTGAAAATTAGCGTTTTTCTATGCTAGACTAAATAAAACGATCGATTCAACAAAGGGGAAAAATATATGCTGGGTCAAAGACAAGGTATAATTGTCTGGCTTTATTCGTTAAAGCAAGCAAAAATGTTAAGAAGATTCGGAAATGTCCATTATGTATCTAAACGGCTTAAATATGTAGTATTATATTGTGACCTTGAAGATACTGAAGGATTAATGGAAAAAATAAATTCATATTCCTTTGTAAAAAAAGTGGAACCATCCTACAAGCCATTCCTTAAAACGGAATTCGAAAATTCAAAGCCTGATAAGGCCAAAGAATATGATTATAAGATGGGGATCTAAAAAGGCGTGAGCAAAGCTCATGCCTTTTTGCTGATTATTAATTATCAATCACAAGCGTTGTGAGTGCGTTCGCAGCTGCTTCTGCTGCAATCAACGGCAGTAATTCACTTAATTCTATAAGCAGAGTTTTCTAATGGGGAATCAACCGCCAGTTGGAACGAGCTCTCCTGCTAAATGTGTTTACATTATTGCAGTGGGGCAATGTAATGATTAAGCCTTAAAATTCCAATTAAATACTGGTAATATAATTCCTTTTCATTAAAGTAAGTGGATGGTTTTACAGTAAGCTGTATGACTTCCTTCTCAAGGTCCCTGGCGGTTTCAGCAAATAAATCGTATCTCCTGTTGGGTGTTACATTCGGATTCGGGACGCCTTCACGGCAAATATATAGCGGCTGGAAATCTCCAGGATTGGTAGGTTTCAGGATAACTGCTAAAGATGTTACTTCTTTTCCATTAATATTTGTATGAAAAGCAGCCATATGTGAGAGCCGTTGCTGATTGGCCTTTGCAATCTCGAGTAATTCGTAAATATCAGAGTAGCCTTCACCAATTTCTATAAAACGCTGTATCAAAATCTGTTCCTCCTTTTAACTCTTAGCGGTATACATTCTTTACTATGTAACTTGTTTAAATTTAAATAAAATGCTCTATGTCCATCCATACTTTATCATTTCCTGCATAAAAATAGAAGTAGCATCTAAAAAGCTGAAGGGAGAGGGACTGCATGCTTTATCTATTTCTTTCCATGACACTTCTTCTTTGTGCTGCCTACTTCATAAAGGCAGATATTTCTCCATTAGAAAAGAAACATGTTTATAAAATGAACGGATTTGTAGTTGTTTCGATTATAGCGGCTTTAAGTGCAAAGGGGCTGCTGGCATCACACAATAATGAACTTTTTTCAATGTCGCTGGGCGAACTTGAGGCGTTCTTGGCAACTGAAGGCTTGGCAAGGGATGAGTTGGCTAACGCCAGCTTAAGTATTGGAGAAAACAGCCATTTGCTTGATGATTGCCTGGATTTAGATTTTACTTGAAGCAGCTATTGCCCAAGATAACTATGTCAATTTCGTTTCCTCTTCGAACAGGGAAAAACCACGCGAACAGTGCTAACACATGCTCATAAAAAAAGTCCTCGGTTAATCTCAATTTCTTACACGTAAGCATTTTTGCCATGTGAAATCAAAGATTGCCTAGAAGACACCAAATAAATAAGCTTTCATCTATCATTACTTTCAATTCCCAACTAAATAACTATGAAATTTTTCTTAAAAATTCAAATTAAATGTGACGGATGACCTTCCCTTTGGTATTGTTAGGATAAGAAATAAGACTAAGAGGGTATACCAATGTGGAGGGCATCTTTTTTTATTTTTATGCTTTTGTCAGGCTCAATTACAGGCCTGCTCTTTTGGCAGTGGAAGGCTTATTCAGAGCAAACTGGAGAGTCAGAAGAGCTTATGCAGCTAAGCCAGCATATTGCTGTTGAATCTCTTCAAAGTAACCTAAAAGTGACACAGACGATCAAAGGACTAATACCAGATAGAGAATATAGATTGATAATACCGGACACATTTTTTCAATGGCAGTGCAAAAGTGGACAGGGAATAGCGTGTGATTCGGGCGATGATAACCCTTATACGTTCCTTTCAAATGGCAAACAGATGGTTTTTACATACGTTTTGCCAATGGAAAAGAAGCAAAAAGCCTTTTTGTTAAATGATTGGACTGTATCTGTACACGGTTCAGAGATAAAGCATTCTTTGATAACTGTATCTGATTCAAATAGAAAAGACGGAACCTGGGCAGCGGGAATTCCTTTAAAAGCCCATAAAGAAATGGAGCTTATCGATTATTATACCTTTGAGGGACAAGGGAATACACCTTCCCTATATTGGCAGCAAGCCCCGCTTAAAAAAGTATCTAAGAGTGGCTTTGATGTTTATATAGACCATCAAAAGTCTGTTGATCTAAAGGCTGAAAACCTTAAAAACCTGGCGGAGAATTCTAATATTAGTGTTGTTATAACTAATGAATATAAGAAATCCTACGGAAAAGGAATCCTTTTAACCGGGCCAGATACTAATAATGATGAGCTAGAGCAAATGCTGATTACTCTATTCTATAAAGGAAAATTCAGCTATTCTCCAGACATAGAAGATTGGCTTATCGATGCTCTGGGATCACAACTCCGTGACAGAAAGGCTGGAACTGAAAAAGGAAATAGGCTCCTTAATGAGTTGAGAAAAGAGTTGGCTGATGATGAACGCCAAATGTTTATTCGGAATATGAATGCGGAAGACACACTCAGTATTGAAAGGCTGGATAAAATTCTGGGCAATATAAAGGGGCGAGAAACCCGCTTCTTTGCGATGAATAAACAATTAAATAAACCTTTTGTCCCTTTGTATTTTGAATATAACAGGAAAGTGTCTTTTTCAGGGATGGAGCAAAAAAGCATTAACGTAATATATAAAAATGGAAAGCAGCTTTTGCCTTTAAAAGAAATGGCGGAAGCTATGGGTTATAAAGTGGAGGTGCTGTCTGATGAGGAAACACTGTTTCTGGCGAAAGGAAATAACAGCTACCGCTTCTACTTAAACAAAAATTTTTTCATTTATAACGAAGAAGACTATGGCCTCCTGGAAAATCCATTAACAAATTTAAATGGGACTGCCTTTATTGAGATTCAATGGCTGGAAACTCTTTTTAATGTTTCAGTTGAAGAGCGAAATGATGAACTTGCATTAACAACTGCCCTTGAATAAATAGCAAATAAAAACCTCCCCGCGGGAAAGCTTGAGTGCCCTGCTGAAATCAACGGGCAGATTTTATAAGTAAAACAACAATCCAGGAGAAATGACCCGAAAATAAAAAGCCCTGCAGATATTCTGCAGGGTCCTTCTATATCCTTTTCAGGATAGAAGGCAAAGGGAGAGGAGAAACCGGAGGAAGAACTTATGGGGAAACGTAAGTCTTCTCCGCGGTTGGCAACAACATCCTCGAATAGATGCTGTTACTTACATTATTTCCACAATCATAATGGATATACACTTATTCGGATATTTTTTTAGTTCCAACGGGAAAATGATTCCGCTTACAACTTGCATGTTGGCTACCAATTGTAAGTTATGGTAGGATAGGAAGGAAAAAATATGTCGATGATTGTTTTCCCCTCTTACAGAAGTCTTGGGCAGGAAGACAAAAATAAGCAAGTTAGCGGTGATTTTAATGCGAGTTGTATCAGGAACAAAAAAAGGGAAAATTTTAAAAGCTGTCCCTGGGAGTTCAACCCGTCCAACAACAGATAAGGTTAAGGAAGCTATATTTAATATAATTGGGCCATACTTTGATGGCGGGCTCGGCCTTGACCTATTTGCCGGAAGCGGCGGGCTCGGCATCGAAGCTCTAAGCAGAGGGGCAGATAAGATGATTTTCGTCGACCGGGATGGAAAGGCTATTCAGACGATTTATGAAAACCTTCGAATATGCGGATTAGAAGAACAGGCAGAGGTATACCGCAATGATGCAGATCGTGCAATAAAAGCAATTCTAAAAAGGGAATTGGCTTTTGACTATATATTCTTAGATCCTCCATACCGCAGGCAGCAGCTGCTTAAGATCCTCCAGGCAATTGATGACAAGGATTTGCTTACAGCTGGCGGTACAATATTGTGTGAACATAGCTCTGATGTAACATTGCCGGAATCAGTCGGCAGGCTTATTCAGCGCAAACATGAAAATTATGGGATCATTTCTATTTCCATTTATGGCTGGTCTAAGTAGATATTAACCAGGCTGAGTGAAGGTATACATATTCAATAAAATGTTAGGGGGATGTAAATGGGCAGTATAGCGGTTTGTCCGGGAAGCTTCGATCCAATTACTTACGGACATCTGGACATAATAAAAAGAGGGGCAAAGGTATTTGAACAGGTTAATGTGGTTGTCTTAAATAACTCCTCCAAAAACCCATTATTTACTGTGGAGGAAAGGATCAGGCTGATAGAGGAAGTAACCAGAGATTTACCAAATGTTAAGGTTGATTCCTTTCAGGGACTTTTAATGGATTATGCAAGATCAGTAAAGGCAAGTGCAGTCATTAGAGGGTTGAGGGCTGTATCTGACTTTGAATATGAAATGCAGATTACATCTATGAACAGGGTACTGAATGATGAAGTAGAAACCTTCTTTATCATGACCAATAACCAGTATTCATTTTTAAGTTCAAGCATAGTGAAAGAAGTTGCAAAATATAATGGAGATATTTCTGAGCTTGTTCCGGATACTGTGGAAAAAGCTCTTAAAGCAAAGTTTCAATAAAAAGAACGGGTGCCATAGGGCTGCCCGTTCTTTATTCACTACTAGTTACTTCCTGTCAAGGCGCCTGGCCAGAACATAAGTATAAACAGAAAGTGCCAGCAATGTGATCAGAGGGCCAGACGATGTTATCCCATCAAACAATCTTCCCAAATACGAATTTTCTACGAAGAAACCGACAGGAATGGAATTAGAGGGCTCTTCAGTGTTATAAAAACGTTCATATATAGGATTCCAAAGGATAAAAACATATAACGCAGCGGTAAATCCGTGAATGATTCTTGCAAAAAAGAAAGGCTTGAAATTAATATCAGTCTGGGCAAGTATGCTTGCTACTTGCGCCTGGACGCTAAATCCGCTAAATGCAAGTATAAAGCTGGTAATGATCACTTGATGCATTAAGGTAGCCTGCGGTATCTGGCTTGTCATTTGGCTTCCAAGCGTAATTTCAAAAAGGCCGGAAATGAAAGGTATGCTTAACTCAACCGGCAAATGAAAAAGTGCAAGGATGACCTCTATGCCTTTTGCAAGAATAGCTGTTATGCCCAGATGAAAAAGCAGTTTGTTAATGACAGAGAAAAGAATGATGAAGCCTCCGATCATTAACAAGGTTTGGATAGATGACATAACTGCATCACCCAGCAGTTTTCCAATGGGGCGGTTATCATTGATCCTTGTCCTATGAAGTGCCGAGAAGGCTGCCCGTAAAGAGGGTCGTGCTTTTTTTTCATCCTGGGCTTGTTTATTTTGACTGCGCCCATAAAATCTCATTAACAAGCCAACTGTAAAATTGCCAAGATAATGAGCCAAAGCCAGAATCACTCCAAGTTTTGCATTATTAAAAAAGCCGACGGAAACAGCTCCGAAAATAAATAGCGGGTTTGAACAATTAGTAAAAGAAACAAGCCGCTCAGCTTCTGTTTTTGATAGCTGTCCTTCCTGGCGCAGCCTAGCTGTAAGCTTAGCCCCGGCAGGATAGCCTGATGCCATCCCCATTGCCCACACAAAACCGCCAACACCCGGAACCTTGAATAATGGACGCATTAAAGGCTCCAGCAGTACACCGATAAATTTCACTACTCCAAAACCAATCAGCATTTCTGAAATAATGAAGAATGGCAATAGGGAAGGGAAAACAATTTCCCACCACATATTTAATCCCCTGATTGACGCGTCGACTGATTCTTGGGGAAATGAAATTAAAGAAATGGCCATCAAGGTTACAGAGAGTGCAAGAGTAACCGTTTTTAATTTAGAACGAAACACGGACAAGCCTCCCTCAGAGTTGTACTGACTGTGCAACTGTTTTTAAACAATGATAAAATAAAGTAGCATTTGAGATTTATTTGGCAATCCTTTTTTAAGAAATCATTTTTTCTGGAAAAAAAAGCAGCAGGAATGGCCAGGACAGTTATTGCCGCCCAGCCTTGTCCCCATATAAATCAATATACTCATAGAACTTTAAAATAGACCATAGAATTAAGTACAGGCAGGTTCAAAAAATGAGCTGTGGTCAAGATTCATAGCTCCTGTGGCTGATTGGCATAATATGAGGGCTGGGATGCAATGCCGTATGATGTCCAGAGGAGGGGTCTATTTGCGTCGTCCGAAAATAGGGTTGGCACTTGGTTCGGGAGGAGCGCGAGGGTTCGCCCACTTAGGTGCCATCAAGGTCTTAAAAGAAGCAGGCATTCCGATTGATTTTATTGCCGGAAGCAGCATGGGGGCAATGGTCGGATGCTTTTATGGAGCGGGTCTGGATATAGATCGTTTATACAAACTTTCAAAAGCTTTTAGAAGAAAATATTATTTGGACTTTACTGTCCCTAAAATGGGGTTTGTTGCAGGGAAACGGGTAAAGGAACTTATTCGTATTTTTACCCACGGAAAAAACCTTGAAGAGCTTGATATTCCGGTTAATGTAGTTGCTACTGACCTGATGACAGGAGAAAAAGTTGTATTTAATAAAGGGCCGATTGCCGAGGCAGTGAGGGCAAGCATCTCAATACCGGGAATTTTTGTCCCTGAAAAATTAAATGGGCGCCTTCTGGTTGATGGGGGAGTTGTCGATCGGATTCCTGTTTCTGTTGCAAAAGAGATGGGAGCTGATATAGTCATTGCCATAGATGTGTCGCATGTAAAAACAAATGCGGAAATTACATCTATCTATGATGTAATTATGCAAAGTTTGGACATCATGCAAATGGAACTCGTTACACACCGTGAAATCGAATCGGATTTTATGATCAGGCCAAGAGTGGAAATGTATAGCTCCCGGGCATTTACCAACATTGATGAAATTATAAAGATCGGGGAAGAGGAAGCGAAGAAACATATTAACAATATTCAGGAGTACATAACCCAATGGAAGGAGCACCCTGGGCAATGAGAAACAAATTTTATATCCGTTCCTTCTTGATTGCAGCAGTTATTATCCTGCTGAGTTCTTTTTATTATCTGCCCTACTATGTGTCCAAACCAGGTATGGCAAAAGAACTTGAGCCGATAATCGAGGTGGAAGACGGTTACGAAGAAAAAGGCAGTTTCATGCTGACTACTGTCAGAATGGGGCGTGCCAATATTTATGCTTATGTTACAGCGAAGCTGAGCAAGTATCAGGAACTTTATCCTGTCGAGGAGATACGTAGCGAAAACGAAACGGATGAGGAGTATAATGTACGGCAGCTGCATCTAATGGCTTCTTCTAAATTGGCAGCGATTGAAACTGCCTATAAAAAAGCAGGAATCCCCATTGAGTACCACTATAATGGCGTATACGTTCTGAATGTCATGCCTGATATGCCTGCGCATGGAAAGCTGCAGGCCGGGGACCGGATATTCAAAGTAAATGGCAAGGAGTTTCAATCCTCTGAGGAATTTATCAGCTCTGTTTCTGCGCAGCACGAAGGGGACAATATTACACTTGCTTTTGAAAGGCAGGATCAAACAAAAGAAACGACAATTACTCTAAAAACCCTTCAGGAAACGGGAAAGCCTGGAGTAGGCATTACGTTGGTTGATGACAAGGAAATTGAAGTCGACCCTGCTGTCAACATAGACAGCGAGGAAATTGGAGGACCTTCTGCAGGATTAATGTTTTCTCTGGAAATATACAATCAGCTTATAAAAGAAGATTTGACCAGGGGATATAAAATTGCAGGTACAGGGACAATAAACACAGAAGGTACAGTCGGCAGAATCGGTGGAATTGAGCAAAAAATAGTTGCCGCCGATAAAGCCGGTGCTCAAATATTCTTCGCTCCTAACGAAAATGGGGCAGAGGATTCAAATTATAAAGCTGCTTTAGCCACCGCCAAGGATATTAAGACAAGCATGAAAATCGTTCCGGTGGATACCTTTGATGATGCAGTTGATTATTTAAGGAAATTAGATTAAAAAGAGCCAGCGGCATGCAGGAATATGCCGCTGGCTTTTATTCGTTAGAATTACGATAATAGAGCGATCGATACGAATCTATCCGTTAACCATAATAGGGGGCTGCTTAAACTCTTGCTTCAGCATGGTTTGCTGCTGTTTCCCCTGCAGACCCATAGCATACACACGAGTGGCCTTAATATCCAGGTGCAAAAGATTCGCTACCTCGGAAGAAACTCTTGAAATGAGGGGGACAGGAAAATCAGCTTTATGTTTGTTTAAATAATTCCTGCCCTTACTGGACATGCCTAGCAGCCGTAAATACGCTGCCTTGCCTGGTTCAGAAGGCATTTCCTCTTTCGATGTATTGGTAAGAATATGAACGCATGCCCTCTGTAGGCGTGTCCACGTGTAGCGCTTCGTTTTAATCTCCTCCATAAATTGCTGGAAGGATTCAGAACGCATAGCGGCAGACAGCAGCCTATGCTCAAGGCCTTCTTCGATCTCATAGATGTTTCTTAGCTGTTCAGGAAGGAGATGGATTAACCGGTATTTAAGAAATGGCCAGTAATCCTCCCATTGATGAAAGCTTCCGAATAGTTCTTTATATTCAATTAGGCCGCTATAGGTAGTTTCCGGGACATATTGTCGAATAGCTTCAATTTCTCCATTCCCTGCAAAAAGAGCCTTCCTGATGCTTGTTGCGCTTGCAATTGTATCAGAAGAAAATTGTTCATCATGGTATCCAGCATTTTTCCTGGCCACAGTCAGCAGTTTCATAGATGCTTTTTGGCTTTTTGCAGCCTTTAAATATTGAAAGCCAAGAATGTTATTTGGTTTTGATAAATCGATCAAATCACCATTAGGCTGTAAATCGCCAAAAGCCAAAGATGTTGCTTTGGGGTAGCTGAAGCCTTTGCCTAAATGAAATTTTACTCTGCTATGATAGGCATCATTTTGTTTTTCCAAAAATGATAAAGTTTGATGGAAGCTATCTATATTCCCGGATTCGCTCCCAAAGCATAGGCTGCTGCAGCCAGCCGCTTCCAGTATGGACACAGCTCCGCTTGCAAAAATATCTGCCTGCTGGCCTGCAAATTGATAAGGCAGCTCAAAAACAATATCAGCCCCAGCTTTTAATGCCATTTCAGTTCGTTTCCACTTGGATATAAGCGCTGGTTCTCCCCTCTGCAGAAAATTGCCGCTCATAGCGGCAATTGCAATTTCTGCACCGGAAGCCTGCTTTGCCTGATCCAAATGATAGGCGTGTCCATTATGAAAAGGGTTATACTCTACAATTACTCCAACTGCATCCATATTTGACATACTCCTCGAAAAGGTTTAAAAAGATATGTATTGGCAAAAGTAAAAAGAAAGCCTAAATAAATGTAAACGGAAAAATTGCCAATCACAAAAAAACTGCTAAGAAAATAGCCTTTAGTGTATGATATTAGCTACATTATAGTGTAAAGAAAAAATATTGACAAATAATTATAGGAAGGCTATAATTACCTTTGTTGCCTTGGGGTGATTCGTATGAAATGGACTTTAAGTCAGTTACAAAAATATCGAAGCAAGGATTTTCCCATTGATGAAACTGTCAATGTAGATGAGGTCATGAAATTGGATCCGGACATTCGCGGAGCTTCACCAATGCACGTGACAGGCCGTGCGGATATCGATTCGGCCAAAGTGACTTTTCATTTAAATATAAAGGGTCATTTAATTCTGCCTTGTTCTCGTACTTTAGTTGACGTAAATTATCCAATTAATGTTGAAACAACAGAAACTTTCCTCTTAAAAGCTTTGGATTATGAGACTGAAGAGGAAGTTCACCAGGTAAAAGGTGATGTGATCGATCTTAATCCGATCCTTCATGAGATCCTTTTGCTCGAAGTCCCAATGCAAGTTTTCTGCGAAGACAGCAGTGAAGAAGGAGCTCCCCAATCCGGTAAGGACTGGGAGGTCATTCAGGAGCAAGATAAACAGGATAAAGTAGATCCTCGTCTTGCCGGACTTGCTCAATTTTTTGATCAAAATGATCCTTCTTCCGATTCATAACGGAAGAAAAACAAGAAGCATTTGAAGAAACCAGCATGATCTGGCCTTCATAACTTTCTTAATGGGTGTGTCCAAGCCCATTGGACATCCTCTAATACTCTTTAAGGAGGTGGGAAGAATGGCTGTACCTTTTAGAAGAACATCTAAAACTGCGAAGAGAAAACGTCGTACCCATTTTAAATTACAGGTTCCTGGTATGGTAGAATGCCCAAACTGTGGTGAAATGAAACTTGCTCACCGCGTTTGCAAAGCTTGCGGAACTTACAAAGGAAAAGAAGTAGTAAATGACTAATCCTTTAGATACAAAGCACAAGAACTTAGTTCTTGTGCTTTTGTCGTTTTATGGGATAACTTCTTCTTTATGAGTACAAGTATGCAAAAAGTTTTGCTAATATTAAAATTATTGGATAGCTATTTTAAAGAGCGAGGCTGTTCAGGAAGAAGGTTTAAAGCGAGATACTAACCAGGGGAAGTTGACGAGGAACGCTGGACCTTCCGCCCCGGGTTTACAGAATCTCCAGAGCGGAAATCAACGGACAGGCTTAACAGAGCTTAATACCAAAAGGAGGCAGCTATGAAGCCGTACATAATTGAAGAACATGAAGATGGGCTTTTAGTATTTACAATAAACAGGCCTGAAAAAAGAAATGCAATAAGTTATGAAGTGATGGATGGGTTGGAAGAGGTCTTAGAGAGAGCTGGAAGAAAGTCGTATAAAGCCCTTGCAATTACAGGAGCAGGGAACCAGTCATTTTGCTCCGGAGGTGATCTTTCTTCCTTCCATCGTTTGAAAACGGAGGAGGAAGCTTTTGAAATGCTTAGCAGAATGGCTGAGCTTCTGAAAAAGCTGCTTTTCTTGCCTAAGCCGACTTTGGCAATACTAAACGGAACCGCGGTTGGAGGCGGTTGCGAGCTGGCAGCTGCCTGCGATTACCGCATTGCCAAAGCTGGTGCCAGAGCAGGGTTTATTCAAGGAACCTTGGCCATTACAACTGGCTGGGGAGGCGGGACTATGCTAATGGAAAAAATGATTCCGGGTAATGCAATGAAGATGCTAACGGAAGCAGCGGTATACACAGCCGAAGAATTAGAAGGAATGGGCTTTATCCAAGCTATTTATGCAGGAGAATCAATTGAAGCCGCCAGAAGGTTTCTGCAAAAGATGCTCTTGATGGAGAGTGATGTCCTGATGGCATATAAAGATATCCTAATTAGAAAATGGAAGATGAATAATATAGAAGGAAGGATTGACAAGGAAGTGCGCCAATGTGCCATTTTGTGGGAAGGAGAAGCGCATCATAACCAGGTTGACCGCTTTATGAATAAATAAAAGGCAAGATTATAGCCTGAAATTTCACTTGAAGAGGGCTTTGCCAGAATAAAGTTTTACTTTTATAGAATGATATCAGTCTATCTTTTCTAGCAGAGGCATATGTATAAAGAAAAAACACTAGGAGGGATATACTGATGTCTTCAACTCGTCAGGATGCTTGGTCACAAGATGAAGATTTACTGCTGGCTGAAGTGGTGCTCCGCCATATTAGAGAAGGAGGAACACAGCTTCAAGCATTTGAAGAAGTAGGCAAACAGTTAAGCAGAACTGCAGCAGCTTGCGGCTTTCGCTGGAACTCATTTGTCAGAAAGCAATATAAATCTGGAATTGAGTTGGCTAAAAAGCAGAGGAAAGAAATGAAAAAAAATCCTCAGGCATCTGAAAATGAGAAAGGATTTTTGGAAGAGCCTGCTGCTAAGGAAAATAATCATTCCGTAAACACTGACCAAAATGATCAGAATACTATTGAGTTTGATGAATTAGTCAGCTTTCTCAAAGCTTTATATAATAAAGCCCAAAAAAATGGGGAGCCTGATGGAAATGCACCAAAAGAACGCATTAAGGAATTGGAAAAACAGATGTTTTACCTTGCAGCTGAAAATGAGAGATTAATTAAAGAACTAAACACAATCGAGCAGGATTATAAAGCGTTAGTAGAAATTATGGAGAGCGCCCGCAAGCTTGTTGGGTTAAAAGATGGAGACCGGCAGAAAAATGTTAAATTTACTGTCGATCCAAACAGCAAGCTTGAGAAAGTTGAGAAATAGTATAGGTACCCCGTAATTTATATTAAAATAGAGGTATTGAAATAGACAATCAACGTAAATAAAGCGGACATTCGATTGTCCGCTTTATCTTGCCATTTTCAGCATAGAAGGGTTGCTTGCTGTTAATGTGTCTGTTCCTTAACGCCTGCAGGAAACCATACAAGCGGGTTTTCCCCAAGGTCACGCTCCATGTCATACTGTACTGCAGAAAAGCCCATCTTTTCCCAGAATGGCTTTGATTTTACACGAGGATTCGTTTTAATAGGAAGTCCGAAACCTTTTGCAAATTCTACAAGCGCCTGGCCATAGCCCTTATGTTGATAGTCAGGAAGAACCTCGAGCTTCCAAAGTTCCAAGTAATCCTGAGCAGGCTCGAAATAACGGTCGAATCTTGCATCAATCTGATAAAGGCTCATGCGGGCTACAAGCTTATCACCGAAATATATGCCATAGAAAGGCGATTCACTGTCATTCTCTATAATATTAGCTTCAAGGTCTTCAAGCATGGACAATTCCTGAAGCCCATACTCTTTAAATTTTTTAAACTCTTCCAAAGTCTTGTAGTTAACCTTAAGTTTTTCAACTTTATAATTCATGTAATCTCCCCCTTAGCCAATGATGTATAAAGATTCTTATTGATGTAACCGCTTAAATAATTAACTTCCGTTCTCGGAAGTTTCTTTCTTTGTCTATTATTATATAACAAGTAAACAAAAAATTCTGCACTTAGAAAAAACTTAATATATTTTTAGTTTTTTTATAAAAATCAGAAAGCGTTTTCAAAATTAGCAGGAAAAAGGCAGAAGATTGTAGAAATATATATTATAGCAGGATTATTATGCTTAGAAAGGGGATCGATTGTGCGAAAAATATTGATTGCAAACAGGGGAGAAATTGCTTTGCGCATTATTAAGACCTGCAGGGAAATGGGAATTGAAACTGTTGCCATTTATTCTGATGCAGATAAAGACCTGCCTTTTGCTAAAGAAGCTACATATGCATTCCATATAGGTGAACCGCCTGTTAATAAGTCCTATTTAAAAACTGATGCCATCCTGGAAATAGCCAAAAGGGAGAAAGTTGATGGGATCCATCCAGGCTACGGTTTTTTATCTGAAAACGCTAGCTTTGCAAGAGCAGTTATAGATGCGGGCATTGCTTTTATTGGCCCTGATCCCGAAACGATTGAGATGATGGGGGACAAAATCTTATCCCGCAAAACAATGATGGAAGCGGGGGTGCCGGTCGTTCCAGGAAGCGGTGAGGGCACTTCAACGCTAGAGGAAGCCGTTAAGCTTGCAGATTCAATGGGTTATCCGGTTATGCTGAAGGCCAGCGGCGGAGGCGGAGGGATTGGCATGGTACGCTGTGAAAATGAGCAAGCGCTCGCTAAGTCGTTTGATTCTACAAAAGCCCGTGCTAAAGCCTACTTTGGATCAGAAGAAGTATTCGTAGAAAAATACATTCAAAATGCCAGACATGTAGAAATCCAAGTGTTCGGTGATCTTCATTGCAACATTGTTCACTTATTTGAAAGAGATTGCTCCATTCAGAGAAGGCACCAGAAGGTTGTGGAGGAATCACCATCACCTTTCCTTACAGAACAGACCAAGCAAAAAATGTGTGAGACTGCTTTGACTGCGGCAGCGGCTGTTCAATATAAGAATGCAGGAACGATTGAATTTATCGTAGATGAAAAAGAGAATTTTTATTTTCTTGAGATGAATACAAGGCTTCAGGTTGAGCATCCGGTAACGGAACAGATTACAGGCCTTGATTTAGTGAAATGGCAGCTCTTGGTTGCCTCTGGAGAAAAGCTTCCCCTTTTACAAAATGAAATTAAACAGCAGGGCCACTCAATCGAGTTCAGGCTATATGCTGAGGATCCTAAAACCTTTCTTCCTTCACCTGGGAATTTGTCCATGTTTGAATGGAAAACCTCGCCAGGCATACGCGTAGATTATGGATATATTTCTGGTACAGCCGTCAGCCCGTTTTATGATCCAATGATTGCAAAATGCATTATCCATGGTGATTCAAGAACAGAGGCGATCGAAAAAGCGGTGCAATTCTTTGATGAACTAAAGTTGGAAGGCATTAAAACAAATGCGCCTTTATTTAAAGAGATTTTAAGAGACGAAGACTTCCGCAATGGGGAGTATACAACAGCATTCTTAACAGAAAAGGCATTCGCCGTCAAATAAAAGGAGGAATTACTAATGAAAGAAATTACATCATCTATGGCAGGTACAGTATTAAATATTATGGTTGAGTCGGGCCAGGAGATTTCTGCTGGTCAGGAAGTGCTCATGCTTGAATCCATGAAGATGGAGATTCCAGTTGAGAGTGAAGCTTCCGGTAAAATTTCTGAAGTCAAAGTAAACGTTGGAGACTTCGTAAACGAAGGCGATGTTCTTATTGTTTTTGAATAAGGTCTGCGAAAAATCCAAAACTGGCCTTTGATAAAAATCTTATTTTAGGAGGAAGAGAATGACCACTGCAAAGACATTAACGGAAACGCTGCAGGAAAGAAGCCGTGAGATCGAAGCCGGCGGACATCCAAAGTATCATGAGAAGAATGAAGCACAAAATAAACTCTTTGTCAGAAGACGTCTTGAGCTGCTTTTTGACGATGGATTCTACGAGGAGGATGGCAAGTTTGCAAACTGCCAGAAAGAGGATCTGCCTGCAGATGGCGTCGTAACGGCCATTGGAAAAATCAATGGGCAGACGGTTTGCGTGATGGCAAACGATTCAACAGTTAAGGCAGGTTCCTGGGGAGCCCGAACAGTTGAGAAAATCATCCGAATTCAGGAAACCGCTGAAAAATTAAAAGTTCCCATTCTTTATCTTGTTGATTCAGCAGGGGCCCGCATTACAGATCAGCTTGATATGTTTCCAAATAGGCGAGGGGCAGGCCGGATTTTTTACAATCAAGTAAAACTTTCAGGCATGGTGCCGCAAATTTGTCTATTATTTGGGCCTTCAGCTGCAGGTGGAGCCTATATTCCGGCATTTTGTGATATTGTCATCATGGTAGACCAGAATGCATCCATGTATCTGGGATCACCGAGAATGGCTGAAAAGGTTATCGGCGAAAAGGTTACTCTTGAAGAAATGGGCGGAGCCCGAATGCATTGTTCAGTCAGCGGATGTGGAGATGTGCTTGCCTATAGCGAGGAAGAGGCTATTAAATATGCGAGAAGATATTTGGGCTACTTCCCGGCGAGCTTTAAAGAAAAGCCCGCGAAGTTTGAGGAAATTCAGCCAAAGGCTGGACGCGATCTGGAAGAGATTATTCCTAAGAACCAAAATGCACCGTTTGATATGTATGAATGTATTGATTCTTTAATCGATGAAGGCAGCTTTTTTGAAATTAAAAAGCTTTTTGCAGCTGAACTAATTACAGGTCTGGCACGAATCGGCGGAAGGACAGTTGGGATCATTGCCAACCAGCCGAAAGTGAAGGGCGGAGTATTGTTTGTGGATTCTGCTGATAAGGGCGCGAAGTTTATTCAGCTTTGTGATGCTTTCCATATTCCATTATTATTCCTGGCAGATGTTCCCGGATTTATGATTGGAACGAAAGTAGAAAGAGCTGGGATTATCCGGCATGGTGCGAAGCTCATCGCAGCCATGAGTTCAGCTACTGTACCTAAAATTTCGGTTGTTGTTAGAAAAGCATATGGAGCAGGGCTTTATGCGATGGCTGGACCAGCATTCGAGCCTGATTGCTGTATTGCGCTCCCTACCGCACAAATAGCGGTTATGGGGCCTGAAGCTGCTGTCAATGCGGTGTATTCCAACAAAATTAATGCTATAGAAGATCCGAAAGAAAAAATTAAGTATGTTCAGGAAAAACAGCAGGAATACAAAGAAACGATTGATATTTATAAGCTTGCCTCTGAATTAATTGTGGACGATATTGTTTCTCCATCAGAACTTAGAAATGTATTGATTAACCGTTTTGGTTTATATGAAACAAAAGAGTTGACATTTAGTGTACGGAAGCATCCGGTATACCCGGTTTAATAGTATCCAGAAAAAATCCCTTTTTCGATTCCCGAAAAAGGGATTTTTTTAGAGGAATTCTTGAATTCAAGATGGAATTTAAAATTAAGAACTGGCATAAAAAAGTGTAAACATTCCAATTTATCCATTTTTTATGTTGATTTTGATAAAATATAACATATATAAATAAATACATTTTTGGAGCTGGATATGAAGATTGCGATTATTGGCGGAGGCGCCATAGGCCTTTTATTTGCCTATTACTTAAACGAACATCATAACGTCCGAATCTATGTTAGAAATATCAGCCAGGCAAAAAGGCTGAATGCAGAGGGGCTTATTTTTGAAAGAGATGGAAAAACAGTTGCTGCACCTATTCACGCCAAGCTTATTTCAGAATGGGCTGGGGAGGAAGAACTGACAATCATTGCTGTGAAACAGTATAGCATTCCAGATATTGTTGGCAGAATACAGAAAACCTGTCCTATTCGTCCTCTGTCATTGCTGTTTCTCCAAAATGGGATGGGGCATTTGAAATGGATAAAAACCATTCAAGCGGAGCAAATTTTTGTAGGGAGTGTGGAACATGGCGCTTTGAAAGCGGGAATAGATGCTGTTAAGCATACGGGTATAGGCGTAACTAAGCTGGCTGCTATAAAGGGAGATGCAGCTTTTTTACAAAAAATTTCTGAACCTGAATCAAATGATTTCCCTTTTGTTTTTCATGATAACTATAAAGAGATGCTAACAGAAAAGCTGATCGTTAACTCGATTATTAATCCGTTGACTGCTGTCCTTCGTGTCAGAAATGGAGAACTGCTGGAAAATGAATTTTATTATCGCCTGTTTTTAAAACTGTTTGATGAGATATGCACAATAATAGAGGTCACTGATAAAGAAGCAGCTCTTATTCATGTGAAAAAGGTTTGCAGGACTACTGGGAATAACCAATCTTCTATGCTCAAGGATATTGAAGAAGGGAGGCCTACAGAAATAGATGCCATCCTGGGGTACATCCTGGAAGAAGCAAATAATAGGAAGCTGGCTGCACCATATTCTGAAAGTCTTTATTGCCTTATAAAAGGGAAGGAGTAAAGGGGGGGATAAGTTGAATACAGTGTTTTCAGCTTTTATTGCGACTTTAGTTACTATTCCGCTTTTGGGATATCTGGCTGTTTTTATTATCAGCAAGCAAATAACAAAAAAACATAAAAGGTCGGTTCATATTGCTTTGGATGTCAGCACTTTATTATTTATATTATCTGTCCATTTTTTAATCATCGTGATTTGGGATAAATCATTTTTGTGGATCATTCTTTTATCATTGCTTGTTACAGCCGTAATCTTTATTATTATTCATTGGAAGGCAAAACAGGAAATAAACCTGAGGAAAATGTTTAAAGGGTTTTGGCGATTCAACTTTTTATTATACTTTACTGCGTATGTTGTCCTCGTCATTGTTGGGCTGGTTCAAAGGGTAACAGCGGTTGTATTTATCCCTTAAATATAGGATAAAGACCTGAACATCTAGAATTAAAACCTTTAGGTAAGCAAAGTTTTTTTCTTTTCATTTAAGACAATGATATACTCAGAAGATGAAAAGTTAATTGAGTTCAAAAAAGGAAGACAAAAAGAGCCGAGAAGGTCAAGGAAGTGCAGCTTAGAGCACCAAGTAAAGCTCCCTGTGAACAATCATCGCTCTCAGGAAAAAGCTAGGAGTAATACAAGAGCGGTAGGCGCTGTCCTATAAAAAGGGCGCTGCATCCTGTGGCGAAAGGCGGATTAGCACATCGGGTGCAATGAGATTCGGCTGCAATTTTTCCCGGACTTTTTGAACAGCCCTTGAAAAATGTTTATGAGAAAGGAAGTTCATTAATGGAGATTCTTAATCTCTCATTGCCGGCTACAAACCGGTTTGCAACAGATTATACTGCCCAAGCAGAAGAACTTATGCAGTTTTTCCACTATCGCTATAACTCTTCCTCGGATTTTAAAGTACGGTTAAGTGAATTGAAGGATCGGTCATTTAAAAGAAATGAACTTTCTGATTGTATTGGAAAGTTTATGGATCGCTTTCCGGGATCTTCAGCTGTTCAAAAGTCACTTGAGAGGCTGAAACAAGACAATAGTACGGTTATTATTGGCGGACAGCAGGCTGGTATTTTGACAGGCCCGCTTTATACCATACATAAAATCATTTCAATAATCTCACTTTCTAAACAAAAGGAAAAAGAGTTAGGTGTTCCAGTGATACCCGTGTTCTGGATAGCAGGTGAGGACCATGATTATCAGGAAGTCAACCATGTCTTTATTGAAAATAATAACAAAATGGAAAAAGTGATCTATCCTGAAAAGATACTTGAGAAGAGAATGATTTCTGCTATTAATTTGGATCGTGAAAAGTGCAAGGTATGGGTCGAGGGGATCATTGAATCATTTGGTGAAACTCAATATACAAAAGGCCTTCTTGAAATATTGAATGAAACAATCAATCAATCTGAAAGCTTTGTTGACTTTTTTGCAGGAATCATGATGCACTTGTTTAAAGATACCGGACTGCTGCTTGTTGATTCGGGTGATCCCAATTTGCGGATGCTTGAAAGAGACATTTTTGCAAAACAGATTGAAAGCTATGGGGAAATAACCAAAAGGGTGAAAGATCAGCAAAATCAGTTAGGTCTTGCCGGATTTCCTAACACAATTGAGATTCGTGAGAATGCAGCAAACCTATTCTATTATGATGAGAAGCATAAGGAAAGAATACTTCTTGAATACAATCAAGAAAAAAATGTGTTTACAGGAAAGGAATGCTTCCACGAATTTACAATGAAAGAGCTTTTGGCGGTGGCTGAAAAATACCCTGAAAGGTTAAGCAATAATGTTGTGACAAGGCCTATTACACAGGAATGTCTGTTTCCAACGCTGGCATTTATAGCCGGGCCGGGGGAAATTGCCTATTGGGCGGAGCTCAAGACTGCTTTTGAGTGTTTTGGAATGAAAATGCCCCCAATTGTGCCGCGGCTAAATATAACCTTTCTGGAGCGGTCGATTGAAAGCGACTTGAAGGAATTAGATCTTGATTTGCAAAAAGTGCTTTCCTCAGGCATTGAAGAGGAAAAAGAGAATTATCTGGAGCATATAAAGAATGAAAGCATAGAAGAGCAGTTCAGGAAAACAAAAGAACAATTACAGAATAATTATAAGTTCATAAAGGATTTAACGGAGATGGAAGCACATTCCATGCTTCCAATGTTAAAGAAAAACGAGGAACTTCTCATTAAGCAGATGGATTTTATGGAGAAAAGGATCCAAATGGCGATACAGCAAAAGCATGAAGTAATCACCAAAAAATATGAAAAAGTAGGAAATTCCTTAAGGCCGGCTGGATCTCCACAGGAGAGGGTATGGAACGGATTTTACTACATCAACAAATATGGCTTGGGCTTTTTGCATGATTTGCTCGAAAATCCATTTAAGTTTGATGGGACACACAAAGTCATAAAAATTTAATATTCGCTAATATTCTTCTGCCTTATCCATCTGGATAAGGCTTTTTTTATCTTATTAATTGAAAGGAAAAAACAACTAAATCTTAATATGCCAACATTTAAGAAGTTTGTTGCAGGGTTTGAAAAAATAGTAAAGCCCTTAAAGAAATTGTAATAAAAAGACGAACGGAAAAATGGAGAAAAGCCTTAAGGAGGCAGGATTTTAAATGGAGTGGTAGAATAATTAAAAACATGTGGAGGAAAGTGGGGGATTGTGGTACATTTGAGTTAGAAAGTGGGTGCAGTGGGTATGTTCATGGGTGAGTTCCATCATAACGTTGATAATAAAGGCCGTCTTATTGTGCCTGCCAAGTTCCGTGATAACTTGGGCGAGACATTTGTTTTGACCCGGGGACTTGATCAATGTTTGTTTGGCTACCCGATGGATGAGTGGAGGCTGCTTGAAGAAAAATTAAAAGGTTTGCCTCTTACAAAGAAAGATGCCCGTGCCTTTACCCGTTTTTTCTTTTCAGGTGCCACTGAATGTGAAATAGACAAGCAAGGAAGAATAAATATTGCTTCCCCGCTTCTGCAATATGCAAAATTGGAAAAAGAATGTGTAGTACTGGGCGTTTCCAATCGGATTGAGATATGGAGCAAGAATCTTTGGGAAGATTATTTTGCAGAATCAGAGGAATCTTTTGCTGATATTGCAGAAAATATGATTGGGTTTGATATATAATGGGAATGTTTTATTAATATAATTTCCCGTATATTTATTTTCTTGCAAAGATGGCTATCTAGCTCCAGATGCTGGCTTTAGGCATCTAAAGATTTCGGAATTGGAAAGGTGGAAACAAACAACGATGTTTGATCATACAACAGTACTATTAAAGGAAACGGTCGATGGCTTAAATATTCATCCCGATGGAGTGTATGTGGATTGTACCCTTGGTGGTGCAGGCCATAGTGAGCTTATTCTTTCTCAGCTTTCTGATAATGGAAAGCTATACGCTTTTGACCAGGATGATACAGCGATCGCCCATGCAAAAGAAAAACTGGCTAAATATGGAGACAGAATAACAATTATTAAAAGCAACTTTAAGTATCTTCAGGAAGAATTGGATAATTTGGGTGTTCAAAAAGTTGACGGTGTATTATACGATCTTGGCGTCTCTTCCCCTCAACTGGATACACCGGAACGGGGGTTCAGTTATCACAATGATGCCCCGCTGGATATGAGGATGGACACAGATGCAGAGCTTTCAGCCTATGATGTGGTAAACAGCTGGGATTATGCAGAACTTGTAAAAATTTTCTTCCGCTATGGAGAAGAAAAGTTCTCTAAGCAAATTGCGAGAAAAATTGAAGCGGCCAGAGCGGAAGCTCCTATTGAAACTACAGGGCAGCTTGTTGAAATCATCAAGGATGCCATACCTGCTCCTGCGAGGAGGAAAGGCGGACATCCTGCAAAAAGAGTGTTTCAGGCTATTAGGATTGCTGTTAATGATGAACTTGGCGTATTTGAGAATTCACTGCAGCAGGCCATCGATATTCTGAATCCGAAGGGAAGGATCAGTGTCATCACTTTCCATTCATTAGAGGATAGAATCTGCAAAGCTACATTTAAAAAAGCTAGTGAAACACCGAATTTGCCTCCAGGCCTGCCGATTATTCCTGACGAATATAAACCAGCTTTAAAGCTAATTAACAGAAAACCGATCCTTCCTTCAGAGGAAGAGCTGGAACACAATAACCGCGCTAGATCTGCAAAGCTGCGAATAGCGGAAAAACTATAAGCAATCACGGTCTATCAAGGATTAAGATAAAAATTAAAAAGCAGGAGGGAAATTATGAGCAATTTAGCACGAAAAATTCAGGAAGAACAGCAATTCCAGCAGCAAACCCAACCAGTCGAAGCCCCCAAAAAGTTAAAATCAAAAAAGCCTTGGCTCTCTCCGGGCGAAAAGATTCTTGGTCTTGCTTTCACCGGCATCGTTTGTTTCGGTGCAGTCCAAATGGTATCAAACCAAGCCGCCATTTACGAAGTGAATAAAGAGATTCAGCAAACCGAAAAAGCAATTCAGGACCAGATGAAGGTAAATGGGGATCTGAAAATGCAGGTCAGCGAGCTAAGTACATATGAGCGTATCAAGGCTAAAGCAGAAGAAATGGGATTAAAATTTAGCGGAAATAATGTCAAGGTTGTGGAAGATTGATGAAAAAACAGCCAAATATAAATTTTGGAGCAGCGATATTATTCCTAATATTCAGCCTGCTCTTTTTTGTATTGCTTTTCCGTTTTTTATCTATCCAGGTAACCGGAGAAGCTGATGGGCAAGTCCTTGCTGCCAAAGCCCAGCAAAAATATGAACGGGAAAAAACGATTGAAGCAAGCAGGGGTACCATTTTTGACCGAAATGGAGAGGTTATTGCCGAGGATACGGTTTCCTACAGGCTTGTAGCGATATTGGACAAGAGCATGAAGCCTGATTACGTGAAGGATCCTGAAAAAACAGCAAAGGCTCTATCTGATGTAATCGATATGGAAGAGTCGGAGATTTATAGAACTCTCACTAAGAAAACAAAAGATGGGGAGACTCCCTTTCAGGTGGAATTCGGCAAAGCCGGCAGGGATCTTCCATTAAATACAAAGCGTAAAATTGAAGACATGGAACTGCCAGGAATAACATTTATTACAGACTCCAAGCGTTTCTATCCTAATGGAGTCTTTGCTTCTCATTTAATAGGGTACGTAGAAAAGAAGGGAAACGGCAAAAATAAAACGGATACTGTAGGAATGCTGGGGTTGGAGCAGAGTCTAAATGATATTCTGACAGGCAAGGATGGGAAGTTCAGCTATGAAAGTGACATTTGGGGCTACCTTCTTCCTAATGGAGATCAAATGATCAAGCCAGCCCAAAATGGGAAAAATGTCTATTTGACAATTGATAAAAAAATCCAAACCTTCCTTGAAGACTCAATGAATAAAGTGGACAAGGAGTATAAGCCAAAGAAAATGGTTGCCGTTGTTGCTGATGCCAAAACAGGTGAAATCCTCGCTATGGGACAAAGGCCTTCCTTCCACCCAAAAACAAAAGAAGGCATTGAAAAAACCTGGCATAATGAAGTTATTGAAAACTCTTATGAGCCAGGCTCAACAATGAAAATTTTCACATTGGCAGCGGCCATTGAAGAGGGGGTTTTTAACCCGAATGAATGGTATAAATCAGGCAGCTATAAAGTAACAGAAAATTCCCCGGCGATTCGTGACCATAATGAGGGACGAGGATGGGGAAATATTACTTATCTTGAAGGCGTCCAGCGCTCTTCCAATGTGGCTTTTGCTAAAATAGTTAAAGAAAAACTTGGATATGAGAAGTATAGAGAATATCTAACAAAATTTGGATTTGAAGATCCGACAGGAATTGATCTGCCAAATGAAACAGGAGGGAATATCGTATACGAGTGGCCTCTTGATAAGGTTACTACCGGATTCGGCCAGGGCTCTGCCATTACACCTATTCAGCAAATACAGGCAGCTACAGCCATCGCCAATGACGGAAAAATGATGCAGCCCTATGTAATCAGCAGAATTGTAGATAGCGATAAAAAAGAAGTAGTAAAAGAATCAAAGCCAAAGGTAAAAGCTAACCCAATATCACCGGAGGCAGCGAAAAAAACAAGAGATATTCTGGAGACAGTGGTTTCTTCTGAAAATGGCACAGGCTATAAACGCTATAACATTGAAGGCTATGAGGTAGCCGGGAAAACGGGTACCGCACAAATTCCTAATCCTAATGGAGGGGGATATCTAACCGGTCATGAAAACTTTATCTTTTCCTTCTTGGGCATGGCGCCAAAAGATGATCCCGAATTGATTATCTATGTTGCTGTGCAGCAGCCTGACATAGATCTCAGCACAAATGGTGCTGAGCCGGTTTCCAAAATTTTCACTCCTGTAATGAAAAGCAGTTTGCAATATCTGAATATTGAACCTTCCAAAAAACAAAAGATCAATTCGGAACATACACCGGAAGTGGAAGGGCAAACAGTTGAAGAGGCAAAAAAGGTATTGGAGAAATCCGGATTTGAACCTATTGTGCTTGGGAAAGGAAATAAAGTGGAGAGGCAGGTTCCCGGGAATATGTATAATTTGCTTGAAGGAGAAAGAGTTGTCCTGAAAACAGATGGCGAATTAACAGTACCCGACATGAATGGCTGGTCATTAAGAGACGTAATGAAAGTAGCAAAATTGGCGAACTTAAAGCTTAATACAGTTGGCAATGGCTATGTGGTAAAACAAAATTTGAATGCAGGCGCCCCTTTAAAAGAAGGAGATTACTTAGTCGTCGAACTTGAACGGCCTGTACAAAAATTTACGGAAGATCCGGAAATAGAAGAAGCTGGACAGGAAGAAACGGAAGAGGTCTTAGATTAAGCTGGAACGCACTGACTGTGAGGCAGTGCGTTCTATTCATATAGGTACAAGCATATATTGGAACGAGCCATAATCTAAGGAGGTTCGTTCGTACATGCGTGTTTCAAATGTAACCGTTCGGAAACGGTTGACTGTAGCTTTGTTCGTTGGTATTCTTATCTTTTTTATTATTGATTTGCGCCTTGGGTATGTACAGTTTTTTCTTGGCAATATGCTTACGGATGGTGCAAAGGAGCTTTGGAGCAGAGATATCCCTTTCGAACCTGAGAGAGGGGAAATTGTGGATCGGAATGGTGTTCCGCTTGCCACTAATGTCAGTGCACCAACTGTATATGTAGTTCCAAGGCAAATAAAGGATCCGGCAGATGCATCGGAAAAATTGGCGGCCGTCTTAAATATGTCAAAAGAAAAAGCCTACCAGCTTATTACTAAAAAAGCATCCAGTGTAAAAATTCCTGAAGGGCGAAAAATCTCCCATGAAAAAGCAAAAGAAATCCGTGCTTTGGAAATAGAAGGCATTTATATTGGAGAAGATTCCAAACGCCATTATCCATTTGGGAATTACCTTTCCCATGTGCTCGGTTTCGCAGGAATTGACAATCAGGGTCTAATGGGCCTTGAGTTATATTACGATAAAGAACTTAAAGGAAAAGAAGGCTCGGTAAAATTTTATGCAAACGCCAAAGGGGAGCGCATGAATGATATGGCTGATGACTACAAGCCTCCAGTGGATGGAATGGATCTAAAACTGACGATAGATTCAAAAATCCAAACGATTGTTGAGAGGGAGCTTGATATTGCCCAGGCTGAATATAACCCTGATGGAATTATTGCTATTGCCATGAACCCCAATAATGGGGAAATCCTTGCTATGGCGAGCAGGCCGGATTTTGATCCTGCCAATTTTAGAAACGTTCCGCCTGAAATTTACAACCGGAACCTTCCAATCTGGAGTACATACGAACCGGGGTCCACTTTTAAGATCATTACTCTGGCTGCAGCCTTGGAAGAAGGAAAGGTGGATTTGGAAAAAGATCATTTCCATGATCCGGGGTTCGTTGAAGTTGGCGGTGCAAGGCTAAGGTGCTGGAAGAAAGGCGGACATGGCAGCCAGACCTACCTTGAAGTTGTACAAAACTCCTGTAACCCTGGCTTTGTAGAGCTGGGAGAAAGATTGGGCAAAGAAAAATTATTTAAATATATCCGTGACTTTGGCTTTGGGGAAAAAACGGGCATTGACCTTCAGGGTGAAGGAAAGGGGATTTTGTTTAACCTTGATCGTGTGGGACCTGTTGAGCAAGCAACTACTGCATTTGGACAGGGTGTTTCTGTCACGCCGATCCAGCAGGTAGCGGCTATTTCAGCAGCCGTCAATGGCGGAACCCTTTATACGCCTTATATTGCCAAAGAGCTGATTAATCCTGCTAACGGTGAAATACTGATGAAAAAGTCTCCAGAGGCGAAAAGAAAAGTAATCTCAGAGGAAACATCAAATGAAATCAGGTATGCCCTTGAAAATGTAGTTGCGAAAGGTTCTGGTAAAAAGGCATTCGTGGACGGTTACCGGGTTGGAGGAAAAACAGGTACTGCCCAAAAAGCTCAAAATGGCCGTTACCTGGAAAATAATCATATTGTTTCTTTTATCGGTTTTGCTCCAGCCGATGACCCGCAGCTGGTTGTATATGTGGCAGTTGATAATCCGAAGGGAACTGTTCAGTTTGGGGGAGTCGTTGCCGCACCTATTGTTGGTGAAATAATGGGGGACAGTCTGCGCGCTATGGGGGTAAAGCCAAGAAAAGACCAAATCGAAAAGGAGCTGACCTGGATGGACTCCCCAATGATTGAAGTTCCTGACATGGTTGGTATGACTAAGAAGGATTTGGGAGAGCTGTATCTGAACTTGAAAATCGATGCAAGCGGAACAGGCAATACAGTGGTTAAGCAAACGCCGCAGCCGGGTATAAAGCTTAAAGAAGGATCAACCATCCGCCTGTATTTCGGTGATCAGGAATAACAGCCAAAAAGGGCGGCACAATTTGCGCCGCCTGAATTTTTGTGTTTTGAGAAGAATACTTTAACATACATTGTGAAAAGGTGAATGATTAAATGGCTAAAAAGGCAATTATCATGTACAATATATAACGCCATGATTTTGGGGAAGTTCAATTAAGATTCCAAAACTTTTGATTATTCTTCTCCTGCCGGCAAATAGATCTTAAAAATCTGCAAGGAATCCAGATTGCTATTTAAAGAGGAAAACAGATAGCGTTGCTTTAGAATGAGAGGAATGAAAAATATGAAATTACATACGCTGCTGCAATATTTGCAGCCATATATGTCTTACAGCGGGGAAAATCCAGAAATTACATCCATTGTCAACGACAACCGGAAAGTAACAGATGGCAGCTTATTTGTGTGTATAGAAGGCTATACGGTTGATGGACATGATTTTGCTGCTTCTGCTGCAGAAAAAGGAGCAGCTGCCGTTATTGCTCAGAAGGAATTGGATTTGAACATACCAGTAATTCTTGTGAAAAATACGCGGAGAGCAATGGCCGTCCTTGCTGATGCTTTCTACGGGCAGCCAAGCCAAAGTCTTCATCTTATCGGAATTACAGGCACTAATGGTAAAACGACAACAAGCCATCTCATTGAAAAAATTCTTTCTGATGCAGGTCAGAAAACGGGATTAATAGGCACCATGTATACGAAAATTGGCGAGGAGACTTTTGAAGTGAAAAATACAACACCTGAAAGTCTCACCCTGCAAAGCACATTCAAAAAAATGAAAGATGCTGGGGTCAGCTCTGCTGTTATGGAAGTATCTTCCCATGCCTTGGATGAAGGCCGTGTTCATGGCTGTGATTTTGATGTTGCCGTGTTTACAAACTTGACTCAGGATCACCTGGATTACCATAAAACGATGGATGATTACCGCAGGGCTAAGGGGCTGCTTTTTGCTCAGCTTGGCAGTGCTTTTAATCATGAACAGCCAAAGTATGCTGTATTGAATGCGGATGATCCGGCTTCAGAGGAATATGAAAAATCAACTGCAGCCCATGTATTGTCTTATGGCATTGATCATGAAGCAGACCTTCGTGCCGTCAATATTGAAATGTCTTCAGCAGGTACAGCTTTCGAATTGATTAGCCCTTTTGGCAAGCACAAAGTGTCGCTTAAAATGATTGGCAAATTCAGCGTGTACAATGTCCTCGCGAGTATTGGGGCTGGAGTTGCCTCTGGGATACCGATAGCACAAATTATAAAATCTGTCGAGGAAGTAAAAGGTGTTTCCGGCAGGTTCGAAACGGTTGACGCAGGTCAGGATTTTTCAGTAATAGTTGACTATTCCCATACCCCAGACAGCTTGAAAAACGCCTTGGAAACTGTTAAGCAATTTGCAGAGAAAAGAATTTTTGCAATAGTCGGCTGCGGTGGAGACCGAGACCGTTCCAAAAGGCCGCTTATGGCAGAAATTGCATGCCAGTATAGCACCGACCCGATCTTCACTTCAGATAACCCCCGCAGTGAAGATCCGCATCAGATCTTAAGGGATATGGAAGAGGGAGTAAAGGGTGAAAAATATAAGACAATCGTTGACCGTAAAGAGGCAATTCACTATGCAGTGAAAAATGCCGGTGAGGGCGATGTGATTTTAATAGCAGGCAAAGGTCATGAAACTTATCAGCAAATTGGAAATCAGGTGTTTGATTTTGATGACCGCCTTGTTGCTAAAGAGGCGATAGAGGAGCGATAAAATGTATTTAACGTATGGTGATTTAGCGAAATTGTTTCCAAAGACATCTGGGATAAAGGACAATGAGCTGTATTTTCATACGGTAGCTGCTTCCTCTGCGATCCTTCAGCCAAAAGGAATCTATCTTCCTATTGAAGAATCAGCGAATCTCAAAGGAGCAATTGGAAATGGGGCAGTAGCTGCCCTGTGGATTGAGAAAGACCAGGTACCGGCATATACACCTAATCATTTTCCTATTTTTTATACAAATGACTTAACGAAAGGCTTAAAGGATATCATGGAATTATATTTAGAAAAAATTAGCGAAGCACAAATGATAAACACAACTAAATTCCTTTTTTTAGATGAAAAAAGTCTTAAAGAAAACGAAGCAACATATGATATTGCTGTGATGGCAGAAAAATTGAATGAAGCTGCCGGAAATGCAAATCAGGAAAGGAGGGGATAATTATGATGGAGCAAGTTGTTTTCTTCACGATATTGGCAGGCTTCTTAATAACAGTTTTGCTGTCTCCCATCTTTATTCCCTTCTTAAGAAGATTGAAATTCGGGCAAAGCATTCGTGAAGAAGGGCCTAAATCCCATCAGAAAAAAACGGGTACCCCGACGATGGGCGGAATCATGATCCTTCTCTCCATTACAGCAACAACTTTGCTGATGACAGGGAAATTTTCAGAACCTACCGTTAAAACCTATTTATTATTATTAGTGACATTGGGTTTTGGTCTTCTTGGATTCCTGGATGACTTTATAAAGGTAGCTTTGAAGCGGAATCTGGGACTTACTTCTAAGCAAAAGCTGCTGGGCCAGATTCTTATTTCGGTTATTTTTTATTTTGTTTTCAGGCAAAATGAATTTTCCACGGAAGTACATATCCCGCTTACAGACCTTTCTTTTGATTTGGGCTGGTGGTATGTATTCTTTATTATTTTTTGGCTGGTAGGGTTCTCTAATGCAGTGAACCTCACAGATGGCCTTGATGGTCTTGTTTCAGGTACTGCGGCGATTGCATTTGGAGCATTTGCGGTATTGGCATGGAATCAGTCACAATTTGAAATTTCGATCTTTTCCGTCGCTGTTGTAGGGGCAGTATTGGGCTTTCTTGTTTTTAATGCCCATCCAGCGAAGGTATTTATGGGTGATACTGGCTCCCTGGCTTTAGGCGGTGCAATTGCAACGATTGCTATACTAACTAAGCTTGAAATTATTTTAATAATTATCGGCGGTGTTTTTGTTATCGAAACACTATCCGTTATTTTACAGGTAGCTTCATTTAAAACGACCGGGAAGCGTATTTTTCGGATGAGTCCGCTCCATCATCATTATGAGCTGGTGGGATGGTCTGAATGGCGCGTAGTTGTAACCTTCTGGACTGTTGGCCTCCTGTTTGCCATTCTCGGAATATATATTGAGGTGTGGGTGTAAGTGAAGGAAACGAATCGCTATCGTCATAAAAAAATATTAGTTTTAGGTCTGGCAAAAAGTGGGGTTGGTGCAGCTTCCCTATTACATAGACTCGGAGCATTTGTGACTGTCAATGATTTTAAGCCGCTGGCTGAAAACCCAGAAGCCCAGGGGCTGCTGGAGGAAGGAATCACTGTTATTTGCGGAGGCCATCCGATTGAGCTGCTGGAAGAGGGGTTTGAGCTGATTGTTAAAAACCCTGGAATTCCATACCATAATCCCATGATTAAAGGGGCTCAGGAAAAAGGCATTCCGGTTATTACAGAGGTGGAGCTTGCCTATCAGGTTTCTGAAGCTCCTTTTATAGCAATTACTGGGACAAATGGAAAAACCACGACAACTACACTGGTATTTGAAATGCTTCAGGAAGGCCGCAAAAAACCCCTGATTGCTGGAAATATCGGGACTGTAGCTTCTGAAGTTGCCCAGGAAGCATCTGAGGAAAACAATATCGTTATTGAATTGTCTTCATTTCAGCTTATGGGCATAAAGGAGTTCAGGCCCCGAATTGCCATTTTGACAAATCTGTATGATGCACACCTGGACTACCATGGCACCAGGGAAGAATATCATGCAGCCAAAGCAAATATAACTATGAATCAGACAAGCAGTGATTATTTTATAGTGAATGCCGATCAGGATAAAGTAATGGAAGTGGCTGCGGCCTCAAAAGCAAAAATTGTCCCTTTTTCAACCACAAGGGAACTGGATGAAGGGGCATATGTAAAGGATGGATGGATCTGCTTCAATGGTGAAAAGGTGATGGAAAGAAGAGATGTAAGCTTGCCAGGAGCACATAACCTTGAGAATATTTTATCGTCGGTGGCAGCAGCAAAGCTGTCAGGTGTAGAAAATAATGCAATTATCAGCATATTAGGCACATTTGCCGGAGTAAAACACCGTCTGCAATACGTTGGAGAATTCCAGAGCAGAAAATTTTATAATGATTCTAAAGCAACAAATATTTTGGCAACGAAAAATGCCATATCGGCTTTTAGTGATCCTGTTATTCTGCTTGCAGGCGGACTTGACCGCGGAAATGGCTTTGAAGAACTCATTCCGTCGCTCAAGCAAGTCAAAGCCATTGTAACCTTTGGACAAACTGCAGAAAAGATTGAGAAGGCTGCTCTTGAAGCTGGAATAAAAATAATCGAGCGTGTCGATAATGTTGAAAAAGCCGTACCTTCTGCCTTAAAGCTATCCGAGCCTGGGGATGTGATTTTGCTGTCTCCGGCTTGTGCAAGCTGGGACCAATATAAAACTTTTGAGGTTCGGGGAGACATGTTTATAGATGCGGTGCATAAGCTTAAATAAGGGCTTGTCTGCGGGACTAGAGGGAGAACAGCTTAGGCATACATCTGCTTCGCGGCACATTTAGAGCTTTTAAACGGAACAGCAGAGAAGGCCGGGGGAAATTGCCGGTTCGGAATGCTTTCTAGATTAGCCCTAAAACTTGCATTCGAGGTGTATTGGGTTGCCGACAAAAAAAACCACTCCCGACTTTATATTAATGATTGTCACTTTTATGCTGCTTGCTGTAGGCTTAACTATGGTTTATAGCGCAAGTGCGATTTGGGCAGATTATAAATTTGATGATTCATTTTTCTTTGCAAAGAGGCAAATGCTTTTTGCAGGGGTTGGAATTATAGCCATGTTTTTTATTATGAATGTAGATTATTGGACCTGGAGGACATGGGCTAAAGCGCTGATTATAGTCTGCTTTGTCCTCCTGCTTTTGGTGCTGATTCCGGGGATCGGAAATGTTCGAAACGGCTCAAGGAGCTGGATTGGTGTAGGGGCATTCTCCATACAGCCTTCGGAATTTATGAAACTGGCCATGATTGTGTTTATGGCAAAATTCCTGTCCGAAAAACAGAAACTCATTACGTCTTTTAGAAATGGGCTTGTCCCTTCTTTGGGACTTGTTTTTTTAGCCTTCGGATTGATTATGCTTCAGCCTGACTTGGGAACAGGGACCGTTATGGTCGGAACTTGCGTGGTTATGATTTTTATTGCAGGTGCGAGAATAAGCCATTTTGTATGGTTTGGGATAGCGGGATTGGCAGGGTTTGTAGCACTTGTTCTATCAGCGCCATACAGAATAAAGCGCATTACCTCCTTCCTTGATCCATGGGAAGATCCTTTGGGGAGCGGATTCCAAATTATTCAATCCCTTTATGCGATCGGACCAGGAGGATTATTCGGTTTGGGGCTGGGGCAAAGCAGACAAAAATTCTTTTACCTTCCAGAGCCGCAAACAGACTTTATTTTTGCAATTCTGGCAGAAGAGCTGGGTTTTATTGGAGGTTCGTTTGTACTATTATTATTTGCGCTCCTTCTATGGCGTGGAATACGAATTGCATTAGGGGCACCGGACCTTTATGGGAGCTTTCTGGCAGTTGGAATTATCGCTATGGTTGCCATACAAGTAATGATTAATATTGGTGTTGTTACTGGCCTGATGCCCGTTACCGGCATTACACTTCCTTTTCTGAGCTATGGAGGTTCATCACTAACCCTTATGCTTATGGCTATAGGCGTTCTGCTTAATATCAGCCGTTATGCACGCTACTAGAAGCAGTTCTGATCATGCGTTTTTGTGAAACCCTGCCATGCAGGGTTTCTTTTTTGGAATCTAGCGCAGAAAAAAGCTGTTCCAGCTAAAATGATTCCTTTAAAGGCAATCTTTAAAAGGTTATGCATTATTACATTTCTTTAACATTATGTTTTCTGCTCCTATCTATCTGTTTTAAATATAGTAGAATAGGGTAATGCGGGGGAGTGATTTTTTATATGGATGTTCACTCTGCCATTGGATAATCATCTCGCGGAAAGAAAAGAGCTGGGCAATTTAATCTTTTCTTTTTTTATGACTTTGTTAAAGCAGATTGTTGATTCTGACACTATTTTTTTGGAAGCAGAGCCAACAGGAAAATTAACAAAGTCTTTATATACGACTCTTTTAAGAGGTGAAAGAATGAAAATAGCGATTAGCGGCGGAGGGACCGGCGGACATATCTATCCGGCTCTTGCGCTTATTAGAGAAATACAGAAAGAACATAAAGATGCCGAATTTCTTTATATAGGCACTGAAAAAGGATTGGAAAGTACGATCGTCAAACGTGAAGACATACCTTTTAAAGCTATACATATAACCGGTTTTAGAAGAAAGATTTCTTTAGAAAATGTGAAAACAGTGTTAAGGTTTTTAAAAGGAGTCCGCAACAGCAAAAAAATGCTTAGAAATTTCAAAGCAGATGTTGTAATTGGCACGGGCGGTTATGTATGCGGGCCAGTTGTCTATGCAGCGGCAAAGCTTGGCATCCCGACCATCATCCATGAACAAAATAGTGTCCCGGGATTAACCAATAAGTTCCTAAGCAGATATGTCGACCGAATTGCTGTCTGTTTTGAAGAGGCAAAAGATTTCTTTCCTAAGAATAAAACGATTTTAACAGGCAATCCGCGTGCATCTGAAGTACTGGGGAAAGATGGAATCAAAGGAAGGCTATCGGCTGGTTTAAAGACCGGGATACCTGCTGTTTTAATTTTTGGCGGTAGCAGAGGGGCCAGGCCAATTAATGAAGCTGTAATAAAGACACTTGCCGAACTGGGAGAAAAACCTTACCAGGTTTTATATATTACCGGCGATGTCCATTATGAGGATGTTAAGAAAGAGGTTGAGCTGGTTGGCAGCCCGGATAATGTAGTCATCAAACCATTCATTCATAATATGCCTGAAGTTCTTGCAGGAGTGGACCTGGTTGTTTCCCGGGCAGGTGCTACAACACTGGCGGAAATCACATCGCTGGGAGTGCCAAGCATACTAATTCCAAGCCCATATGTAACAAATAACCACCAGGAAAAGAACGCGAGGGCCCTAAGTGACCACGGTGCTGCAGAGCTGCTTCATGAAAAGGAATTAACAGGCAAAAAACTTATTGATAGCATTGATAAAATTCTCCTTGATTCTAATAAAATGAAGGACATGAGGACCGCTTCCGGTAAGTTGGGAATTCCGGACGCAGCAATAAGAGTCTATAATTTAATGGACGAATTGGTATCCGGAAAGGTAAAGTAGCCTTGACTGCCTAATATGCATAGAATAAATAAATTTAGGTTGAGAAAAAAAGAAACTTTCAGATGTAAATACGTTTTTAGCTAGTAATGATTCATTAACAAATCGGACGTTTATTGCATTTTTCCCATCAAATGGTTTTAAAGGGGATTGCTTTCCGAATTTGCTATTGGGAGAAAGGGAGGTATATATGGACGAATTTATTAACAAACTTAGAGAATTGAATGTTGGCACAATCAAAGAAAACGAGCCTATGGCCAACCACACAACTATGAAAATCGGCGGACCTGCCGACTTGTTTATTGAGCCCTCATCCATTGAAAATCTTGGAAAGACGATGGAACTGATCCGGCAGTATAAAATTAAGTGGACGGCTATTGGAAGAGGGTCCAACTTGCTTGTTTTGGATAAGGGAATTGAAGGTGCGGTAATCAAATTGGGCCGCGGTATGGATGAAATGGACCTGAATGGTACGGAGTTAAAGGTAGGGGGAGGTTACTCTTTAGTTGCCCTATCAACCATTATTAGCAAAAAGGGTTTGTCAGGACTTGAATTTGCGAGCGGTATTCCAGGGTCTGTCGGCGGGGCGGTATATATGAATGCAGGCGCCCATGGCTCTGATATTTCCAAAATTTTAACAAAGGCTCATATCCTTTTTGAAGATGGAAAGATGGAATGGCTCTCAAATGAGGAGATGGAATTCTCATATAGAACTTCCGTCCTGCAGAAAAAACGTCCAGGAGTGGTTGCTGAAGCTGTCTTCCAGCTTAAAGAGGGAGACAGGGAACTGATTTCTTCTGCAATGCAAAAAAACAAAGATTACCGCAAGGATACCCAGCCTTGGAATTATCCTTGTGCAGGCAGTATTTTCCGAAACCCGCTTCCTGATTATGCAGGTCAGCTTGTTGAAAAAGCAGGCTTGAAAGGACATTCAATCGGCGGGGCTCAAATATCTGAAATGCACGGAAACTTTATTGTCAATGCCGGTAATGCAAAAGCAGAAGATGTCCTTGCTTTGATCCAGCACATCAAAGATACAATCTTTGAATTGTATGGTGTAAAAATGGAAACAGAAGTTGAAATAATCGGCCGAAAGTAACGGGGATTTATACCTTACGAATTCCATTTATTGTGATATAATAATTTCTTAGATATACAAAAAACGGTAATAGAAACGGCATGGAAAAGCATGCCGTTCTCTTCCCTTATAAATTCAATTAATAAAAGAAATGGACAAGCCGTTAAGATACTCTTTTTTCCAGGCTGTTTTCGTAAGGTTTGCTGCTTTTCAGGCGGCTAATGAAGTCTATTATGAGAAAAGAGCCTTTTTCTAAGAAAATATTTCTAAAGCAGGACACAATTAGACCGCCTTGTTCTTTAAAATAAGGCAACTTATACTGATGTTGCCTATATGTCCAACGCTCTTTGGGCTAGGGACCTTAAGGCCCTTATTGTGCGGCGAATACAGACGGGTCCTCTTGAAGAGCATCGTTTCAAACGGAAGCAATAGCTTTTCTTGGAAAGCAGCACTTTTTGTCTGTATATCTCCATTGGGCGGAAGCCTTATGCTTTTTCTATGTGGGGTGAATTTATAGTGGAGAAAAGTAAGGTTGTCTCGCTTGAGGACCGAATACCGAAGCTGAAACAGCAGAGGCGTAAAAAAGCGAACAGAAGGCTGATATTTTTGCTTTTGCTTTTTTTCTCGTTAATTCTTTTAGTCATTTACTTTCAATCGCCCTTAAGTCATATTAAACACATCAGGGTAACCGGAAATTCAATATATGATAAAGAAGAAATAATACAAATCAGCGGTATTACCGAAAAAACAAATATTTGGAAGGTTGAGGAAGAGGTTATAGAGGGTAAACTAAAAGAGTTGCCCGAAATAAAATCTTCCAGTGTGAAAATTCACCTGCCAAACACAGTTGAAATACAGGTGGATGAGCTAAAACGCATTGCCTACATAACAAAAGAGAAGCATTATTTGCCGGTTATGGAAAATGGAAAGATTCTAAAGGATGAAAAGGTCGCCGAGATTCCGGTTAACGCTCCTATACTAATTGGATTCTCCGAAGGGGCTATTCTTGACATGATGATTGGGGAGCTTGAGACTTTGCCTGAAGAGGTTTTAAACTCCATATCCGAAATACAGCACACTCCCAATGATACTGACTCTTATCATATTACTTTATATATGAATGATGGGTTTGAGGTTAGTGCAACTTTAAGAAGCTTTTCAGAGAAAATGGCACATTACCCTTCGATTGTAAGCCAGCTGGATCCGGAACAAAAAGGCATCATTGATTTGGAAGTAGGCTCTTATTTTACGCCTTATGAAAATGAGGGAGCTGAAAAGGTTGAAGAAGAAGAAAATGAAGGTGAAGGGTAATCATGTGATTCTCTCATTGGTCTTTCTTGTGCTGGGATATATGATGGCTTTTTCCTACCACCTTACACAGGGGGATAATGATAAACCTTCAATGACAGGAAAGCAATGGGAAAGAGATTTGGAACTGCGAAATCAGCTGGTAGAGCTGGAGGAAAAAAATAGGGCACTTCAAAAAGAGCTTAATGAAAAACAGGAAACGGTCCTGGAAATTGAAAAAGAACTGTCACAGGAAGCACAGGTATATTTCAACTTGGCTGAAGATGCAGAGAAGTACAGAATGCATCTCGGAAAAGTTAAAGTCAAAGGTGAAGGTGTAGAGGTGACTCTTGCAGACGGTGACTATAATCCGGATGAGGAAAATATTAATAACTATATAGTTCATGAGCACCACGTATTTAAGGTTATTAATGAACTCTATATTTCCGGAGCAGCTGCTGTTTCCATTAATGGTCAGAGGCTATCCCACAGTTCCTATGTAGTGTGCAATGGCCCAGTAATTGAAATTGATGGATATCAGCATCCAGCACCCTTTGTTATTAGTGCTATAGGTGATGCGGATGTACTCACCTCTGCCCTCAACTTAACAGGTGGAGTAAAGGATACATTAGTAGATGAGAACATCCAATTCACTTTGGAAAAAAAAGCTGAAATTATCATGGAGCCGTTACTGGGTACTTAAAGCCAATCAGGAATTTCTCGCCAAAAGATTTTACGATGTGTCCACAAAAGGATCTATGCAGGAAAGTAAGGTGGAATTATAGTGGACAGCAAAAAGAAACTCAGCTTTGCTTTTATTGCGGCCATCATTGGCTTTATGGTTGCCATACAGTTCCAAACGTTAAAAGAACCTGTTGTTCGTGATACAAGAGATACGTGGCAGCTTAGAGAAGATTTACTGAAAGAAAAAGAATTACAATTAAAGCTTCTTCGCGAGATCAGTTCAAACGAAGAGAAAATTGCCCAATACGAAACAAAGCGTAAACAAAGTAAGGAGCAAGTGCTGCGTGAGACGCTGGAGGAATTAAAAATGGAAGCCGGATTAAGTGAGGTCACCGGACCAGGGATTATTTTAACGATTGAACCGGTTTATGAAGAGCTGCTCTTAGGCAAACAAGTGGAATCTGTCTCGCCTGATTTGCTGAAAAGACTGGTTAACGAACTGAATATGTACGACGCCCAGCATATTTCCATTGGAGGGAGACGGGTTATCAACACAACCGTCATCAGGGACATCAATCAGGAAACCATGATAGACGGATATGCTCTAAGCAGGCTGCCAATTGAAATAAAAGTTATAGCAGAGAATGCACAATCAGCCGAAAAGCTTTTCAACCGCATGCAAGTATCAAAATCAGCGGAAGAATTTTTCATTGACAATCTGCGGGTAAAAGTACATAAACCAGCAGAGCCTGTAACAGTTCCTGCTTATGACGAAGCACTTAGAATCAGATATATGGAGCCTGTGAAACCTGAAGAAGGAGGCAAATCATAATGTGGCTTCCTATTTTAGGATTAATCATAGGGGTTATCCTTGGACTATTGACAGACATTAAAATACCTGATGAATACTCCAATTACTTATCCATTGCGGTTCTTGCTGCATTAGATACTTTATTTGGCGGAATCCGGGCACAGCTTCAAGGCATTTATGATGAAAAAGTTTTCGTTTCCGGCTTCTTTTTTAATATTTTGCTGGCAGCAAGTTTAGCTTTTCTGGGTGTCCATCTTGGTGTAGACTTGTACTTAGCAGCAGTTTTTGCGTTTGGAGTAAGGCTTTTCCAAAATATCGCGGTTATAAGGCGAATTCTCATCGCGAAATGGTCCCAAAAAAAAGAAAAAACAGAAAAAAATGATATTTAAAAAAGGGAATAAATTAGTTTTGACGAATAATTTTATAGATAAACTACTTATTTTACACAAACAACAAAAAAATGATTGTTGTTCAATAATTGGAATTGCAAAAAAAGGAGGTGCCAAAGAATGAACAGCAACGAAATATATGTTAGTCTTGACATCGGTACATCCAGTGTGAAGGTAATCATTGGGGAAATGGTCAACGACTCTTTAAATATTATTGGTGTGGGCAATGTGCAGTCTGAAGGTTTACGCAAAGGCTCCATTGTTGATATAGACGAAACCGTTCATTCTATTAAAAAGGCAATAGAACAGGCTGAGAGAATGATAGGAATGGAGATTAAGAATGTGATTGTAGGAATAACCGGCAATCATGTTATGCTTCAGCCATCTCATGGGGTTGTAGCAGTTTCCAGTGAAAATAGGGAGATCACGGACGAGGATGTTGCCAGAGTTATTGATGCGGCACAGGTTGTATCCATCCCTCCGGAAAGAGACATCATCGATGTAATCCCAAAACAGTTTATCGTTGATGGTTTGGATGAGATTAGCGATCCCCGCGGAATGATTGGTGTGCGCCTGGAAATGGAGGGCACAATCATTACTGGATCCAAAACCATCCTACATAACACACTCCGCTGTGTAGAACGCGCTGGACTTGAAATTATGGATATTTCGCTGCAGCCGCTGGCTGCAGGAGCTTTTGCCCTTTCAAAAGATGAAAAAAATCTCGGAGTGGCACTAGTAGATATTGGCGGCGGTTCTACGACCATTGCTTTATTTGAAAACGGTGCTTTAAAGGCAACAAGTGTCCTTCCAGTTGGCGGAGACCATATTACAAAGGACTTATCAATCGGCCTGCGCACATCAACTGAAGATGCAGAAAAAATTAAGACTAAACACGGCTATGCCTTCTATGATCATGCATCTGAAGATGAAGTATTCAGTGTTCCAATTATTGGAAGCGACCAGCACCAGCAATTTAACCAGCTTGAAATTTCGGACATTATCGAAGCTAGGATGGAAGAGATATTTGATCTGATTCAGCATGAGGTGAAGCGCCTTGGTGCAAAGGATCTTCCTGGGGGCTACGTCCTTACCGGGGGTGTGGCAAATACACAGGGAATACTAGAATTGGCACAGGTTGTATTCCAGAATCGGGTGCGCATCGCAATTCCTGATTATATCGGGGTCAGGGAACCTCAGTATACAACAGCAGTAGGACTGATCAAGTTTGCATACAAAAATGCCAAGATACAGGGCAGGAAGATGGAGCAGCCGGTAACTGTTCCGGAATCAAAGGAAAAAAGAGTTCAAAAACAACAACCGCAACCAAAAACAAAGCCGGAAAAACAGCCGGAAGAAAAAATCACATCAAGAGTTAAAAAGTTCCTCGGATACTTTTTCGAATAACTTGATTTGATTCGCATGGGTTTTGGAAACGGAATAACCAGCCATTTGGCTAACGGAAATAAAATGAGCACGGAAGAATAGGCAGCAAGCCTGTTTCCCGGGTGCAATAAAAAAGCGAATCAGAAAAAGGTGTTCTTAGGAATATCGACGAATTAGGAGGATTTGTCATGTTAGAATTTGATACTAATTTAGATTCATTAGCTACTATAAAAGTCATCGGCGTTGGAGGCGGCGGTAATAATGCAGTAAACAGAATGATTGAGCACGGTGTTCAAGGTGTCGAGTTTATTGCTGTTAACACTGATGCCCAGGCGTTGAACTTATCTAAAGCAGAAGTGAAAATGCAAATCGGAGGAAAGCTTACGAGAGGCCTTGGCGCAGGAGCAAACCCAGAAGTAGGAAAAAAAGCAGCCGAAGAGAGCAAAGAGCAGGTTGAGGAAGCGCTTAAAGGCGCTGATATGGTATTCGTCACCGCTGGAATGGGTGGTGGAACAGGAACAGGTGCAGCCCCGGTTATCGCCCAAATCGCCCGTGATTTAGGAGCATTGACTGTTGGGGTTGTTACACGGCCGTTCACGTTTGAAGGCAGAAAACGTTCTACACAGGCTGCCGGCGGTATTGCTTCAATGAAGGAAGCTGTTGACACGCTTATTGTTATTCCGAATGACAGGCTATTAGAAATTGTCGATAAAAGCACTCCAATGCTTGAAGCATTCCGTGAAGCGGATAATGTTCTCCGCCAAGGTGTACAGGGTATTTCGGATTTGATTGCTGTACCAGGACTTATCAATCTTGACTTTGCAGATGTAAAAACAATCATGTCAAATAAAGGATCTGCTCTAATGGGAATCGGTGTTGCCGCTGGGGAGAACCGTGCTGCTGAAGCGGCAAAGAAAGCCATATCATCACCATTGCTTGAAACTTCGATTGACGGAGCACAAGGGGTACTTATGAATATCACTGGCGGATCAAACCTGAGCCTATATGAAGTTCAGGAAGCTGCTGATATTGTTGCTTCAGCTTCAGACCAGGACGTGAATATGATCTTCGGTTCTGTAATTAATGAAAATCTCAAAGATGAAATTGTTGTAACGGTTATTGCAACAGGTTTTAATGAAGAAGTTATTCAGCCTAAACCAACAAGACCATCCTTCGGACAGCCAAAGGCTGCGCCAAGCATGGGAACTGTGAAGCGTGAGCAAAAGAGGGAAGAATCTCCACAAGAGCCTGTAAGAAGCAGTCAATCCCATCAGCCGGAAGAAGCTTTGGATATACCAACTTTCCTCCGCAATCGCAACCGCAGAAGATAATATAAAGTGAAACTTCCATTAGCAGGAGTCTTACTGCCCGTTAATGCGGGATAAATTAACACCCAGTTTTCTATCATCCTTTTTATAGGAAAGGAGAAAACTGGGTGTTTTTTGCGTGAAAAAGCATGGTCCCCAAATGGGCCATGCTTCGTATCTTTATACAGATTGAGCTTCTTTAAGTTCCATAGAAGGTCCAAAGAATTCATAACGAATATTTTCTTTTTGGAAACCTGCTTCGAGCAGGGCTTCGTACATAGCTTGCATAAACGGAACAGGTCCACACATATAAACCAGGCTGTCTTTATTGGATACTGCTGCTGAGAGCCATTCGGATGTAATATAGCCCTCTTTATCATAGGCCATTTCTTCCTTATCTTTTACAGTCGGTTTTTCGTAGCAGAAATAGGCTTTTACCAATGAATTATTATCCGTGATAGTCTTCACTTCATCAGCAAAGGCATGTACCTTACCATTAATAGCAGCATGGATAAACTTCGTTTCGCTTTGAATTCCTGTAGCATCCAGATGGTGAAGCATGCTAAGCATTGGAGTGATGCCAACGCCGCCGCTTAGGAGAACGATGGGTTTATTAGTCTGCCCTAGAACAAATTCCCCAGCTGGAGCGCTTATTTTGATATGATCACCTTCTTTTAGTTCATTGTGAAGGTAATTGGATACTTTTCCTTCAGGCTTCTCATTCGTACCCTCTTCTTTCTTTACAGAAATCCTGTAATACGATTTTCCGGGAGAGTCAGATAGGCTATATTGACGGATATGTGTATATTCCTCGCCAGGAATATTTACTTTCAAGCTAATATATTGGCCAGGAAGAAAATCTGCAATTTCTCTGCCATCTGCTGGGCTAAAGTAGAAAGAGGTAATTACATCACTTTCTTTTACCTTCTTTGTAACAGAAAATGTTCTGAAATCATCCCAGCCGCCTTGTTTTTGAGCAGCTTCATCATAAAGGCTCTTTTCCAGCCCGATAAAAGCATCTGCAATAACTCCGTATGCTTTTGTCCATGCCTCAATAATTTCTTCAGTTGCAGCTTCCTTTAGAACCTCTTTAATTGCAAGAATTAAATGCTCTCCAACAATGGGATAATGCTCCGGCTTAACACCCAAAGAGCGGTGCTTATGGGCGATCTGAGTCACAACCGGAAGGATGGCCTCAAGCTGGTCAATATACTTTGCAGCGGCGTATACAGAGTTTGCAAGCGCTTTTTGCTGGCGCCCCTGCTTTTGGTTTGCATGATTAAAGATATTTAATAATTCAGGGTGATTTGTAAACATTAGGTTATAAAAAGTTTTAGTGATATCCTCGCCGTGTTTTTCGAGTACAGGTACGGTACTTTTAATAATTTCAATAGTTTTAGTGTCTAGCATCACAGCAAAACTCCTTTTTTATATTTTCACTGTAATTATAGTTCATTTAAAAAAGGAAATATGTGATGTATATCACACCATAAAAAATTGTTAAGAATCTAAAATAGGAAAAATAGTGACAAAATCCGAACGGAATAGGGAAAATTTCTTTCATTTTGCATACAGAAAGTGACACACTTTAACTGCTGTTGTGCGCTATACTTTTTCCAACAGAATAATAGGATTATAACTTTTCGGGGCTGAGCGAGGCACTTGTGCTTTTCTAAAAAGGGGGAAGATATTTGGCAGTTTATTTAGATATTATCTGGGCATTAAACTTCATGTTTGATAGCCTCCTCCTTTATTTGACAGCCATTATTTTAAAAAGAGAAGTACGTTTCTGGAGAGTTTTTGCGGGAGGCTTAATAGGCTCGGTTATTATTTTATTAGTTTTTACTCCATTAAGTGCCTACTCAGGGCACCCAATTACAAAATTATTATTCTCTGTAGCCATGGTACTTACTGCTTTTGGCTTTAAGCGTTTGCGTTACTTTTTTAAAGGGCTAATGACTTTTTATTTTGCTACTTTTTTAATTGGCGGATCTTTAATCGGTATTCATTATTTTATAAAATTTGATTTTCAGCTTTCATCGTCTGTTATGCTGGCGAGTGTTAAAGGTTTTGGAGACCCGATCAGCTGGCTTTTCGTGCTGTTGGGCTTTCCGCTTGCATGGCATTTTTCAAAAAGGAATATAGAAGGAATGGAAATGACCAAAATCCAATACGACTCTCTGATTCAAGTGAAGGTTGTTATTAATGAAATCGAATATCGCTTCAAAGGTTTGATAGACAGCGGCAATCAGCTTTATGACCCTATCTCGAAAATGCCTGTCATGTTTATTTCAATTAAAGACAGGCTGGAAGAATTTCCCGATGAAATAATTAAAATTGCCGGCAGCCCTGAAGATATTATTATGGGAAATGAATCTATAGGCGGAGAATGGGAGCATAAAATGAGGGTTATTCCATGCAAGGTAGTAGGACAAGAACATCAGCTGATCATTGCTTATAAACCCGATCGCATTGTTCTGGAAAAAGATAATGAAATAATCGAGGCAGAAAAGGGACTTGTTTCCTTTTCCTTGCAGCAGCTTTCGGCTGATGATGCTTTCCAATGTATCGTTCATCCTAAAATGCTTACAGGTGCCAGTAAAATGAAGCCTGATACAAAGGTAAGTTAATATACTATACTCTGCAAAAACATAATTTAGAAGGAGGACAAATCATGAAAAAGTTAAAACTTCGCTTATCCTACTATTGGTATAAATTGTTAATTAAACTGGGGATCAAGACTGATGAAGTTTATTATATAGGCGGCAGCGAAGCACTCCCTCCTCCTCTCAGCAAGGAAGAAGAAGAAATGCTGCTGATAAAGCTCCCGAAAGGAGATAAAGCTGCAAGGTCTATTCTGATTGAAAGAAATCTCAGGCTAGTTGTCTATATTGCGAGAAAATTTGAAAACACAGGCATCAATATTGAGGACTTGATCAGCATTGGAACTATAGGATTGATCAAAGCGGTCAATACCTTTAATCCTGAGAAAAAAATTAAGCTGGCTACATATGCTTCCCGCTGTATTGAGAATGAAATTCTAATGTACTTAAGAAGAAATAATAAAATCCGATCTGAAGTCTCCTTCGATGAGCCTTTAAACATCGATTGGGATGGGAATGAATTGCTGCTGTCTGACGTTCTTGGAACCGAAGATGACATAATTACCAAGGATCTTGAAGCAAATGTGGATAAAAAGCTTTTGATTAAGGCGTTGCATCAGCTCTCAGACAGGGAAAAGCAGATTATGGAATTACGGTTCGGCCTGGGATCCGGTGAAGAAAAAACACAAAAAGACGTGGCTGATATGCTGGGGATATCCCAATCGTATATTTCACGTTTGGAAAAAAGAATCATAAAAAGGCTGAAGAAAGAGTTTAATAAAATGGTCTAGAAAATTCAGAACAGTTTTGAACCATTCTTGCTGATAAATTTTTTACAAAAATTTGCAAGTCAAAAACCTAGTGTTCATGATGTTTTGAGCCGTTGCCCATTCTGTGGATAAAATAGCCGGTGCATATTTTTCCTCCTCAAGGAGATACTGTTTTTTGTACAGCAGCTCCTGTGAGGAGGGAAATGGATTGACTCGAAATAAAGTAGAAATTTGCGGTGTTGATACTTCAAAGCTTCCAGTTTTAAAAAACGAAGAAATGAGAGAGCTCTTCAAGCAAATGCATAAGGGGGATATAACCGCACGGGAAAAACTCGTCAACGGCAACTTGCGCCTCGTATTAAGTGTGATTCAGCGATTTAATAACAGAGGCGAATTTGTTGATGACCTGTTCCAGGTCGGCTGTATCGGTCTCATGAAATCTATTGATAATTTTGATTTAAGTCAAAACGTTAAGTTTTCCACCTATGCAGTTCCAATGATTATTGGAGAAATCCGAAGGTACCTAAGGGATAATAACCCGATACGTGTATCGCGTTCATTAAGGGATATTGCTTATAAAGCGCTGCAAGTGCGAGAACGTTTAATGAGCAAAACCTCAAGAGAACCTACGGCTGAAGAAATTGCTAAAGAACTCGATGTCCCACATGAGGAAATTGTTTTCGCATTGGATGCGATCCAGGATCCTGTCTCTTTATTTGAACCAATCTATAACGATGGCGGAGATCCAATTTATGTAATGGACCAATTAAGTGATGAAAAAAACAAGGATATTCAATGGATTGAAGAAATAGCATTAAAAGAAGGCATGCGGAGACTAAATGAAAGGGAAAAGCTGATTCTTAGAAAACGCTTCTTCCAGGGCAAAACCCAAATGGAGGTTGCTGAGGAAATTGGCATCTCACAAGCGCAAGTCTCCCGGCTTGAAAAAGCAGCCATTAAACAAATGAATAAAAATATTCAAAGCTGAGCAGCCACTTTGGCTGCTTTTTGCTTTTCTTGCATAAAGCTTGTACTTTTCGGTCCATTCTAACATTTTTCATATAGCTTCAAACATATATTTAATAAGAACATATAAAATTGGGAGTGAAGTCTCGATGGTGAAAATATCCGAATTTCAAGTGAAGGATGTTGTAAATGTTGCGGATGGCAGAAAGCTTGGAAATATAGGGGATATAGACATAAATATAAACACAGGCAAAATCGAAGCCGTTATTATAGGCGGAGCAGGTAAAGTGTTGGGCTTTTTTGGAAAGGATGAGGATATTATTATCCCGTGGAAGAACATATTAAAAATCGGTGAAGATGTTATTTTAGTACGCTACAAAGAAACAGCAGAAATTAAATATATAGAGGAAGAGGCTTAAAGAAGGGTTTAGCTGTAATCAGCGCTAACTGTATGGTAAACTATAGAAAAATAAGATGGGGTAAAAGTGATGGAGCCGTTTTTACTAAAAAATGAAGAGTTTTTTATTATAAAGGAATGGGAAAAGCGTTTCCCAAATTTAACAGCAGGATTTACAACCAAGAATGGCGGATGCAGCCAAAATGAATTCGATACCCTGAATTTAGGGCTTCACGTTAATGACAGTCATGAAGCGGTCAGCCAAAACCGAAAACATCTGGCTGGCTTGCTTGGTTTTTCTACGGAAAAATGGGTTGGTGCAGAGCAAACCCATGAAGTAAGAATCCGAAAGGTCTCCAACAGTGACAAAGGGAAAGGGGCTTTGATTTATGATGATTCCTTTCCGGCTACTGACGGCTTTTTTACATACGATAAAGGTGTTTTGCTAACTCTTTGTTATGCAGATTGTGTGCCGATTTACTTTTTGCACGAAAAAACAGGAGCAATTGGTATTGCACATGCAGGATGGAAGGGGACAGTCAGCGGAATTTGCAAAGAAATGGCTAAGCTCTATAGAAATGAAGGAATTGAATTAAGTGAAGTACAGGCAGTAATTGGGCCTTCCATTTGCGAAAAATGTTATATTGTAGATGATCGTGTCATTTCTAAAGTGCAAAAAATACTAGAAGATGTCGATGCAAAGCCATATAATTTAGTTAAGGATAATCAATATCATCTTGATTTGAAAAAGCTAAATAAGCAAATTCTTTTGAATGCAGGAATTCAAGAAAATAATATAATGATCACGGGATATTGTACAAGCTGCCATCAGGATTATTTCTTCTCCCATAGGAGAGATAAAGGAAGAACAGGCAGAATGATGAGCTTTATTGGCTGGAAGGAGGAAGTCTGAAGCTAAATGAAAGTCGAAGAGAATTTAAAGCATATTAAATCTGCTATACAAAAAGCATGTGAAAAGGCAAATCGCGATCCTGAGGACGTAAAAGTGATTGCGGTAACCAAGTATGTATCAGTAGAAAGGGCCCAGGAAGCCCTGGAAGCTGGGATAAATCATTTAGGCGAAAACAGAGATGATGGGCTTCTTGCAAAGTGGGAAGTTTTGAGGGACAAGCCAACCTGGCATTTTATTGGTACTCTTCAAACCCGCAAGGTTAAAAACATAATTGATAAGGTGGATTTTATCCACTCACTGGATCGGATTTCCCTTGCTAAGGAAATTGATAAAAGGGCAGCGAATAAAATCAATTGTTTTGTCCAGGTGAATGTATCAGGTGAAGAGTCCAAACAGGGAATAGAACCTGAAGAGGTCACTGATTTTATTTCCAGCCTGGCAGATTATAAGAACATTCATGTAATCGGCCTAATGACAATGGCACCGTTCACATCCGACGAAGATCTGCTGCGTTCCTGCTTCCGCAGGCTGAAGGATCTTCAAAAAGAAGTAAGGGACCTGGGCTATAAGTTTGCTCCTTGCACTGAGCTATCAATGGGCATGTCCAATGATTTTGCTATAGCCATTGAAGAAGGGGCTACCATGGTGAGAATCGGAACGGCTTTAGTAGGTGAAAAGGATCAGGAGGTTCAATAAATGAGTATAAAATCTAAATTTAAAACATTTTTCTTCCTGGATGATGAATATGACTATAAAGAAGAGGAAACCATCGAAGAGGAAAGAGAGCCGGTAAGACAGTCACAAAAACCTCAGCAGCCAGTTCAAAAACAAAATATCGTAAGTCTTCAAAGTGTCCAAAAGTCTTCTAAAGTAGTCCTTGTTGAACCCCGGGTATATGCAGAAGCACAAGATATTGCCGACCAGCTGAAAAACAGAAGGGCCGTTGTAGTGAACCTGCAAAGGATAGAAAAAGATCAAGCAAAACGGATTGTAGATTTTCTAAGCGGCACTGTTTATGCAATTGGAGGAGATATTCAAAAGGTCGGAACAGATATTTTCCTATGTACGCCTGATAATGTGGAAGTATCAGGAAGTATCTCACAGTTAATGAAAGAACAAGAATTTGAAAATACGAGGTGGTAATTTTTAATGGAATTTTTATTTGGTATCCTATCTAATGTAATTTACTATTATTCATGGGCATTAATCATTTATATTCTGCTTTCCTGGTTCCCAAATGCCAGAGAGTCATCTATTGGCCAATTTCTGGCAAGGATTTGTGAACCATATCTTGAGCCATTTCGGAAGATCATTCCTCCGCTTGGCATGATTGATATTTCTCCAATCGTGGCTATTTTGGTTCTCCGTTTTGCTACAGGAGGATTGCACCAGTTATACCAGTGGATTGCATAAGCATTAAAATAGGGCTATGACGGCCCTTTTTTATTTTTTAGCTCCAGTTTGTTGGATAGGTAATCAATTTAAAGGAGCCTAAAAAAGGAGGTTTTTGATAAATTAATGAGCGTCTACCAGCATTTTCGTCCGGAAGAAAAAGAGTTTATTGACCAGGTCCTTAATTGGAAGGATCAAGTGGAAAATACATATGCTCCAAAGCTCACTGATTTTCTTGATCCAAGAGAGCAGTTAATTCTTAAAAGCATTATTGGCGAACATTCCGGAATCCTGGCGGATTTATTTGGCGGTACTCCTAATACAGAGCGAAAGAGGGCTCTTATCTTTCCGGATTATTATGAAAGCGATGAGGAAGATTTTCTGATTTGCCTTTTTGAAATAGATTATCCCAAAAAATTTGTTTCTATTGAACATCCCCAGGTTCTTGGCAGTCTTATGTCACTTGGGCTAAAAAGGGGGAAATTTGGAGATATTCTTTTTGAAGATGATAGGATACAGTTTTTTGTAACGGAAGAAATTGAAGAATATGTTCGATTGCAGCTTGAATCAATCGGCAGAGCTTCCGTTACTCTTAATAAAAAACCATTTGCTGAAGCGATAACTGCCGATGAGGAATGGAGGGAATGTTCTGTTACTTCTTCATCCTTAAGATTAGATACAGTCATCTCAGCAATTTATAATATCTCCAGGCAAAAATCCCAGCTGTTTATCCAACAGGGTCTAGTAAAAGTAAATTGGACATTAATTGAAAATCCTTCCTTTGAATGCAGAGAAGGGGATATGATCTCAGTACGGGGACAAGGACGTTCAAAAATTATGGAGATTGAGGGGAAAACGAAGAAGGAAAAGTGGAGAATTCTTGCTGGAAGGCAAAAATAATTTAAAATGATGAAGGAAATTGATGCAACCTGTCGAATAAATAAATCAAAAGATAGTGCAGTCTGTTATAATGAAAAAGTACCAGCATGCTAAGACAATATTACATAAGATCAACTGACCTGGGAGGTGGCACAGATGCCATTAACACCGTTAGATATTCATAACAAGGAATTCAGCAAAGGATTCCGCGGATATGATGAAGATGAGGTAAATGAGTTCCTCGACCAAATCATTAAGGATTACGAGATTCTGATCAGGGAGAAAAAGGAGCTTGAAGAAAAGCTCAATGAAGTGAACGATCGCATTGGCCACTTTACCACAATTGAAGAAACTCTGAATAAATCGATTGTGGTCGCACAGGAAGCCGCTGAAGAAGTAAAGCGTAATGCTCATAAGGAAGCTAAGCTGATTATTAAAGAAGCGGAGAAAAATGCCGATCGGATTGTGAATGAATCACTGTCCAAAGCCCGTAAAATTGCCTTGGACATAGAAGATTTAAAAAAACAATCCAAAGTATTCAGAACACGGTTTAAAATGCTCGTGGAAGCCCAGCTCGATATGCTGAACAACGATGATTGGGACCATATGATGGAATATAAGCTAGATTCCACAGATCTTAAATCATTAAAAGAAGAAGAAGAATCCCTGGCTTGACGAAAGCTGGAAATATCGCATATAATTTTAAAACAAAGGTAAATACAATGATTATGAACGATGAGAGGGACAGTACAGTTTTTTTTAGCTTAATTGCAGAAGTGCATCGCACTCTGTTAGCGAGCCGGGGGCGGTGGAAGCCCGGGGATAAGCGGAAAGCTGGAAAATCACCCTTGAGTTCCTTGCCGAACATTCATAAGAACTATTAGGCCAAGGCGAATCATTCACGTTAAGAATGCTTTGAGCGGATGGAATAAAAAATATTCCGTCTACAAGGGTGGTACCGCGGGAGAATTAAAACCTTCTCGTCCCTTTTTTGGGATGAGAAGGTTTTTTGTGTTATCCGGGATTTATCTCTCTTTCATTGGCTATCATGGTATTTAATGAGTTTGTCGCAGTCTAACGGGCAGTAAGACTCCCACTACAAGACTCAGAGGAATCGAAGGAGGATAAGTGGGAGTCAAACTGCCCCGTAAAGGCCCGATTGGTTCAACTAACAATCAGTGGGGGTGAAGAAGATCCCCACTGATTGAAGTTTTACTTTATACAGGAGGAAATGAAATGGATTACAAAGATAGTTTATTAATGCCTAAAACAGAATTCCCAATGCGCGGAAATCTTCCAAAGCGCGAACCTGAAATCCAGGCTAAATGGGAAGAAATGAATATTTATGAAAAGGTTCAGGAACGCACAAAAGGCCGTCCGATGTTCGTGCTGCACGATGGCCCCCCATATGCTAATGGCGATATTCATATCGGCCATGCACTGAACAAGATTTTAAAGGATTTCATCGTTCGTTCAAAGTCAATGACTGGATACAATGCACCATATGTTCCTGGTTGGGATACACATGGTTTGCCAATTGAGCAGGCCTTGACTAATAAAGGGGTAAAGCGCAAAGAAATGAGCGTTGCGGAGTTCCGCAAACTATGTGAAGAATATGCATACGATCAAATTGACAGCCAGCGCGGCCAATTTAAGCGCTTGGGAGTTCGCGGTGATTGGGAGAACCCATATATCACACTGAAGCCTGAGTACGAGGCGCAGCAAATTAAAGTGTTCGGTGAAATGGCGAAGAAAGGCTATATTTACAAGGGTAAAAAGCCAGTTTATTGGTCCCCTTCATCAGAATCTGCATTGGCCGAAGCGGAAATTGAATATAAGGACAAACGCTCTCCGTCCATTTACGTTGGATTTAAAGTAAAAGATGGAAAGAACGTTCTGGATCATGATACGCAAATTGTCATTTGGACAACAACTCCATGGACGATCCCAGCCAACCTTGGTATTTCTGTTCATCCAGAACTGAATTATGTTGTAGCCAAAGCCTCTGGCCAAAAGTACCTTGTAGCTGAAGACTTATTATCAGCAGTAGCTAAAGAGCTTGAATGGGAAGATCATGAGGTTGTCAGCAAAGTAAAAGGAAGCGAGCTTGAGCATGTAATTGCAGAGCATCCTCTTTATGGGCGTGATTCCCTTGTTATGCTTGGCGAGCATGTAACAACAGACGCAGGTACTGGCTGTGTTCACACAGCTCCTGGCCATGGAGAAGACGATTTCCATGTCGGCATGAAATACGGACTTGACGTGTTGTGCCCGGTAGACGATAAAGGAAACATGACAAGCGAAGCTCCTGGCTTTGAAGGCTTGTTTTATGATGCAGCCAACAAGCCAATTACAGAAAAGCTAGAGGAAGTTGGGGCTTTACTGAAACTTACATTCATTACTCACTCCTATCCGCATGACTGGAGAACAAAGAAGCCTGTTATTTTCCGTGCCACTGCCCAGTGGTTTGCTTCCATTAAGGATTTCCGGGATGAACTTTTAGATGCTGTTAAGGAAACTGACTGGTATCCGGCATGGGGTGAAACAAGACTATTCAACATGGTTCGAGATCGCGGAGATTGGTGTATCTCCCGCCAGCGTGTTTGGGGAGTGCCAATTCCTGTCTTTTATGCTGAAAATGGTGAAGAAATTATTACAGACGAAACCATTGAACATGTATCTAGCCTATTCCGTGAACATGGTTCAAATATCTGGTTCGAAAAGGAAGCGAAAGAATTGCTTCCTGAGGGCTTTACCCATCCTGGCAGCCCGAATGGCCAGTTTACGAAAGAAACGGATATCATGGACGTTTGGTTCGATTCCGGTTCTTCACACCAGGCAGTTCTTTTAGAACGTGACGATTTACAGCGTCCTGCAGATTTATATCTTGAAGGATCTGACCAATATAGAGGATGGTTCAACTCTTCTTTATCAACTTCAGTAGCGGTAACAGGAAAAGCTCCGTATAAAGGTGTGCTAAGCCATGGATTTACGCTGGACGGCGAAGGCAGAAAGATGAGTAAATCCATCGGAAACGTAGTTGTCCCGGCGAAAGTCATGAACCAGCTTGGTGCAGACATTCTTCGTCTATGGGTTGCATCAGTGGATTACCAGGCTGATGTTCGTGTATCCGATGCCATCCTAAAGCAGGTTGCTGAAGTATACAGAAAGATCCGCAATACTTTCCGTTTCTTGCTGGGGAATCTTGCTGACTTTAACCCTGTAACTGATGCGGTTTCTTTTGAAAATCTGCGTGAGGTTGACCAGTTTATGCTTGTAAAGCTGAACAAATTAGTCAAGAGCGTGCGAGAGTCTTATGACCGCTATGAGTTTGCAAGCATCTACCACGCAGTCAATAATTTCTGTACATTGGACCTTAGCGCGTTCTATCTTGATTTTGCAAAGGATGTTCTTTACATTGAAGCAGCAGATCATGCCGATCGCCGGGCAATCCAAACTGTGCTTTATGAAAGCTTGATTGCTCTTACAAAACTTGTAGCGCCAATTCTTTCTCATACTTCCGATGAAGTTTGGAGCTTTATCCCTAATGTAGAGGAAGAGAGTGTGCAATTAACGGATATGCCAGAATATCAAGAGCTTCCGAATGCCAAGCTGCTTGAAGAAAAGTGGACAGCATTCATGAAGCTGCGCAATGACGTTTTAAAGGCATTGGAAGAAGCCCGAAATGAGAAGGTAATCGGTAAATCGCTGACTGCCAAGATTACTCTTTATGTTAACGATCAAGCTAAAAACCTGCTGGATTCGATCCAGGAAAATCTGCAGCAGATCTTTATCGTTTCAGGCTTTGAAGTAGCAGGCAGCCTGAATGAAGCTCCTGAAAATGCAATGAAATTTGAAAACACAGCAATTGTTGTTTCCAAGGCGGAAGGCGAAACATGTGAGCGCTGCTGGACAGTAACACCGGAAGTTGGCCAAACAGAAGGCTTTGAGACACTATGTCCTCGCTGTGCTGACGTTGTAAAACATAATTACAGCCACTTGGCATAAAAATAAGAAACAGCTCCCTGAATAGGGGGCTGTTTTTATATGCATTGATCCTGCCCGAACTTTATATTTTAGCTTGACTATAATGAAAGAGTGTTATACAGGTTTGCCCTTGGTATAGTCCTCCAATTCCTTTTTATAAATAATTCCACCTTCACTAAATGTTGAGCCGTTTGCTAAAAGTTTGCCCGTGTCTGAAATCGCCTTGGAGAAATAATAAAGGAAACACCATAGAACGGAGGAAAAGGCATGGATGCAAAAGCAGAAAGGCTCTATTCAGAACTCCGTAATACGAGACAGGAAATATTGGAAAGGCTGATGGAAGGCAATAGTTCCGTTCTTATTAAGCCAATTTTATTGGAAGAACTGCATGACATTGAACAGACGCTGGAAAAGATTGAGAATGGAAATTTTGGGAAATGTGAAATTTCAGGTGAGCTTTTGCCTGCAGACTTGCTCGAAATGATTCCAACTTTAAAAACGATGGAGGATTGCACCAAGCTCGGTAAGTACTACCGAAAGTCAATCTACCATTGAGTTTAAGCGTGTGCTGTGTTTTTTATTCAGTTTGTGCTAAAATGCAAAGGTAATGATATGAGATATGGGGGTTGCCTTTGTGTTTTATTACATAATCGCTTTGTTTGTGATTGCTCTTGACCAGCTGACAAAATGGCTTATTGTAAAGAACTTTGAACTGGGGGAAAGTGTAAAAGTTATCGAAGACTTTCTCTATATTACATCACACCGAAACCGTGGTGCGGCCTGGGGAATCCTGCAGGGCCAAATGTGGTTTTTCTATGTAATAACCGTCATTGTCATTATTGGAATTATTTTTTACATTCAAAAAGCAGCTAAAGGCAAATTGCTTCTGGGTGTCTCTTTGGGCTTAATGCTTGGCGGAGCGATTGGAAACTTTATTGACAGGGTATATAGGAAAGAAGTAGTTGATTTTATCAACACCTATATTTTTGGCTATGACTTCCCCGTTTTCAATATTGCTGACTCGGCATTGGTGATTGGAGTAGGGATGCTGATGATCCAGATGCTGCTTGAGGAGAGAGAAGCAAAGAAGAAGGAGAAATCTTATGGAGAAAATGGAACACATCATTCCTGATGAACAGGCAGGAGAAAGAATAGATAAAGTTTTATCCACACTTAATGCTGAATGGTCCAGAACCCAAGTTCAGCAATGGATTAAAGACGGCAATGTTCTTGTAAATGGAACAAAGCCAAAAACCAATTATAAATGTTCATTAAATGACCGGATTGAAATTTCAATACCTGAACCTGAAGAATTGGATGTTGTTCCTGAAGCAATGGATTTGGATATTTATTATGAGGATCAGGATGTCCTGGTCGTAAATAAGCCTAAAGGAATGGTTGTCCATCCGGCAGCAGGTCATGGGACAGGCACCCTTGTTAATGGACTTATGGCACATTGCAAAGATCTTTCAGGTATAAATGGTGTAATGAGGCCCGGAATTGTCCATCGGATTGATAAGGATACAAGCGGGCTATTAATGGTTGCTAAAAATGATTTGGCCCATGAAAGTCTTGTCAATCAGCTGATGAATAAAACCGTTACACGTAAATATCGTGCCATCGTCCACGGTGTGATTCCACATGACTATGGAACAATTGATGCACCGATTGCAAGGGATCCAAAGGACCGCCAAAGCATGACAGTAGTGGATAATGGGAAACATGCAGTCACTCACTTTCATGTTCTGGAGAGATTTAAGGATTTTACCCTGGTGGAATGCCAGCTGGAAACTGGCAGGACCCATCAAATCCGTGTCCACATGAAGTATATCGGCTACCCCCTTGCTGGAGATCCGAAATACGGACCAAGAAAGACACCGGATCTTGGAGGCCAGGCCCTTCATGCGGGTGTTCTGGGATTTGACCATCCAAGAACAGGTGAGTACCTGGAATTTGAAGCACCGCTTCCTGCATATTTTCAGGAACTCTTAGACAAACTTGCAAATAATCGTTGACAATATTCGATATCTGCTATAAGATGACTATAGTTGAATAAGTCCTTTAAAACAGTCCCGTGAGGCTGGGAAGGAAACGGATAAGAATAGGGGATTGTATCCTTATTCTGCAGTCAGACGACTCGTTTACCCTCTCGCCCAATCGGCGGGAGGGTTTTTATTTTGATAACTTCCCCGCCGGAAAAAACAGGCGTTCCGAGCAATTTAATTACTAGAGGTGATTCAAAAATGCAGCAAAAAGCAATTGTACTGGACGATCAAGCAATCAGAAGAGCATTGACAAGGATTGCCCATGAAATCATAGAAAAGAACAAAGGAATCGAGAATTGTATCCTGATTGGCATCCGGACAAGGGGAATTTACCTTGCAAATCGCCTGGCAGAACGGATCGAACAAATAGAAGGAGCACAAATCGCAGTGGGCGAGCTCGATATCACATTATATAGAGATGATCTTACGAAAAAAACTGAAAATCAGGAACCGCTTGTTAAAGGTTCAGATATCCAGCATGATATCAATGACCAAAAGGTTATCCTGGTGGATGATGTCCTCTACACAGGCAGAACAGTAAGAGCGGCCTTGGATGCTTTGATTGATATTGGGCGGCCGTCTCAAATTCAGCTCGCTGTCCTTGTAGACCGGGGGCATAGAGAACTTCCGATTAGAGCTGATTATGTTGGGAAAAACATACCAACTTCCAGTTCGGAGAAAATAGTTGTCCAGCTAAAAGAAGTAGATAAAGACGATCAAGTAAGCATATTTGAAAAATAAATAGCCCTTTTTAAATGCAGTCCAGAGAGGCTGACAAAGGGGAACCCAGCAGAAGCAGTCTGTCTTTTGCTGTGCTCTCGTACCCTCTTGCACCTCTGGCAAAGAGGGTTTTATTTTAAAAAAAGAGAGAGGCCTTTAGGCCCTGGAAAACTGTCTAGCAAAACGCTTTAGCATTTCAACCAAAAGGAGAGATCGGAATGAATAAACCTATTTTGGATATAAAAGATGTCCCAAAACCAGCCCACTGGCTGACACTAAGCTTACAGCACTTATTCGCAATGTTCGGAGCTACAATCCTAGTGCCATACTTGGTTGGTCTAAATCCTGCAATTGCGCTGATTTCCAGCGGACTTGCAACCATTGCATTTCTAATCATTACTAAGTGGCAGGTGCCAGCCTACTTAGGATCATCGTTCGCTTTTATCGCTCCGATCATCGCTGCAAAAACAGCTGGCGGCCCTGGTGCTGCCATGATCGGAAGCTTCATGGCAGGTCTTGTATACGGTGCTGTTGCCTTAATCATTAAAAAAGCAGGATACAGATGGATTATGAATCTGCTTCCGCCGATTGTAGTCGGCCCTGTTATTATCGTAATTGGCTTGGCGTTAGCGGGTACGGCTGTTGGAATGGCAATGAATAACCCTGAAACGGGAGAATACAGCATGCTGCATTTCTCAGCTGCTCTTATCACATTGGCAGCAACAATCATCTTTTCCATCTATGCAAAAGGCATGCTCAGCATGGTGCCGATTCTCGCAGGAATTATCATCGGGTATGTTTACTCACTGGCAGTTGGCCTCATCGACTTCTCACTAGTGCAGCAGGCAGCATGGTTTGAAATGCCGGAATTCTTGATTCCTTTCGCGGATTATGAAGTAAGGATCACTCTTGACCTGGCTCTTCTGATGATCCCAGTGGCAGTGGTGACAATCTCGGAGCATATCGGTCATCAGCTTGTACTTGGAAAAGTAGTCGGAAAAGATTATATTAAAGAACCTGGTTTGCACCGTTCCATTCTTGCAGATGGAACAGGAACAATGATCTCTGCACTAATCGGCGGACCGCCAAAAACAACATATGGCGAAAACATAGGCGTATTGGCTATCACGAAAATATACAGTGTCTATGTACTCGCAGGTGCGGCAGTTATCGCAATCATCTTCGGATTTATCGGAAAGGTTACAGCCCTTATCAGTTCAATTCCAACCCCAGTAATGGGGGGAGTTTCCATCCTGCTGTTTGGAATCATAGCATCATCCGGTTTGAGAATGCTTGTTGACAGCAAGGTAGACTTCGGAAACAACCGCAATCTGGTAATTGCGTCAGTCATCCTTGTACTGGGAATCGGCGGTGCGCATATTGAAATTTGGGCATTCAAACTGGAAGGAATGGCCCTGGCAGCAATCAGCGGCGTCCTGCTGAACCTGATTCTTCCTGGCAGAGAAGAAGCCAAGGAAGATATGTTTGAAACTGAAAACGAAAAAAAGAATAACGTAGCATAACACTTTTTAACTAAGTCCAGAGAGTCTTAAAAGGGTGTTGGCGGCAAGCAGGCTAAGCGGAACCCGTGTATCCGTATGCCTAATTGCCTCAACTGCAGCACCCTGACCAAATCGGCAGGGTGCTTTTTTGGAAAGATGTTTCAAAGCTAACTGTTGATAATCAACACCCAAGGTTGAAAGAACCTTATTATATTCTTTAAAAAAAGGCTGTGTTAAAGCTGATTGTTGGTTATTAGCACCCTGTTGATTGGAGCGGAAGGTGCGAGACTCCTGCGGGAGGAGCGTGTCAAAGGGAGACCCCACAGGCACGAATGTGCCAAGGAGCGTCGGACCGCCCGCGGAAAGCGAGCTCCTGGAGCGAAAATCAACAGGCGAATTTAACAGAGCCTAAAAAAAGAGGAGGGAAATCATGAAACATTTGCTTACTACCTCGGATTTACAGATAGAAGAAATTAATGAAATTCTGGGAGACGCACAGTACTTTTTAAACGGCGGGACATGGACACCCGAACATAAGGTTTTTGTCGCCAACCTCTTTTTTGAAAACAGCACCAGAACAAAATGCAGTTTTGAAGTAGCAGAAAGGCGGCTTGGGCTGGATATCATCCCTTTTGAAGTAAGCACATCAAGTGTATCAAAGGGCGAATCTTTATACGATACAGTAAAAACGCTTGAAGCCATCGGGGTTCATGCAGTAGTCATCCGCCATAGCCAGGACCGGTATTTTGATGAATTGGCAGGCAAGAGCGGGGTTTCCATCCTGAATGCAGGGGACGGATGCGGACACCATCCAACACAATCATTGCTTGACTTGCTGACGATCAAGCAGGAGTTCGGATCTTTTGAAGGATTAAAAGTGGCAATCATCGGCGATATTGCACATAGCCGGGTGGCCAGATCAAATGCGGATGCACTTGTCAGGCTGGGAGCTAAAGTTGTTTTTTCAGGCCCTAAAGAATGGTTTGATGAAGAACTGCTCGAGAATGGCGTGTATGAAGATGTAGACACAGCGATTGAAACTTCTGATGTCGTTATGCTTTTAAGAATCCAGCATGAACGCCATGAATCTAAAGCGAATCGTACGGCTGAAGAATATCACCTATCTTACGGATTAACAGAAGAAAGGGAAAAAAGAATGAAGCCAGGAAGCATAATCATGCATCCTGCCCCGGTAAACCGCGGAGTTGAAATTGCAGATAGTTTAGTAGAATGCGGGCGTTCAAGAATATTCAAGCAGATGCAAAATGGAGTATTCATCCGGATGGCAGTGTTAAAAAGATCCATTGAACAAATTAAAGGGGGCACTAACGATGTCAATATTGATCAAAAATGGCCAGTTGCTTACTAATGAAGGGGAATTCCAAAAAACTGACATTTACATAGAGTCAGGAAAAATCGCTCAAATAGGCACTAATATTCAAAAAGAAGCCCAAGAAATTATTGATGCGGAAGGCTTGCTGGTTTCTCCAGGTTTTATAGACCTTCATGTACATTTGCGTGAACCGGGCGGAGAAAAGAAAGAGACAATCAAAACTGGCACAAAAGCTGCAGCCAAAGGCGGTTTTACAACGGTCGCAGCAATGCCGAATACAAGGCCAGTTCCTGATACGAAAGAACAGCTTGAAAAATTGAACAAGCGGATTGAAGAGACCGCAGCCGTCAAAGTTCTTCCTTATGCATCAATTACGATTCGTGAACTTGGCAAGGAATTAACGGACTTTAAAGAGTTAAAAAAGGCTGGAGCGTTTGCTTTTACAGACGACGGAGTGGGAGTACAGTCAGCAAGCTTAATGCTGGAGGCGATGAAGAACGCAGCAGAAATCAATATGCCGATTGTTGCCCACTGTGAAGAAAATACCCTTATTAATAAAGGATCTGTACATGATGGAGTTTTTGCTAGAGAGCATGGGCTGAACGGTATTCCCTCCGTCTGTGAATCTGTACAAATTGCACGGGATGTCCTGCTTGCTGAAGCAGCCGGCTGTCATTATCATGTCTGCCATATTAGCACGAAGGAATCTGTAAGGGTGGTAAGAGATGCAAAGCGTGCGGGGATTAAGGTTACTGCTGAAGTAACTCCGCATCACCTTCTGCTTTGTGATGAAGACATCCCTGGGCTGGATTCAAACTTCAAAATGAATCCGCCTTTAAGGGGTTCGGATGACAGAGACGCGCTTATTGAGGGGCTGCTGGACGGCACGATTGATTTTATCGCAACCGACCATGCTCCGCATACAGCAGAAGAAAAAGAGGAAGGCATGGCACTGGCGCCTTTCGGCATTGTTGGCCTTGAAACTGCCTTTCCGCTGCTCTACAGCCATTTTGTAGAGAAAGGGATCTTCACATTAAAGCAGCTGATCGATTACTTAACAGTTAAGCCAGCAGAAGCATTTGGACTTCCATTTAGTGAATTATCGGCCGGAGCAGAGGCTGATTTAGTCCTTCTGGATTTGAACCATCAGGAAGAAATTGATCCTGCACAGTTTTTATCAAAAGGTAAAAATACCCCATTCTCAGGATGGAACTGTAAAGGATGGCCTGTAATGACAATGGTAAATGGAAAAATTGCCTGGAACAAAGGGAGTGTAAAAGCATGAAAAAACAGCTGATTCTGGAAGATGGAACCATTTTTATTGGGGAAGGGTTTGGAAGCGATGTGAATTCAATCGGCGAGGTTGTATTCAATACAGGAATGACGGGGTATCAGGAAATCCTTTCCGACCCGTCCTATTGCGGGCAAATTGTCACTTTGACCTACCCTTTAATTGGAAACTACGGAATCAATCGAGATGACTTCGAATCGATCTCACCGGCCATTTCAGGTTTTATCGTTAAAGAAGCAAGCGACTATCCTTCCAACTGGAGAAATGAGCAATCACTCGATTCATATTTCAGAATGAAGAACATTCCTGGTATTGCCGGAATTGATACAAGAAAACTGACAAGAATTATCCGGCAGCATGGAACTTTGAAAGGGGCAATCTGCAGCATAAATGAAAGCCCGGATACGATTATTGAAAAGCTGCGGGCAACAAAGCTACGTAACGACCAGGTTAAACAGGTCTCAACTAAAACGCCTTATCCGAGCCCAGGACGGGGCAGCAGAGTAGTCCTTGTGGATTTCGGCATGAAACACGGTATTTTAAGAGAGTTAAATAAACGGGACTGTGATGTAATAGTAGTACCTTACAATACTTCCGCAGAAGAAATTCTTAGCTTGAGCCCGGATGGTGTCATGCTTTCCAATGGCCCTGGAGATCCAAAAGATGTTCCTGAAGCCATCACAATGATCAAAGGCCTGTTAGGAAACGTGCCTGTCTTCGGAATTTGCCTGGGTCATCAGCTATTTGCCCTTGCATGCGGTGCCAATACAGAAAAAATGAAATTTGGCCACCGCGGATCCAATCATCCGGTAAAAGATTTGCGCACGGGAAAGGTTGCCTTAACATCACAGAACCACGGATATTCAGTTGAAGAAAATTCAATTGCAGGTACTCCGCTTGAAGTTACGCATATTGCATTAAACGATGGAACGATCGAAGGTTTAAGGCACAAGGAAGTACCGGCATTTACAGTCCAATATCACCCGGAAGCTTCACCGGGCCCTGAAGATGCTAATGGATTATTTGAACAATTCCTGCAAATGATTGAATCACATAAAGAGGAAGGTGCTGCAGCATGCCAAAGCGTACAGATATAAAAAGTATTTTAGTAATCGGATCAGGACCTATTGTAATCGGCCAGGCGGCGGAGTTTGATTATGCCGGAACACAGGCCTGTATTGCCCTGAAAGAGGAAGGATACCGGGTAATCCTTGTGAATTCCAACCCGGCAACGATTATGACCGATACTGAGATTGCTGACGCAGTGTACATTGAACCTCTTACCCTTGAATTCGTCAGCCGCATCATCCGCAAAGAACGTCCGGATGCACTGGTTCCGACACTTGGGGGACAAACTGGATTAAATTTGGCTGTAGAGCTGGCTGAGTCTGGTGTTTTAGAGGAATGCGGTGTAGAGATACTTGGCACTAAATTATCCGCTATTCAAAAAGCTGAAGACCGTGACCTTTTCCGCAGTTTGATGAATGAGCTTGGTGAGCCGGTACCTGAAAGTGAAATTATCCATAATCTTGAGGAAGCATTTGAGTTTGTGAGCAAGATTGGATATCCGGTAATTGTACGTCCTGCGTTCACACTTGGAGGAACAGGCGGGGGAATCTGCCACGATGAAGAAGAACTAATTGAAATTGTGACAAGCGGTTTGAAGAACAGCCCTGTTACCCAGTGTCTTCTTGAAAAAAGCATCGCCGGGTACAAGGAAATTGAGTATGAAGTAATGCGAGACTCGAACGACAATGCAATCGTGGTCTGCAATATGGAAAACTTCGATCCTGTTGGTATCCATACTGGCGATTCGATTGTTGTAGCGCCAAGCCAAACTTTGAGTGATCGCGAATATCAGCTGCTAAGAAACACATCATTAAAAATCATTCGTGCTCTGGAGATTGAAGGGGGCTGCAATGTCCAGCTTGCCCTGGATCCGGATAGCTTCAATTACTACATTATAGAAGTAAACCCGCGTGTTAGCCGATCGTCTGCTCTGGCATCAAAGGCAACAGGATATCCGATTGCGAAATTGGCAGCAAAAATTGCAGTGGGGCTTACGCTTGATGAAATGATGAATCCTGTTACAGGAAAAACATATGCTTGCTTTGAACCAGCCCTGGATTATATTGTTTCAAAAATTCCGCGCTGGCCATTTGATAAATTTGAATCTGCCAACCGTTCACTTGGAACACAAATGAAAGCCACTGGAGAAGTGATGGCAATCGGGCGCACACTTGAGGAATCCCTTTTAAAAGCAGTACGTTCGCTTGAAGCAAATATCCAGCATCTGGAGCTAAAAGATGCTGACCGGATCTCGGATGAATTGATTGAAAAAAGGATTCGAAAAGCAGGCGATGAGCGCTTGTTTTATATAGGTGAAGCCATTCGCAGAGGAGTCAGCATTGAAACGATTCACGACTGGAGCAAAATTGACCTGTTCTTCCTTCACAAGATTAAAAAAATAATAGACTTTGAAAAAGCACTGGCAGAAAATCCTTTTGACCAGGAAACTGGACAAACGGCCAAAGAAATGGGATTTGCCGATTCGGTAATTGCGAAGCTTTGGGAAACCAGCGAAATGGAAGTCTACAACTGGAGAAAAGCAAACAGCATTGTCCCAGTATACAAAATGGTAGATACATGTGCTGCCGAGTTTGAATCAGAAACACCATACTTCTATGGAACGTATGAAGATGAAAACGAATCACTGGTAACAGACCGCAAGAGTGTGGTTGTTCTCGGGTCAGGACCAATAAGGATTGGCCAGGGAGTGGAATTTGACTACTCAACCGTTCATGCGGTATGGGCGATTAAGGAAGCAGGATATGAAGCGATCATTATAAATAACAATCCTGAAACTGTTTCAACAGACTTCAGCATCTCCGATAAGCTTTACTTTGAGCCACTGACGATTGAGGATGTCATGCACATCATTGATCTGGAGCAGCCTGAAGGAGTAGTGGTGCAGTTTGGCGGACAGACTGCTATTAACCTTGCCTCTAAGCTAGTAGAAAGAGGGGTCAAAATTCTAGGAACATCTCTTGAGAATCTTGATCGTGCAGAAGACCGCGATAAATTCGAGCAAGCACTTTCAGATCTTGGCATCCCGATGCCAAAAGGAAAGACAGCTTTATCTGTTGAACAGGCAGTCACCATTGCAAGTGAAATTGGTTACCCTGTGGTAGTCCGCCCATCTTATGTCCTTGGCGGAAGAGCGATGGAAATTGTGTATAAGGAAGAAGAACTTCTTCACTATATGGAAAATGCAGTGAAAGTTAATCCAGAGCACCCGGTATTAATTGACCGTTATTTAACTGGCAAAGAAATAGAAGTAGATGCCATTTCGGATGGAGAAAATGTGCTCATCCCAGGCATCATGGAGCATATCGAAAGAGCGGGAGTTCACTCAGGTGATTCGATCGCAGTTTATCCTCCGCAGAACATCTCGGACGGAATCAAAGAAAAACTGGTTGAGTACACACAAAAGATGGCTAAGGGACTTGGGATCATCGGCCTTCTCAATATCCAGTATGTAGTCTCCAAAGGTGAGGTATACGTACTTGAAGTGAATCCGCGCTCAAGCCGGACAGTACCATTTTTAAGCAAAATCACTAATGTGCAGATGGCCAAAATAGCAACCAAGGTTATTTTAGGACAGTCAATAACCCAGCAGGGATACGGATCAGGCCTTCTTCCGGAAAGAAGCGGCGTCTTCGTAAAGGTTCCGGTTTTCTCATTTGCCAAATTAAGAAGAGTGGACATCACATTAGGGCCTGAAATGAAATCAACTGGAGAAGTAATGGGGAAAGATAATACCCTCGAAAAAGCCCTTTATAAAGGACTTGTCGCTTCCGGCATGAAAGTTCAGCCATTCGGTACCGTTCTTATGACAGTGGCGGACAAAGATAAAGAAGAAGCATTGCAGCTGGCGAAACGATTTGTGTCTATCGGCTACAGGCTGATGGCAACGAGCGGAACGGCTTTATTCCTTCAATCTGCTGGCATACCTGTCAAAGTGACTGGGAAAATCGGCTCTGAAGGGCAAAATCTGCTTGATGTTATCAGAAGCGGAGAAGCCCAATTTGTAATCAATACCTTAACTAAAGGCAAACAGCCAGCCCGGGATGGCTTCCGAATCCGCCGCGAATCTGTTGAAAATGGCATTCCATGTCTAACTTCTCTGGATACTGCTGAAGCAATTCTTCAAGTAATTGAATCTATGAATTTCTCAGCTGATGCGATGGATAAAACTGAACAAGTTCAGGAGGCGGTTCTGTCTTGATCAAACAGGAACTATGCACGGTTATCTCACAAAATCAAATTGCAAGTAATATTTACGAGCTCACCCTTCAAGGTGAGCTTGTGTACGAAATGACAGAACCAGGCCAGTTTGTTCATTTAAAAGTAGCAGATGGATATGACCCTATGCTCAGAAGGCCAATCAGCATAGCAGAAATATTGCCGGAAAAAAGCCAATTTAAGATGATTTACCGTGCGGAAGGAAAGGGAACCGTAAAGCTTTCTGAAAAAAATGCTGGCGATCGTGTCGATGTTCTAGGACCGCTTGGAAATGGATTTTCAGTCAACGAGGCTAAAAAAGGCGATACTGCACTTCTGGTTGGCGGAGGGATCGGAGTTCCCCCTCTATATGAATTGTCAAAGCAGCTTGTTAGCCGCGGTATAAAGGTTATTCATGTACTTGGTTTCCAATCAGCGAATGCAGTTTTTTATAAAGAAAAATTTGCAAAGCTTGGTGATACCTATATTGCCACTGTGGATGGAAGTATGGGAACAAAGGGCTTTGTAACGAATGTAATAGAGGAATATGAAATTGATTTCGATATTTTATATTCCTGCGGGCCGACACCAATGCTAAAGGCCCTTGAAAAGCAGTATCCTAATAAAAATGTGTACCTATCCCTCGAAGAACGCATGGGCTGCGGTATAGGTGCATGCTTTGCCTGTGTCTGCCATACCGGGGATGATCCGGATGGGTACAGCTATAAAAAGGTCTGCAGTGACGGCCCAGTTTTTAAAGCGGGGGAGGTTGTCCTATGAGTTCATTAAAAATTAGTCTTCCAGGGCTTGATCTGAAAAATCCGATTATGCCGGCATCAGGCTGTTTTGGATTCGGAAGAGAATTCAGCCAGCTTTATGATTTAAGTAAGCTCGGTGCGATTATGATTAAAGCAACAACTCATGAGCCTCGATTTGGCAACCCTACACCAAGAGTTGCAGAAACATCAGCAGGTATGCTGAATGCGATTGGCCTGCAGAATCCCGGACTCGAAAAAGTTGTGAATGAAGAGCTCGTTTGGCTCGAACAATTCGATGTACCTATTATTGCCAATGTAGCCGGATCACAGGAAGAGGATTATGTGGCTGTTGCCAAAAGAATTTCAGCTGCAAAGAATGTGCATGCACTTGAACTAAACATCTCCTGCCCAAACGTAAAAACAGGCGGGATTGCCTTCGGAACCATTCCTGAAACAGCTAAAAACTTAACGAAAAGAGTAAAGGAAGTTTCGGAGGTTCCAGTATATGTAAAACTGTCTCCAAACGTAACGAATATAGTAGAAATGGCAAAAGCAGTTGAAGACGGCGGTGCAGACGGGTTAACCATGATAAACACGCTTATTGGCATGAGAATGGATCTAAAAACCGGAAACCCGATTTTGGCGAATAAAACAGGCGGCCTTTCCGGCCCAGCCATTAAGCCAGTGGCTCTAAGGATGATTTATGAAGTCAGTCAGCATGTATCCCTTCCAATCATTGGCATGGGCGGAATTGAATCAGCAGAGGACGTAATAGAGTACTATTATGCAGGTGCAAGTGCAGTGGCTGTAGGCACAGCGAATTTTGTAGATCCATTTGTTTGTCCGAAAATTATCGATGAGCTGCCTGAACTGATTAAAGGCCTTGGCTATGAACATATATCTGAGTGTACCGGAAGGAGCTGGAAAAAGCATGAAAAAGCCGCTTATTATTGCTCTTGATTTTGCAGGGAAAGAAGAAGTAAATCGTTTTCTTGCAAACTTTGAAAATGAAAAACTATTTTTGAAGGTCGGCATGGAATTATTTTACCAGGAGGGACCCTCCATCGTTTACGATTTAAAAGACCAAGGACATGATATTTTTCTGGATCTAAAGCTCCATGACATTCCAAATACGGTAAAAAGCGCAATGAAAGGTCTTGCGCGTCTGGGCTGTGATATGGTGAATGTACATGCAGCCGGTGGAAAAGCCATGATGGAAGCAGCACTCGAAGGCCTGGAATCGGGCAGCGCAGTTAAAAGACCATACTGTATTGCAGTGACACAGCTGACAAGCACTTCCGAACCGCAAATGCAATCAGAGCAATTAATTCCCGTCACATTGAATCAATCCGTCCTGCATTATGCCAGCCTGGCAAAAGAGGCAGGGCTGGATGGGGTGGTATGTTCAAGTTTTGAAGCGAGAGACATTGTCTCCCGCTTAGGAGAATCCTTTTTAACTGTAACGCCGGGCATCAGGCTGTTATCAGATGATTCTGGGGATCAAAAGAGAGTTGCCACACCGGAGTTCGCAAGAGGAGAAGGGGCCTCTGCTATTGTTATGGGGCGCTCCATTACCAAATCTGAAAATCCATTAAAGAAATATTTACAATGCAAGCAATCATGGGAGGGTGTATTAAATGAAGCGTAATATAGCAGAAAGATTATTGGACATAAAGGCAGTAGCATTAAACCCAAACAATCCATTTACATGGTCTTCAGGACTTCGTGCACCCATTTATTGCGATAATCGTTTGACATTATCTTACCCTGAGGTTAGGAAAGAGATTGCAGCTGGCCTTCAGGAAATTATTAAGAAACAATTTCCCGAAGCTGAGCTAATTGCCGGTACAGCAACAGCTGGAATTCCTCATGCAGCCTGGGTCAGTGATTTGATGAACCTGCCAATGTGCTATGTCCGTTCCAAGGCAAAAGGGCATGGCAAAGGCAAGCAAATAGAAGGAAAAGCTGAGGAAGGTCAGAAGGTAGTTGTTGTAGAAGACCTAATTTCAACAGGCGGAAGTGCCATAACTGCTGTAAAAGCCTTAAGAGAAGCAGGCTGTGAGGTGCTGGGTGTTGCAGCAATCTTTACATACCAGCTTGAAAAGGGAAAAGAAATGCTGGCTGAAGAGAACATTAAGGCATTCGCTTTGACAGATATCGAGGCGCTGACAGAGGTTTCAATTGAAAAGGGCTATATAGAGGAAGAAGATATGGAGAAATTGTTGGAGTGGCGCAAAGATCCTGCTGAGTGGGGAAAAGTTAAACAATAACTTTTTTAAAGAATTTTCATTAGTAAAACAAAAAAGCAAGCGGCTGAGCTTGCTTTTTTTTATTATAGGTTTTAAAACCACGTGCTCTGCACGTGTGAAAACAAAGCTTCTAGAGTGGTAATGTGACATAAAAAAACTCCTATCGTTATAATAGAAACTGGCCGTCAAACCAACTTCTATATAACGAAAGGAGCAGTACTCATGAGTGACAATAGTTTATCACATACCAGGTGGAATTGTAAGTACCACATCGTTTTCATCCCAAAATACAGAAGAAAAGTAATTTATGGAAAGTTGAGACGAGATATAGGAGCGATATTGAGAAGGCTGTGTGAAATGAAAGATGTGGAAATCATT
>NZ_JAEL01000010.1 GCF_000518885.1 Bacillus sp. J33 | reverse complement strand
GACGAAAGTAAATGTAATCAAGAATAACCAAAACAAATACTCGATATCAGCAATGTGCAAAGTCCTACAAATCCCTAGAAGCAGCTATTATTATGAAGCAAAAGAAAGAAACCCAGAGGATAATATTACCTCCGATGTAATCGACATTTTTCATGCCAGCCGTCAAAATTATGGGACACGTAAAATCAAAATAGAATTAAAGAAACGCGGTCTCATCGTTTCAAGAAGAAGAATTGGGCGCATTATGCAGGAGCAGGGTCTTGTGTCTTCATATACAGTAGCTCAATTTAAGCCACATGCGAAATCCTGTAATGAATCCGAACAGAAAAACGAACTGAAGCGTGAGTTCAGCCAGGAAAAAGAAATGACAGCAATCGTAAGCGATTTGACATACGTAAGAGTCAATCAAAAATGGAATTACGTATGTGTCTTTGTCGATCTCTTTAATCGAGAAATCGTGGGTTTCAGTACAGGTCCAAACAAAGATGCATTACTCGTCTATCGTGCGTTAGCATCTATCAAGGTCGATCTTAATAAGATCCAACTTTTTCATACGGACCGTGGAAATGAGTTTAAAAATAAGTTGATTGATGATGCTTTAAAGACATTTAATATTCAACGATCCTTAAGTATGAAAGGCTGCCCATATGATAATGCAGTAGCTGAAGCTACGTTCAAAATTATCAAAACAGAATTTGTTAAAGGTCAACATTTTGATAGCTTAGAAGAATTAACAAGGAAATTGCATGACTATGTCCACTGGTTTAATCACATAAGAATCCATGGAACACTTGGTTATGTAAGTCCGATTGATTATAAGCAAATACACCTTAAAAAAATTGTCTAGTTAAGTGTTGACTTACCAGTCTTTCCAAGTATAGAGCTATTCTAGTGACCACTTTCTATTTAGGGAAGTTGTCTTGCTACCTTTCAATACTTCTTTTTAAATAGTTATAGACATATTCTAATTTATAACTTACAGAGTCTAACAATAAGTAATTCTTGGTTATATCTAAAATGGGGTGACCATCAAAAGCAGTTGACCCTCCAAGTTCCTGTTCGATTTCCTTAATTGGTTCAAGAATTTCAGTTGAATTTATAAGGGTTTGTACTTCAAGCTTCAGCATGTCTTTCTTGATTTGTCTTATTAAAGAGAATGCTTCATTGAATGTCTTAAAAAAGTTGTTTGATTCACATTCTGTGCTGGTTCCTTCTCCATCTTGGGTAGGTTCATCCCATGATTTTTGCTCAAAACACTTATTGAACACCTCAAGGATTGTATTTTCATCTAATTCATATCTCTGTTTAAGTTGTTTCATTTCATCTAAAAAATTTTTTAATACGAAAAAATCCATATGACCTTTAACCTCATTTTGATACATAAGCTCAAAATCGTGCTTGATTTTTTTTATATCTTGTAAGTGTTCTTCAAACTTAAAAATAAATTCAACTCTCAATTTATTTCTTGAGTGTTTCGCTATTTTACGCTCATCTTCTCTCCTAGATTTCTCGATTTTTTTAATTCCCTTATTGAAGTTAAAAGTAATAAATAAAATTAAAATTGCTGAAATACCCTGTGCAACAATTGCTATAGTTTGAAGCGTAACAAGAGACATATTCTTTCCCCTTTAGAATGGTGTTAATTTTTATTTAATACTACCATAAGTCAATTCATTCTGTTGAGTAGTTCTTTTAAAGGTTTAGATGGTTCAGGGAGATGCTTCAGAACTTGTTTGAGAAAAATAAGGGGTAGGGGTTCTTTCAGATTTCCCTCTCAGGGTTAATCACAAGATTTAATTTTCAAAACTCTTATCTTAGTTAATTATTATTGCTATAATATACTTAGAATGCTATAGACAAAACCGTTGGAGAATAATGGAAAAGACCGTTTGATTCCCTTGATTTACGGGGCTGATTGGGGTGCTGGTGCCCTCCACGGTCTTCAAAACCGCTTGTGACCTGCGTGCCAGGTCAGCTGGGTTCGATTCCCAGGCGGTCCCGCCAAATATACATAATATTGCCGTACAGTTAGGATGCTGTGCGGTTTTTTGTGCTATCTATAAACTCTCTATAGCGGATAAAGTATTTTAAATGTGTTTTTCCGTGTTCTACATGTGAAGTGCGTGACACAACTCCTTTTAAACGTGTAACCTCTAAAATAAACTTTTGCGGTCTTTTTCCTGTTAAACCCTTGTCAATCCGGTATCTTCCAATTTTCTTTTCAGTCTTTTTAGCAAAACTTTATTTTACTCGAAAGTGGAATGGTGTATGGGATAGATTTTAGCAGGAGATATTTTGGTTGTATAGAGATTATGAAGTTAAAATAAACATTTCCGATCAGTTTGATAAAAAGTGCTTAAGCATGGTATAAGTGTAAAAGAAGCAGGGACATGCTGCTTTTTAATTTTGGGATAAGAGGTTGCCTGGTATCCCATAATGAGAGGATTTGAATGAAAATATGAAAGAAAATTTTTGGCGTGAGTTACCACGACCTTTTTTTATACTGGCACCAATGGAAGAGGTGACGGATGTTGTTTTTCGCCATGTGGTGAGTGAAGCAGCCAGACCTGATGTGTTTTTTACTGAGTTTACAAACTCGGATAGTTATTGTCACCCTGAGGGGATTAATAGTGTGCGTGGGCGTTTGACATTTACAGAGGATGAACAGCCAATTGTAGCCCATATATGGGGGGATAAACCTGAATACTTCCGGCAAATGAGTATTGGGATGGCGGAACTGGGCTTTAAGGGATTGGATATCAATATGGGCTGTCCTGTACCAAATGTGGCACAGCACGGTAAGGGCAGCGGCCTGATCCGTCGCCCGGAAGTTGCAGCTGAATTGATTCAGGCAGCCAAAGCAGGAGGTTTGCCGGTAAGTGTAAAGACAAGGCTTGGCTTTACGGAAGTAGACGAATGGAAGGTTTGGCTGAAACACATTTTGGAACAAGACATTGCTAATCTTTCCATTCATCTGCGTACAAGGGACGAAATGAGCAAAGTGCCTGCGCATTGGGAGCTGATCCCGGAGATTAAGAAACTTCGCGACCAGGTGGCTCCGGATACCCTTTTGACGATCAATGGAGATATTCCTGACCGCCAGACTGGTTTGAAGCTAGTCGATCAATATGGCGTTGATGGGGTAATGATTGGGCGCGGCATATTCCATAATCCATTTGCCTTTGAAAAGGAGAAGAAAGATCATAGCAGTGAGGAATTGCTTGACCTCTTGAGATTGCATATGGATCTCCATGATAAATATTCGCATTTAGAACTGAGGCCGTTCACGGCTCTTCATCGCTTCTTCAAGATCTATGTCAAAGGATTTCGAGGGGCGAGTGAATTAAGAAATCAATTGATGAACACAAAGTCAACAGATGAAGTGCGTGAATTGCTTGATATCTTTGCGTCAAAGAATCTTGATGGAATGGGGAAACAGTAGAAGGGTCCCAATTCAAGATAAAAGCGAAGTAGGAGGTTAAACTGGTTGCCCTCAAACACGCAGTAAGATGTTACTAACGGAATCAGATGATACTGGTTCCGTTAGTTTTTTTTGTAAATTCACCAACAGCCCTTGTGTTGTCAATTACAGTCCACACATGTAGAATGCGGAAACTAATGATGCCTAAAGGTAATTTCTAATATAATATTTGATGCCTTACCATGCTTGCAAACAACTTAAAGAAAAGGTGTCTTGCCCCGTCCTGAGGGGACAGGCACCTTTATAAAAATAAGGCTGAAGAAATCTATTGATAATATGTATTTACTTGTCTTTTTTATTGATCCACCTCATTTTCATTATATAATTCAGCAACACCCTCAGCCATTTCCCTTACACGTTCCTTAAGTGAAACAGGATTTATGATCTTAATCTGATTCCCAAACCCAAGTATATATTCCCCAGCCTCTTGTTCAGTATCAAAGCATAGACTTGCTGGAATCCAGCCGTTTATCTTAGGCTTATCCATGTGCATTACCTGCACAAACCTCCCAGTAAAAGTAATACGATGAATGATGGCTGGAGAAATCTCCACTTCTGCCTCAAATCTAGGCAGGCTGCTGATGAATTTTTTCTTCGATTCCTGCCAATAGTCAGCGAGATCAAAGTCATGCGGTCTGCTGAAATTTTCGTTAATCTGTTCGGCCTTAACTATTCTTGAAATGCGATAGCTTTTTATTTTTTCATCAGATGCAGCTATTAAATACCAAGTGTTCCCCTTAGCTACTAGTCCTAATGGCTCAACAACTCTTTCAATCGATTGTTTATCTGCTTTTTCGTATTGGATTTGCAGTTTTTTCTCCTCCCATACCGCCTGCTGCAGTATTCCAAAAGACTTCATTTCCCTTGATGATTGCCTCCACGTGCTGGTATCTATATGAATCCGGTTGGAAATGTCTTTCACATCCTCTTTTAGGGGAGCCGGAATTGCTGCAAGGAGTTTCTGGCGTGCTTCTTTCCAATCATCGCTGATTCCCAGATCTGCAAGGTGTTGGAAGGAGGGGGAGAGAAGCAGTGTTTTGATTTCATCGGCTTTTAACCCGGTAAGATTGGTTCTGTATTTTTCAAGCAGTCTCCATCCGCCAAATTTTCCGCGTTCAGCTAGGACAGGGATGCCTGCAGCACTTAAAGCCTCCATATCCCGGTGTATGGTGCGTTCTGTTACTTCCAATTCTTTTGCCAATTCCCTTGTGGTCATTCTTACGTTATTTTGAAGCAATAATAATATAGAAATGAGTCTGTCTGCCCGCATTTTATTCACTCCTGGCCAAGGTAAAATATTCATTTTTATATATGACATTAGATGTCAACATTATAGATTATAGTATAGATATAACATAAAAGGGGGCTGATCGAAATGACTTCATTGAAAGGGAAAGTAGCATTGGTTGCCGGAGGAACACGGGGAGCTGGCCGCGGCATCGCAATGGAACTGGGGGCTGCTGGTGCGACAGTTTATGTTACAGGCCGTACGACACGAAACCAGATGTCGGAATATGGGCGTAAGGAAACCATTGAGGAAACAGCTGAATTGGTCAATGAACTTGGCGGCATTGGAATAGCCGTTCAAGTCGATCACCTAGTACCTGAACAGGTCCAATCTTTAATTGAAAGAATAGAGAAAGAACAAGGAAGGCTGGATATCCTCGTCAATGATATATGGGGAAGCGAATATTTAATGGAATGGAATATTCCGGTTTGGGAGCATTCCTTGGATAAGGGGCAGAGAATGCTTCGTTTGGCGATTGATACCCATATTATTACAAGTCATTATGCCCTTCCTCTCCTGATCAAAAGTAAAGGGGGATTAGTTGCCGAAATAACAGACGGAACAGAGGAGTACAATCAAAATCGCTACCGTCTGTCTCTTTTCTATGATTTGGCTAAAAGCTCGGTTATACGCATGGCCAAAGCTTTGGCACATGAACTTTCACCTTATGATTGCACAGCGGTTGCTGTTTCACCCGGATGGATGCGTTCTGAAATCATGCTTGAGTGTTTGGAGTAACAGAGGAGAACTGGAAAGATGGTGCCGAAAAGGATCCTCATTTCGTGATCTCAGAAACACCAAGATATATAGGGCGTGCAATAAGTGCCATAGCAAAAGATCCAGATAAAAAACGCTTGAACGGCCAGTCCTTTTCAAGTGGACAGCTGGCGAAAATGTATAATTTTCATGACCTAGACGGTTCTCAGCCGGATGCTTTCAGATATTTGGTTGAGGTACAGGAGGCCGGGAAACCGGCTAATACCGAGGGCTACAGATAGCTTTTATTATTCAATTGGAAAAACTCCTTTGCAGAAGACTTGGTTGTTTAAGGCAACAACTTCTTGAAAAGGAGTTTTTTATTTTGTATAAATATAAATTTATTGAAAAAATATGAGAGTTTTTTAGTGATGTAAGGTCAGTGGAATGTTCTCCTTCTACCTGAGATGCGTTTTATCCAAATTTTGTGAACAATGACTTTATAATAGTTATAATAAAAGAAAGGCTAAGTATCTTATAGACTTTATTAAATTTTTTCCGAGCTGGAATAAATTTTTTAGAGGTTTCGAAATACAAATAGGCATACATAAAGGGGAGAATTATAATGATCATCCCAGCAAAAAATAATTCCGTTTTACCCGCAATGGCAAGAAAAAAAGGCCTAGAATCTATCGTTAACTGGTTCGAGCAGCATCAACGATCCTTTTATGCACTTGGCTGGTCCTATCTTAAGAATCAACAGCATATGGAAGAGCTTTTTTTTCGGGCAATTTTAAAAGTGCACAAGGAATTGCCTGGATTTAAAAGCAATCTATTATTCGAAACGTGGGTTTCAACCATTTTTATACATATCTGCCGAGAGCTTTCTCTTGATAAAAGTTTACTAGCTTCAGAGGAAAGTGATTACCGTCAGAAGTTATTTCATGCACTTGATCAGTTGAAAGAGCATGAAAGAGAAGTGCTAGTCTTTACATACATAAAAGGACTCTCTATGGATGAAACAGCACATCTTCTCCAAGTTTCAGTTGAACAAGTTAAAGAGCTTTTATATTTAGGAATCCATTCACTTAGAAAAGAAATGGGATATGGGGAGAATTATAAGGGCTGTAAGGAGTATCAAAAGATTTACATGGATTACCTGGAAAGAAAACTGGACCGGCCGCGAAAGATTGATTGCGAAATGCATATTTATCACTGTCAAGACTGTCAGGAGGATTTAGCTTCCTTTCAAGAAGTCATTTTGAACTTTACGGAAACTATTGAGGATTTCAGTGTGCCAGCTGATTTCATGGTGAATGTCAAAGAAAGGATCACAGAAAGGGAAAATCATAGACAGCAAAAGAATAATAAACGTAAAAGAATGGGGCTTATTGCCGCAAGTGTATTCGCCTTATCCATATGTGCAGGTTTTTTTACAGGTGCCTTTTCAAAACTCTACTACACATGGACAGAGGAAGATCAGGAGCTGCGCGCCTTTCTGCAGGAGGACCTGGGTGAAAGGCTGAAACTGGAAGCGGAAAGCAATGGGGTGAAAATAAAGATCAAAAGTGCGATAGCTGATGATGTCCAGACGCTAATTTTTTATGAGATAGAAGATACAAAAGAAAATAATCAATATATGATTAACATTGATAATGGAGTTTTTATAGAGGACGAACGGGAAATCATGATGGCAAATACCTATCCAAGGTTCTTTCTTCCTGATATTGAATCAGATTTTAATAATAAGGAAAAGAACATTTATCATGGGAAGATTAGTCTCCGTCCGCTGAAACCGGATAAAGGTACAATTAAACTCAAAATAAATAAAGTTATGAAATTAATACGTGAATCCTCTGATTCTTACTTCAATTTGGAGCAGGAAGAAGGGGAGTGGAACTTTGAGATTCCTGTTACAAAACAGCCTTCTACCGAATATGCATTGGATGAAGAAATAGAAATAGAGGGAGTCCCGGTTCGGCTGGATAAGCTAATCCTTGCTCCAACAGCGACAATTCTGCAATATGGCATCAATAATGAACAGCCAGAGAAGCGGATAGACATTATCAATTTTAATAATCTGGAGGTTAACCATAAAATAGTGAAAGCTGATTTATATGGCAATTCTTACGTACATGCACAACCGGATATAAATTGGAGTAAGTTTCAGGCGCACTTTGAACCTCTTTTTGATAAAGAAACCAAAGAGGTTAAGGTTCAATTCGATAGTGTGTATTTATCAATTGAAGATCATAAAAGTATTGAACTGGATGCTTCCAGGGAATATCCACAAACCTTTGAATATGCAGGCAGTACCATCTCAATTGATAAGGTCGAAATTGGCCAGCCTACCACTGTTATCTTTAGCAATCATGAAATTAAAAATCGAGCGTATGAATCACTTCATTTCAATATTGTGACTAATGAAGGTGAAAATAATTCAATGGAGGGGGATTATGAAGGAGTCCTAGTTGATAAAAATGGGAAAGAATATGATATGAATAAGATTACACCAAAAATATACGCAGAAATGGAACATCCCCGTCATTTCTTTACCGTTCAAAGCATGAAGATACACGGCAATAAAGTGATTCCTCAAAGTCTGGATATTACTGGATACTCCACAACGAAATATTTGGATGATGTAGTGAGGATCTCGTTGGATTAGGTGAGGGAGAGGTACCTCACAAATGAAATTGATTTAGATTAAAAGAAAAGTTTGTAATCACCATGTTCATTAATCGAACCCTAAATTCCTTAAAGAGCTTTAGCGAAATTGGGGTTTGTTTCTTTTTTTCAGCCCAAAAAGAAGCTGTAACCATAAGTAAGAAGCTTGTCGTAAATAGCCTCGCACTTTCCTGAATGATCGATATTATCTGAATGTTATGTTACAATAAATTTTGTATTGCTAGGAAGGTACTTGTGGATTTCATCCAAACAAACGTGGCATGAAAGAATAAGACTATCTGAAATTTTATAAAACAAGGATACTGCTATTCTGTCTATAGCTAGAAAATAGGCTGTAACTTCTCCGAAAAAATCTTATTGGAAAAGGACCTATTTCTTAGTCCCTTTTACTTTTTCAAAAGCTATTTTATACCTCATATGGAGGAGGCAAGTTGTCATTCTCTTCAATATGTTCCTTTGGTTATGATAAATGGCCTTGTTTTCCTTCTAAACATCCGCGTTTTTTCCATTCTTTATGGATTGGCTGTGTTAAAGCTGATTGTTGATTATTAGCATCCTGTTGATTGGAGCGGAAGGTGCGAGCTCCTCGAAAATGCTTCCGCATTTCCTTACGACGAGGTGTTAATTCGGGGAAGCTTATTCAATGTCCTGCGGGAGGAGCGTGTCAAAGGGAGACCCCACAGGCACGAATGTGCCGAGGAGCGTCGGACCGCCCGCGATTCGCTGAGCTCCTGGAGCGGAAATCAACAGGCAAGTTTAACAGAGCCTATGGATTAAGCCTTTCTTTAATGGAATTCAATAATATATATCAATTTATCTTGAGAAGGTCCAGTATTCTCTGTGTTTTTCTCGATCAAATCACCGAACGTTTCATTATGGACTAAATAAAGAAAAGATTGCTTGTGAAAAAGGAAATGCCAAAACAAGAAATCCACGGTTCTATTTTTTAAAAGCAATATTTAGTTTATCTCTGTAATGCTGGGATAAGTAAGACGTATCGACTTGATACCAATACATCCCGAAATCATTTGTTCATATAGCCCCGCTGTATTTTATGCGAGGATGTTTTTGGTTTTTTGTGGTTATAACTTCAGTCATATATGTTTTTACTTTCTGGCGTTAGAGTAGAAATTAAGTACTGGAGGTTATAAAAAATGAATAATGGAAGAAAAGGAGCGAGTAGCGAAAGATTAATAGATTACAAAATTTTTATACCATCTGTATTAATTATTCTTGGAATTAGTATTCCATTTTCAATGAACGAGGCTAAATCCCTTGGCCTTTTAAATAATATTTTTGATAAGATTGTTGAAATGTTTACTTGGGGATATTTATGGTATGCAGTTTTAATGGTTGCAGCCGGTTTGTTTTTCTCTTTTTCTAAATATGGGCAAGTTGTTTTAGGAGATCCAAACGAGAAACCGAAGTACACCATGTTTGAATATGCTTCGATTTTAATTGCAATGGGCCTGGGTTCGACAATCATGCGGACAGGAATGGTTCAATGGACGGATGTTGCACTGAATCCCCCTTTTGGTGCGGAAGCAGAATCGGCAGAAGCATTATTGTGGGGGAATTCATATAGTATGTTTTTGTGGAGTTTCCAAGTTTTTGCTATCTTTGTAATGGCAGCACCAGCAATGGGGTATATATTACACGTTCGTAAAAAACCATTTATGCGAATCTCTGAAGCGTGCCGCTGTATTTTTGGCGATAAATTTACTAATGGCATTGGGGGGAAAATCCTCGATATCATCTTCCTAGTTAGTATAATATCCGGGGCAGCCGTTACCTTGGGATTGGGAACACCCATCATAACATATAATTTATCAAAGCTTGCAAATATTGAGGTTACATTTGGTTTAACATTAGTTGTGACCATTATCTGGGTCATATTGTTTTCCGTCAGTGCTTATTTAGGCATAGAAAAAGGAATTAAACGATTAAGTACTCTAAATATGTATTTAGCCGGTGTCTTTGCTTTATTCATTATGATTGCCGGACCGGGGCTATTCATTCTTAATTATTTCACGGATAGTTTTAAATTTTTAATTTCTAATTACCTTGATATGTCTCTGAATACGAATTCACTAGGTCAGCAAGGAAGCTCATCTCTTGAAAGCAATACCGTCTTTTGGTTTGCTTATTGTGCTACATGGGCGATGCTGCATAGTATATTTGCTGCAAAGATTTCCCGCGGCAGAACGATAAAAGAAATGATTTTAACTTATTTGTTAGCTCCCACACTTATTTCATGGGTAGCTACTGGGATCCTCGGTGGTCTTGGAGTGCATAGATATATTACCGGAGAGGTTCCTGTATTGAAAATTGTCCAAGAACAAAATTCAATGACAGCCATTCCTGAAATACTTGCTTCTTTACCTTTTTCTACGATTGCAATAATCGTTTTTGTGGTTGTTACAACGATTTTCCTAACGACCACACTAGACTCAACTACTTATACGATTGCATCTTACACGGGTACAAAAAACATGAGTAAATTTGAGCCTTCAAAGGGTTTACGCTTAATTGTTGCTGCGCTTGTGACCACTATTGCTCTTGTTTTAATGAGAATAGGCGGACTGGCACCTTTGGAAGTTCTTTCTGGTCTTATGGGAATACCAATCATTTTTATCCAATTCCTGACCATTTATGCTGCAAAAAAAATGATGGATGAAGACCGGGCATGGGAAAAGAATGTAAGAAGAAAAGATGTTGTAGCAGAAGGTAAGGTACGTAAGGTAAGTAATATTTAATACTAAGTGATAATGAGCTGATTCATTTGAGCTCATATTTTTTTGACGAACGTTAAAAATAATGGTGCCTTTCCCTAGATGCGTTGGTACGTTAGTGAATGAGGGGGAAGGCACCTTTTTTATGCAGACTCAAGGAAGAATTGCATTTATTAGAACAATACTTATTGCAATATGAATCTTTCGAGTGTGTTCGAAAAGATGTGAGAAATGAAAACCACTGAAAAACATTTGGATTGGGCAAAGAAAGTTACAGAAAAACATCTAAATTTTACTGAAAGCAGTATTAAATCTATATTAACAAATGAAGTCGCATTTTCTAAAGTCCTTGAGAATGCAGGTGTTTTTAAAAGAGATTTAGCAGGAACTAGCGCGTTTAAGCGGTATACAAGTGGTTTAAACAAGCATATTAATGTATAAAAATAGCCCGTGGATTTTTTTTAGTTTTCCACAGGCTATTTTTTTTGAGTTTTACTAAAATTATTTTAGTAGTTTTAATTTTAGATTATACCTTCTTACCATATTAAATATAACGTTTTTTAATATTTTAGTAAATTTATTAATGAAAGCATTTACATTTAGTAAAATCTGAATTATTATAAAAATATAAAAAAAGAGGAGGATTATGATGAAAATGTCTAAATTTAAACTGTTTTTATTATTAACTTTTACTGCGGTTTTACTATTATCTGGATGCAGTTCATCATCAAGTAATGGTAAGGAAGATAAAGATGGTAAGACCACCATTCGATTTGCAACTTGGGACTCAGAAGAAACGGTCGATCTGCAGCAAAAATTGGTAGACAACTTCAATGAGAAACATGACAAGATAAAAGTCGTTCTTGAAGCATATGGAGGAGAATTCGATACAAAGATAGCAGCTGGTATGGGTGGAAAGGATGCTCCAGATGTTATGTACATGTGGAATTACCCTCTTTATAAGGATGCTTTAGAGCCTCTTGATTCTTATATTGAAAAGGAGGGAGCCGATTATAAAAATAATTTTTACGAAGCTTTATGGAATTATAATTCTCAAAAAGGAGATACTCTAGGGCTTCCTGTTGGATACACAACACATGTAGTTTACTATAATAAAGCGCTTTTTGATGAAAAAGGAATTGAATATCCTAAAGCTGGCTGGACTTGGGAAGATCTTCAAGAAACAGCTAAGAAGCTAACGGATAAAGAAAAGAAAATTTCTGGATTTGCTTTTTCAGGTACACCAGATCCATATGATTTTGAAATGTATTTATGGGGTAACGGTGCAGCATATGTAGATAAGGATGGAAACTTAGAAGGAAACCTAAATTCATCTAAGTCGATTGAAGTCTTCGAGAGGTTCCAGAACATGTTAAAAAAAGGCTTTGCAATTACTACTGAAGGTTCAGGCTCAACCGAAATGCAGTCTGGAAAAGTTGCGATGTTTGTTAATGGTGCATGGTCGCTTGGTTCCTTGAAAGAAGCAGGAATTGATTATGGTGTTGTAGAGCTGCCTAAATTTGAAAATGGCAGGAGTGTAAGTATCATCAGTTCTTCTGGTATCGCTATGTCAAAAGATTCTGAGCACAAAGAAGCTGCATTTGAGTTTATGAAATATTGGACTAGTGAAGAAGCAAACCAACAAAGAATTGAATACGAATTGCCAGTACTTAAAAGCTTAGTAGAAAAAGAAAAGCTCGAACAAGATCCAATTAAAAGCGTGTTTTATTCCATGCTCGAAAAGAGTGATGGCTATACCCCATCTTCGTTTATCGTTAAGGACTGGAGTATGGTTTCAGAGAACTTAAATTTAGTTTTCGAACAAATTTTCAATCCTCGTACTTTAATGGAACCGAAGAAAACGTTAAATGAAGCGTCAAAATAAGTAAAAGAATGATTTTATATGTGAATAAGCATCCTAGTGCTGCTTGAAGATGCTTTTTCTAATTTTGTAAGTAAATCTGATGTTTGAGGGGTCAGTTTATGTTTGAGAAAAAAAAGAGTCTAAAAAGTTTTATGTTAGTAGACAAAAAGGTGCCCTATCTGTTTATTTTGCCATGGATTATTGGATTTTTAGTTTTTACCATAGGGCCATTGCTGTTTTCTTTAGTTATGAGTTTATTTGATTGGCCAGTAACAAGTGATCCGAAGTTCATTGGGCTAGGTAATTATAAGAAAATGTTTACTGAAGACGTTCAGTTTTACAAATCTATGGTAATTACTTTTAAATTTGCCTTAATCTTCGTCCCTCTTAACCTAATCATAGCATTGGTGCTTGCGCTTCTCATTACACAGCCTGTTAAAGGTATGAAAATATTCAGAACGATATTCTACCTCCCAGCAGTTGTATCAGGTGTAGCAATCTCAATCATATGGGGTTGGATATTTAACTCGGAGTATGGAATTTTAAATTATTTACTATCTTTCCTAGGTATTGAAGGGCCAAAATGGCTGATTGATCCAAAGTGGGCAATTATAACAATTGTTATCGCAAGTGCCTGGGGAGTGGGGACCATGATGCTTATCTTTTATACAGACATTAAAGGAATCTCACCCGAACTTTATGAGGCGGCAGCTCTTGATGGAGCAGGTCCTATAAGACAGTTTTTTAATATTACCATTCCCAGCATTACACCAACAATCCTATTTAATGTGATTACATCTGTTATTGCCGCGTTGCAGCAGTTGACTCTTGTATTACTTTTAACTGGCGGTGGTCCTTTAAAATCTACTTATTTTTATGGATTATTTGTTTACAATAATGCATTTAAACATCACCAATTGGGGTATGCCAGTGCAAACGCTTGGTTTATGTTCATTATCATCCTAGTTTTAACATTGCTAATTTTCAAATCATCATCCACATGGGTATTCTATGAAAATGAAGTGAAGAAGGAAGGTAAGAAAGCATGAAGCTTACAAAAGCACATAAAGTAACTGTGTACAGCCTTCTTATTATAGCTTCGATTTATTTTTTATTCCCGTTTGTATGGGTTGTTCTAACAGCGCTTAAGACGGAAGCAGAAGTATTTAGTTTTCCGCCTAAGATTTTTCCAGATGTGCCTCAGTTTAAAAATTTCATTGATGCATGGTCAAGCCAGCCATTCGGGGTGTTTTTTAAGAACTCTTTAATCATTACTGTGATGACAACAATCGGGCAGCTGATTTCATGCTCATTAGTTGCTTATGGTTTTGCAAGATTTAATTTTAAATATAAGAACATTCTATTTATCATGCTTTTATCAACAATGATGATTCCATGGGACGTTACGATGATCCCGCTTTATATGCAGTTTAATCTTTTCGGATGGATCAATACGTTAAAGCCGTTAATCGTGCCAGCTTTTTTTGGCTCGGCTTATTATATTTTTTTACTTAGACAGTTTTTAATGAGCATACCTAAAGATTTAGAAGATGCCGCCAGAATTGATGGCGCCAATGAGTTCCAAATCTTTTATAAAATCTTTTTGCCAATTATGAAAGCCCCCCTAATCCTGATAGCAGTTTTAAATATTCTTTCCGTTTGGAATGACTATTTAGGGCCATTAATTTATTTGCAGGATCAATCAAAATATACGATGGCGCTTGGATTAGCTGCATTTAAGGGCGTTCATGACCTTCAAATTTTGCCGATCATGTCCATAACATTGATCATGATCATCTTGCCTGTTCTAGTATTCATGTTTGCACAGAAATATATTGTTGAGGGTATTAGCGGTTCGATTAAATAAATTAGGTTTTCGGAGGAAGATAAAATGCTGCGAGAGTTGAAAAGGTGGGAAAATATCCATCTTACAGGGATAAATAGGCTTCCTGCACATACTGATTTTTATAGATATAGAGATTTCGAAAAGGCACTTACATTTAAAAGAGAAAATAGCAGCGGTTACTTGCTGCTTGATGGAGCGTGGAAATTTCTTTTCCTGGAAGCTCCAGAGTTTTCACCTCAACACTTTGAAGCGATGGACTTTGATATTACGAATTTAGATACCATCGAAGTTCCATCATGCTGGCAATTAAAAGGCTACGGGAAAATGCACTATACGGACGTGCTATACCCGTTTGCCATAAATCCGCCTTATGTGCCGCAGGAAAATCCAACTGGCATCTATTTCAAAGATTTAATTTTAGAAAATATAAACGAAGATGAAAAGATTATTTTAAAATTCAACGGTGTGGATTCGGCCTTTGATCTATATGTAAATGGCCATCCTGCCGGATACAGCAAAGTTTCAAGAATGCCTTCAGAATTCGATATTACAGAGTATGTAAAAAACGGTAATAATAGATTAACAGTTAGAGTTTATCAGTTTTCCGATGGCACTTACTTAGAGGACCAGGATATGTGGTGGCTCTCAGGCATCTTTAGAAGTGTTGAGTTATTTAGAATCAATCATGATACATTAGAAGATGTATATATTGAAACAATGCCAGATGAATATTATAAAAATTTCACTCTAAAAATAGTAGGGAATTTTTTCACTGATCGAGTAAAAGAGATAAAAGTTAAGCTCTTTAATCAAGGAAACTGTGTAGATGAGTTCTTTATCGAAATACTAGATGGCAGTTTTCAGGCTATTAGGAATATGGTTAACCCTTTTGTTTGGAGTGCGGAGGATCCAAATCTATATACACTGACTCTTGAATACGTATTAACGAATGATGAAAAAGAAATCATTCCATTAAAATTCGGGGTAAGGTCCATTGAAGTTGTTGATAATGAGATTCGATTAAATGGAAAAAGAATCTTCTTCAATGGTGTTAACAGACATGATTTCAACCCTAAAATGGGCAGAACGGTAACATACGAAGATATGCTTCAAGATGTTATCTTAATGAAGAAACATAATATTAATGCAGTAAGGACCGCTCACTATCCAAACAATGATGTTTTTTATGATTTATGTGATGAATATGGGTTATATGTTATAGATGAAGCAGACCTTGAGTGCCATGGATTTGAAAACACAGGCAATTATAATTGGATCAGTGACAATGAATTATGGGAAAAACAATATGTCGATCGCGCCGTACGGATGGTAAAAAGAGATCGAAATCATCCAAGTGTCATTATGTGGTCTTTAGGCAATGAATCCGGTGCAGGGAGAAACTTCACTGCTATGTATAATGCAATCAAAGAGATCGATTCTACTAGGCTAGTACATTATGAGGGAGATCGTATGGCGGCCTACAGTGATGTTTATACAACAATGTATACAAGGTTAAATGCACTTGAAGAGATTGGGATGAATGCTGAAGGCAAAAAACCGCATATTTTATGTGAATATGGCCATGCGATGGGCAATGGTCCTGGCGGGCTGACTGAATATCAAGAGATGATGAGAAAATATCCAAGGCTACAAGGGGGGGTTGTTTGGGAATGGTATGACCACGGTATTGAACAGGTTGATGAAAATGGCAACGTATATTATCTTTACGGAGGAGATTATGGCGATTTCCCTACAAACGGAAATTTTTGTATAGATGGTCTTGTTTTTCCAGACCGAACCCCATCCCCAGGTCTAATTGAATACAAGAAAGTTATCGAACCAATCGTAACGGAAAAAGCAGACCTCTCTCAACTAAAGGTTATTGTGAAAAATCGTTATGATTTCAGAAACCTTGAAGGAATTATTTTAAATATAAAGGCAATTTCCTTTGATACAATTATTGAGGAAAAGGAAATGGTCTTAGGGAGTATCAACGCTCAAGAAGAAGTGGAGATCACTTTGCCATTAAGTCTTCAAGAAGCATTAAAACATGATGAGGTTTATATCCATCTAAGCTATTTGGAGCCAAACGATACTTTGTATGCCAGCAAAGGGCATTTTATCACAAAAGAAGCACTTCTTATCGATGCAACAAAGATTGAGAAAACTGTAAAAAATGAATATGATAACGAATTATCAGAATTGAATGTACTAGATGATAATCTCCTTTTAATAGTAGAAAATGATGAGTGCAAAATCGTTTTTTCAAAAGTTTATGGAAATTTGCAATCATTTAGCGTAAATGACGAAAATATTATAAGCAAGGGGCCTGAACTTACGTTATGGCGAGCAGTCATTGATAATGATATGTATAAGAAGGCTGATTGGATCAATAAATACTTCTTAAAAAATACAAAAGAGCAGCTCGTATCTATGAGTCACCAGATGCATAAAGGCTATGTAGATGTTGAAATTGAGAAGTATTTTTCTTCGATCAACCAAGCTTGGGGATTTCATCTCATGTATAATTACAGAATTACAAATAAAGGTTTCCTGAGCCTTCAATTGAAAGGAAATAAAGTAATTAAAGGAAAAAAAATCCCGCAAATGATACCGAGAATTGGCATTACGATGAATGTCAACAATGAGTATAGTGATGTTATATGGTATGGAAAAGGAGAGTCAGAAAGCTATCAAGACAGCAAGAGAAGCCAAAGCATAGGACTTTATCGTAAAACCGTAGAAGAAATGCATACAAATTATGTATATCCACAGGAAAATGGTTCAAGATGTGATACATCATTCCTTGCCTTATCTAAGGGAGATTACTCGTTTTTAATGAATTTTAAAGAGTTAAAAGATTTTACCATTCATGATTACGAAACAAGTGCTCTTGAAGAAGCGAATCATCGAGGAAAAATTGAAAAATCGCCTTATCATGTCTTAACGATTGACTTCCGGCAAAGCGGTCTTGGGAGCAATAGCTGTGGTGAAGAGCAGCTTCCAAAATATAGAGTGGGAATTGAAGACTTTAAAATCGAGCTAGAAATCCGAAAAATTAATAAAGATGACCTTGTAGAAGAAAGCAAATTTTTTAAGGTTAGATGATAAGCAGGGCCCCCCTGCTTATTGATTGATTCCTTATGGAGGGGAGAGTAGTATGAAATTAGACATAAGAGAAATACCTTTTTCAAGGTTTGGATCTTATTTTTGCATTTCTAAAGAAAAGGATTCAGAGGAAGTATACATTCGCGATGTCCATGGCGGGGACGAGGCACCTTCAAGGCTATTCAAAATCGACCTTTTAAAAGATGGGGTTGAAAAGCCGTTTGATATCATTGCTTCTGAAACATCTTTAAAATTTTTTCTTCAAGATGATATTGAAAAATATGCAGAAATCATCCTTCCGGAAGAAGACGAACTACATATCGAAGTTAAAGGTGTAGAATTGAGATTGAGAGATAAAAAGGTAAAATATGATACGTTCATGGAGCTGGAAGATGGAGTATTTGAATACCATATTTATCCAAAAGAATTAAAGCTAAAAATTACTAAGGTAATAGGTGAAATATCCGTTAATGCACCTTGGAATATCATTGGAAATGATTTCGTAGATATTCGGATTAGAAATGGACACTTTGTCATCGAGAGCTATCGAACGTTTAGTGATAAAAAGGATTACGATACTTTTAGTAAAGGAAAAGAAAAGATCGAACAAATATATAATGAATGGTTCGATAATATGAACAAGGGCAGCGAAAAGTATCGCTCCTCCACAGAGCGTGCAGCCTATATTACCTGGTCGAGCGTCGTTCACCCTCATGGAATTTTAAAGGATTACGCCATGTATATGTCTAAGCTTTGGATGTATAATATTTGGTCCTGGGATAATTGTTTCAATGCATTAAATTTAGGGGAGCAATATCCTGAACTCGCATATGCTCAGCTAAAAATTTTCATGGATACTCAAGATGAATCTGGGGTATATCCCGACTTTGTAAACGATAAATTTGTCTCCTATAACTGTATAAAACCCCCTATCTTTGCCATTACGTACGAAAAGCTCATGGAAAAAAATGATTACTTTAAGAAGGAAAACCGATTAAGAATAGTATATGAGTCTACTAAAAAAGTAATGAAATACTTTGATTCATTTCGAACATATGAAGGCAGATTGCCGCATTACAAGCATGGAAACGATTCAGGGTGGGATAATGCTTCTTTATTTCATAAAGGTATGCCTGTAGAAGCGCCTGACCTTGCCAGCTTCTTAATCAGATCGTATGATATCCTATCTAAATTTTCCGGAAATTTAGGTGAAGAACAGGAAGCAAAAGGTTTTAAAGAAAAAGCAGATTTGCTCTTTAAGTTTTTAATGGAAAGACTTTACGATGAAGACGGCTTTTATGGACGTGTCGGAAAAGAAGGAGAAAAAATCGATATAAGAACTAGTTTAATCCTTAGATTACCAATAATAATTGGATATAGATTGGACAAAAACATTGTTGACAAATTAGTATCCGATCTTGAAGAGAATTTTGAAACAGAATATGGACTAGCTACAGAGTGTGTAAATAGTAAGTTTTATAAAGAAAACGGTTACTGGCTTGGTCCCATTTGGGCTCCTGTCACATACCTTTTTATCGATTCTTTAAGAAACAACGGATATTGTGAAGCAGGAAATCGACTAAGCGAAAAGTTTTTAAATCTCACTTTAGTTGGCGGCATGGCAGAAAACTTTGATCCTATTACTGGAAAGGGATTAGTAGATACCTCCTTTACATGGACGTCAAGTGTGTTTCTTTTACTTTTAAATCAGAAAAGCGAATTACACTAGTCGCTAGTTCAGTACTTTTTTAATAATAACTTGGAGGATTACATGAAGAAATATCTTGGGGAAATTAGTCTTATGGTAACTGCAATCATTTGGGGAAGCGGATTTGTTGCAAGTGCTATCTCCCTTGAGTACTACACTCCTTACCAAATAATGGCAGGTAGATTTTTGGTTGGTTTCATCCTTCTAAGTGCTGTTTTTTATAAAAAGCTGAAATTTAGCAATAAAAAAACATTATTAAAAGGAACAATAATCGGATTGTTATTATATTTGGCTTTCGCGTTGCAAACGGTAGGGCTGCAATATACAACACCCTCAAAAAATGCATTTTTGACAGCCGTGAATGTGGTGATCGTTCCATTTATCGGTTACCTCCTGTACAAAAGAAAAATCGATAAGTTTGAACTATTTGGTGCAGTATTAGCCATAGTTGGAGTAGGGATATTGTCACTAAAGCTCTCTTCTGATATCAATATTGGAGATTTACTGACATTATGCTGTGCCTTGGGTTTTGCTTTTCATATATTCTACACGGCAAAATTTGTTAAAGAAGAGGATCCTGTACTTTTAACAATCATTCAAATGCTTGCGGCAACAGTGATTGGCTTTATTGTTATCCTATTTAAAGGTGAGATGAACTTTTCGTACGAAAGAGAAGGGATTAATTCCCTGTTTTATCTAGGGATCTTTTCAACGACAGTAGCATTTTTATTACAGACAGTGGCTCAAAAATTTACAACCGAAACAAAGGCCGCAATCATTCTTTCCACAGAATCATTTTGGGGAATGTTGTTTTCCGTTACCATCCTCGGTGAATTAATGACAATAAAAATGATCATAGGAGCAATTCTCATTCTTACTGCGATTATTATATCTGAAACAAAACTCACTTTTTTAAAAAAGAAACACTTAAAAGAAGTTACCTAATTTATGATTTGTTTACAAGATCGTGTAAAATAAAGAATATAAAAAATGTAAGTAGGTAGAATGTATGGCGACAATTAAGGATATAGCAGATTTAGCCAAGGTTTCAATCACTACTGTATCAAGAGTATTAAATTATGATGAAACACTAAACGTATCACCGGAAACAAGAAGAAGAGTTTTTGAAGCGGCAGAAGAATTAGCTTATGAAGTCATTTCTAAGAAAAAATCAAGAAGCAAACGGAAGATAGGACTATACTATTCCTATTCTCTAGAAGAGGAATTAGTAGATACCTACTATCTTTCAATAAGAGTTGCTTTAGAAAAAAAGTTAAAAAGTAAAGGAATCGATATCTATCGTATCGGAAAGAATGAAACAAAGAAAAGTTTAGCAAAGATTGATGGAATTATTTGCTTAGGGACATTCAAAAAGGAGGATATCGAGTTCATAAAGGAATTTGACAAGGCATGTGTCTTTGTCGATTCAAATCCAGATCCGTCTTTTTTTGATTCTGTTGTAATCGATTTCAATTCTGCGACTACTAGCGCTCTCAATTATTTAATTGAATTAGGTCATAAAAACATCGGTTTTATCGGCGGAGTAGATACAGATATGTTTGGCAACCGTTTTAAAGACTTGAGACAGGATGTTTTCGAAAAATATTTAAAGGAAAAAAACATATACAGAGAAGAGTTTGTAAGAATCGGCGGCTATAATCCGAAGGACGGCTATAACATTCTAAAAGAGATGCTGCAGAACGAAAATAGACCAACCGCATTGTTTGTGGCTAATGATACAATAGCTGTTGGATGCTATAAGGCCGCTTACGAGCTCGGGGTGAAAATACCAGATGAACTTAGTATTGTAGGTTTTAATGATGTGGCTTCTGCTCAATATATGGTTCCCCCTCTAACTACAATAAAACTATATACGGAAATCATGGGTGAAACAGCAGTTGACTTGCTGCTTGAAAAGATTTCTTCAAGACGGGAAGTGTGTAAAAAGGTGACCATTCATACGAAGTTAATTGTAAGAGAAAGTGCTTCAGAGCCTAAGTAATAATCTGGAGCAGGATAGGATAAATAAGCAGACAAGAAAGCTCAATTTGGGGAACCCTCTTATTTTAATGGCTGATAGGGGTTTTCAGTTTTTCTATTCAGCTTTCAATACTTTGTTAAATTATTTGAATAAACGGTCTTGCCTCCGGTTGCGTTAATACGTTAATGAATAAGGGGACAGGCATCTTTTTCTAGGGTTTCTTTATCTAACACAAGGTCGATGTATTTCGGGCTGGTAAAATAGCCGCCCTGATCAATGTTGATAATGATTGGTTTATTTTGTGATAGGGCTCGTTTAACAGCCTCTAAACAAAGTCGATTTCAAGAGTCTGATCTAATTCCCACCTGACCACATAACTTGAATACCAGTCGATGATTGCTAAAAGTTATATCCAGTTGTGTTGAAGCCGGATATACGTAATATCAATACCCCAGACATGGTTCGAGAGAGTGATGGGCAAATTCATAAGCAGATAAGGATAAATCCGATGCTCAAGATTGGTTTACTAAGATTTGGACCCGGTGATATGCCGGCAATTTATCTCTTTCATATGACGTTGGACGGCTTTTCGGTTAATTAAGATCCCATTGTCATTTAGAACGGCTGTGATGCTACGAGAGCCAAAAGGGATACTTCGTATAAATCTCGCCGATTTTATGTTTAATTAGAATTTCTTCCGGAGAGGTTTAACCGGCTTATAATACAAGCTTGATCGATTGAGTCCGAGTAGTTAAGCTGTGCGGTAATGGGAAGTTCTGCATCATTCCAATTAATCATGTCTTTCTTTCAGCTCTACTCCTTAAGACCAGATTTTTTTATAAGCCACGACAAATGCGTGGTTAGAACGGCCAACTTCGGCGTATAGAATTTCTATTTGTTCTTCATACTCACCTTGCATTTTATCGGACTTTTTGTTTACATTGGTAAACAGCTGAGGCATTTGATCAAGGAATGTGTTCCGCCATACGGATCTGATTCACAGAATCCCATGGGATGAAGCAATTTCACTTATTGCTTTTCTTCTTTCAGGACTTCTAGCAAGATTTAGATTTAATTTCTGGTGTAAATCGGTTTCTTTTCTAGACCTACTTTAACATCTCCTCATCGTGTCTAGTTTTATGGGTTCATTATAATTTAACGATACCGTTTGCCCAAAATGCAATCTATAGCCTTCTACATTTAAATTGTAGGAGGTTTTTTGTATGTCAAAAACGAAGAGAACTAAGATGAGAATGTATTCAAGGTAAAGTATGAGCTTATCTAGTCAAGGAAATGAGAAAGAAATACCAATTAGATATTTGTTTGACTTGTTCTTAGCAGATAAAAGCATAGGGGGACTTTTCAGAGAACCTTACAAGACTATAATGTACACATTGTCCATTTCTTGTTAAGCCAATTTTTAAACTTGGTAATGGAAATATAATACCTTTTTCATGATTGGTAATTCTCCCACTTATTCACTAATGAGATATCATTGTAAACCTGTTAGCCTTGTAAAAGGCCTGTTTTTATCCTAAAAACTGCAAACAGGAGGTTTACAAATGAAAAATTTATTTACATTTGTTATCACAATTTCACTCATAATGGGTTCATATAGCATTTTTCCTGCGAATCATTTCGATGCTGAGACAGTAGATCAAAAGACTGCAGAAGCATTAACATATAAAAAAGTTGAGGTTGTCACGAAAGAGTCTTCCGTAACGGATCATCGCTTTATCAAAGAGGAAGAAAAAAAGCTGCTTGCCCGTCTTGTACAGGCTGAAGCAAAAGGCGAACCGTTCGAAGGTAAAGTTGCCGTTGCAGACGTTGTTTTAAATCGTGTTGAGCACGAGCAATTTCCAGATTCAGTCAAGGATGTTATTTATCAGAAGAATGCTTTTGAACCTGTTCAAAATGGTTCCATTAATGAACCTGCCAGTAATGAAGCAATCAAGGCCGTTGAGAAAGCCCTCATTGATAAAGAGAATAACGGAGAACTCCTGTACTTTTACAATCCTGAAACAGCTACAAGTGAGTGGATCTTTTCTCGTGAAGTTGTGAAAAAAATCGGCAATCACTCATTTGCTATTTAAAAAAAGCGCGTACAGCATAAAAGCTGCGCGCTTTTTTTGTTAGGAACGATTAGCACAAATAATCCTCACAGTTCCAAAGGGTTTAAAGACGATAGAGAATAATGAAAACAATACCAATGCAATAATTAGAGAAAAAAGGTGCTTGTTCCCATAGTCTTTAACGTATTTACGCAGCCGGGCTCAGGTACACTAGTGTTAAAGGCGAGCCAGATTAGGACTCCTCAAAACCATAGGGATGGTGATCAAGTTTGGATATTTTAGACAAAATTACTTCGTTAGCGGATTTATAAGGCGTTAAAAAGGAAGAAATGGAGTATTTTTCTAAATATTTAACCGAAATAGCATCAAGCGATTTTAGGCAAGAGGTTATAGGGATACTTACAATGGGAGTCGGTTTGGGAGTTTCCAACTTGCAAATAAAGCCTTCGGAAAGAGAAGAAGGTAATGTAATAACCGCTTATTGTTTTAGAAATACAATTCTGGAAGATATCCATGCTAATGCACCAGAAACAACATTAGACAATAAGGTGATGAAAGAATTAATGATTGAAAGTTCCAGTAAAGTTACGGCATGGCTGAAGATGAGAGATCTTCTCATGGAAAATGCTGAGAGTATTTATTTTATAATTGTAAATTCTTATCAGGTTATGTATACACAACATTGGAATAAGGACTAGCATTATTAAATCTGTACTTTCAATAATATTTAATAAAATAAAGGTGCCTGACCCCCATTGCATTAATACGTTAATGAATGAGTGGCCGAACACCTATCCAAAAAGCTGCACGCTTTTATTGATAGCAAAGAATAAAAGATATTTAAAAAAGAAAGTAGAGAAAGGCAAGTAAGTACCATTGCTATAAGTTAGATTAGAGGCCATGCCTTTTTATTAAGAGTAATTCACTTACCAAGAATTACGCAATTCGTTATAATTAAGGTTGTCGTAAGTTGGATAGCTGGCTATTCAATAGTTAATAGATTTAAGAAGGTGAACCACAATCGATATAATTGAAACAAGGATAAGAAGTTTTATCGCAGATATCCAACATCCTAAGCAAAAAAAGAAAATTAGCATTAACGATTTAGAAACTCAGCTGCGTAAGCTATTAAATGATTATGTTGAAATGGACGGTTATTCGTTATTTTATCAAGCCATCCAAACATTAGTAGATGAAGGTCAACTGATTCCTATACATAATAATCAATACAATGGCAGGACACCAGCTCTGCCATTGTATTACTGGGTAAATATAAAAGTTCAGGCTGACAGATGGGATCGTCTTGAGATGATGAAATTGAGTGATCAGTTTGATTTTTCCTTTTATGAGCGGCATCCTGAATGGCAAACGAAGGAGGAATGGAATCGTATCCAGAATTTATATGCTTTTCTTCAATCAAGCCAGGACCGGGAAATCGTGTCACTTGAAGAAAGAAGCCTGGAGCTCTTTGGCCATGAAAAATTCTTGCTGGACGGTATAAGCTTTCCTGATGGAAAAGGCTTTTTAGCTAGAATTGGAATATCTGAAGAGCATCTTAAAGTGTTAAATTTAGGGGAGCCTTTTGTTTTTTGGATGAAGCAGGGGAAAGAGTTAAAAGATATTCAGAGGGTGCTGATTGTCGAAAATCTATCTTTCTTTCATACTTCCATTCAATTATTAGAAGCGGATCAGCTCGATTATGAGCCTGAACTGATCATTTATGGGGAAGGCACTAAAATTGAACGGAGCTTTTCCTTTTTCTTTCAGATGTTTCCGCCAAAGTCCTATCTTTTCTATTACGCAGGAGATCTCGATGCTGCAGGATACGGGATCATTACCCGGCTTATCGAAAAATATCCGGATTGCTGCATCCAGCCTGCTATGAAGATTTATCGGAAAATGCTCGAATGTCTTGATCAAAGAAATGACCAGAAAAGCGGCCAGGTTCAAAATCTCAAATCACGGGATGTGTTCTTTCAATGGTTTACGGAAGAAGAGCAAGAAGTATTAATGCAATTATGGCAGGAAAATAAACGGATTCCTCAGGAAGTCTTGACAATTGAAACATGGAGGAGATGGATGTGAACGAATCATGGGAAGGATTCGCCCAGCGGATGCAGCGCTTAAACCCATTGTTTGAGCTTGGGAGGGGAATGGAAGTCGGTGAGCTGAAGCCTCATATTCAAACGATTCTCATGCAGGTGCTCCTTACCATCTTTTATCGGGAACTGAACGATGATGATCATCGGCGGAAATCGGATATCAGGTATATGGTGGAAGATTCGATTAAACAAATGAAGCTTTTAGCCGATGATAAGCAAATTGAACGGATTACAAGCGGGCTTTTATATCAGGGAAAAGAAGAGTATAGTAAACCATTCGAAGCTTTATATTACGATGAAATCAGGCAATCATGGGAGACTCAGGTTTTTCGCTATGTCACGATGGATGAATTATATACAAACCTGGAGATGGGCGGGTCCATTGTTTACAAACTCACCGATGTCTCTCAGGAAATGATTTTTATGAGCAGGGAAATGGCTGAGGAATTCTCGATCACGATTGAACAGCTCTATAGTATGCAGCTGATCAAAAATGGTAATTTCCGCAAAGCTACTCGAAACCTCGATCACCTCATTTCACGGGTAAACCGCTTAATGGCAAAAGAATTCTCCTTTCATAAAGAAATGATCAACAATCCCAAAATCTTATTGATGGAAGAAGAAATGCAAAGGGCCGACAATCGTGCGGAAATCGAAAAGCAATTCGAAGAAGAAAAAAATCACTTCCGCACTATTAGCAGCATGATTGAAAAAACGAAACGAAGAAATGAAGAAGATGATCTGATTCAAAAAGAATTGATGCTTCTTCAGGAGAAAATTGGCCATACAAGGCAATTGCATGACCGTTTTGCCAAGCTGGTCATTCAAAATATCTCCTATGAGATGAAATTAAAGGCGGAAAACCCATCTCTGTTTTGGGAAACCAGCTTGGTTTCATTTCGGGAACATATTTATGAAAATTGGTTTGTGAAGGAAGGTGTTCATTCTTTCGAAACAGTTGAAAAGGTGCTTTCGCCTTTATTTTCACCAAAGAATGAATTTATTTTGCCGCTGGATTGGATTTGGGGCGAACAGGAATTTGATGAAAAGCAGCTAACAGAGACGCTGGCAGATGAAGAGGAAGAAGCAGACATTACTTATCAGCGGGTAACGAACTGGGATTCTGTCATAAAGGCATGGAGCTATGTTTTTCAATATTTACAAACGTACGGAGCGTTTTCATTAGCCGATTTATCGACGCTGCCGCTGGAAGTCCAGGATTTATGGTTTGAAGAGTCGGAAACGATTGATTTATGGATGATGTTTGATAAAAAGCCGCTGAAGGTTCAGGTGCTGCACCGGAAGGAAGAAACATTGAGCGATGAACGGGAAATTCTTCTTTTTAAACTCATGCAGGAGTACCCGCAATTTCAAGTGTTTGAAGGCCTGAAAATTTATACCGAGTTTGATCATCGAGCGGAACCTTTCCTCTGGTATCAAATGAAAATAACCCCGTTTAAGATTTGTGTACAGGAGGAGAAATGATGAGTGCAGAAACAATCAAAAAAGCATCAGCTGTCTATTTTACTCTATTAAAAGAAAAAGTCATCGACGAAAACAGCGAACATTTCCAGACGTATTTTGATCCTGAAGTGAGACAGACGGTTCTTTTACTGGCAGACGAATCTGGCACCTATATCATTGAATCGCCAAAACGGATTCAGTTGATTGTGCAGCCGACCGGCTCCGTCTTTGCTACGAATTTTACTCATATGAAAGAGAAGCATAAGCAAATTGAAACGAAGAAACACTTTCATCTGATTAGTGTTGTCATTATGGCTTTTTTAGCAAGCATCGACCGTAACCAGGCTGCTAAAATACGTACGAAGCGAGAGGGAATCAGCTACTATGCATTGGAACGGCAAGTCAATGATGTCATCATGAACTGGGATGCCATTCTTAAAGCAAACCCAGCCTTCGGAGAAGATGAAAAAATTGATATGAAGGATGTAGTGACAACCTGGAAATACATGGAGGTCGACACGGAGGACTACGGAGCTAAGAAAGCCAATCGCCGGACTCGTATCGGTTTGATAGCAAGTGCCATGCGATTATTGGAAACAGAGGGTCTGATTGTGATCCTGGATAGGGAGGATATCCCAAAAGCGATTCCGAAGCAGGAGCTTTTTGAGCGGATTGAATACCTGTATCATGATTATGACCGCTATGGAATGTTCAAGGAATTAATGAAGACTGAGGAGGTTAAGCATGCCGAAAATCCATCGAATTAGAATTGCCGGCCTGAAATATGATGGCATGCAAAAACAGTATAAGGACACTACGTTTAACTTCCATAACGAGGAGACATCCACAAACGGCCTCATTTCCATGATGAATGGAGGCGGGAAAGGGGTTTTCCTGCAAACCATCTTCCAGATTCTCAAGCCAGGAACGGCTTGGGGAAAACAGAATAACCGCTATTATCAGCAATTCTTTTTTAATAATAAAGAGCAATTCATTCCTTATACCTTTCATGTTCTCATTCAATGGGAGCTGGATGGTGCTGACCGCAGACACTTAGTGACAGGCGGAATGTTTTCAGCTGAACAGCGGATTTCCATGAACGAGGAAAGCGGAGAAAGCAAAACGCTGGAACAGGAAGCGAAAATTATCCCGAATATTACGTTTTATACAAGGGAGTTTGAACGGAAAGAAGAAGCATCGCTTGATCATATTCCGCTCTATGAAGATGGGGAAGCCGCTGATACGGAAGGCCTGAAAGATTATTTAAAATGGAATGGGTATGATGTTTACCGGGATACAAAGAAGCACTACCGCATCCTTGATACATATGGCATTAACCGCAAAGACTGGGATATTATGAAAGATATTAATAAAGATGAAGGCGGAGTTGGAAAGTTTTTTGAAGGTGCTGAGGATGATCATTCCCTGTTTAAGAAGCGAATTATCCCTACTGTCAGTCAGGTTCTGCATCGGACAGAGCACCAAAAGAACGATCTGGTGGAGATTTTTAAGAGTCAGGCAAGTATCGCGAAGGATCTGCCCGTTCTGCTGAAAAGAGAGCAGGCTCATAAGGAGTTCCTGGAAGATATTCTTCCTTTTGAAGAAAGTCTGGCAAAGGGTGTTGAGCAAAAAGAAATTGTTGAGAACAGCATCAAGGTTGGAAGACAGCTGCTTGGGGCTTTGGAGCATTTGAAAAAAACAGAAGAAGAAATCCTGCTTGAGCTGGAAAAGGAAATCGAAAATTTATCAAGCAAGCAAGTGGATCTGCGCTTTCAGAAAGATAACCTCGAGTATGCAAAAGCCCATCGGGAAGTGATGGATTGGGAGAAAAAATTAGAGGAAGAACAGAAGAAGCATACGATCCTGCAGGAAGCTGTGAAGGCAAAGCAGGAGCGAAAAGACGAGCTGGCATTTCAGCTGTTATTGAAAGAATGGCATGAAGGGGAACAAAGCATTCGCGCACTTTCCCAGCAGATTGCTAAGCTAGAGCAAAACAGCGGTTTAGAGCAAGTGAATCAAAGAATGGAAGAAGTTAAAAAAGAAGCGGCACGGCAATGGGAGAAGTCTTCTGCGGCCATTGAAGAAGCGGTTAAACAGTATGCGGGATATCAAAAGTTCCTGAAGAAAAAAGCGAATGATCTCTCGAAGCAGGATAAACAAAAGACAAAAGAAATCGCCCAGCTTCATACAGAAATTGACTTTTTATATACGCAGATTCATGAATTCGAGTCGAAAGAAGAAAAGCTCATCAAAGAATTCGGGGATCGCTTAACCTATGATTTAGAGGGGTTTATCGAGAATTTGTCAAAGCAAATTGATATCAAAAAAGAGAGTATGGAAAATTTGCAGGCAAAAGATAAACAATCAAATGAAAAGCAGAATCAGCTTGCATCTGCACATGGTACGCTCGCTCAATCCATTCAGTTTTCTGAGGAAAAATGTGAAGCGTTAAAGGTCAAAAGTGAAGAGCAGCATGGAAGAGAAGCGAAGCTAGCTGATAAATTGCATGGGCTATTGGATGAAGTCACGGAGCAGTTCACGAACGCGCTTTTATCAAAGTATGCCCTGCAAGTGGAAGAGCTCCTCATTCAGAATCGGGAGCAGGGGGAAGAAATTAAAAAAGAGCTTTGGGAAGCGCAGCTGGATTATGCCTTGAATGATGAGCACTTCTGGATTGCGAACAATGATGTGAAGGAACTGAAGGAATGGATTGATGAGAAGACAGGGATCGATGTGTTTTACGGGTCCCAATTTCTTCAATCCTTAAGACCGGAGGAAATGGCGAACCTTATGCTTGCGCATCCGCTCCTTCCATATGGGTTAGTCGTCAGCAGGCCGCAATGGGAAAAAATCAATAAGCAGGTCCTTGCGAGAAGAATGTTTAAGAGCCCGGTTCCAATTTTTATGCGGGAGGAAATGACGAGCGAAAATCAGCAGAGTTCCTTTGTAATGATTACCGGCACGGAGAAGGAGCTGCTGACGGATAAAAATCAGTTCACGAACTGGAAAATTAAGATTGCAAAACAAATAGAAGAAAAGAAAGATACACTTGCAGAATTAGAAAAAACAGAAACAGGCCTGCGCCAAATTTTAAAAGAAATCGACCGCTTCCTGGCCAATGAACTGGCCAGTGATATCAATCGGGCATTGAATCAGGAGCAGGAAGCGATGATTGCCAAGAAGACTGAATTACAGGCAATCATCGTGCAGGAGCAAAAAGAAAAAGAACTGCAGCTGGGACTCAGAGAACAGCTGGAGAAGACAAAAGAAAAGGTTGAAAAACTATTAAAAGATGTGGAAACGCTTGAGAAATTTGACCGTGAAAAGTCGCTGCATCAGGAAAATAAACGGGTGAAGCAGGAAAAAGAGAAGCAAAAGGATGCATTCACTGCCGCTCAGCAGGAGATTGCCAGCGAGCACCAAACGATCATTGACCTGCAGGAAAAGTGGAGCCAAACGTATTTGGAATGGAAGCTATCAACCGAGCAAAATATTAAGGAGATTAGCTTTTTTATTGAAAGTGCAGCTTTCCCAGCAGCAGTGAAGGCTGAAGCTTCTGAAGAGGTCCCGCGTTTATCTTCCCATATGCTGGAAGAGATCAACGGAAGCATCGATGAATTGAAGCAGCTTCAAAAATCGAAAGAAGAACAAGCCAGTGAGTTGCTTGCGATTCAAGCGACAAGAGAATCGGAACAGAAGCAGCAAAAGAAGCTGGAGAAAAAGCTTCATGCTCTTAACGAAGAGTGGAAGGAAACTTCAGAACCGGATGAACCGATGAGCATCTTGGAAAATATGGTACAGACTGCCGCTAAGGAAACGAAGGCAGCAGAAAAAGAGGAACGCGGACAGGAAAAGGCTGTAACCGTTGCAGAAACGTCTTTAAAGCATGCGATGGATCAGCGTAAAAAGGCAGCAAAGAAAGTGGACAGGCATGACAAACAGCCTGAAGAATGGGAAGAGCTTGACCTGGAAGTCAAGACGGTTGAAATCACTGACCAGACCAAACAGACCAAAGCAGAAATAAAGCAAGCGGAAGAGCGCAAAAAAGAAACCGAACAAAACATTGCTGGTTTTGAAGGTGATCTGTTAACACTATCCGTTATTCTGAAAGAGGAAGCGGCTGCCTTTACGGAAGAAGATGTCGAGAAAATCAAAAGTCAGGGAAGGCAAAGCATTATCTCCTGGAGTGAGGAACATCAGGATATTCAGGATGAAGGCCAGGAGAAGCACGCGAAAATTGAACAATCCCTGCGCAATTTAAAGCTTAATATTGAAGGCAAGGACTGGGAGATTCGCTTTAAAAACGAAGTCTTAACCACCCTCGATCACATGGATACAAGGCATTATACGCATATTCAAAGTGTGGTCCAAAACATGAAGCGCTTTTCGCAGAGCGGCTTAGAGCAATTGGAACGCGACAAGGAACGGGCAGAGAAAGCGCAAAATTTCTGGGCCAGCCGTGCGAGCATAAAGGTGATGAGCATTTCAGAGGCGATTCGTTCCATGATTGCGAAAATGAAGCTTAAGAATGAAAGGGGATCTTTCCCGCTCGTTCAGCTTAAAGAAGACATCCTGCCTAAAAAGGCGGAAGATGTTGAACCTTTACTGAAACAGCATTTCGTTTCGGCCATTAGCAAAATTACGAAGCGATTTGAGATAATTGATGACAATAATCTGGAGCTGGATCAGGAAATCAAACAGCTCATCAGTGATGAGCAGATTTTGTTTGTTGCTCTCAGGAATCGTTACCCCGAGCTCCTGGTTTATAACATGCGTACAGACAATGCCTTCATGTATGGTAAGCCGCAGGGCGAGCATTATTCAACCTGGCAGACGATCAACCAGGGTTCAAAAACCAAATCCGATGGCAGCGGCGGCCAAAAACTATCCGCCCGCATGGTCATGATGATGATGCTCCTATCCGTTAAGAGCGAAACTGACCAAAGCTGGGTTCCGTTAGTCTGTGATAATCCGTTCGGACAAGCGGCATCTGCCCATGTGCTTGACCCAATCTTCGCCGTAGCCGATAAACTGAAATTCCAATTCATCGTTGTCACTCCGCCTGAATTGGTGAAAACCGAAATCAGCCAGAGATTCGACGCGTATTATAAATTGGACTTCATTCGGGAAAAAGGGAAAGAGATTGTGTCGGATACGATTGTTCCGGCGTTTCGGATTTATCAGGGGGAAGAGGTTGTTCAGTAATATAGCAGAATGATAATGTTGATGGTTTTATAAATATTTCACTTTCTATATTGGGATACTCCATTGCGGGGCGAGATAAGAATATAATAGTAAAGGCGTTAGCGAATTAGCTATCGCCTTTTTTGGTTATTTTAGATTAGCCGGGATTTGTAAAAAGTGAAAGCACCCGGAAAATAGGTGAAAGTAAGAAAGACAGAGGGGAATTGCAGCCATGAAGCTTTTTCCTCCTTTCTAATCAATTTCTAATCTATTTTTCAGAGAATTCTAGTTTTTGGGAGGTACATTACAAGTACATATATGTTAGGGGGAAAACAAAATGAAGATTGTAATTGTACCATCGGGGTTTAAAGAATGCATGGATGCGGAGGATGTTGCTTTGGCGATGGCAAGGGGAGCGATGCGATATAATGAGTCAGCAGAAATTGAAGTGTTACCTATGATTGATGGGGGTGAAGGGTTTGCCAAAACCATTACTCGATTAAAAGGCGGGGAATTAATTTACAGGGAAGCTACCGGGCCTGTTGGCAAAATAATACATACCCATTTTGGCCTATTTGAAGAAAATGGGGACCGGACTGCTGTTATTGAGATGGCAGCTGTGGCAGGGCTGAAGCATGTTCCATTTCAGGAACGCAACCCTTTATTAACAACTACTTACGGAGTGGGCGAGTTGATTCTTGCTGCACTGGACCATCGAGCAGATCGGATTTTAATCGGATGCGGCGACTCTGGAACTTCAGATGGAGGAGCTGGAATGGGACAGGCACTTGGAGTTAAGTTTTTGAATATCAATGGGGAAATTCTTGATATAAATGGCGGAGCTGATTTGCTGAAGGTTAAGCAAATTGATGCTTCTGGTATCGACAGGCGTATTAGAAATGTCGCAATTGATGTAGCCTGCAACTGGGAGAATGTTTTATGCGGTGAAAGGGGCGTGGCCAAAGTATTTGGACCACAAAAGGGTGCCACCTGGGAACAGGTGGGCATATTATCTGATGCAATTGAACATTATGCTAGCTTAATAGAGAATACCTTCGCGATGGATGTAAGGCTATTGCCGGGGAGCGGGGCTTCAGGTGGGCTCGGAGCAGGTTTGATTGCTTTTGCAGGTGCATCTCTTCATCCGCGCTTCAGTCTTATTAGGCAATATATTAACATAGAAGAAAAAATTGCAGCCGCTGACATTGTGCTGACGGCAGAAGGAAGTATCGATTTCCAGACTCCCCATGGAAAAATACCGACAGAAGTGGCCAGGATTGCAAAAAAATATGGGATTCCCGTTATAGCCATTACCGGAACGATTGGTAAAGGAGCTGCATTAAATTATGAAGCCGGCATTGATGCTTTCTTAAGTATCATTCAAAAGCCGACTTCACTTGAGAAAGCCATTCTCTATGCTCCTGAGTGGATTGAAGACAGCACAGAATCTGTCATGAGACAAATAGCCATTGGGCTGAAAATTGCCAGAAGAGACCGGGTCAATGAAAGGGTAGTCTGATATGCAGACAAGAATAGAAAAACATAAGCATAGCGAACATCACTTTTTGAAACTAATTGATCTGATTTCAACGCGGACGTTTGCCATTATCCTGGTACATGTATTCTTTTTACTAGTGATTTTGTTCTTGAATGGGCTGGACTACAAGGCAAAGTTATCGGTATTTGCTTTTCTCTCCGCAATGACACTTTGGGTCACAACGAAATTTCCAGCTGGATATGTGGCAGTGGCCCTGGTTGTCTTCATCGTTTTAATGAAGGGCGGAAGCCAGGAGTTTTTATACAATTCTCTCTCGGAAGAAGTCGTATGGCTGATGGTAGGGGCATTTATAATCGGAGAGGCTGTTACACAATCAGGTTTAGCTGCTCGATTCATTGAATTTATATTAAGAAAAAGCCGGACTGCGGGAAGAATGAACTTAGGGATTATGTCATTTATTTTCGCTACAGCTTTTTTTATCCCTTCCACTTCCGGCCGTGCCGCAATGGCACGACCCCTCATCCTGCATGTTGGGAGCAGGCTATCTGCACGAGAGAAAAGGGTTCTTGCAATCACTGTGCCAATCGTCATATTAATGAGTACATCTGCGGCTTTGATTGGAGCCGGATCTCATATCATTGGAATTGGCCTTTTAGAGACTGCTGCAGGCCAATCCATCTCCTATTTAAAATGGCTTGTGTGGGGCATGCCGTTTGCTCTAGCGGTTACAATACTATCTGTTTTGGTTATAAACTGGATGATGGGACGAGAAGTGGAATCAAAAGAATCAGCCAACGGGCATGCTGAACCAAACATCCAGGAAAAAAAACCGTTAACCAGGGTGGAGATAAAAACTTTATTAATGGTTGCCTTCCTTATCGCAGGATGGATGACTGAAAGCATCCATGGCTATGATCTTGCTTTTATAGCAATCCTTGGAGCAATCATTATAACGCTTCCCAACATCGGTGTCATCAGCTGGAAGCAGGGGATTAAATCAGTATCGTGGAATCTTATTCTGTTCGTTGCAGCAGCAACGGCACTTGGGAAAATCATGGTTGAAAATGGTATTGTTCAATGGCTGGAAGGAAAATTAACGGGTTTTCTCTTTTTGTTCAGCGAGGCTCCGGGCTGGATTATGGCACTGGGAATTTTGCTGATCACTGGAACGAGCCATTTATACATTACTTCCCATACAACAAGGGCAATTGTTCTGATTCCAGGGATCATTCTTTTTAGCCAGTCAGCTGGGATGAGTCCTTCTGCAGCAGTCTTTTTAAGTTTGATCGGGATGAATTATTGCATTACTTTTCCTGTCAGTTCTAAAGCACTGCTTCTCTTTTATGAGGATGGGGATTTAAGTTATGATGCAGCCGTTTTGGCTAAGTTAAGTGCCATTCTTATGCCGGTTTACATTGCGATTGCTGTTGTTTTCTATTGTACTTATTGGCAGTGGACAGGAATGAGTTTATACCAGTAGGACAGGAATTAGGTGCCTGACTCCGGCTGCATTATAGTGTTAGTGATAATACGGAAAGGCACCTTTTATTGAGAGAAGGAATTTGAAGACTGTTAACATTATTTTATAATAAGAATCTGGCTTTTAAAGTAAAGCTACTAATGAACATTATTATAAAAATGATAGGCGGTTATAGATAATTTTTTTACAAAGGAAATCTTCAAAAATGTAATAAAAATTTCTTTATTATCGACCAGGCAACATTTGAACAGCCGCGGCAATTAACATCGGCTTTGATACTGTAATTGTAAACGGCCATGTTGTTATACAAAACGATCTTGTGCTTTTCTTTCGCAATACAAATAGAGTATGATGCCTGACACTGAGGAACAGGCACCTCTTTTACATTTGGGTTCTCATTAATCTTGCACCAGCAGGCTTATTTAAGAACTTTAAAACATCCCATTCTCATTAGAAGAATCCTCTGGTATAGGCTGCCCTATATCCCACAGTTCAACGATTTGGCCATCTTGAAACCGAAAGATATGTACGACTGCTCCTCCAAGATCCCCGGGATTCTGCTTAACATGGGAGTGAACGGCAACGGTTTCATTCTCTTGGATAGCGAGTTTGATCTCAAGCAATTTGTTAGGGTTTTGGGCTGCATTCTCTTCCATCGCAACCATAAGTGAATCGGCATCGCCATGGAAAAAGGGATTATGGTGAATAAAATCAGGACCAATATATCGCCGGTATGCTTCACGAACTTTCCCTGATGCTGCGAGCTGCAAAAAAGAAACTGCTTTCTCTTTAAGTGTGAGATTGGAGGTAACCTGTTGTTCCGTACCCAGTTTAATCATCCTTTCATATCTGGAATTATTATGTTTGAATTAATTGAAGTATAAGATAAATAAAAATCAATGACAATTATATTATAAGGTCTAAAAAGATCATTTTAAGAGTGCATGGAAGAATGTCTGAATCTAATAGTGAACCAATCATTGTTTTATGCTATATTTTTAGAAAATAGATGGAAAAATAAAGGAGTATGTTTTGACAATTATTGATAAATTAAAGCTGAGTAAATATAACAATATGGCTGTGCTTCATCAGCCAAGTGATTATGATGTATTTAATGGGTATAAGACGGAATTATCAGGAGGGCACGATGCTATTTTCATCTTTGTTGAAACGATTGATGAAATGGTGGAACATACACGAAGGGTAATCGATGAGGAACAATTGCTTGAAAAAGGGTATTTATTCTTCGCCTATCCGAAAAAAGGAAACAAGCGGTATGACACGTTTGTTCACAGAGATGAAATTTTTCCGGCAATGAAAGTAGGCGAGGATGGATATGTGGAAAATAGCGATGTGAAATTCTCGCGGATGGTGAGTATGGATGATGTATTTACTGTCGTTGGATTAAAACGTGAAAAGAAGAAAGGTAAAAAATCATCCGCTCCAAGTCAGTGTGTAGCGGATTACGAGGATCATGTTAAGGATATTGAAAAGCTGTTGGAAGGTTATCCTAATGAATTGAAATTTTATCAGGAACTTTCACCAGGATATCAAAGGGATTGGGCTCGCTATATCTTTTCTGTTAAGCAGGAGAAAACACGTGAAAAACGTGAAGCGCAAATGGTCGATATCTTATCACAAGGGTATAAATCGGTTGATTTATTTAGACAAAAGAAGAAATAGCAAAATTTGAAAAAATGATTAAAAGGAAAGAGGCAATTCTATATTAAATTGTCTCTTAACTTATTATTAAAGGTATTCACCTGCTTTTATTCAGCCTTCAATACAACCCGCATGACTTTGTGTATTGAGAAAGGTGCAAAACCGTAAATATTGACTTAGAGGGTGTCTTACAGAAACGTCTCTACTCTAAGCATTCTTCAGCGTTTGCTTGATGGGTATGGGGTAGTACCAGCGTCGCTGACACCACCCCGTAGAGTTAAAAGATAACTAGATTAGGTTTTTTGCCTTTCATCAGGTTCATTTTTTCTAATGCAAAGCCAACATTTAATACTGTTTCTTCTTTGAATGCTGATCCAATGATTTGCAATCCGACAGGCATTCCATTTTTAAGCCCACACGGCACCGTTAAAGCAGGGAGTCCGGTTAGATTGCTTGGTCCAGTAAAACGGATGATATGGTCAACAAGATCCACTTTTTCTCCATTTAAATCAGCATAATCTTCTCCTATTTTTGGCGGAATGATCGGCAAGGTTGGTGTAATTAACACGTCTGCTCGATTGAGAGCATGTTGAAACTCTTGTTTGATTTGTCTTCTTAGCTGTTGCGCCTGCAGATAGTCTACGGCTGAAGGAATTTCCCCCAATTCTAAGAGAAGCCGAATATCGTCGCCAAATTGTTCGGGTCTTTTTAAAAGGTTGCGATGATGAATCGCTGCGGCTTCCGTCAAAATGGTGATCATTTCGGCATACTCAGCATATTTCAACGACGGAATAGCAACTTCTTCCACTTTAGCGCCTTCATCAACCAGCATTTGAATTCCTTTTCGAACCAGTTGTTCAATTTCCGAATCAACATGTTTGAAGAAATATTCCTCATTAATCCCGATCACTAAATTTTTAACATCAGGTGTTAATTGATTTGAATAATTTCCTACCGGAACATTTAAAGAGGTTGGGTCGTTTTTATCATAACCTGCAATAATTTCCAACAGCCCTGCAGCATCTTTCACTGTTTTCGTCATCGGACCAATGTGATCAAGTGACCATGAAAGCGGGAAACATCCAAATTTACTTACTCTGCCATGCGTTGGTTTTAACCCGACAATTCCACATGCGGAAGAAGGAATTCTGACTGATCCGGCTGTATCCGTACCTAGCGAAGCAACACTCATATCTGCGGCAACAGCAGCGCCGGAACCTCCGCTCGAACCACCGGGGATTTTTTCAGTATCCCAAGGATTCCGACAAGCGCCAAAGTGAGGATTGTTATTTGTAATACCCCAAGCATATTCGTGCATGTTCAATTTGCCAATAAAGACTACGCCTGCTTCCCTTAATTTGCTGATTACAGTAGCATCAAAGTCGGAGACAAATTCATTATGGATTTTCGATGCCATTGTTGTCACTTCATTTTTAAAATATAAATTATCTTTAATCCCCATCGGAATGCCATGGTACATTCCACGGTAATCGCCATTTGCAATATCCTTTTCAGCCTTTAGGGCCGTTTCTTCAGCTTGTTTACGATCGATTTTAATAAAAGCATTAATTCGGTCATTTTGTGATTCGGCATGATCCAAAACGGTTTGTGTTAATTCTACAGGAGAAATGACTCTTTTTTGGATTAAAGGAGCTAATTCTTCTACTGACATTGAAACAATTTCTTTACTCAACATGATCCCCTCCTGGAATATGGCGAAGTGCAATATCTTGGTCGTCTAATTTGACGTGATTCAGATCCTTTTTGAACGTTTCAAGGCGTTCCCAGCGAATTTCCAACATTTCAAGATGATTTTCCGGTGTTTGTATGCCTTTACTTACCAGTAAATTGCGAATTGACAAATCCAATTAAAATCCTCTCCTTATTTAATGTGTTTATTAGGCAAAATACTTCTTATTAAACCCATCCATAACTGCATGAATCCCTCCTTCCTGCATCACTTTTATTGCAAAAACCATGCCAAAAGAAAACCCTATTTATATTAAGGAGAGAGAGGATATGTCTGTAGCAAAAAGAGACGTTATTTTCAAAAAAGTCAGATTTTGTTATGGTAGAATGGATTATAGGAGCATGTCCGATTTTTAGACTCTGTCCGAATATAGAACAAAAAGGGCGAGGTTTTTTTCATGCTTATAAAAATTATTATTTTCATTAACTGGAACAACTGCACGAACTGAACGAGGGCAATATGAGGCAGCCAAATTTGCTATAAGTACATTCAGCAGCCAAAAGCAAATAAAATTCAAAACGATCATCCGTGATATTTGCTCGGACCCTGCAAAAAGTAGAGAACAAGCGGAAGAGCTCGCAAAGGAATGGGGCAGGATCTTTCTTGCAGGAAAGCAGTTTTTCCTGTACTGGAAGAGTATGATTGTCTTTTGGTATATCATACTTTATACGAAGACCGGGAATGTCACCCAAATGTTTTTATACCGGCGAGGTTCCGAATCAACAAATGCAAAACAAGCCATTTCATCCGTAATGTAGAAAAGTAATATAATAATAAACTTTCAATAGGTGATAATCATGCACATTAATAAATTTGTAACACCTGAAATTATTTTTGGTAAAAACGCGATAAGACAGGCGGGTGATGCTTGCCTGCGGCTTGGAGCGAAGAAAGTATTGATTGTAAGTGATGATGGCGTTGCGAAAGCTGGATGGCTGGAAAAAGTTATGGATATCTGTAAAGAATCCCAATTGCCCTTTGCAACATTCATCGATATAACAACGGACCCAAAGGATACAGAAGTTGTTGATGGCTGTCGTGCTTTTATCGAGCATGAGTGTGATGCCATTATAGGAGTTGGAGGCGGCAGCGCATTAGACGCGGCTAAAGCCATTGCCATACTTGCTACTAACGGAGGAAAAATCAGTGATTATGAGGGCATAGATAAAATTGAAAACCCTCTTCCCCCAATGATTATGATTATGACCACTGCTGGTTCAGGCTCTGAAGTATCTCAATTTTCCATTATAGTTGACTCTAATCAAAAAAAGAAAATGACGATTATATCTAAGACATTAGTGCCTGATATTGCTATTATTGATCCTTACACACTCGTTACAAAAGACAGTAGTTTAACTGCAGCAACTGGTATGGATGTTCTTACACATGCAATTGAAGCTTATGTCAGCATAGCCGCAACACCACTCACAGATGTTCAGGCTAAAAATGCGCTTTCCCTTGTCTCCACCTATTTGCGTCCGTCAGCAGCTTCTAAAACAAACGAAGAAGCGAAAGAAGCAATGGCAATGGCCAGTTTGCAGGCTGGACTTGCCTTTTCAAATGCCATCTTAGGTGCTGCCCATGCGATTTCTCATGCAATTGGAGGAAAGTTCCCCTTGCCCCATGGAGAAATCAATGCCATTCTACTGCCTTATGTAATGGACTTTAACTTTATTGCTGCTCCTAGACGATTTACGGAAATGGCTGAATTTATGGGAATTGATACAAGAGGATTGACACAACGGGAAGCCGGAAATGCAGCTATTCAATTCGTTAAAGAGTTATCCATTGATATTGGAATACCTAAACGGTTAAGAGAGGTAGGCATTACAGAAGAAATGATCGATTTCATAAGTCAAGAAGCGCTTGAAGATGCGTGTATGATTACCAACCCCCGTGATATGGATCTTGAACAGGTTAAAAGCTTACTAAAAAACGTATTATAAGGCGGTGAATAATCGTGCTCGAAGACAAACATGAAATGATTGCCCTGTTAACCGGCGTGGAATCTTCCAAAAAAAGTTATTACACAGAATTAAAGAAAACAGTTGAACAATTGAAAAAGAAAAATATGCAGTTAGAAATCATAAATGAAGTGATGAAAAGTATTAAGATTGATATGTCGTTGGAAGATATTTTAAAAAATATGATAGATAAATTAAGAGTACTCGTTCAATTTGATCGTTTGAGTCTTTTATTGTTACGTAATGATAACCTTACGTTAACAAATGTTTATCCAGAAGACAGTCACTGTATGGAAATAGGATCTGCTATACCAAATGAACACTCTCTCTATTGGTCAGCATTAAAAAATAGACAAATCATTTTCCAACGATTAAATGATTCTTATGCCAGCTTTTATGAAAAAGAATGCCTAAATGCTCTTCACCTAAGAACCATTTTGGTATTGCCCATTTATAGTAAAAACAAAGGGATTGGGGTTTTAAGTATTGGCCGCCATGCCGAATCTGACTGGAGTATAGATGATCTTGCTTTTCTGGAACAACTTACTGATCATCTAGCCGTTAGTATTGAAAATGCCCAATTATATAGCGAAGTATTACGTGGAAAACAGGAATGGGAGGATACATTTAAAGCTGTTGATGATATGATTATGGTTTTTGATAAAGATTTAAATGTGCTTCAGTTTAACGATTCCGTTAAAACCTTTTTTGACATCAGCGAAAAAGACGACTTTTTCATGTTAGAGAAGCCCTGTAAAACACTTGTTAGAGAAACATTTCAATCCCAAAAAACAGGCTATAAAGAAATTCATCTACAAAATCACTCGACTTGTGAACTATATACATATCCGGTACACAACAATGAACACCAGGTGTATGGGGTGATTGCCTATATTAAGGATGTAACAGAAAAACGAAAAATGGAAGTGCAATTGCTCCACTCAGGAAAACTGGCGGCTATAGGAGAAATGGCTGCCGGTGTAGCCCATGAATTAAATAGTCCTTTAACCGCTATTTTAGGAAATTCTCAACTGTTATTAAGGAACACAACAAGGGATGATCCATCGTTTCCACTTCTAAATGACATAAAGAATTGTGGCGATCGCTGTAAACGAATTATTAAAAGCCTACTCACCTTTTCCCGTCAGGATGAGTATGTGTTTGATTCTTGTTCTTTAAACGAAGCAGTAGCACAAGTGCTTAATCTTCTAAAGTATCAATTAGAAAAAAACAGATCATGATAAAGCCCTTTCTTCAAGAGAATTTGCCTTTGATTGAAGGAAGCCAGCCACAGATAGAGCAAATCATTATTAACTTACTCTTAAATGCAAAGGATGCCCTTGAGCTTTCATCTAGAAAAAATAAGGAAATCATCATTAAAACATCTCTTCAGTCAAATGAAGTTCACTTATCCGTTATGGATAACGGAATTGGAATCGAAGAAAACAGATTATCTGAAATCTTTCACCCTTTTCAAACGACAAAAGAAACAGAAAAAGGGACCGGATTGGGCTTATCTGTGAGTATTGGTATCGCGAAAGCGCACGCGGGAACAATCGAAGTCAGCAGTAAACTCAATAAGGGCAGCACGTTCACATTAAAATTGCCTCTTCAACAATCAAAAAATGTTGAGGTGACATCATGATAAACTTATTAATTGTAGATGACGAAAAAGAAGTTGGCAATTTTCTATCCCACCTTTTTACATCAAAAGGATACCATGTCAAGGTGGTCAACAGTGGCAAGGATTTTTCCGCCATAGACTTTACTCTGCAAAATTTTCATGCTGCGATGATTGATTTAAAGCTACCTGATGCGAATGGTCTATCCTTATTGCAACATTTAAAGAAAGTACAGCCAAAATGCAAGGCGATCATCATGACAGGGTACAGTACTATTAAAACAGCCGTTGATGCCATCAAACTCGGAGCGAGTGATTATATCGAAAAACCGTTTGATAATATTGATTTACTAGAAAAACAAGTGGATAATCTGTTAGTTTCAAATGTTACCTCCACAGATGAACACATTAAAGGCTTAGCCAGTGAAGTGGGGCTTATCGTGGGACAAAACGAAACCATGAATCAGTTAATCCAGACTGCTTATAAGGTAGCCGGGAAGAATGTAAATATCTTAATTGAGGGTGAAACCGGAACGGGAAAAGAAGTGCTATCACGCTTTATTCATCAAGCAAGTCAACGCAGTCATGAATCTTTTATCGGGGTAAATTGCGGAGCAATTTCTGAATCTCTTTTAGAAAGTGAACTGTTCGGCCACGAAAAAGGGGCATTTACAGGCGCAACACAGCAACGAAAAGGTCTATTTGAAATTGCCAGCAGAGGGACTCTGTTCCTTGATGAAATTGCTGAAGCTTCACCTTCCATACAAGTGAAGTTGCTTCGCGTGCTGGAAACACGTGAATTCATGCGTGTCGGGAGTGAAAGCATCTTACGTACAAATACTCGTTTAGTTGCTGCAACAAACGAAAACCTTCAAGAAGCTGTTCAACAAAAGAAATTTAGGGAAGATTTATTTTATCGCTTAAATGTTGTTCAATTAAAGATTCCTCCCCTTCGTGAGCGAAAAGAAGATATTCCTTTATTGATTGATCACTGCCTACAACGGTATTCAAACATAGATATTACCTTTTCTGAGAACGCAATTGAAGTATTACAAAACTATGACTGGGCAGGTAATGTGCGCGAATTATCCAACTTTATTACAAGAATCGTTACTTTAACGGATACAAACCATGCCATCATTACTGCTAACGATTTACCGTTATCCAATAATGCTGCAGGATCGTCTATTCCCGTAAAAACAACGAAACAAATAAATACAGAAAAGCAGAAAAGCCACCTCGAAAGTTACTTGCAAAAATGGATAAATGAAACTCTTACAGTCTTTGAACAAAAAGAAGGAATCAGTTTAGAAGAGATCCTTGCACAGGTTAAACAGCTGGAGTCACAAGTGGGGAAAGCATTTATTTTACGAGCATTAAAAGATACACACGGAAACCGAAAAGAGGCTGCAAAAAGATTACAAATTACGATGAGAAAACTTCGTTACCTCTTAAACGAAAAAAGTAGCTGCCCCGAAAGCCAAGGTTTTGACTGAATTGTATTTATCTGTAATAAGGCTAGACTCCAAAACATAAAGAACACGTTTTGGAGTCTAGCCTTATTGGTTTTGAGGTCAATAAATAACAATTAGAAAAAATCGTAGATCCACTCTCAGATAACTCATTATGAATGGGTTTGTTTTTTTTTCATACTGATCACACATTTTTATCAGTATGACCAAGTTTAATAGGCTTTCATGTACCAGAGGCTAAAAAAACTTACTATCAAAGGGTAAAAGCACTTTTATTTAAAGGGTTCCTTTTTAAGAACTATGTTGGAAACCTTCTGGATATCTCATTTTTTAGCAAATCAATAAAGTCTGAATCAATCTCCAATGTTACTGCTTTAACATACGCATCAATTAAAAGTTTATCGCTTATCCTTTGAAGCATGATTAATCCACCTCTTTCTTTATAAATACATTTTTCAGGATACATGGATATTTAAAAGAAGGATTATATAACTTCTCTTTTATCAGTTATTTATTTTGCACCATAAATGGATAGTTTCTTTGTCAAGTTTAAAAAATTTACTAATCTAGGACTTAATTCCATTCCTTTTGTACTCACATTTTACATATCCTATCCTATTATAAGAAATCATTTACAAAAGCCATTCTGCAAATTTTTATACTAATGTCTTTTTCTTTAGTTAAGATATCTTGAAGAAATTTTCCTTAAGTATTTAATAAAACCATAGGGGGTTATCTAAGACTCAAAATTCCCCCTATGTCTTGAAATAAAAGACCAATGAATGTTTACATCGATACTTTTATGACATTGTTAGAACAACACGCCCATTAATTTTTCCACTTTCCATTCGATCAAATACATCGTTAATACGATCAAGCGGTTGAATTTCTATGTTTGTACGTACCTTTCCTTGGGCTGCAAATTCTATGGATTCCTGTAAATCTTTTCTTGTCCCGACAATAGAACCTTTTACCGTTACTCCATTTAACACAGTGTCAAAAATAGGAATAGGCAGTTCATCATTTGGAAGACCAACAACCACTAGTGTACCACCTCTTTTTACCGAACTGTAAGCTTGTTCAAACGCTTTTTTCGTTACGGCAACGCTTATAGCCGATTGGACACCGCCTACTTTCTCTTTAATTTCCTGAACAGGGTCTACTTTTAGTCCATTAACAGTAAGGTCAGCTCCTAATTCTTTTGCTAATTCAAGTTTGTCATCCTGAATATCAACCGCAATGACATTGAATCCCATTGCTTTGGCATATTGAAGTGCAACATGTCCCAGACCGCCAATTCCATAAATCGCTACCCAATCTCCTGGCTTTGCTTCTGACACTTTTAATGCTTTATAAGTCGTAACCCCTGCACAGAAAATGGGAGATACTTCAGCAAAATCAAGGTTTTCCGGAATTTTAACAACATAGTTGGCAGGAGCTTTACAATATTCTGCATATCCTCCATCTACCGAATAGCCAGCATTTAATTGATCTGGGCATAACGTTTCGCGACCTGTTAAGCAATACTCACATTCGCCACAAGCCGAATAAAGCCACGGAATACCAACTCGATCTCCTACTTTTATGGACGTAACACCTTCTCCTATCTCTTCCACGATTCCAACGCCTTCATGACCTGGAATAAGTGGAAGTTTAGGTTTTACTGGCCAGTCTCCATGAGCAGCATGTAGGTCTGTATGGCAAACACCGCAAGCTTTTATTTTGACAAGAATTTCTCCATATTCTAATTCAGGCACTAGCACTTCCTTAATTTCTAATTGTTGTTTAAACTCATTCACCACTGCTGCTTTCATCGTTCTGTTTTCATTATTTTTTGTACACATGTAACATTTCTCCCCTCAATTTTTGGATTCACTCTATTTACTTGCAAAAATCATGCCAATTATAAAAGTGCTTTCAATTCTAGCTCTCTGCTTCTAGAATATTTATTGCTGCCGAAAAATCGGCCCATTTAGCCGTAAATTCGGTCAAAATGGGACAATTTATTGTTATGTTTAAACAAAAGATTAAATACTAGCGCTTATTCAAGGCTATCGAGAAAAGGGAAAAGTGCATTTATGTTAATGCGGGGTAATGCTTTCGCCTTAAGGATCATACAAAGTAGTGTACTTTCTATATAATTGACAGAATAATATAATCTTTAGTCTAATAGATTCAGTGGAAATTCATATAAAGTTATATGAGGGGGATGATCTTATTGAAGAAAAGTCAATTTCGTTTTGTGAATAAAGAAGTGCTGACATCGATAATTGAATCTTGGGAAAGAAGCCGGTAAAATAGGGTTTCACCTGATCTCAATTTTACACCTCTTGTATTATCAGAGGATGCCAACCAGCGGGTTAAAGATAGAAATGGGCTTTATCGGTCATTTTTTGCCAACGTATCTTCACTAACAGCTAAAATATCTTCTGATGCTGGAAATTCTTTTAGTGTAAGCAAAGAAACAAAAGAATATATGTCACCAAAAACCCCTCTGTATTCAGGAAATATTTGATCTAATACTGCTTGAAATTGCAGCTTGGTTTGAACATACATTCCCGTTATATTCTCCATGTTGCCTTATGAGATTACGAAGGTTCAAGAGTTGAATTCCACGCTTCTTATATGGCTCTAAATCCTCTTTGTAGTAAAGCTCACAAAGACGATAGGCATCTATGGCATCGGTTTTAACTTTTTGTAAACTATAACTTTCGGCTCTATGAGAAATCACTGGATTAACGATGATTAATAAATATTGATGTTCCTCTAGAAACTGAACAACTGGGGCTTGGTAATGTCCACTAGCTTCTAATACCACTGAAGGTTGTAGCCCTGTTATATCTTTAATCCCTTTTAGAAATTCAAGTAATGATCCTAGCCCACAAGGTCATGTCGTATACTAAAGCTTTTACGGTAAGGTTTTCCTTTATCTAAAAATGCCTGAACGTCACTTTCCCTTTTTGAAACATCCAGACCAACGACTGGATTCATTCTAATCTCCGCCTCAAATTTGAAATGGCCAGTAACCCCTAACTCCTCCTAGTAGCAACATAGCTTTGCTTGTTATACGAGATCTAAGTCCCAACCAGCCTTAAACATGTTTCTACCAGTAGGGGTGAACGGTTTAATGAAGCAACTTTTAAAAAAGAAGGACCGTTTAGAATAAAGTTTGATCATTTGCAAAAGCTTGATCAAAAGGGGCTGTCTGAAAAATTACTAAAGTAGTAAAAAAGCCGTTAATTGCTAGTGAGTTAAAGTCCAATCAGAGTAAGTACTAAGACGCTTATAAAAATTATCATCTCCTAATCTATTTTCGTTTAAATACAACCAGCAGGGGATTTATTGAAAGTTTTTTTATTGAGTTCAAAATAACTCATTGAGTTTATTTTAACTCGATATTTTGTATTCTTCTCATTATGGGCAGCGTCATGAAAATGTGGATTAACAACCTTGAGGAAATTAAAATATCAAAAGTCTAATTTCTCATTAATTAAATTGAGAAATTAGGCTTTTTAGTTACTCCAGAAAAGCGCAGTTTTCTTAAATAAGCACAACTATTGTATTATTCACTACAAGTTGAAAAAATATTTCAGTGCTATCGATAGTCACTTATAAAAATTATTATTTCCTAATCTATCTCCGTTTTACAACAACCAGCAGAGAGTGTATTTAAAACAAAGTTTTTTTGAGTTCAAAACAACACATTGAGTTAATTTTAACTCGATATCTTGTAATTTAATAATTAAAAATATTATAAATAGTACAATAGTAAGTGTTATCTGAGTTGGTATGAATCTTGCAAGGTTAATAATATATCTCTATTGTTAATGTTTGAAACCGCTTACAATTATTTAATTCGACTTTCAAGGAGGTGCTATTTTTCAAGGGATACTTATTTTAAAGGAGGACCTTTACAAAAAGTAATAAGAAACCATTCATTTTTTAAAGGGGGAGTTTTTTTGAATAATAGAATCGATCATTTTACCTTTTGGCCGCCGATTATCATTATGACTGTTCTTGTCATACCGCTTGTTTTAAATCCAGAAGCAGGAATTGATGTGATTAACGGAATAATTGGATTGTTTACACAGAAATTCGGATGGTTATTTATGGCTTTCGGACTTATGGCTTTCGTATTTTTAATGTGGCTGGCGTTTGGCAGATATGGAAATGTCAAGCTGGGAACTGCAGAGGATGTGCCTGAGTTTTCAAAGTTAAGCTATATTGCGATGCTGTTTACAGCAGGTGTTGGGACGGGTTTGATCTATTGGTCAATTATTGAACCGATCTACTATATGCAACAGCCGCCGTACGGGATTAAACCAGGAACAGCAGAGGCTGCAGAATGGGGAGCTGCTTACGGAGCATACCACTGGGGCTTTATTGCTTGGTCTATTTACTGTTTGCCCGCTGTTCCGCTTGCGTATGCATACCATGTTCGTAAACGTCCCAATTTGCGATTAAGTTCCGTCTTTTATGGAAAGACAGGCAAGTATGCGAACAACTGGTTTGGGAAGCTGGTTGACCTATTTGTTATGCTGGGTTTATTAGGGGCAAGCGGGACCATGCTTGGATTGGGAACGCCGATGGTCACTGCTGCAATCGCCGGTTATATTAACATTAAACCTTCGTTTTTATTAAATTTCACGGTAATTTTAATTTGGACGGTTATTATCGGTGCAAGTGTCTATAAGGGATTGAACAAGGGAATTCGTATATTGAGCAACATTAATATTTATATTGCGTTGTTCCTCGCTTTGTTCGTTTTAGCTGTTGGACCGACTGCTTTTATTTTGAATACTTTTACTAATAGTGCAGGGCTGATTTTTCAAAACTTTGTGCATATGAGTTTGTGGACGGATCCTATTAAACAAAGCGGATGGCCTCAATCGTGGACGATATTCTTCTGGGCATGGTGGATTGCAAGTACTCCGTTTTTTGGGTTGTTTATTGCGAGAATTTCTAAAGGAAGAACGATTCGTGAAGTAATTATGAATAACATCGTATGGGGAACATTAGGCTGCTGGGTTTATTTTGCCATTTTCGGCTCAAACTCCATTTATGTTGAGTTGTATGGTGAAACATCGATGACACAGATGATCCAGGATAAGGGGCCAGAACAAACAATTTTTGCCATTTTAGAGTCATTACCGTTATCTGCTATACTCATTCCATTGTTTATTATTTTAATGTTTATTTTCCTGGCAACAACTGCTGATTCAGGAGCATATATTCTTGCCTCTATTACAACGAAAAATTTGAAAACCGGAGAAGAACCAAAGTTATGGAACAGACTATTTTGCTTCATCTACGCTGGGGGCATTTCCATTGTTATTTGTTTTAATAGCCTGCGTGATTTGCTTTATAAAGGACATCGGCGAAGATCTAGGTTCCCATCTGAAAAAGGAAATTATAGTGGTGCCGAAATGTGAACCTATTAATAACTCTGATTCAGCGGTCAAGCCTAATAATCATTCGATAAATGGGTAAATAAAGGAGAAGAGAAGAATGGCAATCAACCAAATTTTATTGGATAAAAACGTTGCGTGCAAATTGCGTGATGGAACGATCTTATTTGCTGACATATACCGGCCAAATGACGATAAAAAGTATCCAGTTTTACTCACACGCCTGCCATATAATAAAAATAATCCGTTTTATTCTCATCGCTACCTTGATACCAATCGTCTGGTGGAGAATGGATACATTGTGGTTATTCAAGATGTCAGGGGCAGGTTTTCTTCTGAAGGAGACTTTTACCCTTTTAAAAACGAAGGAAAAGATGGATATGATTCAGTTGAGTGGGCTGCTCAATTGCCTTGCTCAGATGGAAACGTCGGTATGTTTGGCCTATCGTACTATGGCTTTACGCAATTGCTTGCAGCTGCAGAAAACCCACCGCACTTAAAAGCAATTTTTCCAGCCCAGGCACTGAGTGATTTAAGGGATGGAGGATTGTTTCGAAATGGGGTGTATGAATTAGGTTTAAATATCACATGGGCACTCGAATCGATTGCGCCGGATCTTTTAAGACGTAAATTTACCGATCCTGAATTATATGGTCAAAAAATGCGGGAGCTATCCGATTATATAAATAACATAGAGGACTGGTATAAGTATTATCCTTTAAAGGAATGGCCGCCTTTAAAAGAGTTGGAAATTTCTGAGTATTTTTATGAAATGGCCAATTGGGAACTAGAAGATGACAAATGGGCAGAAATATCATTATTAGAAGATAAATTAAAGAAAATCAAAGTGCCCGCTTACCATTTAGCAGGCTGGTTTGACTGCTTTTTAGGCTCTGCGCTTGCCAACTTTTTAAAGTTAAAAGAGTATTCAGCTCAACCGCAAATGCTAATGGTTGGACCGTGGGCACACGGTCAATTTGGTTATTCCATTGGTCAATTAAGGTTTGGTCTGCATGCCTCGGAAGATTGGCTGAACTATAGAGAAGATTTAACCGAGCTGCATATTCGCTGGTTTGATCAATGGTTAAAAGGGAAAGACACTGGAATACTTTCCGAAAAGCCAGTTAAAGTATTTGTCATGGGAGAAAATAAGTGGCGAAATGAAGAATCTTGGCCGTTGCCTCAAACAACATACATTCCTTACTATTTTCACAGTGACGGCAATGCAAACACAAGATCCGGAAACGGACAGCTTTCTACAGTTATCCCTAAAGGGGAACCAGCCGATCAATTTGTTTTTGATCCATCCAACCCTATTCCAACTGCAGGAGGGGGAACCTTACTCCATACTGGTTTCGAAGCTGGACCTGTGGACCAAAGCAAAGTGGAAGAAAGAAAGGATGTTCTTGTTTATTCAACCGCTGTATTAGAAGATGCACTTGAAATAGCAGGACCAGTAAAAGTTGTTCTGTATGCAAAATCAGATGCAGTTGATACGGACTTTACAGCAAAGTTAATTGATGTGTTCCCAGATGGAACTCCTTATAACTTAACTGATGGAATAGTTCGGGCCAGCTATTACAATGAAAATAAAAAAGATATTAGGAATAAGATTGTTAAATATGAGATTGACTTATGTGCAACAAGCAATGTCTTTTTACCAAATCATCAAATCAGAGTGGAGATTTCTTCAAGTAATTTCCCTCGCTTTGCCGTCAATTTAAATAATGGGGAAACAGTGTTAACAAGCAAAGAATACAAACAAGCAAATCAAACCATTTATCATGACGAACTGCATCCATCACATATTTTATTGCCGATAATATCTGAAAAAATCTATTCGTAAAGTTTACATTAACTTTCCAAAAAAGAGCTACCGCTAAAAACAGTGCGATAGCTCTTTTCCGTGCAAATTAGTTTTTACCGTAGCTGATCAAATTCGTAAATAGCCGGTAGCCGCCTGGGACTTGGCCTTGAATTTGGCGGTAGAATACCAGGTTGGTGTAGAGGTAGGTGCCTTCGCCGTAGTTGGCCATGAGAATGCCGCCGTCGAAAGGTTCTTCGTTTGGATCTCCCATGCGAACGAAGGTTTCAAAACGGTCATCCCACTGCATTGGATAGTATAATCCTCTTTCCTGAACCCAGTTAGCCCAATCGTTATCCGTAATTTTATTCGGATGGTTGAACAGCGGGGATTCAGGCTGCAGAACGGTTACGGGTGCATTTTCATCGGTTACCCTCCAGCGTATGGATGGGTTTCCAATAGTCAGCGGGTATGGTGCAGTGTCATTCGTAATCCAGCCATCGTTCGGTTTATGATATTGAACCACCATATGTCCGCCATTTTCAACATATTGCTTCAGGCGGTCATTATTGGCAGCAAGGTCTTCCCGTGATAAGTAGGCACGGATGCCGACAACAATCGTATCGTATTGGCTTAAGTCCCCTGAAGCTAAGTCTGCTTCGGTAAGCTTAGTAACATCAAGTCCTGCATTTGACAAATAGTCTGCCACTTTGTCAAAGCCGCTTTCAATATAGCCAACCTTTAAGCCTTCTGGTGCAAGCAGCTCAAAGGCAACTCCATTTACTTGGGCAGGGTACAGATAATAGAATTTGCCGATATGATCATACTGAATTTCCTGAATGGTTGAGTCAAAGGTTTCTCCGTTTACAACCGCCTGAGCGGTTAATTTAAAGTCACCTTCGTTAATATCAGCAGGCGGGTTAAGCGTAAAGGCAACCTCTTTTTCCTCCAATGAGGATTCAAAGTTTACGGAAGCTGTTCCCGGTTTTACTGACCATCCTTCCGGAACATTCAAGGATACTGAAGCTTGGGCCGCTCCTTCACGGTAATTTTTCACTTTCACATTCACAGGCACTTCTTCCTGTACCTTGGCTGTATTAATAACTAAATCCTCAGGTGAAAGAGTGAGGCCGACGTCCGGCAGAACTGCGATCGTGCCTTCCAGCTCAGCAATGGTGACTGTCTTTGCACCGGCAGATTCATAGCTGACTTTTGCCTGAATAGCAGGGTCTGCATATGCATGGTAATATTCTGCATCATCTGGCACTTGAACAGCATAGGAGATTTCAATGGTTTTACCAGGTGCCAGGTCGGCAGCCTTCATTTTGTCAGAAACTTCCCATCCTTCTGGAGTGACTAATTCAACATCAGCTTTCTTCAGCTTCTGTCCTCCATTATTCTTTAACGTGACGGTAACGGTTGTTTCCTGGCCCTTTGTTAGGGTGTTGGATTCAGCAGCTGCTTTGATTTCAAGTTCAGAAGAAACAAAGCTCACTTCTAACAGCTGTTCTTTTTTAACTTCGAGCTTATGAAGCAAATCAGATTGCAGCCGGGAATCAAGTTTAGCATTCTCCGTTTTCTTCAATAAACTTTCCACTTCTTTTAATGCTTTTTGAGTTTCACTAAATACCTGGCTATGGCTAGGATAGCTTGAGATGACCTTATCCAGGCTTTTTTGGAATTTAGTAAAGTGTACTTGCAAATCTTTTTCTTTCTTCGGAAGAGCTTGAGCCCATTCTTTAAAATCATAAGGGATCCCTGCAAAAAGCTCATTGCTTCCGTTTGTCTCTACAGCACTATCCACTAATTCCAGATGAGTCTGTCTTGGGGCGACAGGAATGTCATTTCCCATTCCCTGGCTTTTGTGCATATAGCGTGATTGCTCCCCAATTTGCGGATAGGACAAACCATAGATTGGGTCGTACATTCCTATTTCGATCGATGTATCAGCTGTGTCTTTTGATTCTGCCGGCAAATATAGCTTTTTAATCTGCCATACGGATAATCCTTCTTTTAATTGTTCAGGGTAAACGTTAGGGTCTGCTGCGTCCTTGAAGGCTTCTTCACTTAGGATGGTCATTGTGCGGTGGTGTCCGTGCTGTGTATCTGAGTCTCGGAAGGAAGGCATTACAATATCTGGCTGGTAAGTACGAATAAAACGGATTAATCTTTCATAAGTAAGGTCCTTTCCCCAGTGGCTGAGAGTTTCATCTTTCGTCTTGGAAAAGCCGAAATCATAAATAGAATCTGAGGTGGTTTCACTTAAATGGTAGGCTTTTACACCTGTGATTTTTGCGGCTTCAATCATCTCTCGGGAGCGGATAATTCCAAGGGCATCGCCAAGTTCCTGCCCAATCTCATTTTGCCCGCCTTCACCGCGGTTGGCAATGAGGCTTGACGTTTTTACACCGAGGCCTCTAGATAGGTAGGCAAGAAAGTCGCTGCGTTCGTCATCAGGGTGTGCACCGGTGTTCAAAAAGCTGACAGTTGTGTCAAGCGGCTTCACTGCACTCCAAAGATCTGCATCATGCTCATTTGACTGGGCGCTTCCGCTCAGAGGCAGTAATGAAAAGATTAATGATAGTGATAAAAAATAAATAAATATTCTTTTCAAAATGTGTAACCCCTTTCAAATTTTTTATATAACGATTTTACCCTCCTTTCCTCCTGGGTATAAAGTGGGTTAGTTAAACTGCCTAACTAACTGAAGATAAACTCCCACCTAATAAATATCATAATATGGTAAAGTTATAAAAATTTCAACATTCAGAAAAATTAATTAATTAAAATAATCCTTTAGGCATACTTACGGTGTGAATTATCATAAAATTTAAAAAATGTGGTTGTATACGATTACCAGGTAAGTTATATTGAAGTTAATTAGTAATGTTTACTAACCAAATCAATTAAGGCCGTGATGTGATGAATTTTAATGGGACACCTATGCAAATAAAATCAATGAATAAAAAGAGAGTACTTCAATGGATTCAGGAAAATTCACCGACTTCAAGGGCTGAGATTGCTGCGAAGATTTCCATAAGCAAGCCGACTGTTTCTTTATTGGTAGATGAATTGATAGGTGAAAAGTGGGTGTATGAAAAGGGAATAGGTGAATCTTCTTCACAAGGAGGAAGGAGACCGATCCATCTTTATTTCAACGAAAAAGCGGCTTATGTAATCGGAACAGATATCGGAGGCACGAAAGTAAAAACTGTTATAAGTGATTTGGGAGGAAACATTGTCCAATCAAGCAGTTTCTCAACGAATCAATTTTTAAAAGCCGGACTTTTAAAGCAAATCTCTAAAGAAGTTCATTCCATGCTGGATGAATGCCAGATTCCGCTTAAACAGGTGCTTGGAATGGGAGCGGGTGTACCTGGGATTACGCTTACATCCAGTGGAGTCGTGCTGGAAGCTCCGAGTCTGAATTGGGTCCGCTATCCTTTTTTAGCTGAAGCGGAAAAATATTTCCCTTTTCCTGTCCATGTAGACAACGATGTGAATGTTGCAGCACTAGGTGAACAATGGCTGGGAAATGCGAAAAATAAACAGAATGTTCTGTTTATAGCGGTCGGTACAGGAATCGGAAGCGGGATTATTATTAACAATCAGCTTTACCGGGGACATGCAAACGCTGCAGGTGAAATGGGCTATATGGTGACAGATAAAACAGATATGAAAAAAGACTTTAAGCCAATCTTTCACCGCTATGGTTATTTGGAAAGTGTCGCCGGGGGAAAATCGATTGGAAAAAAGCTGACGGAAATCATTCAGCAAAAACCTGATCATCCGCTATATTCGCAGGCTCATCAGTCAGAGCTGTCGGGGGAAATGGCTTTTGCACTTGCTAAAAAGGGCGACCAGTCAGCGGTTTCAGTCATTGAAGAGGCCACCCAGCAACTAGCTTATGGAATTATTAATGCAGCAAGCTTATTGAATCCTGAGATCATTATTTTAGGAGGTGGTGTTTTAAAATCATCTGATTACATTTTGCCCCGATTGCGCAATATCGTGAATCACTATCTTCCAAGTTCAGTAGAATTGAAGGTTTCACGATTAGGTGATCATGCGGGAGTGCTTGGTGCTGTTTCACTCTTTTTACGGGAGCATGAAAGTATTATTAAATTTTCATAATGAGGGGGATTTTTCAATGAAAAATAAGAAAAGGGCAGCCATTTTTACCACTTTATCCATATCTGCTGCATTAATGCTTTCGGCATGCAGTTCTGAACAAGGATCCAGTTCTAATACAAATGATCCGGCAGAGAAAGAGAACAAACTGGAAGATAAGGTTGTTGTATATTCACCCCATGGAAAAGATATTCTATCAAAGTTTGAGCAGCAATTCGAGGAAAAATATCAGATTGATGTTGAATGGCTTGATATGGGATCACAGGAGGTCCTGGACCGGATCCGATCCGAGAAAAACAATCCCCAGGCTGATGTATGGTGGGGAGCACCATCTGTAAACTTCGATCAGGCTAAAGATGAAGGACTATTAAAGCCATATGAGCCTTCTTATTCGGGTAGTCTGGCGGAAGGTTTCCATGATCCGGATTGGCATTGGTCCGGCACAAGCCAAACACCGGAAGTCATTATGTATAACAGCAAAGAATTGTCCGAAGATGAAGCACCGAAAGACTGGGATGAGCTTCTGGATCCTAAGTGGAAGGATGAAATCATTATCCGCTATCCGCTGGCATCGGGTACGATGAGAACCATTTTTTCAGCCATGATATACCGTGATTTCAAGGATTCCAATGATACTGCCGCAGGATACGAATGGCTTGAAAAATTGGATGCAAACACGAAAGAGTACGCTGCGAACCCTGAAATGATGTACAACAAGGTGGCCAAAGGGGAAGGAACCCTTTCTGTCTGGGCGATGCCTGACGTCGTTATGTTAAAAGAAAATAAAAATTATCCTTTTGAGTTTATTATTCCAGAAAGCGGCACACCAGTCTTGACCGAAGGAATTGCGATTGTGAACGAAGCTCCGCATCCAAAAGCGGCAGAAGCATTCTATGAATTTGTCAACACTCCTGAGGCAGCTAAAATCCTTGCTGATGAATTCTATCGGATTCCAACAAGGGATGATGTCGAAGGACTTCCTGAGTGGATCACCAATACAGAGATTAAAAGCATGGATATCGACTGGAAAGTATTTCAGGAGCATAGTGACAGCTGGATGAAGTATTGGGATGAAAACATTAAGAGCGGAGAAAAAGAAATTAAAGAATAGGAAGTGTAATGGGGATGGCGTCTATAAACATTGATAATGTCCAAAAAGCCTTTGGAAAGGTGATTGCAGTCGATCATTTAAATCTTGATATAAGGGATGGGGAATTCTTCACCTTCCTTGGACCAAGTGGATGCGGCAAGACGACCACACTTCGGATGATTGCTGGATTCTATTATCCTACTAAAGGTGTTGTCCGTTTCGGCAATAAGGATATGACGCGTGTACCTCCTGAAAAGAGAAATACGGGCATGGTTTTTCAAAACTATGCCCTTTTTCCTCACATGACGGTGTTTGAAAATGTCGCTTTTGGATTAAGGGTAAGAAAACTTGGCTCTAAGGAGCTCAAAAAAAAGGTTGAGGATGTATTGCAAAAAGTGAGGCTTGAGCAATACGCCGATCGTCAGGTGAGCCAGTTAAGCGGAGGTCAGCAGCAGCGTGTTGCGCTGGCAAGGGCATTAGTGATAGAACCGGAGATTTTGCTCCTGGATGAACCTCTCAGCAACTTGGATGCCAAGCTGCGTGATGAAATGAGAAGCGAAATCCTAAGATTGCAAAGAGATTACAAGATTACGACTATCTATGTGACCCATGACCAGGCTGAAGCACTATCCATGAGCGACCGAATTGCGGTATTTAACTTTGGGGTCTGCCACCAGGTGGGGACACCTTCGGAAATTTACAATGAACCTGCCAATGATTTCGTAGCAGGGTTTATCGGAGAAATTAATTTGCTGCCTGTAAAAATAGACAGGATGGAACAAGGTTTTATCTTTGTAAATGTACAGAACGGTGAGGGCACTATTGAGCTGGCGATCCGGAACAGCCCATTTAATTATAATCAGGAAAATAAAGGGGGCCTGGCTTTATCCATCCGCCCAGAATCTATCAAAATATTAGAAAAAGAAACGGAAGGGAAAAATATTTTTAAAGGAACCGTTGAAGAAGTGCATTTCTTTGGCTCCCTGATCAATGTTATTGTCAGGGTCCAAGAACTAAAGCTTCAAGTGAATGCACTTAATAATGGCTTATCCAGGAACATGCAGGCGGGATCTCATATCTGGGTGGAACTGCCTGAAGAGCAGATGAGAATCATTCCGGTCGTAACTGGTGATAATCATGATTAAAAATCGGGATACAAGACTGACACTGCTGCTTCTTATTCCTGTCCTATTGGTCCTCGTGGCCTATGTGCTTTATCCGTCTTTGCGGACGATTATGGAGAGCTTGCAAAAGGACGGCAGCATGACTCTCGGGAATTACAGTGATTTCTTTACGCAGGAGTCCAAGACTAATCTGGAAGCCCTTTGGAATTCTGTTTATATCTCTATTTTAAGTGTTCTTGTTAGTGCTTTTATTGGCATTCCGCTGGCGTTCATATTTAACCGATATGATTTTCCAGGCAGAGGTTTCTTTGCATCTGCTGCCATCATGCCAATTGTTCTCCCATCATTGGTAGGGGTTATGGCCTTTATGTTTTTATATGGGGAAACGGGATTGATTCCAAATGCCATTAAAGATTTATTCGGGCTGGATGAGGTACCGTTTAAAGTTGGCGGTGTATCAGGCATTTTAATTGTTCATGCCTACACCATGTATGTGTATTTTTATATGACTGTTTCATCAGCTATTAATAAAATTGATCCTTCCTTGGAAGAGGCAGCATACAATCTGGGAGCAAACCGTTTTAAAGTTTTTTGGAAAGTAACCTTTCCATTATTAACACCAGCTATCGTAGCAGCCTCTTTGCTTGTATTTATGATCTGGATGGCTTCCTTCAGTGCGCCGTTTTTGCTTGCAGGAGGATTCAGGGTTTTAAGTTTGCAAATTTATTTTTCAAAAATTAATGGGGATATGGAAGTTGCCGCCACGCAATCTGTTATATTATCGATCGTATCCATCAGTTTCCTGCTTTTTATGCGCTGGTACCAAAATCGCAAGGATTATCGGATGGCCTCAAAAGGGATTGGTGCCCATCGCAGTGAAGTAAATAATCCTTTTTTAAAGTGGACACTTGTTTTTACAGGAATTGTTGGAGTGATCATTCTGCTGCTCCCGCATTTCACGATTCTCCTTCTGTCGCTCGTGCCAGACGGAACATGGACATGGCAAACGTATCCATCTGTATTTAACTTTGAAAACTATCGTTTGTTGTTCCAGGACCCGAACATTTTCAAGCCATTGAAAAATAGCTTGATTCTGTCGTTTATCGCTACAGCAGGCAACCTGGTCTTTGGAGTATTGGCTTCCTATGTTCTGGTAAAACGGAAATTTGTCGGTAAGAGCTTTGTGGATATTTTGGTCATGATTCCTTGGGCATTGCCGGCTACCGTCATCGGGATGAACTTAATTTTTGCTTTTAATGAGCCTACGATCTTTTCGTTCGGAAACATCCTTGTCGGTACTTTCTGGATTTTGCCGCTGGCTTATTTTATCCGTCATATTCCATTAGTCGTTAGGTCAACCAATGCTGTACTGGAGCAATTAGATGATTCCATAGAAGAAGCTTCAAGGAGTCTGGGTGCTAAGTGGTTTTATACTTTCAGGAAAGTCATTCTCCCGATTATTATGCCGGGGGTTTTATCAGGTACTTTGCTTGCTTTTGTTGAGTCAGTCGGTGAATTTCCAACTTCCGTATTGCTGTACACCATCTCAAACCGCCCCATTTCCATCGAGATTATGAATCAGCTAAGGATGTTTAATATGGGGCAGGCTGCAGCTTACGGAATGATCCAGATAGCATTAATTGCGATTGTACTTTTCATATCGAATCGGTTCTTTGGAGTTAAAGCTGAAAAATCATTATCTTAAAACGGAGTTGAAAAAATGAGCAGATTAGAAGAGTTTATCAAAAGTGAAGGCTATGCCTTTCCTGGGAAGACGTATGCAGAGGAACTGCTGATGCCTGTTTTTAATGATCAGAGGGATTATTTATTTCATGTCATGTTTGATATACACCGGGCGCATGTAATCATGCTTGCAGAGCAGGGGATTATTCCCAAAGACGAAGCGAAAATTATGCTGGAAGGCATAAATAAAGTGGCACAGTCAGACACCAGTTCGTTATGCTACCAGCCTCAATTTGAAGATCTCTTCTTTATGATGGAAGCAAAAATAGGAGAAGAAATAGGAGATGAGCTAGCCGGCAAGATTCATATCGCGCGCAGCAGGAATGATATGGGCATTGCCATGTACAGGTTGGTTCTAAGAGAAAGACTGCTGCAACTTCTAGGAAGTGCCTATCAGCTTAGTGAGGCATTGCTGGAGCAGGCTGAACAGCATAAAGAGACATATATGACTGGCTATACACATACACAGCCAGCTCAGCCGACAACATTGGGACATTATCTGCTGGCTATTTACGATGTCCTGCAGCGGGATATTAAGCGATTATGGGCTGCCTATAAAACGGTTAACCAATCTTCGCTGGGTGCAGCGGCCCTTACAACAACCGGCTTCCCAATTTGCCGTAACCGAACTTGTGAATTATTGGGATTTGATAAGATTATTGAGAACTCCTATGACTCGATTGGGGGAGCAGATTACTTGCTTGAGACTTCTTCTGCCCTTATGACTTGCATGGTGAATACTGGCCGGTGGATTCAGGACTTCCTGCAGCATGTGACAAGGGAGTTTGGCACTTTCTTGGTTGCTGATCCTTACGTACAGGTCAGCAGCATTATGCCTCAAAAACGGAATCCGGTTTCTATTGAGCATTCCAGATCCATTGCCAGCAGTGCTTATGGTGAGGCTTTTGCTGCCATGAATATGGTTCATAATACGCCATTTGGCGATATTGTGGATACAGAAGATGATTTACAGCCCCATTTGTATCGTGCCTTCAATAATGCCAATCGGGTCTTAAAGCTGATGTACGCAGTGATTGCTACCTTAAAAGTCAATAAAGAACATGCAAGAGAAATGGCGAAGAAATCCTGCATTACTATCACTGAACTGGCAGACACCCTATCAAGAGATTACAGCATACCTTTCAGAAAAGCCCACTCTATCTCCAGCTATATATCCAAACAGACTGTGAAGGAACAAAAAGAACTTTGTGACTGGAAAGTGGAGGAAGTTAATGAAGTCATCCAAGGATTTGTTTCAGTCTCCCTTACCGAGGAAGAATGGCAGAGGATTATCTCCCCTGAATATTTTGTTCAAATCCGAAACCTTCAGGGCGGACCGAATCCTGATGAAGTTTCTAGAATGATCAAGATCAGAAATGAAATACTAACTGGGGAAATGCTAAGTTATGAAGGAACAGTCAGTGAGCTTAAGCAAAAGCGAGATCAACTAATCGGTTTTAAATTTTAATTATTATTAACTCAACTTACACATAATTAAAATTAGGACTAACCATTGATGGTATTGAACCCAAAGCTACCCATTGGGATACTTGACAAACTGAAGTACGAGATCAAGAAGGATTGCTTCGGCAATCTTTTTTTTGTTAGCTAAGGAGTTATTTATTCAAAATCCACATTAAGAGACTTAGTTCTATTGAGAAATAAGTATGTGCCATCAATTTTTGAAATTATTATGATCATGAACAATGGAGAAATTATTATAAATCCTTAATACCCTTATTATGGATAAAATTACTGATAATAGGAAAAATAAAGGGGTAATTTGTTTAAGGAGGAATTATTTTGGCAGAGAACAAAGATGTGAATGCTTCAAATGGTGAAGATGTAAAACTTGAGACGCTGACAACACGCCAGGGTCATCCAGTGACGGATAACCAAAACATCCGGACAATTGGCAATCGCGGCCCGGCTACACTTGAGAATTACCATTTTATTGAAAAAATTTCCCATTTTGATCGGGAAGAGGTGCCGGAGCGTGTGGTACACGCACGGGGAGCTGGAGCATTTGGATATTTTGAAACGTATGGAAAAGTTGGAGATGAGCCGGTAGAGAAGTATACTCGCGCGAAGGTATTTTCTGGTGCCGGGAAAAGAACACCGTTAATGGTACGTTTCTCCACAGTGGCAGGTGCGAAAGATTCGCCTGAAACAGCGCGGGATCCGCGTGGCTTTGCTGTAAAAATGTATACGGAAGATGGCAACTGGGATCTGGTTGGGAACAACCTGAAAATTTTCTTTATCCGCGATGCAATGAAGTTCCCTGATATGATTCACGCGTTTAAAGCTGATCCAGCATCGAACGTGCCAAATCCTCAGCGGATGTTTGACTTCGTTTCCCGTACACCTGAAGCAACGCATATGATTACATTCCTTTTCTCTCCATGGGGTATACCAGCGACATACCGCCACATGCAGGGATCTGGTGTAAATACCTATAAGTGGGTAAATGACAAAGGCGAGGCTGTCCTGGTGAAGTATCACTGGGAGCCGAAGCAAGGTATTCGTAACTTAACACAAGATGAGGCAAACGAAATTCAAGCGAAGAACGTCGGTCATGCGACACAAGACTTATATGAAGCGATTGAGCGAGGTGATTATCCGGAATGGGAGCTCTTTGTACAGATCATGGAAGATGATTACCATCCGGAACTGGATTTTGACCCACTCGATGATACGAAGCTCTGGCCGGAGGATAAGTTCCCATGGCTGCCAGTGGGTCGAATGGTCCTTGATCGCAATCCGGTTGATTTCCATGCGGAGATTGAGCAGGCCGCCTTTGGTACAGGGGTTCTTGTAGATGGAATGGACTTCTCAGACGATAAAATGCTGCAGGGCCGTACCTTCTCTTATTCCGATACGCAGCGATACCGTATAGGTGCGAACTATCTGAAATTGCCTGTGAACGCACCGAAAGCGCCTGTTCGCACGAATCAGCATCGCGGGCAAATGGATATTCGTGATCCGAAAGAGTCTGGAGAAAGTCCACATATTAACTATGAACCATCGATGGTCGGAGGCTTTCAGGAAGAAAGTGAAAAAGAACGCAAACCGCATCAGCCAATGTATAATGCGGCAGTGATGAGTGCACCTATTGACCGTCCTAACAATTACGGTCAAGCGGGCCACACGTACCGCAGCTTTGAAGATTGGGAGCGCGATGAATTGATCAAAAACCTGTCCGAAGCGCTTGCGATATGCGACAAACGAATTCAGGATGCAATGATTCATCACTTTACACAAGCAGATGAAGACTACGGCCGCCGTGTGAAGGAAGGTATTGAAAAAGTAATGAAAGAAATGCAAGAAAAGAAGGTGGAAAACAAAGTTCCAGGCCGAGAAGCAGGTATATCGAAATTCGGCGAAGGTACATTAGCTGCCAACAAAGCAACAGAAGAGGCTGTGAAGAAAAGCCACGAAGCGGATCCATATTAATTATAAAGTAAGAATGCAAAGGGGTTGTTCAGAAAGTGATTTTAACTGTCTGACAGCCCTTTTTTCTGCCGTAATTCTATTGTACCCCATGTATGAATAACAAAATAATCTTTTTAAATAATAAGGAAGACAACAGAATTTAGGGGGGATACATGATGACGGAGCAAAATCGATCTGCCATTGATCAAGCGCGTAATCGAACAAAACGCGGAGTTGAAGCAACAGGCGATGCTGTTAAAAATGCAATTGATACTGTTGAGGATTTTGGAAAAGCAACAGTTGACCGCGTTTCCGACGCAATTAAAGATGTTACAGCAAGATAAATTTTAGAAACTTTTTTTGTAGAAGTTAATTCAATATAAAAGTGGAATTAGGACCGTCTTTTTGGACGGTCTATTTTAATTCGGTTAAATCAACATATATATTGACGAAAAAATAATTTCCAGCTTTAGGGTATTTTCAAATAACAAAAATTGCATTTTCAAATTAAGACTAAGAAATCGTTTAAGGCACATATTAAGTTTGATTAAAAAATTAGGCTGTGTTAAAGCTTATTGTTGAATTTAGCACCCTCTTGATTGGAGCGGAAGGTACGAGATCCTCGAAAATACTATCGCATTTTCTTCGTGCGTTGTTCATTCGAGGAAGCTTATTCAATGTCCTGCGGGAGAAGCGTGTCAGCGGGAGACCCCGCAGGTGCGAATGCACCGAGAAGCGTCGGACCGCCCGCGGAAAGCGAGTGCCTCGTGCTGAAATCAACAGGCAAATTTAACAGAGCCAAAAATTAAAAATGGAGGTTAAAAAAATGAAGCATAAGTGGTACATTTCGATTTTGTCTGTATTGCTTTCGGTAAGTTTTTTATCTGCATGTAATCTGGGTAATAACGAGATGAATGAGCAAGATGGAGTAGGTACTCGTCCGGTTCGTTATGACCGTGACAATAATAATGGTGTTCTTGACAATAATAGAGACCTCGACCCAACAGATGTAAGATTTGATAGGGACAATGACCTTGACATTAATAACAACGAAGGCGCAGATTTAGATACAGACCCAAGAAATATACGCAGACAAGGTGAACCTGATACTCCGTTTAATATGGATGAGGAAGAACCAGATTTAGATGAAGAACCATCTGAAGAACGAAGAGGCTTTTAATATTCAAATAAAATAAACTGTTTTCCAAGAAAATGGTTGCTCTCTGTTAAAATGAATGTTATAAAGGAACAGGTAAAATTTTCAAAGTAAATTTAATAAATGAACAAAAAAGGCTTGGTGTGCACTTATGTCCAAGCCTTTTTTGTTGTTTATTATATTGATACCAATATTGCTTCAATAATAGTTGGTTTCAGACAACGATATTCTATTATTAACGTATCATTTAAAAAGAATTTGTGTTAAGGTTTAATTGTCTGAAAATTCCTGGTATCGTTGGCGATATTTTCTTTAGGAGGCAGATATTATGACTAAAAAATATTTTTGCTTGAGAAATAAGGGGAATAAGGCTAAATAAGAAAAAATGCCTTTCCCTTAATTTGAAAGGGGAAAATTATTTGAGTCAAACATTGTTAATTATTGATGCCCAGCAAGAATTAATTGATGGTAATCAAGAAGCAAGTGCTGTTTTTGGCAAAGTGCAACTTATTAGGAATATTAATTTAGTGATTGAAAAGGCAAGAAAACAGAATGTTCCAGTTGTTTTTGTCAGGGACCTTGATGTTGCTGATGGAATTGGTAAAGGATTTCAAGTCCACAATGAAATTAATGTACCGGCGGAGGCAAAAATCTTCGACAAAACTGCAACGAATTCCTTCCATGGGACAGGACTTTTAAATTATTTAAGATCTGAAGGGATTAATCATGTTGTTATTATGGGGTGTGCAACACAGCACTGTATAGATAGTGCTGTCCGAACAGCAACAATTAGCGGTTTGGATGTCACATTAGTAGGTGATGGACACTCAACAGTGGACAGTGATGTTTTAAGTGCAGAACAAATTATAAAGCATCATAATAAAACTCTTCATGGTCATTACAATGTTGAACACTTTTCAATTGTAAGAAATGCAGATGAAAACTTGTTTCATCCAACTCATGATTCATATAGGTAATTTTAAACTGACAGTTCTAATTAAGAACAATACCCCAATTTCTTTGATAACACACAAGAAATTGGGGTATTTTGAAAAAAGATTTGCTTTTTAAAAGCATATATCCGGTGTAAGCCTTATTTGCACATGCTCTAACAAGCTATCTTAAATCTTTTCTAATCCCTATCACCATTAAAGATTGAATTCTTTACAATAACATAATCTACATGGCGGATGGCATCCAGCTTGTTTCCTCCTGCGTATGAAATGGAGGATTGAAGATCTTGCTCCATTTCTTTCAGCGTTTCTTCTAAGGATCCTTTGTGCTCCACCAATATTCTTTTGCCTTCTACATTTTTCTTTTCCCCTTTTTGAAATTCGGAGGCCGAGCCAAAATATTCTTTATAGAGCTTTCCATCTTTCTCATTCTCAATGGTTTTTCCAGGAGATTCTTCATGTCCTGCAAATAATGAACCGATCATCACCATCGTTGCGCCAAATCGAATAGATTTGGCAATATCACCATGTGTGCGTATCCCTCCATCAGCAATAATCGGCTTGCTTGCTGCCTTTGCACACCAACGGAGTGCTGCTAATTGCCAGCCCCCGGTTCCAAATCCAGTCTTAATCTTTGTGATGCACACTTTTCCAGGTCCAATTCCTACTTTTGTGGCATCAGCACCAGCATTCTCCAATTCCCTGACTGCTTCTGGGGTTCCGACATTACCAGCAATCACAAAGCTTTCAGGCAAGTATTTCTTAATATGCTGAATCATTTGAATGACTGCATTGGAATGGCCATGTGCGATATCAATGGTAATGTATTCTGGTGAAAGCTGTTCATCAGCTATTTGCTGTATAAATCTATACTCGTCTTCTTTAACTCCAACACTGATGGAGGAGTATAGACCGCGTTCATTCATTTCTTTAATAAAAGAGAGCCGTTTATCTGGTTCAAATCGGTGCATGATATAGAAATAACCATTTTCCGCTAAGTAAGTAGCGACTTTTTCGTCTATTATCGTCTGCATATTAGCAGGCACTACGGGCAGCTTAAAAGTATGCCTGCCCAGGGACACCGTTGTATCACACTCAGATCGGCTATTTACCACACTTTTTGCCGGTATTAATTGAATATCTTCATAATCAAATACATTTTCCATTTATTACCCTCCCAAACACAAACACTAAAGTTAAGTTGAATAAGCAATCAATGCAAGGATAGGTTTATCGGTTTTAATGGGTCTTATACATTTTGGAGAGTTGAAATGGGGAATATATTTAACCGCACAGTAAGTTTCAGTCGTGCGGTTTTTTACGTTAATAAATGATAAATTTTCTGACAATTCATACAAGTTGTATAAACCGGATGTTTGAAAATTCATACAAATTTACAGATGTTTTTTGGGTCTTTCTTTTCCTATAATCTAGTTTATATCCAGATTGAAAACGTTATCAATATAAGGAGAATCATTCCTCCAATTTTTAAAAACCAGCAAAGGAGTGATGCAATCGTAAATCAATTATTTCAATTGGTTCAACCGATCAGCACCAATTCAAAGATAACAAAACCTATCTAATCTCACCTCAAAGCACATTTATTTCAAACGTTCCGCTTTTTAAAAAAGTATCAGCCTTATAGAACTCAATATTTAACCATTCATTTATATTAAAGGGGGAGAATTAATGGACCAAAAAATAAAAAGCATTCTTGGAAGGTCTGAATTGAAGCTTGATAAGGAAGATGTCAGTGTTGTTGACATAAAAGATGCGAAGAAATCTGTTTTAACTACTTCGCTTGGGAATGCCATGGAATGGTTTGATTTTGGTCTATACGCTTATCTGGCAATTACAATTGGTAAAGTTTTTTTCCCGGAAATTGATCCATCTTTTCAATTAATTTATGCTTTTGCAACCTTTGCAATTGCATTTATTGCACGTCCAATCGGCGGTATGTTTTTTGGCATGATGGGAGATCGATTTGGCCGTAAAAATATCCTTGCTATCACATTAATCTTAATGGCTGCATCGACTTTAGCGATTGGTCTGATTCCGAGTTATGAGACAATTGGGATTGCTGCACCTATTCTGCTGCTGATTGCACGGTTAGTCCAGGGATTTTCTACTGGAGGCGAATATGCCGGTGCGATGACCTATATTGCTGAGTCAACACCAGATAAAAGGCGGGGCTTTTTAGCAAGTTCATTAGAAGTCGGATCACTTGTCGGTTTTTGTGCAGGTGCTGGATTGGTTACGTTGCTGTCATATCTTCTCGGCCCTGAAAGAATGGTTGAATGGGGCTGGCGTATTCCATTCTTAATTGCTGGTCCTTTAGGAATAATTGGATTTTATTTCCGAACCCACTTAGAAGAAACACCTGCATTTAAGGCGATGGCGAAAGAGGAAAAAGCAGATATACACCGGGCTTCCCTTAAGGAAATACTAACCAGTCATTGGAAACCGCTTTTGATCTGTATTGGAATTGTACTTTTTTATAACACAACCAACTATACAGTCCTCACCTATATGCCATCTTACTTATCCCAGGAGCTGGGCTATAGTGAAACGAAAGGATTATTTTTGGTCCTTCTCTTGATGGTCACCATGATTCCTATTATTTTGACAGTGGGCTATTTGAGTGACCGTATTGGCAGCCGGAATCTTTTCATTAAAGGATCATTGATTGGAAATATTTTGCTTAGTATTCCAGCCATCTTGTTAATGCGTACCGGAAATGAATTTTTAGTCTTTTTGGGCCTATTTCTTCTTGGCAGTATGCTTGCTCTTTTACAGGGAACACTTCCCGCAACACTTCCATCTTTATTTTTCACAAATGTCCGGTACGGATCTCTTGCGATTACGTACAATATTTCAACTTCCTTATTTGGCGGGACAACACCGCTGGTTGTCGCATGGCTGGTAGGCCTTACAAATAACACAATGATTCCAGCTTATTACTTAATGGCATCCTGTTTATTTGGGCTTGTAGTTGTAGGTGCTTTTGTAAAAGAAACTGCAAATAGATCACTGCGAGGTTCCATGCCTGTAGTGGAAGATTCCAGCGAAGTTGAAGAAATCCTGAAGAATCCGGAGAAAGCCCTTTGGTGGAAAGATGAATTTAAAATGGCAACAGAAAAGGATAGCCAAGTAGTCGAGGCTCCCAGCAAAGGTGTATCCTAAAGGAAATAAAAATAAAAAATACCTCATAAAGGAAATGACCATCTCCTTTATGAGGTATTTTTATTGTGAATAGATGAATTTAATAGTTATTTAGTGTATTGCTGCTCAATTGTTAATATTGTAAAATTTTTAAAAATAAATTCAATCATCCTTTGCTGCAAGTTCCATCCGAAATTCCCTCCTGACTTCAAACAGCTTAATCCGATAGTTATTTAAAATTAATCCTTATTTGGAGGTTTTAGACAAGTGCCGACTATACAAGATATTCTGGAACTGGAGATTTTAAGTGGTGCTAAAGTAAGAACCGCAAAACATACATTGCGGAAAAAGCCTGTAGAATGGGTTTCAATCATGGATATCCCTGTCGAAAATTACATACGGCAAAATGAGTTTGTCCTTAATACAGGGGCGGGTTCAGGTCATGATATGGATGTTTTTCAGCAATTTGTTGAAAGTGTATATGAATCAGGAGCGGCTGCACTGGCAATTGCGAAGGGGAAATATATTCATGAAATTCCCGCCGGTGTTCTGGCCTTTGCCGAGGACAAAGAGTTTCCGATTATCGAAATCCCATGGGAAATCCGCTTTGCTGACATTATTCATTCCATTTTATCTGAGATTAATAGCGATCAGAAAAAAGAGATGATCGCAGTAGAGAACATCCAGCAAACCTTATTGAATATGATTCTGGGCAACCAGAACCTGTCAAAGATCGCTCAATTTATTAGTGAAAAACTAAGTCTGCCTTTAATGATTGCAGATAAAAATGGCGTAATTATAGGTAAATGCATAAACTCTAAAGATCTTATGAAGGATTGGAATGATTATCTGGGGTCCATTCAAAATGGACTGCGGACATCACTGATCAATAGCCGGCATCCTTTACGGACAAGAATTGAAAAAATTAAACTGGTAAAACATGTTATTTTGCAAATTCCTATCCAATCAGCAAACCGTATTCAAGGGTATCAAATTATTGGGGCAAAGGACGAAAGTGAAGCAGAGTCCTATCTAACAAATCAAAATATAAGTATCCTTGAGCATGCGTCAACGGTTCTTGCGATGTGGTTTCTGCGGGAAAATGCCATTGAAGAAACAAAGGTTAGGCTTAGAGGGGATTTTGTTTGGAGCCTTGCAAAAGGGGATTTTTCCAGCTGGGATCAAAAAATTGCCCAGGCGAAATCGCTTGGATATGTATTGGACCTGCCCTATGTTTGTCTAATTGGTACACCGGAAAATCTGAAGGAACTTTATTTAAAAACAGATTTAAATACCTCGTTTGAATTATGGAAAGAGAGTATCATGCAGCATATTCAAAGCGAGATTTTCCATGCTGCTAATATTGGCAAGCAAAAAGTGATGACTACCAATCATGGAAATGACATGATTTTGTTTCTTGAGACAGCATTTCTGGCGAAAAGAGAAAAAGTGCATTCTTTTCTTGACCGGTTGAATCGGCGATTAAATCAGTTATTGCCAGGCGTTATTATGTCCTGGGGGATTGGCAGATGCCATGAGGGTGAGAGAACATTTATAGAAAGCTACGAGGATGCCCAGAAAGCTCTGAAAATCGGAAGAAGGAAAGTTGGGAAGGGCTGCTGTATCCATTTTGAGGATACAAGAATTGAACGGGCCCTATTAAGAATGGCAAAAGATCAAGAGATGACCGAAATTGTGAATCAAACCATCAAAGCTCTTATCGACTATGATCAGCAAAAGAACTCCAATTTGCTGGAAACCGTCATTGTCTATATTCAAAATCAGGGGAACACAAGCCAGACGGCAAGGGAGCTGCACTTGCACCGACACACGCTTCTCTACCGCCTGAAAAAAATTGAAACCCTTACCCATTTATCCATGATAGACCCAGAAGACCGCTTCCTTTTAGATCTGAGCATTAAATTGTGGAAGCTGGGGGAGACAAATAATAAGGATTAATAAGGCAGGAATTTTTTGAAAGCGGTTCTAGTTTTGCCGGGAAACAGCATAAATAAAGTACGAATAATCCAGACCAAATCTCATTTGATTTGGTCTTTTTTATTTTATGATATACCAATACATTTGATAGAGGAAGCACTTAAACAACGTTCAGGAGATACCTCTCTCGCCCATCGCCAACATGTCGTAATTTTATAAAAATAGTTCCAACAAACTGTCTAATGACGCATGCTTGGATAAAGAATTATTATAAGTTCAGAAGATTTGAAACAGTTTTTCTTCTGAATCTTACATAACTAAGAGAGGTGGAAAGAGATGAGCAATCTGCCACAGACGGCTGATGCTGTCATAATCGGTGCAGGGCTAATGGGATGCAGTACTGCATATGAACTGGCAAGAAGGAATGTAAAAAACATTGTCGTTTTAGAAAAAAACGCAATAGGATCAGGGGCTACCGGCCAATCGAGCGGGGTCCTTCGCGGACATTACAGTTATCCAATTTTAACGAGAATGGCGGTACAGAGCCTAGAAACATTTAAACATGCAAAAGAGATTTTAGGGAACGAAGTCGGTTACCAGCCTGTCGGATATATGTTTGGTGTAGATGATTTAAATATTGAAACATTAAAAAGAAATGTAGAGATGCAAAAGGAAAATGGCGTAAATACGAATCTGGTTTCCAAAGAAGTCGTAAAGAAGGAAATCTGGCCGCAATTGGATACAGATCAATTTGGAGCATTTGCGTTTGAACCTGAAGGCGGTTACGGTGATCCGGTCTTGACCAATCAGGCATATGCGGATGCAGCCCGGGCCTTGGGGGTCATCATCAAGCAGCATTGCGGTGTAAAAAGAATCATGACTAGTGAAGATGGCAGCGCCATTGTAGGTGTTGAGACAACGGATAATCGCACCATTTTTACACCAAATGTCATCGTTGCTGCTGGGGTAGGGGCACATCATTTAATGAAGAATGTAGGTGTTGATGTGCCAATTAGGGGACAGCGCGCCCAGCTTATTTATGTTTCCCCGGGAGAAGATATGGGGAGGGTCCCATCTTTCGGTGATTTCAAGCATGACCAATATATTAAGCCAGAAGTGAGCAGCGGTCATTTATTGCTTGGGAATGCCGACCATGCCGATCCGCAATTTATTGATCCGGCCGATTATGACGCTGATCATTATCCTAAGCATGCAACTGATAAAGCGATTGAAAAGGCAATTACAAAATTCATTAATTGCTTCCCATCATTGGAACAAGCCAAGCTGTTAGCGAGTTATTCTGCTGCTTATGAAATTACGCCAGATGGAATACCATTTATTTCGCAAACACCCATCCAAGGAGCGTTTCTATGTACAGGATTTAGCGGGCATGGTTTTAAAATAACGCCTAGTGTCGGAAAATTGACCGCTGATCTTGTATTGGAAGGTGAAAGCAAGCAGCCGGGTATCGATCTTGCACCATTCCGCCTCACACGTTTTGAAGAAAATGATTTGCTTAAGCCGGCAAATCCATATACAACGACGGTCAACAGTCATGTATAAGTGTATAAAAAAGGGAGGTCCTAACCAATGAACATTGTAGTCATTATGAAACAAACAATGGATACAGAAGAAAAAATCGTCCTTGAAAATAATGAGATTGTTACAGACAATGCCGAATTAATCATCAATCCATATGATGAATATGCCATTGAGGAAGCTGTAAGGCTGAAAGAACAGCATGGAGGAGAGGTTACCGTTATAACAGTCGGTTCTTCTGAAGCAGAAAGTGCCCTCCGTACAGCACTTGCCATGGGCTCAGATCATGCCGTGCTTATTGAAAATACTGATGACCTGCAGCTTGATGAAAATAGCATGGCAAAAATTCTAGCTGAAGCCATTAAAGATAGAGACTTTGACATTATCCTTGGAGGGAATATGTCAGTGGATAATGGTGCAAGCCAAGTGGGGCCGCGTATTGCAGAACTGCTGGATATCCCTCATGCTGCCACGATTACAAAGCTTTCTGTTGAGGGTGAAAAGGTCAGAGCAGAAAGAGATGTTGAAGGCGATGTGGAGATCATTGAAACGACATTGCCCGTCCTTGTGACAGCACAGCAAGGATTAAATGAACCGCGCTACCCTTCTCTGCCGGGAATTATGAAAGCGAAAAAGAAACCGCTGGAACGATTGGAAATCGACGATCTGGATATAGATGAAGATCTGCTTACACCAAAATCGAAGACAGTAAATTTCTATTTGCCGCCGAAGAAAGAATCTGGCCGCTTGCTGCAGGGAGATATCCAGGCACAGGCTGCGGAATTGGTTCAATTGCTTCGTGCAGAAGTGAAAAACATTTAAAGGGGGAGAGTGTAATGACAAAAGTACTTGTACTGGCTGAAGCTAAAAATGGAAAGTTGAGAAATGTATCATTTGAAGTCTTAACTGTTGCCGGCAAAATTGCAAACGGCGGCGAAACTGTTGCGTGTGTATTTGGAAGCGAAGCTGAACAATATACAGAAGAACTTGCTGAATATGGTGCACAAAAAGTATATGTGATTGACAGCGAACAATTAAATGAGTATACACCAGACGGATATAAACAGGCTTTGTTAAAAGTAATGGAGGAAGTGCAGCCAGAAGTTGTATTAACTGGTCATACATCAATCGGAAAAGATGTTTTCCCTCGTGCTGCAGCAAAATTAGACGCTGCACTTATTTCAGACTGCATCGAAGTGGAAGCTGGGGAAAAGATTGTTTTCACGAGACCGATTTATTCAGGAAAAGCTTTCCAGAAGAAAGAAATTACGGATGGCCTTATTATGGCTACCATTCGCCCAAACAATATTGAAGCTGTGAAAAGTCCTGCAGCTGGTGAAACGGTCAAATTATTGGCAGAAATAAAAGATTTGCGGACGATTGTAAAAGAGGTAGTGAAAAAAGCGTCAGGAAAAGTGGATTTATCAGAGGCAAAGGTGATTGTATCAGGCGGCAGGGGGGTCAAAAGCTCTGAAGGGTTCAAACCGCTGCAGGAGCTTGCAGATGTTCTTGGAGGAGCAGTTGGTGCATCACGGGCTGCATGTGATGCGGATTATTGCGATTATTCCCTGCAAATTGGCCAAACTGGGAAGGTGGTAACTCCTGACTTATATATCGCTTGCGGTATTTCAGGAGCGATCCAGCATCTGGCAGGAATGTCCAGTTCAAAGGTCATTGTTGCCATTAATAAAGATCCCGAAGCAAATATTTTTCATGTTGCTGATTACGGCATTGTCGGGGATTTGTTTGAAGTGGTCCCGTTATTAACGGAAGAATTCAAGAAAGTAATTGCTGAAAATCAAGCTGTCACAAATTAATAGATTTACTTAACCGGGTGGCATTGTCATCCGGTTCAATTTTAGAAGAATTATGGAGGTATGCCCTATGTTGCCATTCGATAAATCAGAATACCAGGATCGGGTAAGAAAAGTAAAAGCAAGTATGGAAGAGCAGGGAATCGAAGTAATGCTCATTACAGACCCGGCAAACATGAACTATGTATCCGGCTATGATGCGATGTCCTACTATGTTCCTCAATGCGTAATAGTGGGAACGGACCTTGATGAGCCCGTCTGTATTGTCAGATTGCAAGATTTGTATTGTGCCACTCAAACCACCTGGATGTCGGAAGAAAATGTGATTGCCTACCCTGATAAATATTTATGGGAGCCTAAGGTGCTGCATGTCATGGATTTTATTGGGGACTTTTTAAAAGAAAAAGGACTGCACAGGAAAAAAATCGGTGTGGAGCTTGATGCTTATTACTTTACTGCCCATTGGCATAAGAGCCTTGAAAGAAGTTTGCCTGATGCCATATTAAGCGATGCCACAGCACTTGTTAACTGGGTAAGAGGGCAAAAGTCTGTACGGGAATTAGAGTATATGCAAATTGCTGCAAGAATAGTTGAAAAGACCATGTATAATGCCATCGAGAGAATTGGAGCCGGTTTGAGGGAAAGCCATGTAGCGGCAGAAGTGTATCGTGACTTAGTGGAAGGAACGGGGCCATACGGCGGTGAATATCCATCGCTTGCACCCATTATGCCTGCAGGAGAAAGGACAGCTGGAGCCCACTTTTCTTGGACAACAGAGGGAACGTACGAAGATGGCCAGCTGCTTTATATGGAATTGTCAGGAAGCTACAAACGTTATCACGCACCACTGACACGGACGATCTTTATTGGTGAACCTCCTGAAAAAGTAAAAGAGACAGCCAAAATCGTCATCGAAGGCCTCAACGTTGCCCTTTCATCCATTAAACCTGGTGTCACTTGTGAAGAGGTTGAAAAGGCATGGCAATCAACGATCAATAAGTATGGCCTGGAAAAGGAATCAAGAATGGGCTATACAGTGGGGTTAAGCTACCCGCCTGTTTGGATGGAAAATACGGCATATTTTAAACCGGGTGAAAAGGTTGAATTAAAGCCGAACATGACCTTTCATATGATGCCAGGCATGTGGCTTGATGGCTATGGTGTCGCTATGACCGAAACATTAAGAGTAACGGAAAATGGCTGTGAAACGCTGACAAGGTTCCCAAGAAAGTTATTTGTTAAGTAATATGTGTAAAATTGACGTCTCTGTCTTTGCGTTTTTCAGGGCTCGCCAAACGGCGAGTTTTTCTTCATTAATAATCGGGCAGGTGATGAAAAATGATTAAAACAGCCAGCAAAACGCTAGCCGAGGAAATTATTGAATGGCGGCGGGATTTTCATAAGTATCCAGAGCTCTCCTTTAATGAAAAAAGAACATCCAAAAAGGTCGCTGAATTTTTGAAGAACTTCGGGCTGGATGTCCGGGAAAATATAAACGGGTATGGGGTTACAGCAGATTTAATAGGGAACAGAGATGGTCCGATGATCGCCTTTCGTGCAGATATGGATGCCCTCCCAATCCAAGAAGAGACTGGCTTGCCCTATGCTTCTGCTATTCCGGGTGTGATGCATGCATGCGGACATGATGGGCATACAGCCATCTTAATGGGTGCTGCTAAGAGGCTTTCTTTACAAAAAGAGAACTTAAAAGGCAGTGTCAGATTTATATTTCAGCCTGCAGAAGAAGTGAATCCAGGCGGAGCAATTGGTATGATCCAGGAAGGTGTTTTAAATGGAGTCAAGGCGATTTTTGGATTACACCTATGGTCAGAATTACCTTCTGGAACATTCCGCACTTGTTATGGGCCGATGATGGCAGCAACCGATCGATTTACGATTGAAATAGATGGAAAAGGCGGCCATGGCGGAATGCCCCATAAGACAATCGATTCCATCGTTCTGGCATCACAGCTTGTCATGTCGGCACAGCAAATTATTAGCCGGAGCCTTGATCCTCTGGAAGCAGGTGTCATTACATTCGGGAAGCTTCAATCCGGAAGCGCCTTTAATATCATTGCTGACAAAGCTGTGCTCGAAGGTACAACAAGGAGCTTTACCCCTGAGGTAAGGCATACATTGCGGGCGAAACTGGAGGAATTAACCGATGGGCTGGCAAAAATCTATGGGGCAGCCATCAGACTGGATTTTCAGAAAGGATACCCTGCAGTAGTCAATCACGAAAGAGAAGCAAAATACATGCTGGATACAGCTCGAAAGATATTTGGCCAAGAACATACTGGATTGATGAAGCCGAATATGGTAGGCGAAGATTTTGCCTACTACTTAAAGGAAATTCCGGGGGCTTTTTGCTTTATTGGTGCGGGTAACCCAAAAAACCCTGTTTATCCGCATCATCATCCGCGGTTTGAAATAGATGAAGGTGTGCTGCCTGAAGCAGCAAACTGGATTTATCAGCTGGCAATGGATTATTTGGGGACTTAACTATGTTAAAAATCAACCACTGCATCTGCGTTTTTAATAAGAACAATGTGTGCGAAAATAGCCAAAATCAAAGAAGCCGAGGGCAAAGTCTAAACAATAGATGCATCAGGAAATTCTGGAAAACAATCATCTGTCGGAAAGATAGAATTTCCATATTATGAAAAGGTGGCTTCTGTCTTAAAGAGGTCACCGCTTTTTTACAAATTGTATGAAAAGCATCCCTGTTTTATAGCAGTTTTGACAATTGATATCTCCTTTTGTAGGAATTAGTATTTATTTAAAGGGACAGTTAAGGAGAGGAGCGCCATATGTTAAATCAGAAAAAAACAAATCAAAGAGACATGACCATCCGTGCCGTTTGGGAAGCGAGAAAACGAATTTCCTCTATTATTAATAAAACCCCCTGCATTCAATCTCCCATTCTATCAGAAAAAGCCGGCCGCAATGTTTATTTAAAACTGGAAAACGTCCATGACATTGGAGCATTTAAAGTGAGAGGTGCGGCCAATAAAATTTTAAGCTTAGGAGAGGACGAAAAAAAACGCGGTGTTGCAACATATTCAACCGGCAATCATGGGATGGCAGTGGCATATGTCGCTAAAAAACTAGGAATTGATGCTACCGTATGTATTTCCAATCGGGTCCCAATAGCGAAAGTGGACTCATTAAAGAGATTGGGGGCCAAAATTGAGATCGTCGGTGAGAGCCAGGATGCTGCTGGTGAGCGCTGCTATGAGCTGGAAAAAGAATTTGGAATGACGGTAATCGAACCGTTTGATGATCCTTTTGTGATAGCTGGACAAGGAACGATTGGATTGGAATTACTTGAGGACTTGCCGAATCTGACAGACGTAATTGTACCGCTTTCAGGCGGAGGACTCCTCTCTGGAGTTGGCCTTGGATTGAAATCCAGTCATCCTGATATCAGAGTAACAGGTGTTTCAATGGAACGTTCTGCTGTCATGTATGAAAGCTTAAAAGCCGGTAAACCCATACAGATGGAAGAATGTGAAACGCTCGCTGACAGTTTACTAGGCGGAATTGGACTGGATAATCAATACACTTTTTCCATGGTTCAGCAATTTATGGATGATGTCATTCTTATTCCTGAAGATGAGATTGCCTACAGTATGGCCTATATGATGGACAAACATCGAATCATTATGGAAGGAGCTGCAGCCACAGGAGTTGCAGCCATTTTAGGAGATAAAATTCCTTATCAGGATGGCGATATCGCAGTTATTGTAAGCGGGCACAATGTTGACCTTTCCGTCCTGCTTTCTGTAGCTCAAGATTATTTTTTCAAAAAGACCCTTTTCTAAAAGAGTGTTGATGGATAAGTTGTGCGAAGGAACACTGCTGACAAAAAAGGTTGATAGATTAGAGCTTAAGGTGCGGGACACCGGCGGGAGGAGTGGGACAAGAAAGACCCCACAAGCGATTTTTGCTGAGGAAGCTTACCGCCCACCCCGCAGAAAGCGAGCATCGGAGCGGAAATCAACCTTTGCCCACTCCGTTTTAAAGCAATAATGCTGCGAAAACAGCCTTCAAAAACAAATAAGCTTGCAGGCATCCTATTTATTTGAAATTATGTCAAAATTATCTCATTTATTATTATCTGAATATAACTTTTATTCAGAAATGATCCAATTTACAGTAGACGGTGTATTGCAAATTATGGTTTTATATTATTAGAAGTTACAAAAATGCCAAGTAGACTTATCGTTTTAATCTTTAGGTGGCCGGAGGGGGACAACATGGGATTGACAGTAGCAGACGTTCTAAAATATGAAATCATGAAAAAGGCTAGAGTGATTACAGGAAAAGAGCTTGCAGATGAACGGTTTGTCCAATGGATATCGGTAATTGAGATGCCAGTAGAAAACTTTGTCCGGAAAAATGAAGTGGTTTTAACAACAGCGATTGGCTGCAGCAATGATATTGAAACAATCAAAACGTTTGTTCAGGACATTATTGATTCTGAAGCATCTGCTCTTATGATTGCAACAGGGAGATATATATTTGATATTCCAAACGAAATTATTGAACTTGCTGAAAAACATCAGTTCATGATTATTGAAATCCCCTGGGAGATCCGTTTTGCTAATATCATTGAAGAGGTTATAAACGATCTAAATCTTATTCAAAATAAAGAACGGGAAAAGTCCGAAAAAGTACAGCAGGAGCTTTTAACATTTATCCTTCAAGATAAAGATCTAAAGCATATCTCTAAATATATCCAAAGGCAGATTGGGTGTTCAATCATTATTACGGACCGATCAGGAAATCTCCAGGAGAAAGCCTGTCACTCCCAGGCGTTTATAAAGAAGTGGAAGAATTATGTATTAGACGGAATTCTTCCATCAAGTAAAAGTCTCTTAACACATGATCCCATTTTCCAGAAGTTCCAAATCGTTGAAATCGAAGAGCAGACTGTACTCCAGCTCCCAGTACTTCAGGTATCAGGAGATCCAAAGGGCTATTTGTTTGTGATTCTGCCATCAGACAGCTCAGTAGATGAATATTTGACTCCTTATCGTGCAAATGTGCTGGAACACTCTGCCACAACAATCGCACTATGGCTTTCCCGCAAAAATGCGGTTGAAGAAACGAAAATGCGCCTGCGCAGTGATTTTGTGCTGGAACTATCCAGAGGAGAATTTATTTCTTATGATCAGGCAAATTCACGGGCAAAATTGCTTGGATACAATTTAAAGCTTCCATATGTTTGCATTGTTGGATATCCTGAAAATCTGAAGCGGCTCTTTCAAAAGCAAAAACAAGATGATCATTCCTATGAAAATTGGCTTGAGAGCATGATCCAATACATAGAAGAAGAAATTTTTTATGCAGCTCAATCGCTCAAGCGGGAAGTGATGATGACATACCATGAGGATAAGCTGCTTATATTTCTTGAAATTCCCTGTAAAAATGAGAAAGAAAATGCAACAAATTTCTTAGACCTGGTAGAAAGGCGTCTAAGGAATCTGCTTCCAGAGGTTGTCATATCCTGGGGGATCGGTAAGTACCGCGAAGGCTTTGAAGGCTTTGCAGAAAGCTGCCAGAATGCCAATATTGCATTAAATATTGGCCGGAGGAAAAAAGGAACGGGTCAGCGGATGTTGTATGAGAATACCCGAGTGGACCGGCTTCTCTTAAATCTTGCCCAAATGAACGGCATGAAAGAAGTAATAATGTCCACTATTGAACCGCTTGTTCAATATGATGAACAGCGCAATATGGACTTAATCGGCACATTTACTGAATATAACAAGTATCACGGAAATGTAAGTCAAACGGCAAGAGCATTGAACTTACATAGACAATCCTTGCTGTATCGATTAAGAAAAATTGAGTCATTGACTGGACTTTCGCTAATTGATCCAGATGATTTATTTTTATTGGACATAAGCATTAAAACCTGGAAAATGGGTGTTGCAGAGCCAGCTGTAACCCAATAGAAGAATAGCGATTGAAAAGGGTGCCGTAACAGTTATGGCACCCTTTTCAATCCTTGTTAGAATTCGTTCCCCTGCTTTTTTTGATAATTTGAACAGTAATTTATTTGAATCTTCATACATTTTTGCGGATGATACTTATTCCGTCCTCCCCCTATAATGAATTCATAATAGTTAAACACTTTATAAAACGTAATACTTAGTTGATCTAGGAGGGGATTTCCCATGTCATTTGGAACCGCAGAGTATAAAGAAAGATTGCGCAAAACGAAAGAAAGAATGGCAGAAAAAGGGATTGAAGTCTTGCTTGTTACAGATCCTGCCAATATGAATTATTTGTCCGGCTATGACGGATGGTCATTCTATGTTCACCAAATGCTCGTCATTATTAATGACGAAGATCAGCCGATTTGGATTGGGAGGGGCCAGGATGCAAATGGAGCTAAAGTAACAACATGGCTCTACCATGAAAATATCATTCCATATCCGGACGATTATGTACAATCTGATGTAAAACACCCAATGGACTTTGTGGCAGATATTTTAAAACAAATTGGCCAGGATAAACGTTCAATCGGTGTGGAAATGGAAAACTATTATTTCACTGCAAAATGCTATGAGCAGCTGAAGAAAGGGCTGCCGAATGCTTCCTTTCAGGATGCTACCCTCCTAGTTAACTGGGTTCGCATTATAAAATCCGATGCTGAAATCGAATATATGAAGCGTGCAGCCGTGATTGTCGAAAAAGCAATGATGGATGGAATTGGGCTAATTAATGAGGGAATTCGTGAATGTGATGTGGCAGCGAAAATTTTTCATACACAAATCACTGGAACCGAACAGTTCGGAGGAGATTACCCAGCCATCATGCCACTTCTCCCTTCTGGAGAGAAAACCTCCACTCCTCATCTAACATGGACGGATGAGCGCTATAAACATGGAGACACCGTTATTTTGGAGTTGGCAGGCTGCTATAAACGCTACCACTCCCCTCTTGCAAGAACGGTTAATATCGGTAAACCGGATGACAAAATTAAAGCGCTCTCAGACATTGTTGTCGAAGGACTAAATGCTTGCCTTGAGATGATTAAGCCGGGCATTGCATGTGAAGAAATCGAAGAGACATGGAGAAAAACAATCGCCAAAAGCGGGATTGTTAAAGATTCAAGGCTAGGCTATTCAATGGGGCTTAATTACCCGCCTGATTGGGGTGAGCATACAGCAAGCATCCGAAAAGGAGATCAAACGATACTGCAGCCAAATATGACTTTTCATCTTATCCCAGGCATTTGGCTGGAAAAGTATGGATTTGAAGCAAGTGAATCAATCAGGGTAACCGATACAGGGTGTGAAACATTTGCAAAGCTTCCAAGAGAGCTATTCATCAAAGATGGAGCTTTATCCATCAACTAGACACTTATTTTTTGGGCTGTGTAAATGCTAAAAATTGATTTAGCACCCTGTTGATTGGATCGGAAGGCACGAGACTCCTGCGGGAGTGCAGATCAAAGGGAGACCCCGCAGGTGCAAGGCACCGAGGAGCGTCGGACCGTCCGCGTTCGCTGAGTGCCTGTAGCGGAAGTCAACACTCAAGTTTAACAGAGCTATTTATTAGAAAGAGGTGAAGCAGAGCCGTGCTTATTTTTACTGAGCAGGAGATTAAAGAATATGTTCAATTAAATCCTAAAGCGATCACCATTATTGAAGAGGGATTTTCGAAGCTGGCCAATAATGAAGTGGAAATGCCGCCAATCATGCGCGTGGATGTTCATGACCAAAATGGGGAAGTAGATGTGAAGACTGCGTATATCAAAGGAAAAGACATGTTTGCAATAAAGGTTTCCTCCGGCTTCTTTAACAATTATAAGCTGGGCCTTCCAAGCGGAAACGGTCTTATGATGCTCATAAATGCCCAAACGGGAATTCCCAAGGCACTGCTTTTAGATAACGGATATTTAACAGAAGTCAGAACGGCTGCTGCAGGAGCAATTGCCGCTAACTATCTGGCAAGACAAAATATTGAAAGGGTAGGGGTAATCGGTGCAGGAAGCCAGGCGAGGTTCCAAGTAAGAGCCCTTAAACTAGTCCGCGATTTTAACAAGGTCACCGTCTATGCGCGCTCAGCAGATCGGGCGAAAAAATACGCAGAGGACATGGAAACAGAGCTGGGAATTGAAGTCGAAGTGGCAAAAAGCGCGGAACAGGTTGTTCGAAGCAGTGATCTAGTAATCACGACAACGCCGGCAAAAGAGCCGATTATTAAAGCTGAATGGCTTCATCCGGGTCTTCATATTACTGCAATGGGTTCTGATGCTGAACATAAACAGGAGCTTGAAGCTGAGGTGCTGGCACGGGCCGATTTGCTCGTGTGTGATACGAAGGCACAATGTGCAAGATTAGGGGAATTGCATCATGCTCTCGAGAGCGGTGCTTTAACAAATGAATCAGCCATCATTGAGCTTGGGCAATTAACATCAAAAGAGCTGATCGGCCGGGAGAACGAAGAACAAATTACAGTTGCCGATCTAACAGGAACAGGGGTGCAGGATACAGCCATAGCCCTATTTGCCTTCAATGAAATGGCTAAACACCATATAGGGTTAACAGTTGAAAATAAATCAATGTTGCTAAAAAACGGATAAGGAGTGGTCACATGACACACGAAAACATTAAAACAGGTACAAAAGCAGTTTGGGCAGGGGAAAAAGAATATTTAGTACACGGTGCAACACAGGTGCCGGTCGTTTTAAGCGTAGCCTATAACTATGATGATATGGATGAATGGTATGATGTGGCGATCGGAAAGAAGAAGGGCCATATTTATGGACGCAATACAAACCCGACAGTGCAGTCATTTGAAGATAAAGTGAAAATCCTCGAGGGTGCTGAAGCTGCAACAAGCTTTTCAACAGGAATGGCTGCAATCAGCAATACATTGTCGACATTTTTATTGCCAGGCGACCGCATCGTTTCTATTAAAGATACGTATGGCGGCACCAATAAAATTTTTACAGAATTCCTTCCTAGACAGCAAATTGATGTCGTTCTTTGTGAAACTGGGAATCATGAACAAATAGAAACAGAAGTGGCAAAGGGCTGCAAAATCTTATATTTGGAAACACCGACAAATCCAACAGTAAAAATTACAGATATTGAGCGTATGGCAAAGGCAGGCCGTGATGCAGGTGCATTGGTCGTTGTTGACAATACGTTCGGCACGCCAATCAATCAAAATCCGCTTTCGCTTGGCGCAGATTTAGTGATTCATAGTGCAACAAAATTCCTTGGCGGACACGCCGATGCATTAGGCGGTGTGGTGTGCGGTTCACACGAGCTAGTTGAAAAAATCTATCATTTCCGTGAAATAAACGGGGCAACAATGGATCCAATGGCTGCCTATTTAACATTGCGCGGCATGAAGACACTTCACCTCCGCGTCCGCCAGCAGTGTTCCAATGCTATGGCTCTGGCAAAATACTTGCAGACAAAGGATCTTGTTGAAGATGTATTTTATCCAGGACTGGAAACACATCCAAACCATGAAATTGCGAAAAAGCAAATGAAGGACTTTGGCGGTATGCTCAGCTTTGCGGTAAAAGGAGGAGTAGATACAGTTCGGGATCTTCTTCCAAAGCTGCAATTTGCAAACAGGGCTGCCAACCTGGGTGCTGTTGAAACAACTGTAGGGCCTGCCCGAACAACAAGCCATGTTGAATGTACACCAGAAGAACGTGCAGCGATGGGTATACCGGAAGGACTCATTCGAGTTTCTTGCGGGATTGAAGATATCGAAGATTTAATAGCAGATTTTGAGCAGGCTTTTAGCTGCGCTGAGAGTGCACTGCAAATCAAATAGCTTAGTATAAATTATTAATCTCTTACAAGAACTCAGCAGCTAGAGTCGTGATTCCATCTAATCCAGCAATCACGGCTCTTCTGATGCTTTTAAACCGTTTGAGATTCATACAGGAGGTAGGTGGCTAATGGAAAATGATCATCCAATTGTCAGTCAGGCAAATCACTTGTTTAACAAACTGATTGAATGGCGCCGTAAGTTTCATCAGCAGCCTGAGCTCAGTTTTCAGGAATTTGGCACCTCTCAATTTGTTGCTGAAACGCTCGAAAAGGTAGATGGAATGAAAGTAGAAAGAGGGTTGGGTGTTGAAACAAGTGTTGTCGGTACCCTAAGTTCTGGGAATGGTCCAACCATTGCCATTAGAGCTGATATGGATGCACTGCCCATTACAGAGGAAAATTCCGTAAGTTACAGCTCTATCAACAAAGGGGTCATGCATGCTTGCGGACATGATGCCCACACTGCCATTTTACTGGGAGCGGCGTATCTTTTTGCAGATCTTTTTAAAATGGGAGATGTAAAGGGAACGGTTAAATTTGTCTTCCAGCCTGCAGAGGAAAGCACAGATGAACACGGATTATCCGGATCTCCCTATATGGTGCAGGCAGGTGTTTATGATGAGGTGGATGCTGCAATTGCTCTTCATATGTGCCCATGGCTGCCTGTAGGTGCTGTGCAAATAAGTGATGGATATAGTATGGCAAATGTTGATGTATTTGAAGGGAAAATTTTCGGAACGGGCGGTCATGGGGCATACCCGGAGCTTGGCACAGACCCGATTTGGATGCTTGGACCTGTTATGCAGGCATTACATGGAATTGTCGCCAGGAAAGTATCAGCCTTAGATGCTGCAGTAGTAAGCATAGGCCAAATCCATGCCGGAACAGCAAGCAATATCATCCCGACTGAGGTCCTGATTGAAGGAACCATCCGCAGCTATTCACCTGAAGTCCGAGATTTATTGGCAGCAGAAATAAAGAAAGCGTTTTCGATTTCTGAAGGCCTGGGGGGAGGCTACTCCTTAAAAATAAACAGAGGTGAGCCGGCATTAAATAATAGCCCCCTCGTCAACAGATGGATACAGGAATCCATACAAGAAATCTATCCTGAACTTCATATCATCAGAAAACCATTCGGGTTGGGGGGAGAGGATTTTGGCTATGTAACTCAAAAATTGCCAGCATCCATGTTCTTCCTTGGAAGTGCCCGTCAAGATGGAATACAGCGGGATCTTCACACGCCGGTTTTTGATATCGATGAAACATGCATGCCGATAGGAACGGCAATTCTTGTGCAAACCGCTGCAAGGTTCCTGAAGGGTGAGGCATGCCTTATTAACAAGGAACATTTGGAGGTGCAATTAAATGGCGCATAAATTGGCGTTTATTGGGTTTGGTGTTGTTGGTCAAGGATTAGCTGAAATCCTTCGTGATAAAAAGGAATTCTTAAAAGAAAAGGAAGAATTTGAAGCTGAGATCGTTGCCATATCTGATTTAATGAAAGGCTCGATCTATCATCCGAACGGCATTGACATTGATACAGCTTTACATGTATTAAAGGAAACCGGCAATTTGGAAAACTATCCGCACACTCCAGGACTTGTAACAGGATGGGATAGCCTGAAAACCATACGTGAAACAAATGCAGATACGGTTATTGAGGTCTCTTACACAGATGTCAAAACAGGGCAGCCAGCCATAGATCATTGTAAAGCTGCATTTGAAAGCGGAAAAAATGTAGTTATGACGAACAAGGGGCCAGTTGCGCTTGCTTACAAAGAGCTTTCACAGCTCGCAAAGAAACATGAAGTTTACTGGGGCTTTGAAGGCACTGTTATGAGCGGAACCCCTGCACTTAGGATGCCGGTCTCTGCATTGGCAGGAAATGATATAACAGAGATCCGCGGTATTTTAAATGGAACGACTAACTACATCCTAACAAAGATGGAAGCAGAAGGTGTATCCTACGAGGATGCTTTAAAAGAAGCGCAGGAACTCGGGTATGCCGAGGCTGATCCAACAAGTGATGTAGAGGGCTATGATGCGAGATATAAGATTGTCATTTTAGCAAACTATGTGATGAACGTACCGCTTAAAGTGGAAGAAGTATCCTGTGAAGGGATCACAAGCATCACGTTAAAAGACATTGAAGTTGCGAAAGCAGAAGGAAAGCGCTGGAAGCTGTTAGCGAAGGTACGGAAGGAAGAAGGCAGAGTGGCTGCCTCGATTGCTCCGGAAAAAGTAAGTGTATCAGATCCGCTTGCTTCCATCAGCGGGGCAACAAATGCGATTACGTATGAATGCGACCTTTTAGGTACAGTGACGTTAAGCGGTGCAGGGGCTGGGAAAGTGGAAACAGGATTCTCTCTTCTAATAGATTTAATTAATATCTCCCGTGAAAGAAGTTTGGTCAAAATCTAGTGATAGAAAGGCGGTAACGGTATGACAACTGAACTTAAAGGCAAAAGAAGGTTTCTTGATTGGGTGAAGAGCGGCCGTATGATCGAGGTTCGCGATCCGCAGGATAACAGCATCATTGCAGAGGTTCCTGCTGCAGACCCTGAGGATATGCTGAAATGCATTGAAGATGCAAAGGCCGGAGCTAAAATGGCTGCTTCCATGCCTGTTCATGAACGAATGAAGATTATCAATGCGGCAGCTGATTATATTGAAAAAAACTCAGAGAAGTTTGCCTATACGATTGCCAGAGAAGGCAGCAAAACCATTCGCGAAGCAGCGAAAGAAACAGCAAGATGCATTCAAACACTTCGCATCAGTGCTGAAGAAGCGAGACGCATTCATGGTGAAACCATTCCTTTCGATCAGAGCCCTGGCAGTGAAAATCGGGTCGGTTATTACTATCGTTTTCCAATTGGAGTTATCGGTGCTATTACACCTTTTAATGATCCACTGAACCTGGTTGCGCACAAAGTAGGTCCTGCGCTTGCAGCCGGGAATGCCATTATCGTAAAGCCTGCAACGGTCACACCACTTAGTGCATTGCTGCTTGCAGAAGCCTTTGAGCATGCCGGATTACCGCCAAAAGTATTAAATGTGATCACTGGGCACGGACATGAAATTGGTGATGTCCTCGTTACACATCCTGATGTGCGAATGATAACTTTTACTGGCGGCCTTAAAGCAGGAGAGGCGATTTCCCGCAAAGCTGGTTTGAAAAAAATAACAATGGAGCTTGGATCAAATTCCCCTGTGATTGTCCTTGAAGATGCTGATCTTGAAGAAGCAGTCGAGTCAACCGTTTCAGGCGCCTTTTGGGCAGCAGGCCAAAATTGCCTGGGTGTTCAGCGCATTTATATCCAAGAGAGTATTTTCCAAGAGTTCCAAAATAGATTTCTTGAACGGACAAACCAATATTGTGTAGGCGATAAACAGTCTGAGCTGACCGATATGGGCCCGCTTATTAATGAAAGAGAAGCGATTCGGGTTGAAAACCTGGTGAACGAAGCCATTGATAAGGGAGCTGCATTATTAACAGGCGGCGAGCGGAATGGCGCCTTTTATTCCCCTACCGTTTTAGCGGATGTTCCAGAAGACTGCACCATTTCAAAAGAAGAGATATTTGGCCCGGTCGTTCTCCTTTACTCTGTGAATAACCTTGATACAGCCATCACCTTGTCCAACAGCGTTAACTATGGTCTGCAAGCCGGTATTTTCACAAATAATGTGAACAAAGCCTATAATGCCATTGCCAAGATGGAAGTTGGCGGAATCATGATCAATGACAGCAGTGACTATCGTATTGACGCTATGCCTTTTGGCGGAGTTAAAAACTCCGGGCTGGGACGCGAAGGCATCAAATTTATGATACAGGAAATGACAGAACCGAAAGTTGTTTGTTTTAAATTATCCAGCTGTTAATGTGTTTTATTGGAAAAAGAAAGGTCCAATCGGGATCTTTCTTTTTTATTATAGGTTTTAAAACCACGTGCTCTGCACGTGTGAAAACAAAGCTTCTAGAGTGGTAATGTGACATAAAAAAACTCCTATCGTTATAATAGAAACTGGCCGTCAAACCAACTTCTATATAACGAAAGGAGCAGTACTCATGAGTGACAATAGTTTATCACATACCAGGTGGAATTGTAAGTACCACATCGTTTTCATCCCAAAATACAGAAGAAAAGTAATTTATGGAAAGTTGAGACGAGATATAGGAGCGATATTGAGAAGGCTGTGTGAAATGAAAGATGTGGAAATCATTGAAGCACATGCTA
>NZ_JAEL01000009.1 GCF_000518885.1 Bacillus sp. J33 | reverse complement strand
TTCATTTCACACAGCCTTCTCAATATCGCTCCTATATCTCGTCTCAACTTTCCATAAATTACTTTTCTTCTGTATTTTGGGATGAAAACGATGTGGTACTTACAATTCCACCTGGTATGTGATAAACTATTGTCACTCATGAGTACTGCTCCTTTCGTTATATAGAAGTTGGTTTGACGGCCAGTTTCTATTATAACGATAGGAGTTTTTTTATGTCACATTACCACTCTAGAAGCTTTGTTTTCACACGTGCAGAGCACGTGGTTTTAAAACCTATAATAAAAAAGATCTTGCCATTTTACTCGGCAAGATCTTTTTTCGTAATGTAATAATTATTTTTTCATTTGTTTCCATTATAAAATGGCTGTTCTCGGTCCAAAACAATTTCCGCGAAGATTGGCAGATGATCGGAAGCCAGCGTATGAATCACTTCAGTATTAATCGTTTCAACGTCCTTAGATGTAAAGATATAATCAATCCGCTTTGCAGGATGATCGGCTGGATAAGTATTCGCATAATCTTGATCTGTAAAAACATCCAGGTAATTGCTGTACATTGGTTTCATTTCATTGCTTTCAGGAGCAGCGTTTAAATCGCCGAGTATTAATTTTGGCCCCTTTGATCCGCTGGTAATTTCTATAATTTCATTGATTTGCATTTCCCGTTCAGCCGAAGTCAGTGCCAGATGGGTGTTATAAAAATGCAAGTTATTTCCCTTAACATTTATGGTTGCTTCCAAAAGACCCCGCTGTTCCGTGTTTCCGATTTTCGATAAGAAATGATTTTCAGAATAGATGATCGGATATTTACTTAAAATAGCTGTCCCATATTGGCGGCGCTGATCTCCTTCGTTTAAAGGCTCACGGTCCAGGTTCGCTGCATATGTATAAAACATTCCGAGACGTTCTGCCAGCCACTTTGCCTGATCCTGAAAATCGCTTCGGTCGGACCAATGATTATCCACCTCTTGAAGGCCAACAATATCAGTATTGGATTCTTCTATTATTTTTGCAATTCTTTCTAAATCTAAAACACCGTCTTCCCCTTCACCATGATGAATGTTATAGGACATCACCTTGACGTTTACCGGCTGACCGCGATCCAAACTGCTTACTTCTGCAAAAGAACTGTTACCTATACCTAATAGCATAAGTAAAATCATGAATAATACACTTAATACCTTCCGCGTGCGTTTTTTTCCCCGCTTCCTCATATTGCATGCCTCCTCCTGAAATTTAATTACTATAAGAGGATAACAATCTAACGAAAAGGCTCTATTGCTTTTATGTAAAAAAGGATTAAGTTATGTTACATATTTGTTAATCCAATCCATTTATCCTATTTATTTACTCCTGTTCTGCTGGAAAGTTTCCATAATAACAAACCATGCGTGAGTAGAAAGCTGAGGTTTTCTCTGCGGCTGAAAGCCTTTGCTTCTGACCAGACCCTAAAGGGCACTGAAAGGTTCGCTAAATGTACTACTTTTACTATTTCAAATGCAGTTTTGCTACACACCCCACGTGTCCTTGATGAATGCGGCAACACAGGATGTTGGTGAAAATCCAAAATAAGGATTTCATAATTAAGTAGCTTCAAGAAGCTATTTTTTGGTTTAAAATATAAGCCAAGTTCCGCCATGCTGCAGCTCCACAAATCATTTACTAAAGATCTGTATAATGAACATATACCCTATCAAAAAAATGCTCAAAGCATGTTGGCTTCGAGCATTTTTTAGTTCCCTTTTCCTTTTCCTGGCCTTCATCTGATTTCAGCATTCAACCGGGCAAAAGCCGGCTGCTAGGATTCTAAGATTATTAGTCTATAATAATATCCCTCTCCTTCAATACCTCCACCGCAATATTCTTCGCCTCTGTCCCTGTTCCATCAATATTGACTGCAAACACCCAGGTCCCCTTCTCATTCTCGATAAAACCAACATACCAGCCCAGTCCCATATCTGAAAGCCTCGTCCCTGTTTTTCCATGCAAAGTATATTGGTCCTGTTCATCCTGGATCATCATTCTTTTAACTGTCTTTTGATGTTTTTCGGCAATCGGCAGCTCTTCCTCCACCAGTTTTTCTATAAAATTTGCCTGTTCAACAGCCGAAATTTTCAGGCTGCTGTCCAGCCAGAATGTATCGATTCCGCCTGAGATGTCCTGGTTTCCGTACTGGAAGTTTGTAACATACTCTTGCATCCTCGTTTCTCCGATGGTACTCGCCAGGTCCTGGTAAAACCATATGGCTGATTCCCTCATGGCCGAAGCCAGCGAGTGATCACGGTTCCAGTTTTCGAATTCCCGCTCAACACCATCCCACCGCTTCACCTCGTACTCATCTCTTACGGCAGAGGTCTCGAGGCCAATCAGTGCATTTGCTGCTTTAAATGTTGATTCAGGGGTAAATCTTCTTGTGCTTCTCTCCTTGTTATAGACATAGACCTTATCATTCTGAAGATTTTTCAGAACCAGCGTTCCCTCTTTTCCGTCAAAAACCTCTCCGATAGGCAGTTCCTTCGCATTCTGTTCCCCGGCATCAGCCGAAGCCGCCATTCCGCCAAACAGCAGCAGCACAGACAATCCTGCTAAGACAGCGCTCCTCATCCACTTCATCATTTTTCCTCCTTCATAGAATAGGATTTTTCTCATGATGTCAGCCCGTGTTTGTTCCCTTATACTATAAGCAACGCGACAGACACAGAAAAGAACTGTTTTTGCATTCTGTACCCATACAGATTTATAGAGAGGTGTGAATTCCATGGGGAATAAATACGAAGAAATCATGAATGAAATTCAATCAAGAATGGATGATGGACGGATTCAGGCCGGGGATAAACTCCCTTCTGTCCGCAGCTTTGCAAAAGAATTCAATTGCAGCATCAATACAATAATGAAAGCATACAGCGAATTGGAAAAAACACATCGAATCTACTCCATTCCTAAAAGCGGCTACTTCCTGGTAGGCAGTGATACCCCAAAGAAAACCCAGCCCGTGGTCATCGACTTCTCCTCAGCAGGTCCCGACAAACATAAGATGCCCTACCGCGACTACCAGCATTGCATGAATCAGGCAATCGAGCTTTATAAAGAGGAAATGTTCCAATACTCAGAACCGCTTGGATTGCCAAGCCTGCGCATCCAGCTTTCAAAGCAGCTGCAGGAGCTGCAGGTGTTTGCCCCTCCTGAAAGAATCTGTGTGGTATCCGGATCCCAGCAGGCTCTGGATCTCTTAGTATCACTTCCGTTCCCGAATAGAAAAGAAGAAATCTGTGTAGAGCAGCCAACCCATTTTAGTTTTATAGATTCGATTACTTCACGCGGCCTTAACGCTGTTGGCATCGAAATGGGCCAAAATGGCATTGATCTTGATTATTTAGAAAAAGTATTTAAGGAAAGAAGCATCAAATTCTTCTACACTGTCTCAAGGTTTCAAAACCCGACTGGCTACAGCTACACCAATCAGGAAAAAAGAAAAATGGTCGAGCTGGCACAAAAGTATGATGTCTACATAATTGAAGATGATTATATGGGAGATCTTGATACGAAAAGAAAGGCAGATCCGATGTTTACGTATGATCCATCCGGAAGAGTAATCTATACGAAAAGCTTCTCGAAAGTCTTGCTGCCTGGCTTACGTTTAGGATTGGCTGTTTTGCCTAAAGCACTGCTAAAGGATTTTACAAGAGCTAAATTTGCAGCCGATGTGCACACACCAGTCCTCACTCAGGGTGCACTTGAAATTTATCTCAGCAGCGGCATGTATAAAGCTCATATCCAAAAACTCAGACGGCAATACAAGAAAAAAGGCACCATCCTTAAAGAGGCCTATCTTGAACACCTTCCTGCCGGGGCGTCATTTACTGGAGGTGACTCCGGCTTCTACTCGACAGTCGAACTTCCAGGAAGAATGAAGGCAAAGCAGCTTGTTGAACATTTGAAAAAGAAAAATGTCCTGGTTCAGGATGCCACATTAATGTACCTTCCCGAATATCAAAAGGAAAATCGAATCCGATTGAGTGTGTCGCAGGTGGAGGATCGAAAAATTCCGGTTGGAGTGAGGAAAATTGGGGATGGGATTCGGGAGTTGGCATTTTCTTTTAGCTAAACGATAAGATTCGCTCCAATGAACAAGACTTTTTTGAATCCAAATTTTCCAGCAACAATCCACTTGCCACTAAATGATGAGAAGCGATCAAAAATAATAAAGTAAGGCACTAGAACAAAAGCATGTTTTTACCCATTTGCTGTATTTTTATCAGACATATCCTCAAATACCTATAATGAAGTGGGCGGAGAAAATAGTAATTAGTATAATACGAAGAGGCCGGTTTCTTCTGAACCGGCCTTCTTTCATAAGCAGTAATGCTCTTTCCATTTATATAATATTTAGCCTCCCCGAAAGTAATAAATGTAACTTCCAATTCGTGCAGATGGTTGAGTAACATGCTTTGTCACAGTATCAATAATTTTTTTACTTTATTCGCAAAAATCAGATTCACTGAAATAACAAACATATAGAAAACAAAGGAATACCACAACTTCCATTCCTTATATTGAAAAAGATTAAAAAAGGTTTCGGATGCCCACTCTAACGTACATAAAATTCCAGCCCAAAGTACAATGTAAAACAAATTATTAGGGTTATATTTACGATAGAAAAATATTGAAACAATAATGGGAATAGGATAAACAAATACTTGTAAAACCGAATCAAAAAATTCGCCATGGGCATAATCGAGTGTATCATAAAAATCAAGGGGCGGCCCGGCAAAAAGACTGTCTCCAACTGTTCCAAACCATGCATTAAACACATATATAGCTATTACTTCTGACTGCAGTAAAAATTGTTTTCGGCTATATAATAAAAAAAAACAATCCCCAAACAAAGAATGTTATGACAATAACAAAAATCTCATTCCTGTCAAAGCTTTTTGGCGTTAGTGGTTCTAGAAGTTTTAAAATATTGCTCAATGGAAACCCTCTCTTTTTTTATAATTGAACTAAAAATACTCATAAAATTTAGAGAAAAAAGGAGCACAATAATCGAGACGCTTAGATCTATAACAGGGTACCATGATTCTGTTTCTAATTTTAATACATTGATTATTAATAAGAACTGCTTAGAAAACAGATCAAAGCCGATCCAAATAAAAGAATAAAGAAGCTTATAAAACAAAGAACTACTTAACCGATATTGGTAAAACCCATAGAAGTAAACAAGGTAAGACCAAACCAAAATGTATATAGCTTATAAGTCTGGAGATAAGCTCTTCCTGCACAGATAATCTCCCATAAGCCAAAAAAATCTTAAAGTTTATATGCTGGCATAAAAAAGAAGTGAATAAATAATAGATGAGGCACTCAAGCTTATCAAATCTTTTTAACATAATCCTAAGAGAAAATAGCAGAAAAATGGAAAGAAGCAGCAATAATATTAAGATCATATTCATTTCTTACCACTCACCTAATTCTAAATGATTTTTTTATTAACTCTCGGCTAACTTTTATTTTGAATTTATTCAAATGGAATAAATCCAAAATTCATATTCTTCATGAATACACCTTAGAGTAACGACTTTATGCACCTCCTTTTCTTATCAGAATATTTCTGTAAAAAATCTATTTCATCAATAAAGCAGTTGTTTATTTTTGATTTTGCTTATTTCCTGTCTACTTCTTCAGAAACTATTAATAGTATGGTGCAAATAAAACCTAATTATTTGCGAAAGCAAATAATTTAGACTAGAATGAGATCCTTATTTTGCATAATGACCTTTTTCGAACGTGTACAATTTTGTCTGTAAAAACATAAAAAAGCCGGTATACACAAGATACGGATCGACCTTGTTTTATACCGGCAATTTGTTAGTGTGCAGCACTATTTAAGGTGTGTTTAATGATTTATTCAGTATAATATTTGAAGACTTCTCCAAAAACTCACTATATTGTTTTCCTAATAATTCATCACTTAACAAAGCAAAAACTTCAATAAATTTGGAAAAATCCTCTTTTGAAATTTTCTCGATTGATTCAACAATAAGCAGGTTCGAGTTAGTAGTATTTTCGTCAATAAAGTCCTGAACAAGTTTCCTTCCGCTTTCCGTTAGGGATATTTCCTTCATTCGGGCATCATTGCCATTTTCGACTTCGACAAAACCCTCATCTTTAAGCTTTGTAAGCTGCCGAAAAACATTTGAAATATTTGTTTGAGCCAAATAGGTAAGATCGGTCATATTTATATTGTTTGAATCAAAATATAGAATCCATAGAATCCGAAAGGCAGGAAACGATATTTCGTAATTTTTTAATGCTTTCCTAATATCGTTTTCAATTGCCATATTTAAACCTCTCATAAATGCAAACGCTAAATAACTTTTATGAAACTGTTCATACAATAACTTCACATATTCACCTCCCAAATTCTGTAAATACATTATTTCCAACCAATCTTTCTTTAAACTAATACCCAACAGATAAGTTTAAATATTATTCTTAATAATCATTACCCATTAATTGGATTAAATAGCATACCCTTCTTAACTAATCCATCCAATAAAAAAACAGCCTCTGTAATTTCGCTAAGTCCTATTTTACACAATATTTCCCATTTCTAAATAACCTGCTGCTGGTCACTTATTAATGGCTTCCTCCGCTTCCTCTTTGCTTAGTTCGCAGACGCCTAATCCCGCAAAGGCTATTATGATGGCAATTGATCCGCAACAAAAGAATGGTTTATTCCTTTAGGCAGGATGACCTGCGAGCCAGTAAAATAAAATGACATGACACCACAAATTTAATCATACCTATAATGATAGGGGTTCCAATATACATTAAAAGGAGATGTTTTTATTGAATCCTTATTATTATTACTATTATCGGGGCAACAATTGGGGAGTAATCTTAAATTTATTGCAGCACAGCTTATATGCGGAAGAAATGGTATGTGCGATGAGCTCTGAACTTTTTCATATACCAGCAACCAAAGATTTAGAAGGAAATAAGGAGATGCATAATCATCTCGTTCCTGCTTCGTATCATCGCATTACTGCCGTAGGCTCTGCCCAAAGACTCGTGAATGGAGAACAGCGCCAATCGATTATTGACACCATGACAGCTTGTATCATCAATGCCGAAAATCAAGATAAGAAGGTACGTGAAGGGTTAAAAACAATGGAAGAAAACGCAAGTAATGAGTATAAGGGCTTTATTAGACTGATCATCAGATGGCAGGATCAGGCAGAAAATTATTTAGCTCAAGCAAAAGAATCTTTACGGACGATGGGTGTTTCCTTTCCTTCTGCAGGAAGTGAACAGCAAAATGGAGAAAACAACCTTTACTGAGGACTGGTTTTCAATTTATGATTGCCGATGTCATATTTTGGAAGGGAACGGATAGGGATGACATGCTTATGTGATGAAAAAGTATCGCAGCAGTTAACCGGACTGCCAGGGTGGAAGAGAAAGGATAGGAAATGGATCGAACGCCGTTATCATTTCAATGAATATCTGGACGGAATCGCCTTTGTAAATCAAATAGCAGCAGCATCAGAAAAAGAAAATCACCACCCCTTCATTAGCATTCAATATAAACTGGTGACCGTCTCCCTGACATCTTGGAGTGAAAATGGCCTGACAGAGCTGGACTTTAAACTTGCCAGGCAGATTGAGGTTCTATATAATACTGTGTGTTTGTGATTAGAGTTTAGCAATAAAAAGGGGCCTACAGCAGAACTCGGAAAGCATACGATATCAAGGCCTAAATTAAGAAAAATCCTAAAATTATAGGGTGAAACATATTAGTCTTTACATTATGTTTCACCCGTTTTTTAATTTGATTTGAAAGATTCGGACTTTTTCGGCTATTCATCATAAAAAAGGCACGAACAAAATATTCATGCCTGATTATACTACCTCGATATCAACAAAACACTTACTGCCTGTTATTATACTTCTCATCGATCTCTTTTCTTGTTAAATTAAAGGAATCCTCAATTTGCTTGAACTTTTCATTATATAGTTCATCTTTCTAACTATACATATTCCTATAAAAATCTTCAAGTGCTCCGAACACATCTTGATATATAGCTGAATCAAGCTTTCCAGTCCCATTTAGATCCGTTAGTGTTCTTACACTTGTTTTATGGAATAATATGAGGTGATCAACTGTTTCTTCATTTAACTTCATCAATCTCTCTTTGTCTTCAGATAGTTGGTCGATTGCTTTATTAGTATTTTGATTATGCCAATCTACCCATTGGCTAATTGTATGGTTAGATTGTTCAAATTCCCGATCCAACTCGTTCTGATTTTTCACATCAATATATCGACCTTCTGCTCCTTCTGCAATCGCTTTAAGCTGGGCTGCGTCCTTAGAGGTTACAGATAACCCTATCACATTAATGATTGGTTTGATATCGGATTGTGCCAATAATTTTGCTTCTTCTTCAGGGTTTCCATCACATGTTTCTTCTCCATCAGAAACAAGATAAATGACATTAGTAGAATCATGATTGTTCTCAAGTTTACTCCCTACCTGTTTCAGTGACTCAGCGATAGAGGTCCAACCACTGGGTGATATGGAGTTTATGGCTGTTTGGAATCCTTGAGAATTATATTCTGATAGTAAATATATCTCCTCTATCCCTTTACATGAGATCTCTTTATCCTGGTCTGAACTAGTTCCCTTATGACCATACACAGTTAAGGACACTTTTGCATTTGGGGGGAGATTTGAAGTAAAATCCTGAATAGATTCCTTCGCTATGTCCATTAACTCTTTTCCACCTATTACCTTTTTCATTGATCCTGAGGCATCTAAAATGATCGCAACATTAATCTGATCCTTTAATTCTCTGCCATTTAATCGGATATTTGACGTTGTCTCAAGCTCCTCAATGTTTATTTTTCCTCTTGGCAAAAACGTGGACATGCCTGGCAAGTCAGGGAAATATGTTTCTACTAAAAATTGTTTTATAGTATTAGCTTTTTGCTCTTGACTAAGGTCCGATTCAACAATCGTTAATAATTCCTTATAGACCTGCTGTTTATCAGATTCAGTTACTTGCTCATGCTTAATCTTTGACCACCATTTCCCCTTTTCCCATTCTTCTGCTTCACCTAATGTATCCGGAAAACTGAAAGCTTCATCTGGATCTGATTCAAATGCTTCTGGCCACATTAAAGAAGGTTCACTCTCAGGTTTGGCTCCTTCGATGTTTGGTTTCGTTTCCGTTTCTTCTTCTATCGTGTCTTCGTTTGTTGTTAAATCAGCATCATTATTATTACCAGCCTTATCACTACAGCCAACAAGGAGCAAGAAACTACACATAATCAACATAAAAACATTCCTATTCTGCATACAATCACACCTTATAAAAAATTCCCCTTCTATACATAGCAGTATTTGGATAAAATTTCTATTCTTTTGTTCATTTTTCAAAAAAAACAGGACAAACCTCCTATCCATATATTCTATCTCTAGAAAAAACCAGCTTCTTGAACCTAATACTATCCATCTCCCGTAAATTAAACATGAGCTACATAAAAACCATTTATACCAAAATAGTAAGGTATAGTTTATATTTTTAGTATGAGAAAAAGAGCAGATATTCGTATCTATGTTGAATGAACTATCCTTTCATCATCCTTTAAATAAAATTAGATAAGAAATTTCCACATAAAAAAGCCGATAATTCATTCGCTAACGAATCATCGGCCTTTTTTATAACATTTTGTAAACGTAATAGATTTAAACTAAAGCAGTTCTAATGGTGTAACCCAAACTATTTGAGAAACAGGTTCTTTAGATTTTCTATATTCTTTTTGCTCGTTCCTCGATTTTACCGGCAGCCTTCTCTCCCTCTATCACAAGCCACATCGATAGCAAGATACCACATAAGATGTTTAACCTGCCTACCAAAGTTATAACTGTGACCAAAAGCCAGGCTCACAGCATAGGCCGTATAACTCTATGAAACAATAAGAAGTGCATCCATAAAACAGTTTAATTCAGCTGGCACTTAAACCTTTCATCCCCCAGCTTGAGCCGATACGTCTCTGTTCTTGCTCGGTTTAAATACCGAAGCAATCAGCACCACAAGACTTACTGCTCCAATGCTCGCTAATACAATGGTTGGCGAATTCCAATTTAGCCCTTTGCCAAAGAAAAAGAGTTCCCGAAGCCCTTCAACCATGAATCGCATCGGCAGCCACGAGTAGACCCAATCGCGATAAAAGGATGACATGAACTCTGGGGCCATTGCTAATAATGGTGCTCCAAAGAACAAAATTAGAACAAAAATCGGTATTCCCCGAATACCCAGCCACGATAGAACGGCAGAAATCATGGCGAAAAAGCTAAAAAAGGCAATGGATAAAAAGAGAGCCGTGTCTGTAAACTGGGGAATATCAACTCCTAACAGCTCCACGATCCAGGCTAAGCCAAATCCGGCAAAAAGTGCGAGCACCATTCCTGCCAAAACTTGAATAAAGCGGGCACCAATAGCTTCATTCCGAGAAGTAATGGAGAGCTTATTTATAACGAAGAAAAGAATGACTGCACCTGCGATACTTGCCATCCACAGAGGCTGAAATAATGAGACAGGTGCGTTTCCGTTCATATGATTGTCTCCGATTTCGTTAACATTTGTTACGGTTTTAGTGATAGGTGAAACCAAAAGAGACGCTTGTGACGCCGTGAGGGTCCCTTCCTGTTTTTCAAAGCCTTCCAATAATTGTGTGCGAAGATTTTGATTGATCTGATCGACAACACCGTTTAACACCTGGGATGTAACGTTCGCTGCCAGGGGGTTCATTCCCTGGTTAATCAAAATGCTCATTTCAGGCGAACTTGGCATCGGTGTTTGCAAGGATACCTGCTTTTCGCTGAAATCTTCCGGAATGATGAGGGCTGCGTAATATTCCTGGTTGTTTAAGCCGCGCATCACTTCTTCCTCGCTGCCAGCTGTAATCCATTTGACTGGCGACTCCGCCGGTGCATTTTCCCCAATCATGCCCGCTATTTTGTCTCCCATTCTCATCATGCCTTGACCCGGAACGTCAACCCCCGCATCCTTATTCACAATGGTAACAGGCAAATCTTTTGGCACTGGTTTTACAGATGGAGCCAATGTTAGGCCAAAGATCAAAACAACCGCCAATATAATGATGGGTGATAAAAGAAATAGTTTATTTTTTAACATTTTCATGTTCTTCCTCCCTTTCTTAATAAACACTGTGTTGATTATTGATCTCAATGTAAATTATAATGAATGAAATGGAAAGTACAATAAACAATATAGAAGTGTATGTCTGTTAGTTAACACTTAAGCCGGAAATATTCATAAACGATAAAAAAAAATTGAAGAAAGGCCGATAGAAAGATGCCAGATTTAAAAACGGACCGGAGAATCCTCCGGACAAAAAGAATGATCAGAGATGCCTTAACGGTGTTAATGGAGGAAAAAGGGTTTGAAGGAATAACCATCCGTGACTTGACCGAGAAGGCGGATATTAATCGCGGAACCTTTTACTTGCACTACCGTGACAAATACGATTTATTGGAACAAAGTGAGGACGAAATTTTTCAGGAAATCCAGGAGTTCATGAAGGATTTGAATCCGAGGGAAATCATCAGTGCCAACCTGCGTGGGGAACCTCTTCCGTTTGTTGTAAAATTATTCGAATACATGAGGGAAAACGGACGGTTTATGAAGCTGATATTAGGTCCACAAGGCGATCTTGCTTTTCAAGTAAAATTTAAGGAATTTATGAAAGAAAACTTCCTTAAAAAGCTCCAGACTATTTCAAATGAAAAAGATATTCTAGTACCTGTTGATTATTTAATGGCCTATGTGACGTCTGCTCACTTGGGTGTCATACAGCAATGGCTGGCGGATGACCTAAAGGATACCCCTCAGGAAATGGCACTCACTCTGGCTAAAATGACCTTCTTTGGCCCCATTCACACAGCGGGAATCCTCAAGGATTAGAGATGGCATTAATAAGGGGCAGCTCCAAGCAATGGAGCGGCCCCTTTATTTGAAGCACTTTTCTTTCATTACTGTTCAGCATGAATCCCGATATTTAGTCTTTCTGTTTTCCTCTTCCCCCTAAACCACGCAGCCACTATCGCCGCAATCAATGTAAATCCCAGATACCCCATCAACGGATAAACCGTTCCTACCAAAGTGATAAATCCTACAAAGCTTGCCCCAAAAGCAGCAGCTCCGAATAGGACAACAAAGAGATTGAATTTCGGATTCTCCCTTTTCACAAACCGTGCTGTGAATGCATAAAGCATGCCGACTGCTGTGTTATAGATCATGCCAAGAAGCACCACGAACATGAATATGCCAAACGCTGGTGAAATTTCATTTGCAAGCGCGAGAATTGGCATGCTTGAACCCCCAACGACATCCATTTTGACGAGCAGCCCTACATTGATCAGTAAGATCAGTACTCCCAGGCCAACACCGCCAAGGATTCCGCCCAGTCCAGCCTGCTTCTCATCTTTTGTCGTGCCGCCCATTACCGTTAGCATCGCTGCTCCAGCCGCTATATTATAAGAAACATATAGCAGTGCACCTATAAACCAGTTCGATGCAGCTGGCGTTTGGCTTTCCGCCAGCTTTTGAACTTCTGCCAAATCAATGCCTATTGTGCTTATAGCATACCCGCCGATCAAGATGACCATCAGCAGCAGGAATGGTGTCACAAGACTGATAATGGAAATGACCTTCTGGATATTCAGGCAAACCGTCAGGATCGCTAACACCGCCATGATGATATTCCCGGCCATGCCCGGGATGCCAAACTGCTCTTCAAAAATGGAACCGGACCCTGCCAGCATCACAGCAGCCACGCCGAAAAGGAAGAATGTAATGACGAGATCAACCGCCATTCCAAGATATTTGCCGCAAATATGATAGATGACATCCTTATGGGAGTCTGTCTGCAGCCTGCTGCCAAGCTGGGTTAAATTCATGCCCAGAAACGCAAACAGGAAGGTGGCTACGACGGCTCCAATGATTCCCATCCAGCCGAAGCTTGTGAAAAACTGCAGAATCTCCTGGCCTGAAGCAAAACCTGCTCCTACAATGACGCCAATAAACGCCCCGGCAATTTGAATACTCTTTTTCATGTTAATCCCCCTTTTTAATGTTAGAATTTTGCGACAATTGTTTTTAAAAGAGAAGAGGGTACCCCTCTCCCTCTAGGAATAGCTTTTTTCCGAAACAGTAAACTGCTTGATCGCTTCCAGATCAGGCTCATATCCAAGGCCTGGTTTTTCTGGCACTCGAATGATTCCATTATCAACGGTCACTTCCGGTTCAATTAGATCCTTCTCCCAATAGCGTGATGAAGCCGCTGTATCCCCTGGCATGACAAAGTTTGATAGAGTCGTTAAAGCGATATTGTGCGCACGGCCAATTCCTGATTCAAGCATGCCGCCGCACCATACCGGAATACCGCGCTCCTGGCATAGATCGTGAATTTTCTTGGACTCAGTCAGCCCGCCAACACGGCCGATTTTAATATTAATAATCTTGCAGCTTCCAAGCTCAATCGCCTTTCTGGCATCCTCATAAGAATGGATGCTTTCATCCAGGCAAACTGGGGTTTTGAGCTCTCTTTGCAGCGTGGCATGGTCGATGATGTCGTCTGATGCCAGTGGCTGTTCAATCATCATTAAATCAAATTCATCCAGCTGCTTTAACAGCTCAATATCTTGCAGCCTGTAGGCAGAGTTGGCATCAGCCATCAGCTGCACATCCGGAAAATGTTTGCGGACTTCCCTCATGACATCAACATCCCAGCCTGGCTTGATTTTGACTTTAATCCGCTTATAGCCTTCATGCACATGCTCTTCGATCAGGCGCAGCAAGTCTTCCACGGTATCCTGAATGCCGATGCTGATTCCCACATCAATTTCAGTGGCTGTCCCGCCTATGGCCGCAGCCAGCGGAATGCCTTTCTGCTTCGTATATAAATCCCAAACAGCACCTTCAAAGGCTGACTTCGCCATATTATTTTTACGTATGTAAGATAGGGTCTCGGACACTTCATCAGGGTGGCCAATTTCCTTGTTCAATAGCTCCGGTATAATAAAGTCCTCCAGCATATGCCAATTCGTTTTCAGTGTTTCTTCATTGTACCAGGGTGAATGGAACGCAACAGATTCCCCCCACCCGCTCAAGCCGTTTTCATCCTTGGCTTCAAGCAAAAGGAATTCTTTATCCTGAAACGTTCCGAAGCTTGTGGTAAAAGGTGCCTTCATTCTCATTTTCATATGGCGCAATACAACTTCTGTCACTTTCATAATCCATCCCGCCTTTTCCTGTTAGTTGAGTTCAAGCCCATCTCTTTGGACCAATACATAGTAATGCACGAGTCCTTCATTTCCTTTTTTAAAACTGGTCATCGCATATCCATGAGCAAACAGCCGCTTCAGAATCTCTCTCGTTTTAAAGCGCCAATCCATTGCAAGTTCGTAATTTTGGTTTTTAATAGCCTGGAAGTTTGCGGGAACCGGTACAAGCACAGGACCCAATGAACCTTCCCAGTCTGTATTTAATAGGATCGGAAAATCGTCCTCCGACACGCCCCAGACGAATGGATTCTGTGCAGATTCTGATTCTACCTGCAGTGGTGCGTTCACATGTGAACTATTAATCCACCATTCTGCCTTTAATCGGTCCGTTGGCAGGCCATGATTCAAGCTGTCATCCATATCCCCATAGCAATTTTCCACATAAGTAGAACAGATGGCGCTGAGCTTGGCTAGATTCAAGTAGGCATTCCGGCTTTCAAGCGGATCGAATGTCCACGTGATCAAGTCATAGCCCATTTCGGAAGCCATCTCTTTCTGCTTCTGTTTTAATAGGGCACCCAAGCCTTTATCCTGGTGGTCAGGGTGAATGCCAAGCATGTGGGAGCACAGATAGCCAGTTCCCTTGTTAAAACCGGCAAACCCGTAACTGAAGCCAACCAGTTCATTTTCGTGAAAGGCTCCAAGCAGCAGTCCTCCATTCTGGGCCGCTGTAATGGTTTGATGGATAGGAAGCGGAGCCATATTCCAAATCTCATGTTCCAGTTTCTGAATTCGTTTCATATCTTCCGATGTCTTAAGAACCCTTAATTCCAAGGTAGAAACCATTGTTATTCCCCCTTTCCGTTACTCTCCAAAGTATGCAGTATCGTACTTGCCAGGATTTCGATTCCTGAATAGATGGCTTCCCGATTAAATGTCATTTTCGGATGATGAAGCCCCGGCTGCAAGTCACAGCCCAATCCAAGCATTGTGGCCTTAATATTCGGTTTCTTCAAGGTGTAAAAATGAAAATCCTCTCCGCCTGAAGTGACGATCGGATCCTTTAATTGTTCCTTGCCAAGGACATCCACAATGGCTTTCTCCATAAAATGCTGCGCCTCTTCGCCTACCTCTGCAGCGGCCACATTCGCTTTCGTTTCCAATGTGATCTTTACACCATATAATTTCGATAAATATTCAGTAATCGTTTCAACTTTTTCAGACAGAGCGGCAATCACCTCATTGGTTTGTGCCCGCAGATCCAGGCTGAAGGAAGCTTTGCCCGGAATGATATTGCCTGAATTACTGCCTGCATGGAACTTGGTCATCTTCACTGTATAAGGAACCATCGGATCCAGATGAATGCTTTTAATTTCGTTCACTAAGGATGCGCCAATCTCAATCGCATTCTGTCCCAGATGCGGCCGTGCGCCGTGAGCGTCTTCGCCAATAATTTCTCCTGTGAGGAATCTTGCTGCACCATGATAAATGGCTGCGGATGCTTCTCCATCACGAATCTCCTGAATAGGCCTAAGGTGGACACCGTATAAGTAATCCACATCATCCAATACACCCTTTTCGATCAACTTCAAAGCACCTGTCCCTTTTTCCTCAGCCGGCTGAAAAATGAATTTCAGTTTCCCTTTTGAAGGGATTCCTGCTTTTTGAAGCAGAAGCATCGCTCCAAGCGCCATGCTCATATGGGCATCATGGCCGCAGGAATGATTGGCCTGAAACTTGCCATCCACCTCCTGCCAGAGCGCATCCATATCCGCTCTCAGTGCAACACATGGACTGCCTTCCCCAACCTCGACAACTAGGCCCGGACAATCTCCAAACACCTGAACATCAAATCCCCTGTGCTCAAGGAACGTCTGCAAATACTCCGTCGTTTTATATTCCTTCCAGCTGATCTCGGGATTTTCATGCAAATGCTTAAAAACACAATCAATCACAGGTTTTAATTCTTCCATGTATTCTCTCAATCCATCTTCCCTCCCGGCTGAATAAAAAAGTGATCATTATCCAGCTTTTCATATTGTTCTTTCCGTTTTTGGAATCGATCCCTGTCCTTAATAGAAACACCTGCAATAACTGCGTTCAAAAATGAAAACAAGGCTGGTGCCGCATCAATCGTCGATTTTTCCGATGAGTGTATATGAAAAAGCAAATCCGCATATTCCTTGATCGGTGCGATACTCGAATCCGTAATCCCGATCACAAAAGCCCCCTGCTTTTTCGCCAGCTCCGCCAGCTTAATCGTATCCTTCATATAACGGTCAAACGAAATCGCAATAAATGTTGATTCCTCATCCATTTCACTGGTTGTCAGCAGCAAATCATCCGTATCCGGCCGGATTAGCTTTGTATTGCCTCGTACTACTCCCAGTGTGAATGCCAGCCAGCTTGCAGCCGAAAAAGAAGATCTCAAACCGGTTACATAAACTGTATTCGTTCCAATTATACGATCCACCAATCCATCAAAGTCTTCCTCACAAATATTGTGAATGGTCTCGCGTATATGGTGGCAATCCTTCTCCATTGCATTCGCAAAGAAATGAGGCTTCTCCGCCAGCTCCACCTTGCGCGTGAAATACTGGCCAAGCGTGCTATTCGTTTGCAGCAGCTGCTCGCGAACCATCTTTTGAAGCTCCGAATAGCCCGAGAGGTGAATCGAATAGCAAAAACGAATCACGGTCGTTTCACTAACCCCGATTCTTTTGCCAATCTCGCCTGCTGACTTCACCGCAAAATCCTTTGGATGATCCAGCAAATACTTTGCCGCTTTCTGCTGGCCTTTGGAAAGGCTATTAAACTCTTTTTCTATGGTTTCTTTTAGCATCATGTAGTGGTCACCTTCGAAATGAAGTTTGTGCTGTATTTTTGTAATTTTTGAAGTCTTGGCTTCGTTTTTAATAAATTACCATAGATTCCTTTTGAAAACAATCATTATTCTGAAAATTTTAAAATAAAAAAATGGACATCTAATGAGGTGCCCACTTTGAAAATATTTTGGTTTTAATGGGTTCTTGGGTCGCTGGATTATTCATAGGGAAACTTGACTTGGAAATCATGCAAAAAGAATAACATTTACTTTCTATTCATTCTCACAAAAAGAATATCCATAGATTACAAAATTGGCGTTAATACTAATTGAGCAGTCATTTCTTGCATTGAACCTTTTTAAGTTTCAGTTTTATAAAAAATTTTGATCATTTTCTACCTCCGTTGCTCCACAAGCGCGCCATTAAATGAAATAAGAAGGTGCAATAAAATACCACTTTTTTCATCTATCACATAATTGAGTTTGTGATAATGTTGATTTACTTATTTACAAACCCCTCCCAATCTTCAGCATCCTTGAACAAACTTTATCAAAAAATGATTCTAAATGCAGACTCATTGTCTTTATTTTCAGGCATTTGTGCACTTGGAATACCCTGAAGAACTGAAGACGTAGAGGAAGGTGAATACTATTTTACATCCCCTTCATAATCAATTCGAACCTTAACCTCTACCTTTTGCAACGAATCTTCTTGTAACGATTTCAATTGATCAATGGACCATTTTTCAGGTTCAAATCGATAAGGGATTTCAGCCAGACCAAAAACATCATGGTTTTCATTGATTCCTTCTATATAAGTCTTTTTGATCTCTTTTTTCACTTCTTCTTCTAATATGGATTTTAATTGTGGAGTCTTAAAGTGCCCATCATTTTGAACTACATTTGCTTTGAGTTCCAGATTTATTTGAAAGGCTGGCTGAGTACCTGGTAACGTTTCAATATCGAATATTGCATCGTTGATATCAAATGCAACCACATGATCATCCTGTTTGGTTTGAACATGAAATTTCTTGTATTCTTTATTCGTCCATCGGATGCCCCTAAGACTCTCCTTATTCAGAAAAACCGTTTCTTTATTCTGCTCAAGCACATATCCTCCATCAATTACAACGATCTTTTTAGGTTTCTTTTCACTCCAGTCTGATTTATTTATAGAAATGGAAGGAATGATAATAGAACTAACCTTTTCGGTATAACTTGATAAAAATTGATGATAACGAACCACCGGAAAATAACTATTTTCATCAATTAAGGATTCCGGATAGTAGATTAGGCTATAGACAGGAGGCAAATTAAAAAAGCTTTCTCCCTCCAAAATCGACATCATATCTTCTTTTGTTGCAAATACCCATGTATTATAGCGGAAAAATGTACTTCTTGATATTAAGTCTTTGAAATTTGACAGTTTTTGTTTCATAACTGAATCGCTTAAAATAATATTTTTAATTTGACCATAGTGGAATGGTAATGGAGAAGTTTCTTCCAGGTTTCTAAGTGCTTGTTCAAACGAATTGCCTTTTCCTTTTCCTATGAGAGAAGGAGGTGCTTCCTGCAGAGCTCCGCCTTCTTGTTTGGCGATGTTGGCAAAACTTAGGGATTGAGTATAGACATAATATTCATCGTCTTTAAAATCAAAAGCTAATACAACAATATAATTCTGACTATGTGGTTCGACAGTTCCCCAGCATCCTTGAAGGGGAAGAATCGTTAGCAACAAAAGTAAAAAATGAGTTTTTTTCATTATTCATCCTCTTTACGGTCCTCGTCTATAGGCTGATAGGCGGTATTTCTTTTTTTATTCCATTTATCAGGAATTCGGAAATACGTTTTTACAAAATCACTTATGATGGGTTTGGCCAATATGGGTACATACGGCTGCTCAAAGCTTTTTAATGAGACAAGATAGCACGCTAAAAATAGGAGGCTCAAGAAAAATCCGTAGAGACCCAGCATAATCGAAATAATTAATATAAAGTATCGGAGGATCAGGATATTTCCGGACAAACTCTGATTAACAAGGGTGTAGCTGGAAATGGCCGTAATCGCTGTGACAACCAGCATGGTAGGAGATGTAAGCCCAGCACGAATGGCTGCATCACCGACAATTAATCCTCCTAATACAGCCACCGTCTGCCCTACAGCTTTTGGCAGCCGGATACCTGCTTCTTTAAATAGTTCAAATAAAATAAGCATAATAACCATTTCAAGACCAGTAGATAAGGGAAGCCCCAAACGCGAGGTTGAAACGGTTGCCAGCATTGGATAGGGAAGCTGGTCCAAATGGTGAGTATTAAGGGCAACCCAAAATCCCGGTAAAAATATGGTAGTCAATAGTGCTACAATACGAAGAATTTTTTCAACGCTTCCATAGAAAAAACTAAGATGCGAGTCTTCAGGCGAATTTAATAAAGCATTTAAACTGGTAGGGCCAATAATACAGCTTGGGTTTCCATCAACTAAAATGGCAAATCTCCCTTGGTTCATTGCGTCAACAACATAATCGGGACGCCCCATATAATCTGTTAGTGGAAACATTGACCATGTTTTATCATATAAGTGTTCTTCAAGCTGATTACTGGATGTTAAAATGTCGACCTCAATATTTTTTAATCTTGTTTGTATTAGGGAAAGAATGTTTTGATTTAGAACATCTTCCAAATAAATGAGATAGACTTTAGTGTGACTTCGATTACCCAGGGTATACTGAATGCTTTTTAATGACGTTGTTTTTAATCTCTGACGGATTAGCGCAATATTATCACTGATGCTTTCAACAAAGCCGTCACGCGGTCCGCGAATCGAAACCTCCGTATTTGATTCCTCGGGAGTCCTTTTAGGTATATTAGAGGCATCTACATAATGGAAAGCCTGATCGTTCGATTTTATAAAAATAACCACTGATCCGGCAAATACCCTTTCTTCAAATTCCACTTTAAAGTTAGCGGTATCATGGGCCGGAAATGTAAATTGATTATAATCCAGTGTAATGTTATCAGCTGTTTCATACAAAATCAGTTCTTTTCGTATACGAGGAATCACCGTTTCATTTAAATATTTACTATCTGTTAAGGACTGATGATAGATAAAAATAATGTCTAAAGAATCATTGTTTTTTGTTTCGAATCTCATTTCTTTTTTCTGAATTTCAGAGATGTTGTTTATCCATAAATCTATCTGATCATAGGGATTTGTTCTATATTTTCTCACTGGCATGCTGATCCCCCCCTTGCTTCTTCCATAGAATAATGATTAAAAATAGTGAAATAAAAGCAATCAGGAATATAAGACTAGATGGATAGTAAACATCATTTAAAAGGTGAGCAAATTGAACTGGTTTTACGGGTATATATGCAGCAGCGAATAAAAGAAAATAAATGACGAATATGGGCCACTTTTTGTTAAGGCCAAATAAAATGTAATTGGATAAGAATATACTTAAGCTAATCCGAATAAAAGCACCGGATAACCATTGGAAAATGGAGAGGAAATCTAATCGAGTTATATACCTTCCGAATGATAATAATCGCCATTGTTCATAGGTTGGATTCAGCATATGACTGGATTCACTGACATTGAATTCAGCAATTGCACCTGTTAAGGGGCCAAATAAAAATAATTAGCGTTGCTGTTATCTTCACCGCAATGGCCTTTCCCCACTCACTTTTGATGAAACTATTAATTGAAAAAGAAGGGACATATTGATTTGTCATATATATTCCAGTAACTATAATGACCACTAAACTTATAAATGCCCATTTCGAGTAAGTTGGAAGAGTTTCTTTTAGTAATTCCTTTATTTTTTCTTTTTTAGGAATGGTTATAATTGCAAATAATCCTCCAATCCAAATCGATGCTGCTAATAAATGTACCGCATTAACAATGACTGATAAATTTCCGCCATAGCGAGGATATGCAGCATGCCCGGTTATAAGAGGCATTAGCAGTAATGCAATTCCATAAAGAAATAATTTAGCTTTTTTAAACAGTATTCCAGTAAAAAGCAGAACAATTTGCAATATAGGTATCCATACAAACTTTAATGATAGAAATTGTGTTAATGCGAGGCTTTCTAATTCCCCCTTTTGGTCTATTAAAACAATAGAGATACCAAATATGACAAAAAGCAATAAAACAGAAGAAAGCTTACGCCATTTTAATAAATTGTGTTGTTTCAATATTACTGAATGAAAAAATGTACTGCCAAATAAAATGGTAATCCCCATAAATTGCAGCCAGTAACCTATTTGTTTAAATCCCATATTCTCAAACCAAATGGATTTTGCTGGTTCGCCCGCATTTAGTTGTTTTATGGGTGTAAACTCATTTACAGCAAAGTAAAAAACATCAAGAATATCTGGTTGATTTCTACCATCTAAATTGCTCGGATGTGCATACCACGTTACTTGGTATGTTCCTTGTGGTAATTCTTCAGCAAACTCAATCATTATATGATTAGGGTCATTGGGATCTGCGAAAGGTTCTTTTGTACTAATAGATTGCTGTTTGTCATCAAAGACACCAATAGCAGTTATTTCAGTTGGCTGATTAAACCAGAGATCCATTTTCTGAGGAGAACCCTCTACAATCTCACCATCATCTGGCGAGTATTTAAGTAATTTTAACTCCTCTTTCTTTTGTCTGTCCTCTTGTTTTTCCACCTGGAAATTTAATTCTTCTTGCAGGACAAAACCATCTAATGCGATTACGTTTATTTTTACAACATAATGACCAGCTGGTATTTTTTCAGTTAAGGTAGCTATTATATGAGATTTATCGGCGAGATCGGCCACTGTTTTTTCTAAATCAATCTGATTTCCGGAAGCATCCTCCAGCTGAATAGATTCAGAATGTAAAACGACAGGATCCTGAAACCACAATTCAATCGAAGATGGGCTTTCTGGCAGCTCTTCCCCTTCTTTTGGATATGTTTGCTGCAAGGTCGAATGAGCAAATCCTGATGATCCTGTCATCAGAAACTGAATTAAAAATGAAAATATTAATAAAGTAAAAATATGACGATAAACCAGCAAAAAACTTCCTCCTCAAACGTTAAGAGATTAAATATGAAAAGGCAACCAGATTTCGGCTGCCATTAGGATGTGATTTTTTGATTTGTATCTTTATATTTAGAAATAGAGATTACATTTGCTTCTTTAAATGATTTCATTTCATCCATTAGCTTCATATTTTGCTCCTGTAGATTTTAACTTGCATGGGCAATGACTTCATGTCGTCTGCTGAATTATTTACCTGTTTTGAATGACAATCCTCCAGTAAACATTCCCTTCATGCAGAACAGCATCATTAATGTACGTAGCAACTATAGTAACCATTCCATCATCTTTATCCCTTTTGCTAATTAGTTTAAAAGACCTTCAGCAGAAGGTCTTTTAGACTTTACAATGATGTGTCTTTCACTTCACTATCATCACTTGATTCCATAAATTCTTCACAAGCCTTCATCATTTTTTGCCCTTCAGGAGAATTCATTGCTTCCATCATCTTCGTCATGCCTTTACCGCTCATCATATTCATCATACTGTCTGGTTTTTCCGCAAAAGTAAACTGGCCAGCCACAAGCAATGCTGCTAATGCAAAAGATGAAATAAATGCAATTTTCTTTTTCATCAAGATTACCTCCTTTAGTTTGATCAAGGCAATTTTAGATTATAAGTTTGAAGAAAGTATGGAGAACTTCCAGTTTTAAAAGACTCTATTTTGGCAATAATTGGTTCCTTCGATAAAAAATAATCATTACACTGCTTAGAATTAACATAATAGAAATAAATTGCGCCATTCTTAATGTTTCCGTTAACATCAGACTATCTGTCCGCATTCCTTCAATAATGAAACGCCCAATAGAATACCAGATTATATAGCTTAAAAATAATTCACCTTGGCGAAGGCTGATTCTCCGTAACAATAGCAGAACGATAAATCCAGCTATATTCCAAATGGATTCATATAAAAAAGCAGGGTGGTAATATTGTCCGTTAATAAACATTTGATTAATAATCAGATCAGGTAACTGCAAGTTCTCAAGAAATTCTCTGGTTACAGGCCCGCCATGTGCTTCTTGGTTCATAAAATTTCCCCATCGGCCTATTGCTTGCCCTAAAATAATACTAGGAGCTAAAATATCAGCTAACTTCCAAAATGAAACACCTCTTTTTTTAGCAAATACAATAGCAGTAAGGGCAGCACCAATAAGCGCTCCGTGGATGGCAATACCGCCTTCCCAAATAGCTATAATCTCACCTAAATGATTAGAGTAATATTCCCATTTAAAAATGACATAATACAGCCTTGCACTAATAATAGCAATTGGAATAGCCCACATCATTAAATCTATAATAATATCTTTATTGAATCCTGAACGTTTTGCCTCTTTTGCAGCTAAATACAGCCCTATAAAAATACCAAAAGCGATAATAATGCCGTACCAATAGACTGTTATGGGGCCAACTTCGAATGCTATTCGATCAATTGGCTGAATTGTGTCCACCTTAGGTAACCTCCTATTTGTAAAAGGGGAAAAATTCTCTCCTTTAGTCTGTTTCCTGTAGTTCATTTTCAGCAAGACTACTAACTTAATTTTGATTAATTATGAAGGTTACGATCAATCTTTCAAGAGATTTTTCTTTTCGTTATATTCCACTGCATCAATCTCTCCACGCGCAAAGCGTTCTTTTAAGATATTAATAGCATTGTTGGATTTATTTTCAAATGGTTTCATGATCAATAATATAAAGCCGTAAATAGCAAATCCAATCAAAACAATCCAAAACAGCATGCTTAACATCATTCCATAACCCATCATCATAAATAATTACTCCTCTTCATCTGATTTAAGATGAATCCCCTTACCCTTTTCAGCTAGTTGATTCCAATTTCCACCAAGATCTTTTGTCATATAGATATCTTTTTCAAAGGTTGTCAATATGACCTGTTTTTCGTCTATTGGATTAACTGCAATATAGGCTATTGCATTTTCTCCACTCAATGATGGGATTGAAAGTGCTGTTTCTTCATTTGTTTCAATATTAAATTTTGAAAGAGTAAATTCATTAGAAACACCTCCAGCAAATAATTCGCCTGTTTTAGAAAACGAAACTGCTGTTATTGGAGAGTCTGAAATGGAATCAAATGATTGACCGTAGTCATGTGAGACAAAAAGACCTTCATTCGTTCCTAAAGCAACAATGGCTTCATTTGTTGGATGTACGGCTATTGTTGAGATTTGACCACTTAGACCTTCCATTTCACTTTTTGTCCAAGTTTTTGTATCATCTGTTGAGTAATACAAGCCAGTGTCATCCATTCGTGAATTTTCTTGCGGATTTATAACATAAATTGCATGAGAATTATAACCTGCAGCCATTCCATGGAAATCAATTTCCCCGTATAAATCTAACATCTCTAGGGTTTTGCCCACAAATGATGGATCTGAAGTTTATGTACCTGCACATGATGGCTTAAAAGTATTTAAAGACGGTATGTGGAGTCATGCAGAGGGTGAAAAACATGACTATATGGGCTTTTCTATGGTAGATGATGGTTTTTACAGCAGTGGACATAACCTAAACCATGAATATGCATAAACTCAACTTTCTTATCATTTGTATCATCGCTTAATAGTACAAATGCACCTGTAACAATAAAGGATATTAGGGATATAAAGGAAACCCACTGGCTTATTTTTAAGCATTTGTTTAACTTATCTCTTCTGATTCTTCCTTCTTGTTTTTGTACATTCACTGTCTTTAAACGACTCTTAACCATAAATAGTACAATGACCCCTGCAATTAATAAAATGGCTGAAATAACAATGCCAGATGTTAAAAATGGATTCGTAACGACTTCTTGCCGATGTTCTTCCTCGGTCCCATGTGCAAATACACCAGCCGGAATTGTAAATAAAGATACGATTAAAAATGTAAATAATGATTTTAACTTCATAAAAATTTATCTCCTCTTTTTTCTATTCCATAAGAAAAATACACCTATCAAAATAATAGGGATTGCCATCCATAAACAAACCTGAATAAACGTTCTTAAATAAACAGTTAAACCTTGCTCAAACATTAATGAACCAGACATGGTTAAACAGATTAGTCCAGCTGCAATTAAAAAAATGGATAAAACCACTTCCATCCTTTTCACTGAGCATCCCCCTTATCGATTGGGAATGTAAGCTCAAAACATGTCCCTTTTCCAACTTTACTTTTTACTGAAATGGTCCCGCCTTGAAGTTCAACGAGATGTTTAACAATCGCCAAACCAAGCCCAGTTCCCCCGAATTCTCTTGATCTTGATTTCTCAACTCGATAAAATCTCTCAAATAAAAAGGGAACATCTTCTTTTGGAATACCCATACCAGTATCTTCAATCGTTAACCTTACAGTAGTTGAATCACTTGATAACTTAACTTTAATTAAACCTTGCTTTGTATATCGAATGGCATTTTCAATTAAATTAATAATGATTTGTTCCATTCTTAAACCATCAGCATATATAATCGGAAAGTCAGGCAATCTGTAAAAATCCAATTGTAACCCTTTTTCTTTGGCTTTCATTTGCGTCTTTAAAAGTGCATTTTCGACTACTTCAACCAAATCTACATCCTCAAAAAGCAATTCAACTTTTCCTTCCTCCATTTTAGATAACTCAAATAGATCATTGACCAGTTTAGACATTCTGCCTGCTTCTTGCTGGATGATTTGAAGATATTGCTTTTTTTCTTCTTCAGATTGATATAGATTATTTTCTAATGCATTTGCATAACCCTCTAGATACGTAATGGGAGTTCGCAGCTCGTGCGAAATGTTTGCAAAAAATTCCCTTCTGTTCGACCGATATCGGTGTAATTCAACAGCTAAATCATTTATAGCAATTGCCAGTGAGCCGATTTCATCTTTTGTCCGTATAGAAACTCTAGCATTTAAATCACCTTTTGCGATTTTACGAGTTGCTTTCTCCATTTCCAAAAGTGGGTTTGATAATTTACGTGATAAGATAAAGGTAAAGCCGAGTGCTAAGAAAATAGCGCCTATTCCTGCTAAAATTACTGACTTTTCTATTATATCCACCGATTTATACATGTCTTCGATTGAAGCTAAAACGAAGATTCCGCCAATGAACACCTGATCAGAATAAATCGGCTTTCCAATACTTAAATAACGTTTATTATTTATTTCATCGTAATACTTGTATTGAGTAGCTGAGTCATTTGCCAGCAAGTTAATCTTATCTGAATTGATTTTTTCTCCTTTAGGCAAACTTGGTACTCCTGAATTCGCAACAACGATTCCCAAGTCATCAACGATTACGATTTCTTGATCAATCATGGTTGCAAGCAATTCGAACATTTTAAGGTGCTGTTCATCCAATGAGTTTATCGAGCCTGCATAACGATCTGACAAATGATCAATTTGTTCCTGTACTTTGCTAAAATAAAAACCAGAAAATATCTGATTCATTATAAAACCTAATGGGAGTAAAATAGCTAAAACTAAAAGTAAAATACTTGAACCTAATTTTACAACAATACTGTTCCACTTCATTGCCCATCTTCAGGGGCTTGAAATTTATAGCCCTTTCCCCAAACTGTTTTTATTGGATTAAACGAAAGATTATGTTTCCGAAACTTTTCCCGCACATTTTTAACATGAGAATCAACTGTACGAATATCAAGAACGTCATGAATCCCCCAAATGTGATCCATAAGCATATCTCGTGTAAAGATTGTTTTTGGATTTAACACAAGAAGCTGAACAAGATCATATTCCTTAGGAGTTAACTCTAAAGCGATATTTTTTATATAAACTTGCCTTTCTTTTTGATCTATTTTCAAATCTGATAGTTGAATAACCCCATCAGAGACTAAATTAGATTCTGATGATAACATTGAACGCCTAATAAGAGCTTTAGCTCTAACAAGTAATTCTTCTGCGTTAAAAGGCTTAACAAGGTAATCATCGGCACCAACAGTAAATCCTTGAACCTTGTCCTTTATTTCTCCTCGCGCTGTAAGCATAAGGATTGGAACTTGACTTGTTTTTCTTAATTTTTTACAAACTTCCCAGCCATCCATTTCAGGCATCATTAAATCTAGTATCACTAAGTCTGCTTTCTTCTTTTTAAGTACACCAAACGCTTCTGCCCCACTTGAAGCTTCTGCGACTTCAAAGTAGGGAGATAAATGAATTTTGAGTAAGTTCCTCATGTTCCATTCATCATCAATCACTAAGACACTTTCCTTTTTCTTCACTATTTCACAACCCCTGTAACGGATTTACCTGGAATGACATCTTTTATCAATTCCTTCCTTGCCCATTTAAAGAAAATATAGCCAATCATTGTTCCCTGCACGACTTCCAGTACCGCTTTCATAATGATGCCACCTGTTCTTTGATCTTCTAATTGATAGATAAAAACAGCTTAAATAACTACTAAAACCCCGGCTAAAATAAAATTCCATTGATCAAATACGTCAATTGTGCTGCTTTGATCATCAGTGCCATTATGGGCTAAAACACTTTTTGTTAGACTAAATATAGAAAATAATAATACTCCAATGAATACCCTAATTTGTTTCATCCTTTTTCCCTCTTCTGCACTATTTAATTTTTACCAGATATATTTGAAGAAAATATGGAGAGTCTATATTGTCCAATAGGTAATTGCATCCAATAACAGCAAATTCCTTTACCTGCCAGAAGATCATCTCTATATCTTGGTAAAGCATGAAAAATATGTTGTCCGCCAACCTCGCCAAAATGCCAACCAAGATTAAATCACTTATTATTATTAAATTGGATGAAACAGGGAAAATGCGGCTTTTTGGACATACTATATATAAAGTATGTTCCTAGGAGTGGTGACCATGAGGAAAATGTATAAATTAGCGGACCTATGTTGGGACGGATTAACTTTAAAACACGTTTCTCACAAAGGGATCGTTATTCCTTATGTACTATTTTTTATGATTACATTCATTTTTGAGCTGTTTTTATCTGGTTTGTTCCTCTTTTCTTTTTATCTATTCAGTACATATGGATATAAACCTGATATTCAATACTATATGAACGCTGTAATTTTAATTTTTATGTTAGTGATTACAGTTCCATTGCTAATGACCACAATGAAAGTACACAATAAGCTTCTAATGAAAAAAAAGTGAATATACATGGTTGATGAATCAGCGTATGAACATGCTTGAGCGTGATCATTAAGCTTTTTTCAAGCGTTTTTTAATCGATAATATGACAAATAACAGGATGGGAATGACGAGCTGAAAGGGAATATGCATATACCAGGGAACAAGCTTTAATCCCACATATATGTGTTTTTATAGCCCAATTACGGAAAAAAACACCAGGCATTAAACGAACTAATGAACTGGTGTTTCCTTTTTATAACTGACAAAATAACCAAAGAAAGGAAAGGTTTAAACCTTTTCTAACAACAGGGCAATCCCCTGCCCTCCTCCTATGCAAAGGGAAGCAATCCCATATTTCACATTCCTGTCATTCATCTCCACAGCCAGTGAATAGCTAATTCTTGCTCCGCTCGTTCCCACCGGATGTCCCAGAGCGATGGCTCCTCCATTCACATTGACGATTTCCTGATCCAATTTCAGTTCTTTTATCACTGCCAGTGATTGTGCAGCAAATGCTTCATTGATCTCAACTAAACCAATATCATTCCAGCTCAGCCCTGCCTTTTTTAAAGCGATTTGCATGGCTGGGACTGGGCCTATTCCCATTGTTTCTGGACCCACACCGGCAATCCCCCAGGAGACAATGCGTGCCAGCGGCTTTTTGCTGTGCTTATTAGCATAGGATTCACCTGCGAGAACAACGGCGGCAGCTCCGTCATTGATTCCGCTCGCATTTCCTGCCGTTACGGTTCCATTCTTTTTAAAAGCCGTTTTCAGGCTGCTCATTTTTTCAAAATTGGTATCTGGACGAATGTGTTCATCTTGATCTATCACAGCTTCTTTCCGTTTTTGCTTAACAGAAACGGGTACTATTTCTTTAGCAAAGCGGCCGGATTCCGAAGCACTTGCGGCCCTTTTATGCGATTCAACTGCAAATTGATCCTGCTCTTCTCTCGTAATCGAATAACGCTCAGCTAAGTTTTCTGCAGTCACTCCCATACCGCAGCCAATATATGAATCTGTTAAAGTTCCCCACAGCATGTCATCAACCGGGGGAGCACCTCCAGGAGATCCCCAGCGTGTTTGGCGCAGAACATGAGGGGATTGGCTCATGTTCTCTGTTCCGCCAGCAAGCGCAGCCTCCGCGTCTCCATGCAAAATCGTCATGGCACTTGAGACAATCGCCTGCATCCCTGATCCGCACAGGCGGTTTACAGTTAATGCGGGGGTACTCTGAGGAATGCCGCTTTTCAACCCTATATGCCGTGCTAAATAGGAAGATGATTGATTCGTATGAATCACATTGCCAAAATTAACATCCTTGATATCTTCCTCTGATACCTGACTTCGTTTAATGGCTTCCTTTGCCGCATAAACAGCAAGATCAATATCGGTTATGTCCTTAAACGACCCTCCGAATTCAGTAAAAGGTGTACGTGCACCATCAAGTATATAAATTCCTTTCATGAAAACTGCCTCCTTTAATTTCTATTACCTGCCGCCCGAAACGCTGATATCTTCACCAGTTATCGCCTTTGATTCCCAAAAGTTTCCCCCTTTTAATAAAATAATCTATTGCTCTATTATTTATTTTCTTAATAAATTCTTTTGGATTTTCCCAATCGAGGTTCTTGGGAAGTCCTCGGCAAACCGGAACTCCTGCGGAACTTTAAAATAGGATAGACGTTCTTTACAGAATTCATTAAGCTCATCGGAAGAAACCTGTTTTCCTTCTGAGCATCTAATATAGGCGATAACCGCTTCTTCCCTTAAAGAATCCGGTTCCCCAATCACGGCACATTCTTCAACGGACGCATGGCTTGATAGAACATTCTCTACTTCAATCGAAGAGATATTTTCTCCGGCGCGTTTGATCATGTCTTTATTGCGGTCAACAAACCAGATAAAGCCCTCCTCGTTGTAATAGCCCTTATCCCCTGTATATAGATAGCCATTTTGCAGGGTTTTGGCAGTCGCTTCAGGATTCTTATAATACCCCTTCATAAGGGACGGACTTTTGATGATAATCTCTCCGACCTCTCCCGGTCCTGCCTCTTCCCCGTCTTCTTTTATAATTCTCACATCCTGGCCAAGTCCGGGCTTGCCAATCGGCACGATTCCAGATTCAGGATCAGTCATCATCTCTTCATGCAGTGGGGTTACGATGTTTGTCGTGATGGATTCGGTCATTCCATACCATTGATAAAGCTTCACTCCGAACCTTTCCTGGAACTTTAACAGATCCTGATAATGAACAAAAAGACCGTATCCTGCCTTTTGAAGTGTATGTCCCTTCTCACTTGGATGCTTTGGGCACTCAAGCAGCATCTTGATGACTGTTGCCACCAGGCTGGAAACGGTCGGCCTGTATTTCTTGACATCATCCCAAAAAGTGGAGGATTTAAATCGTTCCAGCAAAATAATGGTTCCTCCGACAGCAAGCATTGCCATGGATGTATAGTATTGCGAATTCACATGGAATAGCGGCAGAAAGACCAGGTAGCGGTCTTCTGGAGTTAATTGCTGATACAGAACAGCAGAATGTCCGGCAAATAAATAATTCTCATGTGTAATTAACACACCTTTTGGTTTTGCAGTTGTTCCGGAGGTATACATGATGCAGGCAACATCACCAGGATAGATAGGCTGATCCGCCGGGGTGAATTGGCATTTCTCTTTTTCTCTGCTCCAGTTCTCTTCATCCTTTTGAATAAAAAGCAGAGATTGCTCTTCCGCAACCATCAAATGCTGTTCATTTACGAGGTTTCCCTCATAAATCAGCCCCTTTGAATCAGAATGGCTTAAGAAATATTCAAGTTCAGATGGTGTAGAAGCAGTGTTGATCGGCAAAAGTACGGCTCCGATGGCTGCACAGCTAAACCAGGTCTCATAAAATAAAGGGGAATTGGAAAGGAAAGCAGCAACAGTATCGCCTTTTCGTATTCCTTTATCCATCAGCCAGCCTGCCATCTTTTCTGTGCGATTGAGGAATTCATGATAAGTGATCGTTTCATCTTTAAAAACAATGAAATTCTTTTCAGGAAATCTCTCAGCTTGTTTTTGCAGCAGTGAGTGCAATGTTAAGTTTCCATAGGTAAGCAAATAGACCACCTTCCCTTTTGTATACGCTTTCAAAAAACCAGAGGATTATATAGACTATAGTCTTTAATATTATTTTTACAGACTGCAGTCTATGCGTCAATATTTTTTATATTCAGAAATTGTTTGTTTTATGTTCTTTCAGCTAGAAATAATAGATACCTGCACATTTCTATCTCAAAAGAAAAAGGCACCTTAAATGGGGGCCTATTAACTCCATATCTATTATTTTTTTAACCCTCTTATCACCGCATCAAATAAAAAGCTCTGCTCTTTTTGCAGTGAAAAAGATCCTTTATTGATGCCCCAATCATATAGGATTCCTCTTATGGTTCGGGCAAATATATCAACCATTTCGTCTGTGGAAAGATCTGTTCGAAGCTCCCCGTCTCGTTTTCCTTCGTCACATAACCTTCTTAGGATTTGGTAAAGCGGCCTGTCAGGTATTAAAAAAAAGCTTTCTGCTTCAACATTGAGCTCATGCTCGTAAATGGTTCTAATAACGTCCCAGCCAAGATTTATCTCGATATACTCCATCTGCTTAAAGAAAAACCACCGGAGTTTTTCCTCGGCAGAATGGAATAAATGAAATTCCGGCTCTAATTTCTGTACATAATACTGGTCAACTTCCTGAAACTTTTCAAAGAAAATATCATGCTTGCTTTTAAAATGATTATAAAATGCCCCTTTGGAGGTTTGGGCTTTTTCAATGATCTCATCAACCGTCACATTACTGAAGCTCTTCTCCTGAAACAATTCCAAAGCAACATTCAAAATTCTTTTCTTCGTCTCCAATGCTTGCAGCTGCCTTTTATTCACCCGACAATCATCCCTTTTCAGAAAATTAAAAATAAACTTGACAATTAGACTGCGGTTTGTAAAACTACACTCATAGACTATAGTTTATATAATCTCAAGTGATACCTGCTTCGTCAACCTGTTTTCTGCGAATATGTAAGCGCTTTTTTAAAAGTCTAATACCAAGAAAATAAGAATCAAATTAAAGGAGGATTTAAATGTTAAGAACCATTTCGCAAAGCTTTAAAGTTGGTGTTGAAAAGTATTTACCCAATGCATTCATTTTTGCCTTGCTTCTTACCCTGATTGTTTTGGCTATGGGCATGGTCATGACAGGCGAAAGCTTCTTTGGCATGATTGAACACTGGTACAACGGTTTTTGGGGGTTTTTGGCTTTTACTACACAAATGATCTTAATTATTATTACGGGTTATGCGCTTGTTAAGGCACCCCTTGTCCAAAAATGGGTTCAAAAAGGAGCGACCATTCCAAAAACCCAGAAGTCAGCTATCATTATTACCATGATTGTCGCTGCTGTTGGCGGTTATTTAAGCTGGGGTTTAGGGTTTGTATTAGGAACGCTCTTTGCAATGGAAGTAGCAAGAAACGTCCAGACAGCAGACTTTCGAATTCTCATAGCAGCAGCATACACCGCAACGATTGCCATACTCCCAATCAGCATTACATTAACAGCACCTCTCCTAGTGAATACTCCACAGCACTCCTTAGAAGAGAAAATTGGCCTAATACCATTAACAGAAACAATCTTGAGCCCGACTATGCTGTTTGTCGCATTAGCCGGATTGGCTGCTGTCATTTTTGCTTATATTAAAATGATGCCTAAATCAGATGAGGCCATTCCTTTTAATAAAAACGATGAAATTGCAGCCAGCATGGAAACATCACCTGCTTCACTTGAAAATGCACCAAGCCTGGCGGAACGCTTGGACAATAGCAAAGTATTAAACTATCTAATCGTCGGGATAGGTGCAATCTGGCTATTTATGTATTTTTCCAAAAATGGCTTCAATCTTGACCTTAACATCCTGAATTTTGGCTTTATCATCCTTGGATTGGCCTTACATGGCTCTCCCAAGAGCTATATTAGCGCCATTACCAGCGCCATGCCATCAGCCGGCGGCATCGCCCTTCAATTCCCTTTTTACGCTGGAATCATGGGTATGATGATTGGTTCAGGTTTAATTGTCATGATTTCAAACGGCATTGTGGCCATTTCAAACGATTTCACTTTCCCCTTTTTCAGTCTATTATCTGCCTCAATCGTTAATATTTTTGTGCCATCAGCTGGAGGCCAGTGGCAAATCCAGGGCCCTATCATGGTAGAAGCTGCACAAACGATGGGAATCCCTGTATCAATAGCTATCAACACAGTCTCAATTGGGGATCTAGTAACGAATTTACTGCAGCCATTCTTTGTGCTCCCGGCTTTAGGCTTGTCAGGATTATCTTTAAAAGATATTTGGGGATATTGCTTGGTTTCGCTTATTATTTTGTTTGTTATTGCAGTAGTTGGGGTTACGTTTATTCCGATGGTGTTTTAATTCAATAAAAAATTGCCTGCCCTATTTTATAATGAGGGCAGGCAATATCATTTATGATTCTTCTCCTGATTCTTCCATCGCATCCGGATAAACAACCTCATCAAATACCTCTCAAGTTGCCGTATCCTTCACGAAGATTTTCACTTCATAGTCATCCGGATCAACACCGGTGAATAATTGATAGTACATACCTGACAGACCAAGCCCAAACACGGCAAAGCCATCAAAGCTATTTTCATAGGCTTCTCTTTCCACTTCGAGTGTGAACTCTGAGAAATCTTTGTTATACGTTACTTCCTTTACAGACGCGTAATCCTCGCCATTCTTTGTATCCTCAACCGTTTTCTGAAGTTCTGCTTCGATTTCCTTCATCATTTCCTTATGCTTGCTTTTGGACATTTTATAGGTGACAGATCCATCATCATTCTTTGTAACTTTGATGCCTTCTTTCTCTGCCTCCGCAATGGAGCTATCCATGTCTTCTCCTTCAAACATGGAAGCTGGCAAAGTAACCTCTACATTCAGCAGCCCTTTATCCACTTCAACGGATTCATTTTCCTCAGCCTGTTTATCTTTCGCAGCCTCCTTCTTTGTTTCTGTGCTTTCATCAGCCGCAGAACAGGCCGCCAGCCCCATGATCAAGCTTAAAAACAAAATCATTTTTTTCATTCTCATTTCCCCCTAGAAGTTTATCTTCTCTTTGAGTGTATCAGTCTAGGGAGTCAAATAATCGGAAGGGTTACAATTGGAGAATCACTTGCTGAAATATTAATTTGACCGCTAGATCATCACTCCTGTCAAGCTGCTTTAGTGGGCATAATCATCTATCTTAAAAAATATATTGTTATTGTCACAACAATACTGTATGATACATAGTATAAACCATATAGTGTATGACATATAGTATATAAAAAGTGAGGTGGGTGAATGAGCACTTTATTAAATTCGTTAACGACAGAGCTTAGGAGGGGCACGCTGACATTAGCCGTTTTGAGCCAGCTGCGAACACCGCAGTATGGTTATTCACTTGTTCAATTATTGGAGGACTCAGGCATAACCATAGATCAAAGCACCCTGTATCCATTGCTTCGCCGTTTAGAAAAACAGGAGCTTGTCACAAGCAGCTGGGATACGTCTGAGAGCCGGCCGCGGAAATATTATGTGTTAAGTGAGTTTGGATTGGAGACCTTTTTGCAGTTAAGAAAGGAATGGATAAAAAATTCCATGGAACTTAATAGGCTATTAAAAGGGGATGAGGAAGATGAATTTGATTGAAGTTTATATACAGGAAGTCACTCGCAGGCTGCCTGAAAAAAACCGTGCAGATATTGCACTCGAGCTGCGTTCAACCATTGAGGATATGCTTCCAGATGAATATAGTGAAGAAGATATTAAGGAGGTCCTTAAGAAACTGGGAAATCCGGCTGCATTAGCAAGCGGATACCGGGACCAGCCTATGCATCTCATTGGGCCGCGCTACTTTGATGTATATGTATCACTATTAAAAATGATCTTACCGATTGCCGCTGCAATCGCGCTGATTTCCATTGCTGCGGAGTTTATTTTTGATTTTAGCCAGGGTGATACAATTGTGAACGTAATGCTCCATTTTATGGGGGAAGGAATTTGGAGGCTCATTGAAGTCGCCATCCAGGTGTTCTTCTGGCTGACGATCGTGTTTGCCATGATCGAACGGGTAGATAAAGGAAAAGATCAGCATCCTTTATCACCAAGTTTAAAGCCATGGACTCCCGATGATTTGAAAAACATCACCTATATCCCCAAGAAAAAGGCCATTACAAAGTTTGAGGTTTTTGGAAGCTTAATGTGGACAGCAATTTGGGCAACACTTTACTTTTATGCTGACCGCCTTATAGGTATCTATAGAGGCGGCGGAGAAGACCTGGAATTCAAAATCCCAGCGGTCAATCAAGAAGTTCTGCTCAGCTATTGGCCGATCGTGGTTGTCATCATTGCACTCGAAGTTGGATTGGCTCTTTACAAATTAATTGCCGGCCAATGGACAAAAAGAATGGCCATCTACAACACTGTTCTTGAACTGTTCGCAGCCATCGTTTTCATCTTCATCGTATTAAATCCGAATTTACTCCAGCAGGAATTTGTTGCCTATATGGCCGACTTATTCTCCATATCTGCCGCACAATTTAAAAATTGGCTGATCGGAGGTATGATCATAACCTTCCTGATCTATGACGGCATTAGCATCTTTGATGGCATCCGCAAGTCTAGAATATCGTCCGATAAGCCTCTTGCTTAACTGCTGCTAATCTTTTTTACTATTAAAAGACACACTGAAAGCTTCAGTGTGTCTTTTTCTTTGGCTCTTTTCTCCTAAATTGTTGTTTTACATAGAATTTCTGCCGGTTGATTTCCGCTACGGGCACTTGCTTTCCGCGGGGAGGAATGAGAGCCTCCTCGGCTTCGCCTGTGGGGTCTCCCACTTCCCTCTCTTCCCACAGGAGTCAAGTGCCCTCCGCTACAATCAACTCAGTTGGTTAAACTTAGTTAACCATCCGAAAAGCAACAATCTTTACGAAAACACCCTTCTTTTTACAAATCAAAAATAATCCCCATAAGAGAGTAGATAATGACTGTTGAAAACAGGACTGTCATATGAACCAGGGAGAAAATAAACAGCGATTTCGCCCACTTTTCAGGATCCATCCGCTTATAGCCGTAAACACTTAAGCTCAGCCAGATAACACCCAGCAGCAGGGCTACCAGCATAAGGCCAATGCTTAATGACCCTAATAGAAAGCTTATCCCGATTAAAATGACTAAATATATATTTGTTTGGATATACGTTCTCCTAACCCCTTTTACAACGGGCAGCATAGGTACGTTTGCCGCTTTATATTCATCGTGTTTCCGGATTGCGATCGCATAGAAATGCGGCATTTGCCAGATGACTGTGATAACAAACAGCCCCAGGATAGCAGGATGTGTGATGTCCGGATGTATGGCAGCCCATCCAATAAGAGGCGGCATCGCACCAGAAATGCTTCCGACCTCCGTATTGTAAACTGTTTTCCTCTTAGTCCACATGGTATAAGGGACGACATAAAAAAATAACCCCAGAAACCCCAGAAATGCTGCCAAAGGAGTCGTGAATGCAAGAGCTATGATCCCAAATACAGACATGATGATCCCGAGCCATAATACTTGTTTGGGCTTAATTTCTCCTGTAACAGTTGGCCTGCTTTTCGTTCTTTCCATGATCGAATCGATGTCCCGGTCATAAAGATTATTAAAAGCCCCCGCTGCCCCCATTACTAAACTGGAACCAATAAAAGCCAATATGATTTCCGGCAATTTCTCCAGGAGGCCGTATTGATACGTATATATTGACAATGTTAATCCTGCGAACATCGGAATCAGGTTTGATTTAATAATCCCTGTTTTAATGGTTTTGGCCAGGATCTTTGAAAAAGGCTGGCTTTGTCTTATTACGTTTTCTTCCTCATTCATGATGGTTCTTTTCCCCTTTTGCTTGATTATCTCTATCTATATGCCTGAATACTATAAGAAAGCGTTCCCCTTGATTTATATAGGAAAAATGATATTTAGCTTCGTTCGGACCTTGTAGAACCGTAACGTTTTTCATTGAAAAATCATTCTCCAAAAATGAAATCTACTATAATGATAACACCTTTCTGGTTAGTGTCATCATTATAATAGATTTTTAGAATAATCAAAATTTGTATTAAGCCAGGGTAATAAAAAAGCAAACCCTTTTGCGGGATTGCTCCTAATAGGAAAAATGGTTAAATACTAAGTATTACTCCCCATTCCATTCCCAGCCATAAAGTTTTCTACCTCACTGGCATATTCACTTAATACGACATGGTCATCATCTGTATTATATTCTTCCTTTAAAATAGGAAAAAGTTTTTTTAAAGTCGCTGCCTGCTTGAGCGACTTGCGTTCAATCTTTAATAGAGCCTCCTTTGGAGTTACCCCATATGCTTTTGCATATACTTGGCTTAATTCCTCTTCTGCTAAGGCCTCCATCTCTTGCTCAGAAACACTAACTCCATATTTCGCCTCAGCGTATTCCATGTAGGCATCCGCATATTGAACCTTTTCCATGGCCTCGTTTATTAGTGCTTGTTTATTTAACGCTGGCTTATTATCCACTGTCCTGTATGCAATTTGTCTTACCACCCAGCTTTCAATATCCCTGTCTTTAATGCCAAAGCCTTCTGCTTCCTTCATAGCTTTTTTAAAAATCTTCTCGTAATCTTCAGCTTCCAGCTCGTCTCTGTTAATCTTGGTTTCTTCCTTCTTTTTTTCATCTTCTGAGGATTCAATTCCCGGCCTTATAAATCGGTCGCCAAAAAAGAGAGTGATGATAATGGCAAAAATGATCAGTACATTTTTTTTCATAATCTGATTGGACTCCTTAAATTGTAAAATTTTACTATGTAAATTTTCGACATGATCAGCCAATAACCCTCTTGAAATAGCCCAATTTCTCAAAAAAAGCGCCTATTCCCAGCTTTAGCAGCAAAGGGACGGGCGCAGTTATTTTTACTTCCATGTGATTATTTAATTTCGCTTCGCTTTTTCAACCGAGTAGATGTAGGTTTTTCTTTCCATAATAAAGCCTAAGGTGTTTTCAGTGCGCTTAGATATCTTTGTTTAAAATTTCTCCGTCCAGACATATTTTTTAAAAAGTGCTTTTTCAGTGGTTCGATAGAAGGGAGAGCCCTTGGTCATTGATCAGCTCTAAAATGCCATAGTTAAAAGAATTAAATTTATGATTTCTTCAAAACTTTTTCTAACAACAATTGGTCTATTTCCTCCAAGGATGAAACAGTATAATCTGCCATTGATAAATCCATAGGGATTTGTTTATGCTTAACTCCAATTTTCTTCATACCAGCACGTGCAGCTGCAGTTAATCCATTTAAGGAGTCCTCAATGACGACACACCTTTCAGGTTCCATTCCTAATTTTGCAGCGGTATGAAGAAAGATTTCTGGATGTGGTTTGCTTTCCTCGAATACCTCCCCACTGACTACTGAATCAAAAAAACCATAGAGATTGCAATCGTCTATAACTTTATTAATTCGTTCCCTATCTGAAGAGGATGCAAGTGCTGCCGGAATTTCATGCTTTTTTAGCATATCTAGCAATGGGCGTGCTCCCGGGAATAAAATCTCATCAAATCGGACATTCCTTGACCTGAAAAAATCTTTTTGAAAGCTAATAAGCTCCTCTAAAGGCTGTGTAACTCCACAGTGTTCTTTTATCAATCTCCATTTACGATTGGCACTCCCTCCTGTAAATTGTGATCGTATCTCATCAGGCACCGTTAAATTTAACTCTTGAAACAATTCTTCATTCAGCCTTTTAAAAACGGGTTCACTATCTACAATGACACCATCCATATCAAATATAACTGCATATGAATTCATTTATTAACCCTCCTAAAAATAAAAAGGAGCTATCAGACGAAAGCTCCTTTTCTCTTAATTGACATTCCATTTCATGTTTATCAGCTGTTCGATTTTCTCTACTTCAGTTTTGCTAGTTTCCTTATTTACTAAAGAAGTATACAAATGTGGAATAACCATTTCAGCCCCATTTTCAAGGCAGGTTTGGACAATTCGGTATACGTTTTCGACATCAATACCGCCTGTGGGTTCAAAAATTTTCAAGCCAGCCTGTGAAGCAGCCTTAACCATAGCTGCTACTTCATCCAGTCTTTCATCTCCGTTAATTGGATAGAATTTAACAGAGTGGACCCCTATTTCAGCAAGCATTGATGCAGCCATTTCGCAAGATACCTTTTCTTTGTATTCAGAACTGTTGGGACCAGTTGAGATATAGACTTGTCCAGGAGTTCCAGATGGTTCAATCAGCGCATTGACAATGGTATTTGAGAAATTAAGCTCGGAAATACGCCCGAGAGTATATCCGGCAGCTGGGAACACTTGATTTATATGCTCAGGATGCGTTTTGGCCGAAACATCGGCTACCATTTTCCACATCGCAGGATCGCCCGCTCCCAAGCCTACGGAAACAGGAATATTCTGTTTTTTATAAAATTCCACTTGTTCTATAGCGTCTTCCTCATTCGGAAAATTTTTAACCATTATGCCTACTAATACACGGTCTCCGGCTGCATCCACAAGCTCTTTCGCATTATTTTCATCCTTTGCTAATACATTAAAAATGACTTTATGGTTCATAAAAGCTGCTCCTCTTTTAGTATACTCTTTATTGTATTTGCAATAATTTCTTCCTGTCCTTTAAGAAGCGGCCGCGGATCCACGGCTAAAATGCCTATGTTGACATAATGATGGCGAAGGTAAATCGCCGGATTACCTGTTTCAAGGCGGTTAAGTAGCTGTTCAGCAGTCATACCTGCCTTATCGGAATCAACTTCAATTTGTGCCCGGTAGATTGCCCTTCCTGCTTCATCCTGCTTGATTGAACATGTAAGGCCTTCAACATTTTCAAGCGATTGGCACAGCTTTTTCATTCGTGCAATTTGGTCTTCTGCATTGTCTTTTTTAAATGGATATTGCTTTAATGCTGCAATGAGCCCTGCAACCCCTTCTTTTCCAATTTTCATTGGCCGCCCAATGCCTTTATATTGCATTCTGCATGCTTCCATCCATTCTTTTTTCCCGCAGATTAAACCGGAAGTGGGACCTTCCAGCGCTTTTCCGCCGCTGTATATTACAATATCAGCACCCATTTTTATATACTTTTTAAAGTCTTCCTCTGCTGCTGCATCAATAATGAATGGGATATTATGATTATTCGCAATTTCCAGCATCGTTTCTATCGGCTGCATTCCTTTTTGTACAGCGTGATGAGATTTAACATAAAAAAGCGCAGCAGTTTTTTCTGTTATGGCCTGCTGAATATGGTCTGCTTCTACTTTATTGGCGCTTCCCACTTCAACCACTTTGCCTCCTCCTAACCGGATCATTTGACCAATATTAGCCCCAAAGTGGATTTGCTGGCCCTTTTGTAGAATGATCTCATTCTTAAGCCCCTCTGATTCTGGCATCCTTTCAATTAAAGTGAGGTTTTTTCCAGTAATGACGGAAGAGACAGAGATGGCGATCCCTGCAGCTGCACCGCATGTTGGGCAGCCATCTTCGGCTCCTGTATATTCAGCTATGACCTGTCCTGCAAATTCCATCATTTCATCTATATCTACATAATCCTGTGATGCCTTCTGTAGGGCAGCCGCCACTTCATCACTGACAGCAGATGCGCCCAATGCCGTCATTTTACCGCTGGCGTTAATGACCTTACGTAATCCAAATGATTCAAAAACACTCATTTTAACTCACACCTATTCTAAAGAAATTGGGAAGATTGCTCCAAAAATCATGGCTCCTAAAATAGCTCCACCCGCAACAGGTTTTTTCCAAACGTAGAAAATGGCTGCACCAATAATTGATCCGATGCCAATTGGAATGGATGCACTTGCTGCTGAGATGACAATTAGAGGACCCAGGAAACGGCCGGATGCATTGCCTGCTCCCATCATTATGTCTGCTCCAAAGGTTGAGTTTGATTGGTTTACCGTGAATTTACGGATTCCAATAATGACATACCCTACAATTACCCCAAGCAAGGCACCAGTAATGATAGAAAGGATAAAGTTTTCAAGTGGCGCGGTAATCCCCGATGCCAGCAATAAGGCAGGTACCCCAATGCCGATACCAGTTTGAAGCGAGCCTCCAATGTCCAGGATCCCAACAAGCGAACCCTCTAATATTCGTGCAAATAAGAAGCTTGCTCCAAATGCTGCCGCAGCTCCATAGCCAGCACCCTGAATTCCAGCTTCTAACATAGCCACGATCGCAACATCATTAAAAGCACCGATTTTATAAACATAGTACATATGTGTTCCCGCAAAGATCCCTGAGGATAGAAGGGCAACGAAAATAGGGAATGACCAGTCTGCATACCAGAAGTTTTTGCTCATATCAATCTCTGGCTTTTTATTTACCTCCTGATCTATAGCTCGGGCAGTTTGAGAGTTCATTTTACTTCACCTCTAATCCTAATAATCTATGCAAGTCTTTCAGCCATTCCGGGGTATCAATATACATGCTTTCTAATAACTGCATATCAAATCCACGGAAGAATGCACTTAATACAAATAGTAAAATAACAGAAGTGATCAATGTTTTCGTGACTTTATTCCATCCGCTGTCATCTACGCCTTTGCCTATTAAAATCCCTAAAACAACACCAGGAACAGCATTCCCCATGATTAAATGAGCAGCTCCTCCAAAGATAGTCCCCCAAAACCCGGAACGTTTCCCGGCATCCAGTGCAGCAAGCCAGAAAATGACTGGCATTACTGGGTTAATTAATAGGTTCGCAGCAGGAACAAGCACTTTAACGGCAATAGCCTGCAGTGATTCAGGAATGGCGGATGCAGTAAGATTTAAGAAAGCAACGACAATAATTCCGATGATGCCCCCGGCAATAGCCATTTTCTGAGGATTATGCAGGGTATCTTCAGGACGTTTTCCTTTGCGCATAAGGACAGATGCAGCCCAATTCGGGATAATCCGGTGGTCAACATCCTGTGTGAAAGCACCAGCACCAACAGAAGATGCCCATGCGTTAAAAAAGAATCCAAGCCCGAAGGAAAAATGGGATGCTGCGTCACCAGCGCAGGCATTGAGCTCCCCTAAAGTACGGAATGCCCCCATCCCCTGCACTTTGGGCGCGTGGAACATTCTGGCTGCTCCTGCTCCGACCCCTACGCCGACAAAGGCACCGATAATGATTGACTTTATAGCTATTTCCAATACCTCCATGTTCCCCCTCCTATTTCTCTGTTATTTGCTGATTTTGGAAAATCCCATTCATCACTCCTCCAGGCTCTTCCAATCTCTTAAAATCAATTTCATTCACATTTAATAAGGTTGCTTGAACAGTAACGTCTAAAACAACTTTGTAAGTCTGTCTCTTTCTTGGAAAGAAAAAGAGCATAAACCGTTCTGTATGGGTTTGTTCAATGGCTTCGATCAATTCAATCCCTAAAGGTTCAATGCGAATCATTAAAGCTTTATGTTCGTCCAGGATTTTTTTTTGTATTTGTCCAAGAGCGAAATTAATGGCATGTTCTTTGGTCTTGCCTGTACCTTTTACTCTGACTTTTTGCTGAATGACTTTTTCCATAGGCTTACACTCTTGCTTTCATATAAGCTTCTGTAATACGCTTTCCTAATTCCTCAACATCCATAAACCCAAATCCCAGCACGCGTTTCCCTTCATTAACAGCTGTTACACCCTCTTCAATGGAGCGCATACCATAATGGGCAGGATACCCATATTTCGTTTGTGCTGTGATGGCTCCTGCGCCTCCGCTTCCGCAGAAAGATATGCCCAGGTCCGCATTTTCAGCTTTCATGACATCTCCAAGACGCATATCTGCACCAACTCCGTTAATTACAATAGCTTTTCCGCCAGCTGCTTCAACTCCTTTTGCTACATTTTGGCCTTTTCCTAAACGATCTCCAATTACGACAACCACTTGATTCATAATATTTCCTCCCTTAATTGTTCATTTTTGCAGATTCAAAATGTATAGAAAGCAAGTATTTCTCATCATCATGCAAGTCAGAGATTAGCCCGCAGACTAGTTTTGCCATATCTATAGATCCATCGGAAACTTCTTGAAAAAGAGATGCATCTACAGGCTGAATCTCTTCTTTATGTTTGGAGCGGTATATCATTGCTGAAATATGAGATAACAAAGATAGCAATTGAGCATCTGTCATCTTAATGTTTTCCTGTGACATGAGCTGTACCGCAAATTGCATCACTTCTTTGCATAATTGCGGTTCTTCGCTTTTTTCATAAAGCTCTTGTGTTTTTAATTCCATCTTCTTTCTGGTATGCCACCTTTCCAGTCTTTATGGTCATGTATGGAGTGAGAATTTGATGACAGGCCAATTCTTCTCCTTCCGAATCGGCTAGAAGAACATTCCTTTCTTCTAGCCCAAAGATCGTAACATCTGCTCTAGTGCCATATTTAAATGTTCCTTGTTCAGTTAAATGCAGCGTATCTGCAGCCCGTTTCGTGACTGCTGCCACCACTTCGGTTAAAGAATAGCCAAGGGAAAGCAGCTTTGTCATAGTAACCATAAGACTCCCTACAGGATGAGAATAGTTTTTCTTATAGATATCGGTACTGATCGTAAAAGCAATATCATAAATTTCCTTAAACCTTCTCATCGTTTTATAGCTAAAACTCGAAGTCCCATGGCCAACATCAAACCGGACACCTCTTCTAATTGCGTCTATTGCTTCAGGTATCAATTCACCCGACTCTTTTAAGATTCCATGTTTTTTCCCATGAAAGGCATGTGTCACAATATCCCCTTTTTCAAGAAGGGGGAAAATCTCTTGTAATTTTGGAGGAGGATTTCCAATATGGACCATTATTGGTTTATGTAATTCGTCTGCTAGTTTTCTGGCATGTTTGAGAGGCTGTATTCCGCTATCCTGTACAACAGATCCGCTCATTCTGGCCTTAAGCCCAACAATACCTTTTTCTTTCTTTAAAATCTCTTGTGCTTCCTCAAGGGTCATCAAATCGTCTAAGTTAGCAAGTTCCGAAAGTCCGTGACACAACCCTTTCCGTGAAATATTGAGAAAGGCTAATATTTCTGTTTTGCTATTATTAATGATTTCTTCCTTAAGCAGACTGTAGTTGTCGTATCCAGAACTTCCTGCATCCACAATGGTCGTGACTCCTTGATCTACACCAACAAGATCCGGATCAATTCCCAACTCTGTACAATCCTTAAAGATATGGGCATGTAAATCAATAAATCCCGGGGATACATAATACCCTGACGCATCAATATACTGCACTTTTTGATGTACCTTCTCCAGCACTTCTTCATCAGGAGTAAATCTTCCATTTAGAATGCCAATATCCATCTCTTTAATGGTTAAGGCTTCTGGGTCAATGACTAACCCATTTTGAATGATCATAGGTTCATTCATACATTCACTTCCATTTTTTAAAGTATTGTAATAGAGTAAAAACTTCTGCATCATGAACCTGCAGGTCTTTACCTTCCAAAATACTTCGAACTTTATTCATCATTTCTACATCACTGTCCAAAAGCTGCTGGCTGCTATAGAAATACTGGTCATATTGCTTATCAAAATAATAACGGTGGACCATTAAGAACACATGGATTTCAAAAGCATTCTTCCAATCTTCCTTTGATTCAATTGGAAAAGCATCCAGCAATGCCTGTACCACTTCAAAACCTTTTAAAATAATCTCCTGGCTTATGGTTTCAGTTTCTTCACGGATTGACCGAAAATCACTATCCTCAAGAAGGTTATTGATCTCCTCCGCTTCCGGTCCGATTAACAGTTTCATTTGCTCTCTAATTGCCTCAATATCACTTTTTCCCGGAAGCGGCTCTACAACCACAACAGGAATGGTTGTTTCAACCGGAAAGACGCTTACGATCATATCAACCTCTTCCCGCTGGCATATTTCTTCCACTTCAAGAAGGGAACAATAGGCAACGATATCCACAGCCGGAATCTCTTTTTCAACGCGGTTTTTAATAAGCCGTGCCACACCTCTTCCGGTTGAACACACATAAAGAACTTTTACTTTCCGCTTTGGCTTAAATGTATTCTCATAAGATACCAGAAAATGAAGGACTATTAAGGAGATGAACGAATCCTGGGCAATCAATGCATGCTGTTTAATAAAACGGCAGCATGCATGCTGAACGCTTTTAAAAAGTTCAGGGTGATTTCTTTTAATCTCTTCCTCCATTGGATTCATTTCGTTTAAATAAAGAGATCCGTTTTGGAACCTTAGCGACAAGTGAGCCAGCAAGTTGCTGTAAAGCTTGTGATCCTTTTGATAATCAATTCCTTCCAGCTTGCTTACGTAATGGATGATTTTTTCCGTTATCTCAACTGCATCTACAGGTTCGGTTTCCTTCTCAAGACTGCCTGTTACATATAGGAACTCCTCCTCCAATAATGGCAGCTGCAAATCAGAGAGGATTTTTCCCATGGCAGAAGCTAAAAACTTAGACCCATCATCCTTAATTTCGGATCTGTCTAAAACACGGTAGCTGCTGATGGTATGGCCCATATTCAGCCTGATAACTGAAAAGGTGATCCGGAACAGACTTTTCAGCAAATCGGACAGGCGTATGATGGGAGCCAATGAAGGATTGTACAATTCCCTCATCTGTTCCTCAACAGCTTTATAAGCATTCATTAAGGCTTCATCCATGAGAAGCCCTGCATCTGCATCATTGTCCTTCTTCGTGATTCGAGTCGTCATTTTATAGATTTCATAATCATCCAGATCGTTGTAGATCATGTGTTCAAGCATTAAGCGAATTTGAAGCTCTTCCCCTAAAAGCCTGTATCCAGCCCTTTGTTTTCTCTCAAGATTTATCCCCCATGAACAAAGGAATTCTTCCACCTTATTTAAATCACTTAGGATGGTATTTCTGCTTACATCTAATGATTCAGAAAAATCAGCAGCAGTAATATACTCATTGGTTAAGATTAAAGCCAGGATAATTTTCCTCACACGCACCGTCTGGTCCGGATAAATATTGGAACGTTCAAACTGAGTCAGGATTCTCCTAAGGTTCATTCGTGCTTGATCACTGCATTCAATCCATATACCTTTCGTTGTTTGGGAATGCAGTTGATGGTTCTGGGTTTTAAACCAGTCTCTCACCATTTCCAAATCATACTTAATTGTTCGGGTACTTACACCATACTCCACAGATAAATCTTTAATCCTTAATGGGGATTTTGACATTAATAATTTGTTTGCCAGCTGAAACGCTCTTGACGTTAACATATCCTCACCGCTCTACTAGTAGTTGCTCATGTAATCGATTACACTTTTCATTATAGAAAAAGCCGCTTACAGCGAACAGACAAAATTTCTTCACCTTTATTAGTGAAATCAAATTCATTTGAATATTCAAAATTTTTACAGTGCAATTTGACTATCGTAAGAGGGGAAAGTATATAAGTAACTAGAAAAAGGCAGTTCCCCTCAATGCATAATAGGAACCGCCTTCTGTTGTTTATATAGTTTTTATTAAGCATATATTCCATTTCTACAACCAATAATCACCGCCTCCCCCGTTCTCCCAGATTAATCCCAATCCCCATATACATCACAGCAATAAGGAGCATGAACGAAACGGGCAGCGCAATATCACTCCAGCCTGCACCAAAGAGTGTGACATCCATCATGGCTTCAATTGCATAGCCGAGCGGGAAGAGATCTGCCATAAAGCTGAATACTGGGTTATCTATGGTACCTGGAGGCATATATACGCCGCTGATCACGGGAATCATCGGAGTAAAAGATGGATAAATCATATTAAACTTCTCAGGTGTTTTGGTCATTCCTGCAATTAGCATGGCCAAGCTTACGGTGCTTAATGTAAATACCGCCGCTATCGTTAGAATGATCGGAAGATGCCCAATCTCATAGTTCATCACATATTCAAAGATGAGAAAAACAACGGCCATTTGAAAAAATCCAATGCAAAAGCTATACAATAAGTGACCGGCATACATATTGGCTTTGCTCACCGGGGATAGATTCAAGCGGTTCCAAACCCCGCTTACCTTATCTGCATTAATGGCATTAACCTTAAATCCGATCGTAAACATGGCAATAAACAAGGTAAAACCAAACAGCAGCTGGGTACCCATATCATGGCCCGTAAGTTCTCCGCCTTTAACATTTTTCGTTTGAACGGTTAATGGCGGTTTTTCCATGTAGCTCTCCACTTCTTCTCTTAATATTGCAGTATTTTGTGAGCCGGCTATCGCTTGAAGCTTTGCTTCTTCTGTAAAAACTTTATGGACCTCTTCCTCCACAAGCTGGATGTTTGGCATATCTGAGGATGTAATTAAGCGATAATCATTTTCCATGACATGAATCGCCACATCCCTTTTTCCCTCTCTAACCTGTTCACGCGCTATCCTTTCTTCTGAAATGATATATTTCGTTTCAGTATCATCATTTAATAACTTCACCCATTTTTGTTCAATTTCCTTGGCATTTGAACCAGAGGCAAAAACCGCAACCGTCGTTTCCGTCTGTCTGGCCGAATTCCCAAAAATGAGAGTGGCTAAAATACTGAGGCCAATAAATAACAGGATAAGCAGCGGTTTGCGTTTATCCTTTAACAATTGAGCGTAAAACACTGGACTCATTAGCTTCTCCCCCCTTTTGGAAAGATTGACATACTGATGCCAAAACAAACGATAAATACAGCCAAAAGAAAGACAACCGGGAAGAGCAAGTCACTTACATGGCTATATTGAACCCATTCTATTAGTGCTGTCTGTGTAAAGCCATTAGGTGTCCATTCGCCAATTTTTTGGAGCGGCTCCGGAAGCCCTTCAAGCGGGAAGAAGCTGCCGCCCAGAACCCCAAGCCCCATAATAATGAGGGTGGAAATTCCACTTGCTGCATTACTGTCACTTACATGGAGCGTGATGGATGTTAATAAAGCCGATAGTCCCGCAATGGTTAAGGCAAATGCCATCATGACAACCATTAATCCGGCCCAAAATGTTAACGATTTATCGGGAAATACATCTAACAGCAATTGAACGGCTGTAAAGGTAATAGCCAGCTGTATACATGATAGTATAAAGGCAGCCGCCGTTTTCCCAATTAAAAAGTACATCGGATGGCTATTGGTTAACAAGATCCGGTTAAATACCCGCTCACGCTTTTCAGTTACGGTTTTTAACGCTACCGTTTGAGCCAGGAATAAGCCAAACAGAGTACCCATGGCAATCGTAAAGTATTGGGAAATGGTATACGTCTCAGCCCCATCAACCACTTCCCTTCCCCCCTCAGGCAGGACTGGGTCAGCTGACGCCAATTCCCCCATACTCCCAAGGGCAAACTGCATATTTACAGAATCCGTAAAGCCATAGATGATCTCTTGAAGGGTACTGACCTCAGCAGATTCCTTTTCTGCTAAAATCATTAAGGATGCCTGGGCTGGTTCTCCTAACAGGACACTGGAAAGAACATCATGCGTAAATCCTTCCGGAATCTTTAAAAACGCATCCAGTTCCCCATTTTTGATTTGCTCCGATGCTTCCTGTTCACTTAATTCCTTTACGGTTACCCATTTTTGCATATCAGGGTTATTTAAAAAATCATCGATAAGCTGAACGGGATCAAGATTTGCTGCTTCAGCCAGTACGGTACTTTTATCCGCAGCAGATAAATCCTTTTCATGCACAGTATCTTCAAATTGCACTTTCCCTTTATCTACATCATCTTCGTGCACCACTGCGATATCTATATGAACAGCGTCTTCATCATCATTGAAAAGACCTGAAAAGGCATAGTTTAAGATGACAATAAGGAGAATGGGAAGCAATAGAGCCATTAAGATCTCTTTGCGGTCTCTCCAGAATACCAGCAGGTCTTTATATATAAAAGTGCCCATTTTTCACCTCTCCTTAATCCCGCAAGGTTTTCCCTGTCAGGTGTAAAAAGACATCCTCCAGGCTTGGAATTTCTACTTGATAGTTAACGATTTGAATGCCTTCTTTTTCTGCAGCATGTACGAGCTCGCTTAAAAGATTGTGGTTCTTTTTCGAAATCATGCGAAGCCCCTCATTGGTTTCATCTGCTTGAAGAACATTCGGGAAAGATTTGATCATGTTTATGAACGGTTCACTTCTCTTGCTGAGCTGTACCTGAATCGTATCTTCGCTGGATAATATACTTAACAATTCTTCCTTGCTGCCTGTCGCGATAATTTTTCCGTGATCCATGATGTAGACCCGATTGCATAATTGCTCAACTTCCTCCATGTAATGACTGGTGTAAAGGACTGTTGTGCCATGGGTTTCATTTAATTGCCGAACGGTCTCTAATATATGGTTTCTTGACTGGGGATCAATTCCGACAGTTGGTTCATCCAGAATGAGAATTCTTGGGTTATGCAGCAAGGCAGCTGCGATGTTGATTCTTCTCTTCATCCCGCCGGAAAAGGTTTTAATAAGCCCCTTTTGGCGATCCTTTAACCCAACCATATCCAGCACTTCCTGAATCCGCTCTTCTAAAACGTCCTTTTTCACCCGATAGGCTTTACCGAAAAATTTCAGATTTTCATATGCCGAAAGCTCCTCATATAACGCAATTTCCTGTGGAACAACCCCAAGCACTTTTCGGAGGTCAGAAGGGTCTTGAATGGTACTTTTCCCATCAAGCTTGACATCCCCGGAAGTTGGCCGGATAAGGGAAGCAATCATGGAAATCGTTGTTGATTTGCCGGCGCCATTCGGCCCAAGCAGCCCAACTGATTCCCCTGCATGTAAATAAAGGTTGATTTCATCCACCACTTTTTTATCTTTAAAACTTTTCGTAAGTTTTACTGTTTCCAGCATAAAACCGCACTCCTTCATTGGTTTGTTACGTTTAAGATATAAAAAAAGAAACAGTATCACTACTGCCTCCAGTCACGACTTATGTATTTATCCATTACTTTAATCATTTATGTTGATTTATACAAGGTTATGGCGGATTGCATAGATCGCCAGCTGCGTGCGATCCCTTAGATCTAATTTCGTTAAAATTTGGCTTGTGTTATTTTTGACAGTACCTGCAGATATAGCCAGCCTTTCGGCAATTTCGCTATTGCTGAGCCCTTCGCCTATACATTTTAAAATAGCCCGTTCCCTTGGCGTCAAAGACGGGTCCGGTTCCTTACTGTCTTGCTGCTTCATTAACTGGGGAACGACCTTGGCGGCGACTTGCTCTTCGATTGATAACCCGCCCTTTAATGCACTGCGGATCGAACGAAGCAGTGCATCCGTATCACCATTTTTTAAAATGTATCCACTTACGCCTATCCGGAGCGCCTCCATGACATAATCATCGTCATCAAAGGTTGTTAACATTAAAATTTTCGTATGGGGCCAGCGCGATTGAATGACCTTTGCCGCTTTCAATCCATCCATCACAGGCATGCGAATATCGAGAATCGCAATATCAAATTGCATCTTTTCACAAAGGGCGATGGCTTCTTTGCCATTATCCGTTTCCCCGGTGACTTGAAACTCATCCTCTGTTTCAATCATCATCTTTAAGCCCTGTCTAACCATTACCTGATCTTCTGCCAGGAGTATTCGAATCATGGATATCACCTGTACTTGGTATTATTTTTGCTCTGTTTCAAGATTATTGATATAGCGTTTGAATTATACCCGTTGATTTCCGCTGCAGGGACTCGCTTTCCGCGGGCGGTCCGGGAGCCTCCTCGGTGCATTCGCACCTGCGGGGTCTCCCTTTGACTCGCTTCTCCCGCAGGAGTCTCGCCCCTTCCGCTCCAATCAACTCAGCGGTTAAACTTTTTTGCCTCTCGAAACCAACTAAAATTTACGAAAACTGCCTTATTTTATTTTTATAAAGCCGCTGACTATGAATTGTCCTTCGGTTTGGTACACCTTCAAACCGCCATTATGTTTCTCTAACCGCTGCCGCATCTGACTTAGGCCAAAGCCTTCCTGGTAGTTTCCCGTTTCAGAGATAGGGTTTTTAATTTCAAATCGAAAAATACTGCCGCCTGGTGCTTCAAAGGTAATTTCTGCTTCCTTCGTATCACTATGTTTCATGATATTCGTTAATGCTTCCTGGACAGAACGATAGATGGCAAATGATTGCTCACCAGTCAAAGGGGCAGAAAAGGCACCGTATTTTACAGAGAAATGAATATGCATCATATTTTCCAATTCCAGCTTGCGAATTAAACGCAGGATGCCGGGAAGTCCGCCCGTGTCATTCGCCTTTAGCGATTTAACGGCCCTGCGTGTTTCATCCAGGCTTCCACTGGCCAGTTCCTTTAATGATTCCACCCGTTCCTTATGGTCTTCTGAGATTTGCAATCGAAACATTTCCAGCTGCATAATGAGTGCCGTCAGCTTATGTCCAACCGAATCATGGATTTCATGGGCAATCAGCACCCTCTCTTCCTGCCTGGCCAGTTCTTCCTCTGAAACAGCCCTTCGCTTTACATCACGATACTCACCTAAAATCGCCTCGTAACGTGCTTCCACATCCATCAGCTGATCCTTTGTTTTCTTATAATGGATAAGAGCCATGAAAAGAAAAATGGTGTATATGACAATATAAAAATCGATGAACAGCCCCAGATTACTATATAAAGCGGAGATCCATAACCCGATTACAGCCAATGCCCCATTCGCTATACTATATCGAAGCGGCAGACGATAAAAGCCCTCAGCGATTAAAAGAGAAAGGATAAGAAGAAGAAATGGGCTAAACTCACCGCTGTACGGAAATAGGATACCTGTGGCAATAAGGATATTCGTACATAAAACGAAAAATAAGATAATGGGCTTTTTTTCGATTAAGGGAACAAGAAAAAAGAGCAGGAAGTAAAGGGCAGCTCCCAATAGGACACCAGTTAATTGATTTATAGGAAGGTTCAGATAACCGATCGCAAACGGCCAGACAGCCACGTTAAGCAGGATCCATAACCAATAGGATTTCATGGAATAACCCCGTTTCTTGGAGGGAATACAACTGATATATTATCACTTATCATCCTATTTCACCATAATGAGGTCAGACTGCATTTACGTAAGATTAAAATTGCAGCTAAACCACAGGAACGGTTCCCTTACTTCCTTTCCGAAAGCAAAAGAACCGTCCCAATGCATCGTTTCCTCACAGTCCAAACTTCTTAAGCCTTTTATAAAAAGTACTTCTTGGAATGCCGAGGAATTTTGCTGCTGCTGTTACATTTCCATTTGTCCGCTTTAATGCGTCGAGCATTAAATCCTTTTGTATCCTCTCACGTGCTTTTAAACTTGTTTCTTCTAATTTAGCTTCTTCTTGTTTGTTTGCGGGAGGAATAGATGAGTGATTTATTTTTAATAGCTCCATAGGCTGTTCTAATATGTGTTTGCCTGACTGTTGACCCGGGAGCATAATGTGCAGCCGCTCCAGCAGATTGGTTAATTCTCTTATGTTTCCTGGCCAGTCATAGTCTCTTAATCTGGCTGCCAGATCCTGGATGTCTATATTCACTAAGTTCCAGTTGTTCTTTTGACAAATATGCATAATGAGATACGGGATATCTTCTTTTCTATTTCTCAGAGGCGGAACATCAATTGGATATACATTTAACCGGTAATAAAGGTCCTCCCGGAAATCCCCCTTTTTTACAAGCTCCGTAATATCACGGTGTGTTGCCGTTATAATACGTACATCTATTGGAACTTCCGTCGCACTTCCAATTGGCATAACTTTCCTTTCCTGAAGGACACGCAGTAAAGCTACCTGCATGGTGTGCGGAATTTCACCAATTTCATCAAGAAAAATCGTTCCCTTCTGAGCCTGTTCAAATTTTCCTTTATATCCTTGGCGCTTGGCCCCAGTAAATGCCCCCTCTGCATATCCAAAGAGCTCACTTTCAATTAGGTCTTTAGGTATGGCTCCGCAATTTAACGAAATAAAAGGACCGTTTTTGCGGGGGCTGTTATCATGGATGGCCCTTGCAATCAGCTCTTTGCCTGTACCAGTTTCCCCTGAAATAAACACGGTGGCTTCTGTTGGAGCTACGAGTTTTACTTTTTTTAACGTGTTTTGAAAAACATCACTTATTCCACACTCCCCTTTAAATAAAAAGGAGTCTGCTGGTTTTGATGGAATAAAGCAAGCTTTTTGATGATGCGTATTCACCTCTGACAGGAAAAAGCAGCTTCCATTTATACAGTTGTCTTCCTTTGCATAGAAAGGCATTTCAACTTTAATTTGGTATCTGTTATGCAGCATTTCATGCAGATTCATTCCGATTGCGTGTGGTATTTTCTCACGAATGGGTTTACTTGCGGATATAATCTTCTGGTTTTGATTACATACAATGAAGAGGTCGTTGTGATGTGTCTCAGCTAATTGGGACGCTTGCTGGATAAGGGTGATTTCTTTGCTGTAGGATCTCTTGATTAATTCTTTTTCAATGGCATAAGCAATGGAAGTAACCATGCCAATCATAAATGGATGGGATTGTTCAACCGGACATGATACATCAATAACACCCAGTAAGCTTCCATTCTCATCCATGATTGGAGTCGCAGAACAGCTCCATTGATGCGATGCCACAGAATAATGTTCATGGCCCTGAATCATGACAGCTTCTTTTGCTTCCAATGCTGTTCCAATTGCGTTTGTCCCGACCGCAGCCTCAGTCCAGCGCACGCCTTCAACAAAGTTAATTCTGCGTGCATCCCTTACTGTTTTTTCATTTCCCGTTATGGATAATACATATCCATCAGGATCGACCAATAATGCCATCATACCTGAGCTTTTTATCATCTGATCCATCTTTTTTAAATAGGGGTCGGTCATTTCGATAAGCAGAGATTGATTAGCTTTCTTTTTATGTAATTCCTCTTCTGTTAATAAATGCATGCCTTTATTCAAATATGGGTTTACCTTTTCTTTTTTACATCGGTACCAGGATTCCAAAATTCGTTTGTCTAATCGTGCTTTATCAAGAACGCCTTCTTTAACAAATCGCTTCCAAGTATCAAAATAAAAAGTCGTATTCATGGATCCCCCTCTTATAAAAAAATTTTTCCCGCATACATTTGTATCATCTGTGAAGAGAATCAGAGTATCAATTAGTAGTTTTTCAAGTTCATTATATTAAATTATGAATCCGCTTTCAATAAACAACCCGCATTATAATGAATATTCAAAAAAATAACCCGTTCAATAGTACGATGCCGGACGGCTTCGCCTGTGGGGTCTCCCGCTTTCCTCTCTTCCAGCAGAAGAATGGAAGAAGAATATCTAACAATTTCATAAGGATTCCTTATGCAAAGCAATAAAAATATAATAATTACCTGATGATCTAAAACCGGTTAGCATGAAAGTAATAAAGCTGAATAATGAGAGGGGAAATTTTATTGGAAACAGAAATAAGGTTTAGAATAGCTGCCGAAAAAGATTTAGATAGTATTGTAGCAATGCTTGCTGATGATGTTTTAGGAAGTAAGCGTGAGCGTTATGAGCACCCGCTTCCTAATAGTTACAAGCTAGCATTTGAGGCTATTGCAGCTGACCCTAATAACGAGTTAGTCGTTGCTTGTCTCGGCAATGATGTGATTGGGGTCCTGCAAATTACTTTTACACCGTATATAACACATCAGGGTGGATGGAGAGCTACGATCGAAGGAGTAAGAACATCAGCTTCTGTAAGAGGCAAAGGTGTGGGTACTGACCTAATAAAATGGGCCATTCAGCGTGCAGAAGAACGCGGCTGCCATCTTGTGCAGCTAACAACTGATAAAAAAAGGCCAGATGCATTAAGGTTTTATGAGCGTTTAGGTTTTAAAGCAACACACGAAGGCTTAAAACTGAAGCTCTAATATTTTTTATTAAACTATTGGATCAAATAAGACAAAATGCATAATGAAAAACGCGATGCGGGAGAAATGCAGACCAAGAGCATGCTGAGGGTAAGGATACATACATGAACAAAGAGCACAATTATTGCTGCAGAAGTGTGCTCCTTTCTGGGATAACTTATATTCTTTAATTTACCTTAACCCGTATTATTCTTTTACCAATATTTCTCTAGTAGACTTTAAGTTGCCTTTCAAATAGCGATTTTGGATAGATGTTAATTAGCTATTGTTTATTTTAAATAAATCCTTTTTAGACTTTCGTTTTAAGAAGAGCGCATTTCAAGCTCCAGAAATGCGCCATTTTGTTGAACAATGCTTTATTTACTCTGTTTTGCTTTTTTAATTAAATTTTGTATAAACGGTGCTTTCGCCTTGGTATATGCAACCCTGTCATCGCGATATTTATCAGCTAGCTCTTTTTTTAATTGATGATACTGATTAAGTGCGTCAGGATGAGTTCTTAAGAAATTTCTAAACAAAATATTGTTATACCAATCTTCGCTTTCAAACTGGTAAAAATGTAAATGGTGCGTACCTGCTCTCCATTGTCCTTTTCTAAAGAAACGCCTTTTAGGAAAATCCTTATGACTTACAAATTCATACCCAATGCTTTTTAAAGGTTCAATGAACTCATCAACATCTTCTAAATTATTTACTCCACCCATAATATCTATGATAGGTTTTGCTCCTAATCCAGTAACAGATGTACTACCTATATGCTCAATAGAAATAACCTTGCTACCAAAGATTTTTAATAAGTTCTCTTTTTCACGGTCAAACTCACTAGACCAATCGGAATTATAATCCTCAATTAATATTGGTTTACTCATAATATCCCTCCCTACCCTTGGATATTATATCTCTTTAAATACCTAGTGACGATATACACAAAAAGACGAGTTCCTACAGAAAAGCACCCTTTTCTGGAATAACCAAGATGCCTATATTAGATTCGCATTGTGGAACAAGGAAAGCTTAGGAGATGTCTTTTTAACTTTCACATAAACCCGTTAGAGGAAGTTAAAATCTTCTAGTTTATAACATAATTCTCATAATAATAGTCTATTAAAAACCTCATCCAGCCAGAATAACAGCTATCAAAAATATAATTTGTAAAATCGTTCGAGGGAAAAGAGGAGTACTTGGTCTTCCGCCAATGGTGATCCCTTTTCGTGCAGCGCGAACATTAGCTGGGAACATCACAATAAGCAATACTGCCAAACCGATTGAAGCAATACTTGATGTGATGGGAAATAATAGACCTATGGCACCAACAATTTCGAATATTCCAGTAATGGTTACGATGAAACCTGGATTTGACAAAGCTGGAGGAACCATTTTGATGAGATCCGGGCGTCTCTTTCCCCAATGAGCCGTTGCTGTAAATATAAACATCAGAGCAACAGCAATTCGCAAAGAAGTTTCCCAGCCATCAAAATAAGACAGTCCAAGAAAACCGATCAAGCGAAAAATCAAGAATGACACAATCAATAGGATAAACGGAGCCATTCGTATTCCTCCTCTTATTAAAAACCTTTAGTTATCATAAAATACAAAATAATGACAGGTAATAAAGTAGAAGTGATTCCGAAAATGGCCCAATAAAGCGATGCTTTCCGGTACGCTTTAGAAATGATGCCGGTCTCTATCGATTGGGCGCTGTGGCGGATCATGCTGCGCTGTGCGGGCAACAGGACCGTCAGCCAGAGGATGGCGGTTAGAGAAAACAGGATCAACGAAAGGGTAAGCCAATTGAAACCAGACATCGAATACCCTGCTTGAAAAGCCATTAGACTACCGGAAACGATAATTAGAATTAAACCTGGCAGAGTAAATATAAAGTCGGCCAGCATCACGTTTTTCACCGTGTTGTGAATGAATGCAGGATCCTCCTTTCTATCGGCCCGAACCTTCCAAAACGCTGCAGTAATAATATTTCCCAAAAAAATAACCGCCCCTAAAAGATGCAAAAACAGCAGAAAGCCCAAGTGGGTCCACATCCTTTTCATTTATTCTTTTTTTAACCGCAGTATGCTGGTCATGAATGGTAAGAAATCAGATGAGCTAAATACGTGAAAGAGCATTTTATAAATTTTACTTTATTGAGCAGGATTCTCGGAAGCTGTTACTTTGTCATATACTATTTTTTAAATTTCTTAAATTCTCTATATCTCCATTAACTATCACATCAATATGAGCAGAAATAATATCAATATCCAAATCCCACCATTTAATGTCTAGCAATTCGGTAACAATTTCTTCTGAGAAACGGTTTTTAAGTTTCTTTGCAGGATTTCCCCCAACGATCGTGTAAGGTTCCACATCTTGCGTAATAACCGATTTGGCTGCTGCAATTGCACCGTTCCCTATTTTTATTCCAGGCATTATGACCGTATCCATTCCAATCCAAACATCATTTCCAATTATGGTATCACCTTTAACTGGCAACTGATCTAAAGAAGGTGTATATTTCTCCCAACCGTGTCCGAAAATATTGAACGGGTAGGTTGAAAAACCATCCATTCTATGATTTGCGCCATTCATAATAAACGTTACCCCGGGTGCTATGGCACAAAATTTCCCTATAATAAGTCTGTCACCAAAGAATTCGTAGTGATATAACACTTGATCTTCAAAGGATTCACCATTTCTTGCATCGTAATAGGAGTAATCGCCCACAATAATGTTTGGTCTAGTAATTGTATTTTTAATAAATTGCACCACATGATTTCCTTTAATCGGATATTTATCTTTAGGATTTGGCCCATGCTGCTTATTTGATTCCATACCATCTACTTCCTTTCAGGATTTTTATAATAAACGAAGCCGGCCTATCTTATTGCATTCCTCAGCGAACCAATGTCACCGTCGGGTCCTAGTGCAATTCCACGCTTTCAAGGATTGAATATTCTGTAATTTCACCTTTCATTGTAATTCGACCAATTTGATTGGCTTTATCTGTAAACCATAGCGCACCATCTTTTCCTATGGTTATTCCATAATGGCCTGAATCTATGTCAAGAAGTTCGTATTCATCGATCAGGTGGTCTATTTGATCATGACAAGTTCTCTTCTAGCTGAATAATTTTTTTAATGATTTCTTCTCGTTTAATTTCTTCTAAAGAAAGGAACCTTGGCGACGCCGGCAAGTTAAACTCAATATGTGAATGAGACAGCTCAAACAGCAGAGTTCCAATCTTATTTTTATGTTGATTTTCAATCACAATCCAAAAAACGCGTTTTTCATGATGAGGTGTGCCCCACTTAGCCTTTTCCATTGAATTTCTAAAGTGTAGGCACTCTCCAATGACAAAGTCATCCTCTTTCGTTATTTCTGCAGATCGAAACCCATTTTCTTTTATTAGTTTCCAAACTGGCGGAATAAGCTTATCTAAATACATGCCGTATGTTGCATCTTCATATTCCGGAAATAGCTGTTCAAGCTCAGTGATATTCCTGTTCAGTACTTCTTCCCAATGTTCTTTTATAAAAGCAGATAGCACTTCCCCTAACTCATAGATGGTCATCTGCGGCTGAATATTTACTGTCGTCATATGAATCCCTCCAAATTTTTTTATCTTACAATTCAAGCTTACAACATTAAAGCCAATTCTAATGTTTTTTAAAAAAATGGCTGAATTTGCAACACTTGATTTGATAAACTTTACATGAATGTACAGTTATCAAATATAGGAGTGTACTCATTGAAAAAAATAAGGCCTATAGATATTGCAAAAAAATTAAATATTAGTACAAGCACTTTAAGAAGCTATGAAGATAGAGGAATTGTGCCGAAGCCTGAACGGTCATCTGCTGGCTATAGGATATATACAGAGGAACATGTAGCCTATTTTGAGTGTATTGCAGCTATGTCACCTGGGTTTGGAATGGATATAACATCAGCTGTTCTAAAAAAGCTGCAGCGAAAAGAACTAGACGCTGCTCTTTGGATAATCAATCATGCGCAAGTAGCAAATTATGAGGACAAAATTACGATTGAACGAGTGAATAAACACCTGGAAACCTTGACTCATGAACACGCTATGACTATTGGAGAATTGTCACTTCAGACAAATATACCTCCATCAACTCTTCGATATTGGGAAAAGGAAGGATTTATTACGTCCAGGAGAGGAGAACTAAATAACTATCGCCTATTTGACACATTCCAGCTCATAAAAGCCTTATTAATGAAAATAACTCAGAATGCAGTTTATTCATATGAGGTTATTCAAATAAAAAAGGAGATAAAAGAATTAAACCAACATGATCTTGAAGAAGTAAGAAAAGTAATACATGATCTTCAAAAACATTTAAATAAACGAAACCAAAAACAGCTTAAAGGGATATCCTATCTTTATAAATTGTCCAAAATATTAAACCAGCATTGAATATATGGTGTTTTTTCCTACGAGTCTCTCGATTTTCCGCATCTCCTTCAGACACCACCTCGCAATGATGCCGTAGATTAGGCTACCCTGGAGTGGACTTTCACCGCTTGGAAATCCTTTCTTTACCCTTCATTTAGTCGTTTCATCGCAATGACGTTTCTATCTGGATAAAGAAATGAAGGGTGCTGATAAATTCAGCACGCTATACGACTGCCCGTCGCACAAAAGCCGCCTTAAGGCGACTGGGGTGGTAAATTGTATGACCGTAATAAAGTCAAGAAAATATTATGGATGATAGGATATCCTAAATGCATCCACTAGGACATCCTATCGCCAAATTTTAATTTACACCTACTGCGTCAAAGGATTTATTAACAGCATTAACTTCTGCAGAGCCAGCACCGTATAAGTCGGCCGCAGATTGGACTAGTGCTGCACGAGCTTGGCTGAAAGTAGAGGATGCCGTTAAGTAAACAGTATTAGCTCGATAATAAATTTCACCTACTTTATCATTTCCAATACCTGGAACAGTTACACCGTAATGAGTTCCGCCTTTTGCTAATAGGTAAGCTGCCTTGTTAATAATTCCACTGTTGATGTGAACTCCGCCATTGTCACCAGTTCCAGTGTAACGTTTTGAATAATGATCAGGATCTCCATATTTTGTTGGGTCACTCATAGAGCGGAGAGCGTCATTTGAAACACCTGGTGTATAGACATCTTCCCCAATTTCATAATCAGGATTATTATGATCATAGAATTCCACAATTGTTCCAAAAATGTCTGACATCGCTTCATTCAAGGCGCCAGACTCATTTTGGTAGATTAAATCAGAACTATTGTCTGTTACTGCATGAGTTAGTTCGTGGGCCACAACATCTAAGCTGCCTGATAATGGCAAGAATGCAGATCCGTCCCCATCTCCATACACCATTTGACTGCCATTCCAAAAAGCATTGTTATAGTTACGGCCATAATGCACTGTTGATTTTAAAGCGGCACCTCTATCATCATATGAATTCCGATTAAATGTATTTTTAAAATAATCAAATGTTATTCCGGCATAATAATGAGCATCGACGGCTGCAGCATCGTATGTATCATCTAAAACATTGTCTGAACTTCCCCAAAGTGAACCTGGTAAACGAGAGCGACTAGCAGCATCATATGTGAAAACACCTCCTCCTCTTGTTCGATCTTGTAAGTGATAGGTAGAACCAGATAATGTCATGTTTAAATTCTTGGAATCCCCTAAAACTCCCACTCCAGTTCCAGTAATATCCGATATAGTTCCTGAATCACCAGGTTTTCCAGCATTAATTTTACCGCCTTTTTGATTTAATGCTGGCTCACCATGTGCCTCATCCAGATCATTGTACTTGTTTAAAATCTTTCCAGTTGCAGCTTCGATAAAATAGTTATAGTTCCCTGGTTTAGGAGATAAAAAGTTTAAGTTTACTAGGTAAGCGTAGGTCGCCTCATCTTCATATGTGTAGACCACTAGATCTGCAGAAGGTGTTTTTTCGTAATCAGGCGTAAATCCAAGGTCATTTTCAGCAATTTGTATGGATTTTTTGGCATTCACTTTTTTCTGTTTTTTAAGTCCGTTTTTCTTTTCAAGATCTGGAGCAACTGTACCGGATAATACAGTCAGGACACCATCATTTGTAACTAATGCTGCTTGAGTCGATCCCCATACAGGAACACCATTAAAAATCTGCTGGAGACGAAGAGAAGTATATCCTAGCTTGTCCTTTTTATTTGAGGTGATTTTGAATGATTCACTAGCTGACTTACTGCCGATTTTGTATTTGCTTTTATTAGCATTTATATAATCATATACAACGCTTTCAGCACTTTTTGAAGACTGCTTTGTCAATTTCCCAGATACAAACTCTGGTGACCCCACTACCTCATTGTATTTATGAGTGGATAGGACATTCTTTGGTGCAGCAAGTGCTGAAGCAGAAGAGAATGCACTTGCAGCTAATCCGAGTGATAACCCGACTGCTAAAAATTTTTTGTTCACAAAAATTCCTCCTTAGTTAACATATGGTATTTTCGAAAACTAGCATATCATTCTAATTTCATTTTTCAAACTATTTTTAAAATTTCGCATAAATAATACTATTTTCAAAAAATGTTACAGGGTGAAAGTTTCATTTTTTTGTGATTATTTTCCAGTTATAAGTTTTACAACTTAGATAAAAGTAGTTTATGGGAATTATAGGTGGGCTAAGAAGTAAAGGGAAGCTGGTGATGGAACTCATTACGAAAAATCGGTGCCCGATTCTGGAATACCAAAATTTGGACTTAGTCCTAAAACCACTAATCCTTATTAAATAACTGCCTTTTCGGTATTTTAGTGAATAAAATAAAAACGAAGAAACCAATGATATAAAGTTCGGTCAATAACCAGATGTTTACAAAAGCGGCCCAAAATCCTTGTCATTCCTGGATCCTTTGTTAATTCAGCAGCCCTTCTCAGATATCCATTCTATTGCCTTGCACTTAATCTTTTATTATACTTCTCTTAGCAGCTCTTTTAGGGGTGAAAATTTGTACGAGGTTATTTTGGATTTTACAAATATTTCTACTATATATGCATTCTATGCTAGCTTTCTTTTAAGCTTAACGATTAAATATATTTGGACTTGGCATATTGAATATGATTTTATCGAAGCAGCATGTGCTTCGTCTTCAAAGGTAAATTTAACTTTATCAACACCTTCTATTCTGCAGCTTTATGAGTGGAGGTCTAACTCTATATTAGGTTGGATTGCAAAATCTATTCGCAGAAAAGAAAGTTCGGGTGACGATTCTGAAGGTTTCCATTCTTTCTCTTAAAAAGCATTTTTAAAAAAATGACTGGAGGAAGAAAGATGAAACGGAATAAAAACCTTTTTGTTTTTATTGTAGTTATGATAACTGCCTTTGTACTTTCTGCATGTTCTGCACAAAATTCAATTGGGGATGTTTTTTTTCAAAATGTGCTTGTTCATCCATTTGCATCAGCCATTCATAGTATCGCTAATTTATTTAATGGCAGCTTTGGATTGTCAATCATATTGATTACACTGATTATTCGACTCATTTTGTTGCCATTGATGTTGACACAGTATAAAAATCAACAGCATATGAAGGAAAAGATGGACTTATTAAAGCCTGAAATGGATGCTATCCAGAAAAAGATAAAGGCTGCCAAGGACCAGAAAGAACAACAAAAGCTACAGCAGGAAATGTTTGGATTGTATAAAAAACACGGAGTGAATCCACTTTCTATCGGATGTCTTCCAATGCTTATTCAAATGCCGATCTTGATGGGGTTTTACTATGCAATCAGGGGCTCGGAAGAAATTGCGACGCACTCGTTCCTCTGGTTCAGCCTAGGACAGCCGGATATTTGGATTACGGCAATTGCTGGGATCGTTTACTATGTACAATTTAAAGTATCGATGTCAAATATGCCTACTCAAAACCAGTCTCAAATGAAAATTATGGGGCTCTTGTCACCGCTTATGATCGTAATGTTCTCTCTAAACGCTCCGGCAGCACTCCCACTATACTGGGCAGTCGGAGGAACTTTCTTAATTTTTCAGTCCATATTAGGGAAGAAATTATACAAGCCAAAATCAAGCAAAGCAGTTAAAGCAGAAAGCGTATAGCAAAAATAAGCCTGTTAGTGCTAACAGGCTTATTTTTTATTTATATGGTGATAGATAGTAATATAGAGACATCTGGCATTAGCGGAGATCTTAGCGACAGTAGAACGCGACTAACCATCATTGGTGGATGAATGAACCCCCCCAATGATGGAAGTTTCACTTTACCTGTCTTACAATTAATGTCCGGTTATTTGTGTCCGTTCTATGTTTAGTCGAAAGAAGAAGAGTAACGAATCGGATCTAATCGTGTCCGATCTAGCTGAGTTGGAAGAAACGATGTAACAAATCAGACCTATTCGTTACCTCAAATGAAAAATAGATGAAAAGAGTCACTAATCAAACTAAATAATCCCCAGAAGACCCAAACTCCGAATCCCCTCACTTAAGCTGTTCATTCAACACACTATCTTCTAAAACAGAAAATTTATCTCCATATACTTTCGTTAAATGTTTTTCACCCCATGCACATAATGAATCTAGGATACCTTCTAAGCTTCGTCCATATTCACTGAGTTCGTATTCTACTTTTGGTGGAACTTGATTGTGCACGATTCGATTGATGACCCCATCCTCTTCAAGCTCGCGCAGCTGTTGAGTAAGCATTTTTTGTGTGATATTCGGCATGAGGCGCTTTAATTCGCTTGTTCGTTTTTTTCCGTGAGTCAGATGGCAAAGAATCACACATTTCCACTTTCCGCCTATGACTTCTAATGTCGCTTCAACAGAGATATTGTATTTCTTTTTTTGCATCTTTGTCCTCCTCCTTCCCATAGGAACTAAAAAGTGCCTATAGTACTTTTAGGTTTCTATATAACTTTAAAGTGCGTACTTTTCATTATGAATGATATATCTCATAATAACATTTGCCGGCTGATGGATACCATACTTTCTTTCAAAGTTTATTATTCGCTGAAATGAAAGTTTCCATTTATATAACAGAAAAAAGGAGGAGAAAACATGGATTTAAGTAAAAAGCAAAGCATGTTAGCATTGCTTGCCTTAGCAGTAAGTGCTTTTGCAATCGGAACAACTGAATTTATCAGTGTCGGATTGCTGCCGCTTATTGCAAATGATTTAAGTATTCCGGTGACCACTGCAGGGTTAACGGTTTCTTTATATGCCTTAGGGGTAACATTTGGAGCTCCTGTTTTGACATCTTTGACATCGAGAATGTCACGTAAGACATTATTACTTTGGATTATGCTTGTCTTTATTATTGGCAATACTCTTGCTGCTATCTCTACGACAATCGGGTTATTGCTTGCAGCACGTGTAATCTCAGCATTTTCACATGGGGTCTTTATGTCAATAGGATCGACAATAGCTGCCGATTTAGTTCCGGAAAATCGAAGAGCTAGTGCGATTTCCATTATGTTTACAGGTCTTACAGTAGCTACGGTAACAGGTGTTCCATTTGGAACCTTTATTGGACAGCAGCTAGGTTGGAGAACAGCCTTTATTGCCATTGTTATCATTGGCGTCATTGCCTTAATTGCAAATAGCATTCTTGTCCCATCTAATTTACGAAAAGGAGGAAAAACAGCCTTTCGTGATCAGCTTAAGCTTGTGACAAATGGCCGGTTATTGCTTTTATTCATTATTACAGCATTAGGATATGGCGGAACTTTTGTCGTGTTTACCTTCTTATCACCATTGCTTCAAGACATCACTGGGTTTAAAGAAGGAACTGTGACTGTCATTTTATTAGCTTATGGAATTGCGATTGCGATTGGGAATATGATTGGTGGAAAGCTATCGAATCAAAATCCAGTTCGTGCATTGTTTTATATGTTTATGGTTCAGGCAGCCGTCTTATTTATTTTGATGTTTACAGCACCATTTAAAATAGCTGGATTAATAACGATTCTTTTGATGGGGCTGTTAGCATTTATGAATGTGCCGGGCTTACAAGTATATGTTGTGATGCTGGCAGAGCGTTTTGTTCCTAGTGCGGTTGATGTGGCATCGGCAATAAATATTGCTGCATTTAATGCCGGGATTGCAATAGGCTCCTATTTAGGCGGTCTTATTACAGACTCGATAGGACTTATCCATACGTCCTGGATTGGAGCACTTATGGTTTTAGTGGCTGCAGTCTTAACTGGATTTAGCAGAGCTTTGGAACGAAAAGATCAAGTAAGTAAAGCAGCATAATAAAATTTTGGAGGTATTAAAAATGATGGTTAAAAATTTACAAGATACAACAACTTTGCATAATGGTGTGAAAATGCCTTGGTTTGGAATTGGAGTTTTTAAAGTCGAAGAGGGTCCTGAATTAGTAAACGCAGTAAAAACAGCTATTAAACATGGATACCGCAGTGTGGATACAGCAGCGATTTATGAGAATGAAGAAGGTGTTGGCAAAGCGATCGAAGAAGGCTTAAAAGAAGCAGGTATTTCAAGGGAAGAGCTATTTGTCACTTCAAAGGTTTGGAACGCGGATTTAGGATATGAATCAACGATTGCTGCTTATGAAACGAGCTTAAAGAAACTTGGCTTAGAGTATTTAGATTTATATTTGATTCATTGGCCGGTTGAAGGAAAATATAAGGATGCTTGGCGAGCGTTAGAAACTCTTTATAAAGAAGGCCGAGTAAAAGCAATTGGTGTAAGTAATTTTCAAATTCATCATTTGGAGGACTTAATAAAGGATGCTGAAATTAAGCCGATGGTCAATCAAGTAGAATACCATCCGCGATTAACTCAAAAAGAGCTGCAAGCATTTTGTCAAGATAACGGTATTCAGCTTGAAGCATGGTCTCCATTAATGCAAGGTCAGTTGCTGGGCAACGAAGTTTTACAGGAAATTGCGAATAAGCACAATAAATCTGTCGCCCAAATTATTTTGCGTTGGGACTTGCAAAACGGGGTTGTTACAATTCCAAAATCAACAAAAGAGCATCGAATTGTTGAAAATGCGAATGTGTTTGATTTTGAATTGACGAAAGTGGAAATGGAAATTATCGATGGATTAAATCAAAATCTTCGTGTAGGGCCAGACCCAGATAATTTTGATTTTTAATGTAAAAGAACTCGGACTCCGAGTTCTCAGACTGCAGTGAAAGGCGTAGAACCAGCAACTATATGATGTAGCGCAGTTTAAGAAAAAAATGGAAAATAAATCAATTCTAACCTTCCGAAATCTACTTATAAATTGTGTTGCATCAAAATAAGACTATTTTTCTACCAATTGTGTTAGGCTAGATAGCTTTATTTAAATGCTTTTTACACCGAATACAACACAATTTATCTTGTGTCGTATTCGGTGTATTTGGTAGTAAAAACATACTGTTTTTTGGCAGTATGTTTTTTTATAGAAACAAGCCGAAAATAGGCAAGAAATGAATAAAAACCAGCATATTTTCAGCTTTTGATTATTTTGGATATTTAACAATCGCTCCCTTTAAAGGAATAATTAAAAAATCTTTTCAATCTAAAAATCAATCAAATCCCCTTTCACTAAAGCATTCCTAGTCTAATTGCATTCTATTTGAGCACTTATTTATTAAACCATTGTAAATTTCTTGAGTCCTGTTTATCAAAAAACAATTGATATCCATATAGGAATAAAGAGTGTGTCATTGTTACAATAATATGATATGTTCGTCTGAATTTAGCATAATTCAAAAAATTCATTTTTTCTAAAATAGGTATTATTCCATAAGCATATACAAAATTGTTTATCAAGTTGATTAAAAAATATAACCGAAATTTACCAAAGGTTAAATGGAAAATCCATAAGTTTGCTATTGTAAAATAGCCTAACCCAAGGGATAACAGGTTCCACATTCTTTTTTTGGAATTGCCTTTTATGTCCCAAAAGCCATAATTTGTACCAATAAAGGCCGCAGTAACTACTACAAGTGCAGCCGAAATCGTAACCGGAATGTATCTCTTTACTGAGTTTCGGGGGATAAAGAAAACAGTTCCCCAAGATAGTATGGATCCTATTCGAATTATAGTTGTTAACATGATTTCCCTCTTTCTTCCGTTTTTTTTATAATGAACAATACTTTTAAAAAATATGTGGGATATATGGAAATTTTATACAATAGTATAAAAACGTGATTTAAAAGCAACTAAGGATAATAACGATTTGGAGTACAATGCGTAGTTCGAGAAAACTGTTCAACAAGTCTACTTCAGCTAACCTGACCGTTTGCGTTCAGGAGAAAGCATATTTAACTGAGGGAGTCGAATAAGAAAAGCCGCCTGATTCGGCAGCTAATCTTGAACATAACCATCCGATTGCTGAATAAATCTAATAATTTTTTGACTTGTTTCCCTTTGTTCTTTTGAACCGAAGAAGAAGCATGTTTTCACATTTTTCATAAATTTTTAAGATGGTTTGAGCAACACTTAGTTTAGGGATGGTTAAATATATAAAAGTTGCAGCAGCTAGGCTTATTACTATTCCTGCTAAAACATCAAAAGGGTAATGGACCCCAACCCATATACGGGAGACCCCCACCAGAACAGCTAACAATATACATAAAATTGACCAGCCTCTCTTAAAGAGCCAGAATGAAATACAATATGTGAAGAATAATATTGTATGGTCACTTGGAAAAGAATTGTCTTTTTCTTTATGTATCAGTTTATTAACGTCTGGCAATTCAACAAAAGGCTGATAATTTGAGTGAAATACCCCTGAAAGCTTTCCTATCGTAAAGGCACAAATGAAAGCGATCGATGCACAAAGAATCATCATCCTATTATCCGTATCTCTTGTAAACCAAATAAAAAGAACACTGAGCGCAAGTAAAAAAACCATATATTCTGCAATAAAACTAAATGCGGGATTCAAAAAGGGATGATCTTTTCCTAAGTCATTCACCAACCTAAACAATGATAGATTAACTTCTGAAATATCCAAACCTAACACCATCCAATCTCTTTTTAGAACATAGTAAAAGAGAATTAGATGACCTGCCATTGAATCAAATAACATTATTCGGATTAATATTACATTTTTGTTAGATTGTACTTAAAATGGAATTTACATCATAATACAACGCGTTTTTTATTGACAAAAAAATTAATTTATGCTATAATTTACAGTTAAATTGTTTGAGTGTATAATAAGGTTCTCCTGGCCAGGGGAATCTTATTTTTTTTATATGGGAGAGGTAATGTATGGAGAAAAATGAATCAAGTTTAACTTCCTTAATCTCAGCCTTTGGTCGAGCATACCATAGTAAATATGACACACCCAAAATTTTTGATGATTGTATTGCAAAAGATTTAATAACACAAAAAGAATTTGCAAATATTCGTGAGAACATGATCAAAGGAATTCAATTCTTTAATCATGAGATTGCACAGAAGTTTCAAGATCATCCAGATGAAATGTTAAAATGGATTACACAAGTCCAACTTTCTCCAACTCCTTTAGCACGTGCTGCCTATTGCGAAAACGTCTTATTTCATGAATTGCTGTTAGGTGTTAAACAGTATGTCATTCTAGGAGCTGGATTAGATACCTTTTGTTTCCGGCACCCGGAATTAAACGGCAGCTTAGAAATATTTGAAGTTGATTATCCAGGCACACAAGACTTTAAAAAGATGAGGTTAGCAAATGCAAATTATCAAATTCCGGATAATCTTCATTTTGTTTCAATGGATTTCACCAAAGAATTTACTGTTCAAAATCTTGTTGAAAAAGGTTTTATGCCTAACAAAAAAACGTTCTTTAGTCTTTTAGGTGTTTCTTATTATTTAACAAAAGAGGAAAATGCCAACTTGATTAATAAATTATTCGCCAAAATTCCATCAGGAAGTTCTATCGTTTTTGATTATGCAGACGACAAACTTTTTGAAGAAAAAGGAATGTCTAATCGAGTTCAACATATGGTTCAAATGGCTTCAGCCAGTGGTGAGCCAATGAAATCATGTTTTACTTATGATGAAATGGAGAAAATGTTAGAAAACTCAGGTTTACTTATTTATGAACATTTATCACCTATTACTATTCATAATCAATTCTTTCGTAATCGTACAGACTATTTGTCTGCATTCGAAACGATTCATTACATCCATGCTGTAAAAAATTAATATTCGGTTAATAACGGACCTACCTCCCAATCTTTCCTATGATTGGGAGGTTACCTTTTCTTACTTTGAGTTATTCAACAATCTGTCCCTTTACATAAAGATTGAGCGCAATTCTTTACTGCAGAATTGCGCCCTTTTAATGAAAAGCATGTTCCTTTTCTTCTATTTACCTAAAAATCCACCGTCTGATTTTATCGTTTGTCCTGTAATCCAGCCAGAATCCTCGCTGGCTAAGAAAGTTATGAACCGTGCTGCATCTTCAGGTACTCCTAAACGTCCTGCAGGAAATAGTGGAAGTAAATGATTTCTCATTTCCTCATTCATCCAGCCTGAATCTGTAGGTCCAGGATCAACTGAATTTACTGTAATACCGATGGGCGCTAATGCAACTGATAAAGGTTCAGTGATTGCAATCACCATCCCCTTAGTTGCTATATAGGCTAAATTGTTTGGATCTGGACCTTTAGATATCATATTAATGATTCGGCCATCTTTTCTTTCGGGAAATGACTGTTCATACCTTCTAGCAAATTCCACAGACAGCATGAGTGTCCCACTGTTGTTCACTTTGTAATGCTGGTCCAGAATCTCTGTATTCAATGTTCGAAAATTTGCAGGCGATTCAAAAGTAGCATTGTTAACTAATATACTAGGTGTACCTAACGTTTCTTCTACCCTATCCATAATAAGACTTGGTGATTCTCTTAAACTCAGGTCAACCTCCATATGAGCAGCATTTACTCCTATATTTCTTAACTCTTTACATAAGATATTTGGAAAATCTTTATCTAAACCATTACCATTAGTCTCATCAAATAGAGACCAATGTGTAAAAAATATATCTGCTCCAGCGTTCGCAAGTGAGCGGCAAATAGCTGCCCCTATTCCTTTTGAACGACTTGCACCTGTAATTATTGCAACTTTCCCTTTTAGACCAGTCATTAGTAATCCTCCTATTTTTGGGGTGCTAAGAGGTGAATAAAAGAGATGTAAAATTTCCTTGAAACACAAAAAAGCAGATACAAAGGTATCCACCACTAGTGTTGTCAGGTATTAACACACCAAGCGACCCTTGTTAATGATTTAAAAATAGACATACTTCACCCGTTAAGGCTAATATTCTATTCATTTAGATAATCATTACAAGGATGTCCACATGTTGAGTTGATTTCCCCTTCCATTTACATCTCTGCTAAAAAGTGTACAGGAAAATTTACCACTAAACAACCAGAATAACAAAATAAGGTGTTCATTTCTCTTCCTCAACATTATGGCCCTTAAATGAAAAATAAGCGCTCATCCTTCCAGGATAGCGCCCAATCGCATCACGGAAGATCGTTCTACAATAGCTGTACCAGATAATACAGAAAAGCACAAAGTTCAATAAGAACCAATTAAGAATCACTTGGTTTCCGACTCTTTCTTTTAATGATATTTATCCTTGGAACTCATGACGATCTAAACTCATGAAAAAAACAGGTCCAGGTTCTTCCGGGATATCTGTGACCATTTTAATAATATGAAACCCGACTTTTTCATAGGCCCGTATAGCTTTACTATTGTTAACCTCTGGATTAATCATACACCTGTCTACACTTTCATCGGAAAAAACAAACTGACTTAGAAAAAGGGACAGAATTTTAGTACTAAGTCCTTTATTTCTATACTCCTCTTCTCCTATAAATAGGTCTAAACTGGCTGAATTAGTTAGATTAACGTACTTTTCAAATACTGGATAATCACTCCATTTAAATGTTTGTATATAACCAATAGGAGTAACATCATAAAGAATTAGATATGGATCAGTTGGTTCAACCCTCTTGATATAATCAGAAAACTCTTTGGTTACCTTTTCATAAGGTTCTTTTTTGTTGTTAGCCCAAAACCGGTTAACAAAGCGGTCATTTCTAATCCAGTTATACATAAGTGGCAAATCTTCTACTATAAGCCTTCGAAACTTAATCATGTTTGGATTCAATTCCTTATTTCCCCCTTTGAGCAGGTTAATGTGACGGTTAGTAATAACTAGAAAAATCTGCCAATATATATCCCTATCTAATATAAAGCCTTGTTAAACTTTCATGCTTTTTAGCCTAATAATATTATTTCAAAATTAGCACAGGCTCTTAATCCACAATAATCAGTTACTGTACTGCTTCTTAAAAATCACCTTTCAGGCATTGGCATATATTTTGTAAAATAAGCACCTAAACTCAACAAAACAACCGTAATAAACCAATTAATTAGTCCCATAAAATTAAACCAATAAGCAAAAAGGTTTGTTATGGCAATAAGAAAAAAACAAATTGAAGTTAAAGCACTTTTTACCCCTGTTATTCCAGCCTTTTTTCTTTTATTAATCAGAACAGATATAGAAAAAATTAGACTGATTATTAGTAGTATAGATAAAATAATCGGTAACAGTTTCAATGCCCCCTTATATCGTAATCGTAACTCTCTAAATCACTTTAATATACGATTTGCAATATACTAAGTTTCATTTCTTTGAGTGAAAGAGTAATTTAATTACAAATCTTTATAAACTCCTTATCCAATTTTATTTAGGATTATTGCTCCATTATATGGCCCTTAAATGAAAAGAAGCGCTGATCCTTGTTCCAGGATTGCGCCCCGTTTCTTGAAGAACATTTTTAAAAAAAGATTAGATATTTTTCCTTGTAACGTAAGTTATTGCATTAGTCTTTAATAAAATATCTCTTTTATTGCGAACAATTTGGAATTCCAAACAAAGTGTGTAAGCAGCTAAACGTCTTTATTTTGTTTCGTTATTAAAGTGGTATTCTAATACGGTCCCCAATTAATAAGAACACCGACGGCAAGTGCAGCTATGGCAATCACTCCCCAAATAAGAAACAACGGCATCATCCACCTTACCCATTTCATATAGGGAACGCCTGCCACAGCGAGACTGGCCATCAAGGGGCCTGAGGTCGGCAAAATACTGTTGGTAAATCCATCTCCGAATTGATAGGCCTGTACAGCCACTTGTCTCGTAATGCCAACCATATCGGCTAACGGTGTCATGATCGGCATAACAACAACAGCCTGACCGCTTCCAGAAGGAATAAAAAAGTTAATCACGCCGTTCGAAACAAACATCGCAATCGCAGCAATCACTGGCGGAAGATCAGTTAATAAGCCAGATAGGCTATTGACAATGGTATCCAGAATTTTTCCGTCTTCCATAATCACTAAAATAGCCCGTGCGGCACCAACTACGAGAGCACCATAAACTAACTTTTCAGCCCCCTTCATAAAATGTGCAATAAATTGATTATAATGAATTCTCCCAATGAATCCTGCACCAATAGCAATCACCAAAATAAAGGCAGCCATTTGATCAATTGACCAGCTAAACTGTACCGTAGCATAAACCATAAACATAAATGCAAGCACCACAAAACCTAATACTGCCTTATGTTTTGTGGTGAATTCAATGTGGTTCTCAATTTTTTCCTCATCCCCGCCGTATGAATTTGAAACCATACTTTGACTCGGATCTTTCAAAACTTTTTTAGCATAACGCCACGTGTACCAAACAGTTGCGGAGACGATAACAGAAAACACCACAAGACGAAACACAAGTCCCGAAAACATTGGCAGCTCGGCAATATTGTGTGCAATGCCAACCGTATAAGGATTAACAAAACCTACGTTGAACCCTGCAAATGTCGCACCAAACGTAATCGCTACAGCAATAATCGGGTCTAGACGCATGGCTCTTGCAATAATTACCCCAATCGATACAAAGGCGATCACGGAATTTGCCACAATACTGGCTGCTCCCGCGAAAGCAAAGATCACCGAGATCGTCGCAATAAGAATAAATTCGTTTCCTTTCGTCTTGTCAATGGCCTTCATAACTCCGGCTTTAATAGAACCGGTCGATTCGATTACCTCAATAAGTCCCCCCATAAACAAAATCAAAAAAATAATGCTTCCGGATTGAACCATTCCTTTCTGAAATGAAAGAACGATGTCAAATAGACTGGCGGGATTGCTTTCAACTGTATGATAAGAGTCAGAAACTACTACAGTCATGTTATTGACTGTTTCGCGTTCAAATTCTCCCGCCGGTATCATGTATGTAGCACCCACAGCAAGAATTACGATAATAAACAGGAGTACATAAGTATCCGGCATAGTAAACTTAAATTGTTTAGATTTTTTTCGATTTGATTCTATTTGTGTATTCATATCTTCCCCCTTGTTAAATAATAGTGTCTATTTATCATTTTATTTCAATTATTTTAAAATATCAATAAATTCTGAATTTAATAAACACAGTAATAAGAGTGCTTAAGAGTTATGACATTACAAGCATCTTTAGGGTTACTACAAAACACATACCCCTTATTTTATTTCTGTATCATTTCTCTTCAACATTTAAAATAACCTTTACTTCATTTCACTTATATCTGAAACCTTACTTTAAATTCCTAAAATCTTAAACCAATTTCCACATTTATCTCTAGGGTGAGTTCCTCAACATTCTGGCCCTATTTACAAAGAAAGAGCCCAATTCTTACTCTTGAATTGCGCCCGATTGAGTGAAAAATGAAAAATGCGAATGATCTACAAAATTGTCTCAACAGATATTTTACTAAAATGACCCTTTAGTAAAAAAATTTATATTTACTGCCAAATTATCAAATAATACCTAAGAGGTGATAATGTGGATAAGAATAAATTAAAACTCACATCTTCCGAAATAGGAACATTGTGGGGAGAGTATGTAAACGGAACAATGACAGATGTAGTAAATAGATATATGTTTTCTATTATTGAGGACGAGTCAATAAAAGCTATTTTTGAGGATGCTATTAAGACCTTCGAAAAACAAAAGAAACAACTCGTAACTTTTATGGAAAACGAAGGGTTTCCAGTTCCAATTGGATTTACCGAATCTGACCTTAATAAAGATTCAGGGAGATTGTTCACTGACATATTTTGCTTAAATTATCTACATATAATGACTTTGCATGGTTTGCTCGGACATACCACTGCATTTGGTGTTTCAGTTAGAAAAGACTTAAGGGATTTTTACGATTCATGCGATAACGATGCGAAAAAAATGTATCACCAAACGATTGAATTGTTGCTCGAGAAAGGGCATTTCCAAAGGGATCCTTTATTTTATCCTGCCAAGAACCCTGAAATTATTTCTAGCCAAGATTTCACAGATGGATTTTTTGGAAAAGGGAGACGTTTAACGGCAATAGAAATCATCAGTATTTCTATCAACATTAAAAAGAGTATTATGGCTAAAACTCTTTCTATCGCATTCAGTCAAGTTGCTCAAACAAAAGAGGTAAGAAAATTTTTAGAGGATTCCGAGAAAACGTCTGATGGACAAATACAAGCACTTGCAAAAATAATGCACAAGGATAATTTGCCAGTTCCTAGGTCGTGGGAAACAGAAGTGACAACTTCAACGGACTCTCCTTTTTCCGATAAATTAATGTTGTATCATATTGGTTTCTTGTTCCAAGCCGCACAGGCATATCATGGGACAGGTCTAGCATCAGCTATGCGTACAGATCTTGTAGCCACTTACGAAACCACCATTCTAAAGAATCTTGCGGTTACCAAAAAATGGTTCGATATTATGGTGCAAAATAAATGGTTAGAACAGCCGCCACTTGCTCCTAATAGAAAAGAAATTGCAAAAGAAAAATAATAAAACATTGTTATTAGGGTATGTATAAGTGAATAAGAGTCCATTTGAAAAACTAATGTGGAGCATCGCACTTCCTGCATTTGAGTGAATGATACAGGCGGAGGGAAAGAAAAGAACTTATTAAGACCTAAATCAAAAAAAGCCGTAAAAAATTAGGAGGGTGTCCCAAAAGTCTAACTTTCGGGCACCCTCTTTTTACTTCTATAAAATTGGCCTGTTGATTTCCNTAGAACTTCAATGACCGGAAGGTCATCCACTTGAAGTTTTCGATAAGGTTTATTTACGGGCTGTTCAGTAGGTTTAACGAACATGCTTTTACCAATCAATAAAGTAAGCAATGTTCGAATGAGTTGTTCTTGATAGTTTATAAAAGTTAATAAATAGGTTATAATTTGAGGGTACAAATTGTCACTTCCATTCTTGGTTGTTGGGTGTGTGGTAACCTCAATTATCCAAAGAATTTAGGGGGTGGCAATTTTTTTGCCTATAAAGCCCTCTATGGAGATATTTTATAACCTATTTCTTATAGAAGTTTTGACAATACGCATTTTTAAAAAGGGGTGCAAATATGGAGTTTTCTTTATGCAGTTTGGATAGCGCATTGCCGGTGGAAGTGACTTTGGATGAGGATAATGGGAGATATATGATTCGAAAGAGCGACACCAGCGGAGAGTATTTTAATAGTGCCAATGAGTTAATACAGTGGGTAAAAGCAAATTTCACTGCAGAGGAATTTTGCGATCCAAAGGAGTATCATGGAATGATCCAAAAGCTGACTGAGTACATGGTTAATCCTAATATTTAAGGCTCTTTTCTCATATATATTGTTTATTGTTGTTTTTACTTTGCCAGCTGAATTCCACTGCTGGCACTCAAGATAATCAGAACCAAGCAAAAAGAGGGTGTCCCAAAAGTATACTTTAGGGCACCCTATTTTTGCTTCTATAAAATTGGCCTGTTGATTTCCGCTCCAGGGGCTCGCTTTCCGCGGGCGGTCCGGGAGCCTCCTCGGTGCATTCGCACCTGCGGGGTCTCCCGCTGACTCGCTTCTCCCGCAGGAGTCTCGCCCCTTCCGCTCCAATCAACAGGGTGCAAAAATCAATATCAGCATTAATACTAAGGTAAAAAAAGAAGAAAATCAGAGAAATGGGTATGAATCAATTAAAAGAACTAATCGCTATACCGAGTGTCAATGCTGTCCGTTTCGAACACTATGTGCTAAAGATAAAGATGCAAAGACCGTTCTGGTCTCTATCGAAAATCAAAAAGCAGCAACAAGAAGTTCGAGAAAGCCTTTCCTCTGAAGAAGGCAATAAAAAGTACAGAAGCCGAAAAATAGATGTTGAGCCTGTCTTTGGACAAATTAAACACAACCGAAAATTCAACTGGTTTTCTCTAAGAGGCCTATCTAAAAATACCACGGATATTGGGGTCTTATTTGTGTTGCCCACAACTTGAAAAAGCGGGATGAACATAGACAAAACAAAGTTAAAGTACTGAAAGCTTAGTGGAGATATCTCTTCTAATTTTGAATATATAACCCGAAAAACGAGATGAAAATGCTTTCAAAACAAAAAACTGACTCAAAAGAGTCGTTTTTTAACGACCTTTTGAGTCAGCCTCTTTAAAATTTATCTTCTTTTGTATATTAAAAACTCATAATCATATGGGTTTTTTTCGTCCTTAATGCCTTTTTCCTTTGAAACGAGTTCCCAATCTGCCATATCAAACTCCGGAAAGAAGGTATCCCCAGCAAATTGGTCATAGATCATAGTTAAATATAGCCGATCAGCTGCAGGGAGAATGGCTTTAAAGATTTCTGCGCCGCCTATGACGAAGACTTCTTCCCTTTTTTCTCTGCTGTATGTCAGCAGTTCATCGACTGAATTTAAAACAGTACAGCCTTCGCAGGAGAACGATTCGTTACGGGTTATCACAATGTTTTCCCTTCCAGGCAGCGGCCTTCCGATTGAATCCCACGTTTTGCGTCCCATTGCAATTGGGTGCCCCATAGTAGTCCTTTTAAAAAACTTTAAGTCTTCAGGCAAATGCCACGGAAGTTTATTGTCTTTTCCGATTACCCGATTCTCATCCATTGCCCACATTAATGAAATCATACGCTGACAGCCCCTTTTATATGAGGATGAGGCTCATAGCCTTCCAGCTTGAAATCATCAAATTTAAAGCCGAAGATATCTTTTACCTCCGGATTAATTATCATTTTTGGAAGAGGTCTTGGGTCCCTGCCAAGCTGCAGATTTACCTGCTCAATGTGATTCTGATAGATATGGACATCACCGAATGTATGTACAAATTCACCGGGCTCCAAATCACAAACCTGGGCAATCATCATCGTCAGCAATGCATAGGAAGCTATATTAAATGGCACCCCAAGGAATACATCTGCCGATCTCTGGTATAGCTGGCAGGAAAGCTTGCCGTCTGCAGCATAAAACTGGAACATGCAGTGGCAAGGCGGCAAAGCCATTTTATCAATTTCACCTACATTCCAGGCATTTACAATTAATCTTCGGGAATCAGGATTTGTTTTTATTTGTTCAATCAGGCTGCTAATCTGGTCAATTGTCGTTCCATCAGCGCCAGTCCAGGATCTCCACTGATGTCCGTATACCGGCCCAAGATTGCCTTCTTCGTCCGCCCATTCATTCCATATTCTTACGCCATTTTCCTGAAGATACTTTACATTCGTATCACCGTTCAAAAACCATAGCAGCTCATGGATTATGGATTTTAAATGCAATTTTTTTGTTGTAACCAGAGGAAAGCCTTCTTGCAGATCAAATCGCATCTGGTAACCAAAGGTACTTATTGTGCCTGTACCTGTACGGTCTTCTTTTTTTGTTCCATTTTCCAGCACATGCTTGCAAAGCTCCAAATACTGTTTCATTTTAACCCAACCTTTACTATAATGCTTACTGTTTATTGTACGGAATCTTAACGAAAAAAACTAGGCGTTACACTTAGAGAATTAAAAATCTGAAAACAAAGAATCCCCTGTGTAAGAAACAGAGGATTCTTCATTTTAAATTTTTAATGAAATCATATGTTTCCGGAGCGTTCTGCCTAAGTATTTTCCTAGACTCTGCTCCTGCAAAGTACATTGCAAATACTTCAGCGAAATATTCTTCAGGAAACGTTAAAAAATAGTCTTTTCCGGGAAAAAGCTTTGCTTTCTCTGCTTTCCACACTCCAAGAAATTTTTGATTAAACCGAATGCCATTGTAGACAAACCGATCAACAGAATGGGCCAGTTCATGAAGTTCAAGGTTTACAGAACCATGTCCTTTTCCCTTTTCACTATAGCCGATTTTAACAAGGACCGTCTTAGATCCCCCTATGCCGGGCACATCATCCCAGGTGATATCCCCAGTATATCCGCGGGGGATTACTCCTTCAAGATGCTGGGCTGTAGGATTATCAGTTAACTTCCCAACGAATAGCTTGACTGTGATATCTTCATCCTCAATTTTGGTTAGGAGGGACGGGGGCAAATTGTCTACCCTGGAGATCATATTCGAAGCCTCTGCTTCATCAAATCGCTCTGTCGGCAAAATAAATATTTCACCCAGCTGATTTGGGGAATTTAAATTGAGAGATTCCTTAAGCTTGGACGATTTAGGATAGTCTTTAAGTTTTATGCCGCCAAAGGCAGCCTGGGAATTCCCTAATAGAGCAAGGGGTACAATCATTATAGCAAATGTAAGAACCATTTTACGCATTGGCATTATCCCTTCTGCAATTCTAAGATGTAATAGATGCCGGCGACAGGGCTTTTGAGTTTAAAAAGTAGTGGAAATGCCTGTTCGGAGAAAATCTATTTAAATGCTGTGAATAACGTCCTAATACTCTATTAAAATTATAACATAAGGAGAGAAATTTTGAAGGAAACAAATGCTGGGAAATTAAAAGAATATTCAAAAAGGACCCGCAATAAGCGGATCCTTTAAGGTATTCAACGGCAATTAAGTATATGAGCGGACAACGTCGGCAAGCCCTGGTGAAGCTGTACCTGTGCCAACAGCGGCAAACTTCCAATCGTTTCCGTGGCGGTAAATCTCGCCAACTATTAAACTAGTTTTTCCGCTGTAGTCATCTGTAAGATTGTAATGTATCATTTCCTGGTTATTGGAAGAATTAACAACACGAATGAACGCATTCTGAATCATGCCAAAATGCTGCTTCCTTTTTACGCTATCATAAATGTTTACAACGAAAACCATCTTATGAATGTGAGCAGGCACACGGTTTAAATCAATAATGATTTGCTCATCGTCGCCAGCTCCATCACCAGTAAGATTATCTCCTGTATGCTGGACGCTTCCATCTCCGCTTTTTAAGTTGCCGAAATAAATGACATCGCTGTTGTTTCTGAGCTTGCCATTTTCACCAAGCATAATAACAGAAGCATCACAGTCGATATTCGCACCGCCGCCGCCTCCAAACAATGAACCAAGGAGTCCGCCGCCTCCGCGGTTTTGCACGGGATCCCAGCCCAATCCTACCATTATTTTGGATAAACCTGGATTTCCCTTAGTTAGGTCAACACGCTGTCCTTTTTGCAAATTAATAGCCATACCTTTTCCACCTCATCAATTTATTATATTTATTAGGCCCTGTTAAATTTGCCTGCTGATTTCCGCTCCCGGCACTCAATCTTTCAGCGGGCGGTCCGACACTCCTCGCCGATTCGCCTGCGGGGCCTCCATTTGACCGAACTCCCGCAGAACATTGAATCAGCTTCCCGATTAATCACCCCGCGAAGAAAGTGCGAAAGCATTTTCGAGGAGCCCGTGCCCTCCGCTTCAATCAACAGGTGCTAAAATCAGCAATAAGTATTAACACAGCCATTTATTAAAATGAGCAGCTGCCTACCCCTGCTGCTTCATTTTTTTAAAATTATCCTGAAGCTGTTCAAGCCTTCTCGTACCTTCTTCGCGCAAGCGCTTGTTTTCCTCTTCAATCGACTTTGTCTCCTGCATGCCCTTCATGATGATATTCCAGGATTCTTCAATGGTCTCAATCTTAATGCTTGGACCCCCTGCCAGCCTGGCAATATCTGCACTTTGGCTAGAGATATTTTGGGCATTGCGGACCAGCATCTCGTTTGTCCGCCGGTCAAGCTCGCTCATGGAATCAGCAACAAGCTTCTGTCTTTTGGCCGCAACTGCTTGAATAAGACCGTTCTTAAAAATCGGGATCGTAGTAACAAATGCAGAATTGATTTTCCCGATAAGCTTCGTATTTCCCCGTTGCAGGAGACGGATTTGAGGTGCAGTTTGAAGAGCAACCATCTTCGCCATTTCAAGATCATAAACCCTCTGCTCCAGCAGCTCTATGGCGTTTCTTAAGGTATCAAGCTGCATGGAAGCCATTTGATCGCCCTGTGCCGCACGGGCTTCCAGCTGAGGAAGCTGATTGGCCTTAAGCTCATCTGCTTTCATTTGTCCGGCAACAGCGTATTTCTCAAGCGTCAAATAGTACTGGTAATTTTGCTCATACATTTGTTCAAGCATATTTGTGGAGTCTACCATTTCATTTTGGTATTTGGAAATTTCAACATACACTTTGTCAATTTCCTGCCCCATGGTCTGATATTTGCCGAAAAGCTTTTCAATCATTTTTTCTCCGCGTTTGAAAAGCTTTCCAAATAATCCTTTTGAGCCTTGCTCAAAATCTTTTTTATCAAATTTGTCCATAATCTTGCCAAGCTGCTTTAAAAGCTCGCCTGAATCTTCAACTTTTGTTGATCTCATATTGCTTAGTATTTGATCTGAAAAGCGGGAGATTTGGACAGCGGGTTCTTTTCCAAATTCAAGGATTTGAATTTGGTCCCTCTCATCAATGGATCTGGCAAGATTTTGCACTTCAGGCTCTTGCCTTAATGCCAGCTTAATTTCTGATACTTTATTCTCTGTTAATTTGTCATCCTGCAATTGGGTTGTTAAATTTAAATCTGTTTGCGGAGTCGGATTCATTTTCAATCACCCTTTAAATTTTTTAATAATCCTTGAAAGAGGACTTTCTTTAAAAAAGAAGGCTCTTTAAATTCCTGTTCAAAAACAACATCTTCAAGCCAATGGACATCATATAAATCCTCCTCAATGAAGTTCTCAATATCGTTATGGCCTGGAGGATTATATAACACAATATCAAGCCCAAACTGATTAAGCAGCAAAAGAAGGGCAGCATCCGATCTTACCATAGTCCCATTCAGTTCATTATTGTAAAGGATGATCTTCGGCACATCCTGAGAATAATCAAATTGCTGCATTAATTTTAGAATGCTGGGCGGAATTTGCATGCTTTGGGTAAAAAGATAGATTTTCAGATCCTCTTCCGATTCATGGGGAAGCAGCTTTAAATAGGGACGTGCACAAATATTCCTTACAGCCCTGGCTATTCCATTTTGCAGTCCGGAAGGAAGATGCTGATATTTCCAATAATGGCCGGAGATTACCTTTTCAGGATCCAGCAGCCCTTCCTTGTCCAGGGCATTGCGGTAATGGAAACGGAAGTCATTATTAACGCTATTTGTAAATGGGAATCTTCTGATCAACAGGCTTTGCTCGAACTGGGTTAACGTCTGTATGCGATCCCAGTATTCCTTCCGGTTCTTGCTTACCCCCTGAATTTTAGCAAAGACAGAAGGAATCATAACCTGCCCTTCTTTTACTTCAAAATTTGGACGGATCATGGCTTTCTCTTTAATAAGAATAAACAATTCATCATAAGTTGTTTTCAGTGTAACTGAAGATGGTGTGTAATCACGCAGCTGCCAGGGTTTATACAATCCGGACCCTTCATGATTCAAGATGGCTTCAATTTCCCTTGAAGCTCTATAAGCAACGGTTGCACTCCTTCTTCTTTTTTCTGTAGGAAAGGGCTCAGGCTCTTGTTTCTCCGGATACCTATGTGCAAATGAGCCCTGAATATCCGGACCCATTTTCCCAAGAAGATCCTCCCCAGAAGGAGAAAAATAAACGACATCGCACCCAAGGCTTATTAAGTAGTACAAAAAATAAAAATGGCTCTTTTTACCACTTCCATACCACATGATTTTAGCTATTGCCTTCTCGGGGTCGCTGTTCTTTATTTCTTTTCCAAGATGATTGAAAGACCACTTTATGACATCAACAAGTACCCTGCGAATATATTGGTTCTTTAAACCATCCGGCTCATTTTCGGAAAAAAGCTTCAGCATATTGATCATTGCTTCCCTGATTTTTCTATGGAGAGCAGATACTGGCGATTTCATTAGCAGCTGTTCACCATCCAGGAATGCAGCAAACCGGTTAATTGATAAGTTTTGCTCCTTATTAATATTCAGCACTTTTTGGATTGCCTGAAATTGCTGATTGTCAATTGTTTTGTCAAGATGATCTTCGCTTAAAAGCATCAGGCCTGCATTATCTGTGTTAATAAGATCAAGCAGCCGATTATAATAATCGTCTTCATCCAAAGGGACTCCCAGAAAACGAGCAACGATTTGTCCAACATGAAGTGTATGCTGTTCCTTAGAAAATTTCTCCCTCTCATCATTCGGCTTTTTAATCTGAGATAGCCAATCTTCATATGTAACCTTCAGCATGTGGGCCTTAATTTGACTATATGATGGATTCATTTATATCCCTTCCCTCTATGAGCGAAAGATGTTTTATCATTTTTATAAACTAGCAAATCTGTACCTTATGGCCCAATTGGAGCCAATGAAAATATGTAAACATATTACCATCATATCATACGTACAACTGGTTTTCTAAAATGATTTAATTAGATTTACGGACTTAAACAGAAAAAGTTTCATTTCTGGTTGATTTAACTATGGAAAACATTGATTTATACACCTCTGCGATTATACATGGCTGTAATGAGCTTAAATCGGGATGCAGGTTTTCACCTTTGTTCCTGTCCCCGCATAGATTGGAGTACCCCGCAGAAGAAGGTGAGTTAAGCATGAGGCTGCTATTTAAAAGAGCAAGATACCGAGGGATTGAAGGTGATTTGAATTTAATTACAAATATTATCTGCTCAGGTTCATTTGTTTTCTTTGATACCTTTGTTTTGGCTATCCTTTTGGCACTGTTTAGTTATCCCCTTTACCATTCACTGGCAGTATCCGGATTAGTATTTTTAAGTGCTTTTTCCTTTAGCTGCTGCATGTTCATGATCTTAAAAAAATGGCTGGGGGACCAGCCGGATTAGATGCTTTGCGTAATATTGCTTAATATTTCTGCAAGAATTTCTTCTCCGGCCATAACTCCCCGATTATTGGAAATTTTATAAGGATGGCAAAGTGATTCATATTTGGCCAGTTCTCCATGATTTGGCACATATGGATAATCGCAAAATTTCAGGAAATCATGATCAAGGACTGAATCCCCAGCCCCAAATACAGTATTTATCCCTTCCCGCTCCTTTATAAACTTCACTGCCTCTCCTTTACATATAGGGGCAGGCATAAAATAAAGCTTTCGGCCCTGCAGAGAAATTCTCCACCCGGAAGACTCGGCAATTCTGCACAGAACTTTTTTTTCCTTACTTGTAATTGCCTTGTTAAGAATATAGTAAAAAAATAGATTATCAGCTATTTTAAGACTGCCGTCCAACTCGTACTCTTTTAATTTTCCGACCATATCCTCCAGATTAGCACACTCGGACCTTAAGCGGTTTTGTACAGTTGAAGTCCAGTCATCAAGAGGTCTCCCCTGAAAATGGATATTTGCTCCATTTGATGTTACAGCATAGGAAAACGGAAGGCCTTTTTGCAAAATAAACACCCGCTCATATTGTTCATAGGTTCTGGTTGTTACCGGCACAAAGTGCATTTTAGAAGAAACTTCCATTAACATCTGATATGCCCTCTGTGTCATAAAGGCAATTTCCCGTCCTGCTTTTCTCTCTGCGCCAATTAAACGGTCCATTTCGTCATTTCCTAATTCAGACAGGGCCCTCTCTGAGTATATAAGGGTTCTGTCCAGGTCTGAAGCAAACATCATCATTATTCTTTTTCCGCCTTTTTAATTAATCCGCAGCAAGTGTAACTCATATTAGGGTAATGGATGATTTCTACATTACGTTCCTTGGCCAGCATAGCAATATGCCGGACATACGGGCTTTCAGGATCCTTCATGAGAATTTTCCATGGAAGCCTTCTTAGAAGAACCCTCGTTGTTTCTCCCACACCCGGCTTTACAAAATTAACAGATTCAATGTCAAATTCTTCTTTTATTTTCCGTACCTCTTCCATCCCCTGGAAGGTTGCATCCCCCTTTTTTGCCATTAAAGGTGCTGCTGTTTCTGCAGCCTCCTGTTTAATAGCTTGAAACTCATCTTCAATAATCGAAAGATATTCATTTGAAACATCAGCACTTTCCAGCTCTTTATAATATTTGGCACCGTGAAAATCACTGGGCCCAATATATTTTTCATTTAAGACCGTCCTGCTTACTAATCCTGAAACAGTAGAATTCAGACAGGCACTCGGGATTAAGAAGTCTTCCCTTGTCCCATAAAGTGTTGTGCAGTGTCCTGGGTCAGCCAGGACCGCCAATGTATCATCAAGCGCAATGCCGTTTTTTTCACTAAATTCCCTGCAAGCTTTGGTTAATTCAATTGAAATGGCCCCTTTGCCAGTCCAGCCATCTACGAATTGAATATTGCACCCTGGGTGGCTTTGTAAAATATAATTTATAGCGTTTTCATCAATTCCCCTGTCACGGATTATGGATACGCTATAATGAGGCAGATCTGCTCCATAAACCTCAGAAAGATACCGCTTGATCAAAATGCCAACAGGCGTGCCTGCTCTGGCTAATGACACTAAAACGGTGTTTTCTCCTTTTAGCTTCCAGATTTGTTCAGCAACTGTACCTGCGCATAGTGCGACTTTTTGTTTATATTCCTCTAGCGTTTCCCAGAAAAGGTTCAGATAATTTTCCGGAGGCTGATATTCTATCGGCAGTGTTTCACTGTAATGCTGGCCTGACTGAATGTTTTTTTCTCTCTCCTCAATAGTTCCCTCAAGAGAAAAGGTGCTTAAGTCCTTTAATAAAAACACAACATCTTTATTATTATAAGAACCAATTGACTTCTTTTGATCTGCTGCGTAAACCATTTCATTCACCTCCATTAAAAAAAACGACCTTAATATCTTTGATGTATTTCTTTATTTGACTAATGAGAATCTCAAGTGTGTCATTGAACGCCTCCCTCTCAAAAAACAGGAATAGTTCATCATAGAGGCCTTCAGGGATGTTATACACATATTGGGCCATATCCCGGTCTTCAGGATTAGGGAACGAAATTCCATATTGAGCACCGTAATTCTCTTCGTTCCTTACAAAAATCGGACTCCGGGTTGTTGAGTGAAACTTAACGCTTTCCCCCATTAAAGATGCAAGTTTCATAGGGATATACATGAATTCACCTGTGCCAAGGCATAGAGTTCTTTTGCCAGTCCGGCTGCTGGATAGATAGGTTCCGATTATGCTTAAAGCATTTTCTAATCTTTCCTGTCCTTTCTCATTCAGTCCAAATCTCCCGGAATCTTTTAAATAAGGGACTTGCCTGATATCTCCTCCAAGAGTGACAGAAGGGCCTTCTATATGATCTAATAAGTCAGGGAATTCTTTATTTATATGAATGTATGAAACGATGGCTGTCTCCTCTTTTGTTTGGAAATTCGCTTGAATATCACCTGTTTCAGGTGAACCTTGTACCCGGATCTCCCCCTTTAAAAGTGACACGCTATGAATCGTTATGCCCAATTCCTTTTCGAGAGCATTAAAGCGATTCAAGTCCTCTTCGGAGCGCCAATCTAATATAGATACAACTGTATATACTTCACGCGGAAATCGTGCATGAATGGAACGGATAATATTCACGGCTGTATTGCCAGTCGTCATTTCATCATCAACAAGGATGATTTCCCTTTGATTATCCAAAAGCCTTCCATCGATATAGCAGCGATGGGATGTCGCATGGGAGTGCTCCTCTTCAAAAGTAATAACCGGAACCCTATCTGCAAGCTGCTCTCTTGTAGTATGAAAGAACTCGGCCTTTTGAAAAGATTGGAAGAAAGCATGTCCGAGTGCAGTCGCTGTTTCTGCAAAACCAATAATAACCGGATTATGTTCCGCCCCAATGAAAGGACTGCTATTAAAAGTGCCGGAGCCGTTCTTAAAAGCAGAAAGAAGTTCTTCGGCCTTGCCTGTCTCCTTCTTCTTTACCTTTTCCATATAACGGTTGGCGAGAAGCTCTCCTGTCAGCAGCCCGATTCGCGGATTGATCGGTATATGCTTCCCAAGGACCTTGCTGACAAACAAAAAGGACCTTTTTTTGTTAATTCTTGCTGCCATTATAAATAAATCTTCCGCAGGAATTTGATATGGATTCTCTGTGATGTCAATCTCAACGTTTAGCGAGTTGAGGATCTGATGCGAATATGTCGTTTTTGAGAAGGTCAATGTATGTGTATTCTTCATGAAGCACCCCGTATATTTCAGATTTAAGCATTATTTTTTTAGCCCAATACAAATGAGGTTTAATTTCATTCATTTTGTTTTGGTACGTACTTTTCATAACCCCTATTTTTCCGTTTGCCTGATCGACAATGCTTTTTGCGTCCAAGTACTCTTCAAGCGTTACAGTATTCAAAGCCTGAACAGGTCTTATATGTGTGGGATGAATGATCGTTTTGCCAGTAAGGCCATTTGAAATATCCATGGCTATTTCCCTGATTAATCCGTCCATATGCTTATCTATCAAATCTGTTCTCATTTTAATTCCATCCTGCCCAAACCGCTCCCTGAAAGGAGTCTGCCTGATTTGAGGCTTAAGTAGGCGGTCTTTTGAAGAGAAGTATTCCCATACAGGACCAGAAATGACATATGGATGGTCTGCCCGCAAAAAGATATTGATAATATCTGAAATGCAATCCCTGATCACACTGATATCGTATACAGTTGTATCGGAGTTTCTGCGAATACCATACAGGCCGCTAAAATCAGTAGCCCCAATCCTGACATTCAATATTAAATCCTCATGTTGGTCCAAAACATGTTTAATGCTGATTAATTCATCCAGCCTTGTTTCCTTTTGAATAATTTGCTTGGTTTCCAGAATAGGCATGGCATATAAGCAGTACCCGCTTGATTGGATGTTCCTAATTTCCTTTAATATTCTGCCGCCTTCCAGGGGAGAAAACTTCGGAAGCACAAATCCTGTGAGCAAATGCATCCCATTAGGAATCCTGCTCTTTAATCTCACCAGCTGCTCATAGCTCCTGATTCTAACAAAGATTAATGGCAGATCATCTTCCTGGCAATGGCCTTTCGCCAAATCCACACTTAAGTTCTCCAGTTCTAAAGACAGCAGATCTTCAGCCCTTTCTACCTCATCATCTCCTATCGCATCCTCCAGGCAGATAACCATTGAGGTTAGGCCTGCATGCTTTTTAGAGAGCAGATCCTGGTGAATATTCGGCCTTGTAGCAGGCATATATAAGGTTGCCCCCAATGCATAAGCCAAAAGTTCCTTTCCGGATCTTTTATTGAATATACCAGGTTTTTTATAGAAAACCTGATTCACTTTTTCATCCGGGAGATCGGAAAATAGTCTCATTATTACAGCTCCATTCTTTCTTTCACAAGATGCCAGCCAGTGCTAATCCCTCCTTTTACCCAAAAAAGGATAAAAAGAAAAGGGAGCGGACATGTGTCTGATCCCTTTTGCTGGTACTTAGCTATAAAAGTTTCATCATTAATTGGCTGTTTCTTGTTCTTTCTTTTTGTTTCTGTAGTGAACAACGAATGTTCCGGCAAATACAACAAGAAGCAGAATAAAGAAATGAACATGCTCAACATGTATATGAAATACGCCTAACAGCATCTTTACAGCAATAATTAAAATTAATACGTAGGCAGCTGTCTCAAGTTCAGGAATTCTGTCGATAAGCTTCAGGAAGATTCCTGCAACACCACGCATCATTAATACGCCAAGCATTCCGCCTAAAAGAAGAACCCAAATTTCCTGGCTGATCCCAAAAGCAGCTAATACGCTGTCTACAGAGAAGGCAATATCCATAAGCTCGACCGCAGCTACTGTTCCCCAGAAAGGGCCGAATAAGCGAATCAGTAAACCTTTCTGATTGATGCCTTCCATATCCTCTTCGTCTGCTTCTCCTAATCCTTTTTTCTTATCAATAAAGTATTTGATGGATAGCCACGCAAGGTAACCTGCACCAAGGATTTTAACCCACCAGAATTCAATTAGGTATACACCGATACCGATTGCAATGAAACGGAATATATAAGCCCCAAGCAAACCATAAAATAAAGCCTTTTTGCGTTTCTCTTCAGGCAAATGTTTAACCATAACCGCAAGAACCAGTGCATTATCCGCTGACAAAAGGCCTTCCATGATCACAAGCGTACCAATTAGCCCCCAGCTGACAGGGTTTGATAAAACATCAACCCACATTTCCCAGTCAAAAAACGCGGCATAAGTATTAAGAATTCCCTCTAAAACTGCCATTCTTGTATTGTTCCCCCTAGATACTCTCTATTTTGTTCGTATAAAAGACTCGGCATTGCCGAGCCTGTATTATGCAAATATACCTCTTCATTAACCAACCTGTAAACCGAAATCTTTTGCCAGGGCAGCCAATCCTCCCTGATATCCGCTGCCGATTGCACTGAATTTCCACTCTCCATTATGTCTATATAATTCTCCAACAACAAGAGCTGTTTCTATGGAGAAATCTTCACCAAGATCATAGCGGATTAATTCTTCTCCGGAATCCTCGTTCAGGATCCTTACATATGAATTTGAAACTTGGCCAAAGTTTTGGTTTCTGGATTCCGCATCGTGGATTGTAATAGTGAAGGTAATACGCTGAACATTTGCAGGTACGTTCGCAAGATCAATGTTCACCTGCTCGTCATCCCCATCTCCTTCACCTGTACGGTTATCGCCAGTATGTACAACAGAACCATTGCCGCCAGTTGTATTGTTATAGAAAACAAAATCGCTTTCAGATGTTACTTTTCCATTATCTCCAAGAAGGAAAACGGAAGAATCTAAATCAAAGTCATTTCCGCCATCATATTTGTTCGTGTCCCATCCAAGACCTACTATTACTTTAGTCATTCCAGGGTTCGATTTTGTCAAATCAACTTTTTGACCTTTCGATAAACTTACTGCCATTTCAATTCAAACCTCCATTAAGTAGAATAAATGTATTTACGTTAGAAATCATGGAAAGTTTCATATTCCATAAAATTATTTTTTCATAACATGTAATTTATTTCAATCTTTTAACTCATCCATTTAGGAGGAGTATTTTTGTCCCAATAAATCGCTCCCAATTCATGATGGGCCTGAAAACTGTCATGATGGGTATGGTAATGAAAGTTAAACCAGTAGCCTTGCTGGGGGGGATGGTCCCTTCTCACATGAAATCGGATCACATCTTCACTCGTCTGGCTATTTGTTATATGGAAGATCTTTTCTGATAATCCTCCTCCGGGAGTTTCAGTAACTTTTAAATGGGCAAGGCTTTCCTCGGGAAATTGCACTGCTACCTCCTGGATTGCTTTTTCGATATTTGGAAGGATCACTTCATTAAATTCATCTTCAATCACCGGGCCGATTTTTGTGCCAAACTTTTCATAGGACTGCATCTCAGCTTCCTTGACCATTTGCCTTATAAATACCTCTTTATCAACATAATTATCTTCTTCCGTCGAAGGTCCTGTACTGCTGTCAGTTTTTTCAACATCAGAAGCCCTTGATGCCTTTAACTGATTCGTATTTTCATATAGGAAGGCTTGAGACGGAGTTACCATGCCAAACGTTAATATGGTTACGAGTACAACAAAGGATTTTCTCAGCCAATTTGGCATATTTCTCATCCTCCTTTCCAATAAATTCGCCTATTGCTTTTCGCTCCATTAATATAATGTGAAAGTCAGCAGAGCGGTGCCATAGCATCCAAATTAAGCAAGAACTTTCTTTATAATCCCGCTTTTTTCAATGTTGGCGACAGCTTGCTTAAGGACTTCTTCAGGCTGGACAAGTGCAATTCGCACATATCCTTCTCCCCACTGCCCGAACGCATTGCCGGGTGTTACCACTACACCTGCCCGGTTAATTAATTCAATTGCGAAGTCTTTCGAACTATATGGAGAAGGCACCTCTGCCCATATAAACATAGAACCCTCCGGCTTGCTGACTAGCCAGCCTATATTATTTAAACCTTCTGCCAAAACATCCCTTCTTTTCCTGTAAACCTTCCTCAAGCCGGTTAAAAATTCTGATTGGTCTCTAAGCGCTCTGGAAGCTGCAGCCTGAACCGGCAAAAACACACCATAATCCAGATTTGACTTGAAATTAGACAGCATCATAATGAGATGTTTATTTCCAGCAGCGTAAGCGACCCGGCAGCCAGCCATATTAAAGCTTTTGGATAAGGAATTCATCTCCAAACCCACTTCCATGGCTCCTTCTACCGATAAAAAACTTAGAGGCTTTTGATCATAATAAAGTTCTGAATAAGCAAAATCGTGCAAAATAACAAAGTTATACTTTTTAGCAAGACTAATCGCTTCAAGATAAAAATCTTCAGTGGCCATTGCAGGAACAGGGTTGCCCGGGAAATTCAAAATCATTAACTTAGTTTTTCGGAGGATATCCTCAGGGATATCCTGCAGATCTGGGAGAAACCTGTTTTCTTTTTTTAGAGGTATGCTATATATTTGAGCTCCTGCCATTCCCGCACCTGCAGCATAGGCTGTGTAACCCGGATCTGGAACAAGAATATAATCACCCGGATCACAAAGAACCATGGGCAAGTGCACAAGCCCATCCTGGGATCCCATCAGCAAAAGCACTTCTGAATCCTGGTTAAGCCTCACATTAAAATTTCTCTTATAGTAGTCACATACAGCGGAGTGAAACTCCTCAGTTCCAGTTAAGGAATAACCGTATAAATCCGGATTCTTAGAGCTTCTTGCCAATTCATCAGTTATAAAGTTTGGCGGCGGCAGATCAGGACTGCCTATGCTTAGGTCTATCATCGGGTTTCCGTCTGAAAGTTTAGAATTCTTTATCTGTGACAGCTCAGCAAAGACACTTTCCTGAAAGGAAGCCATTCTTTTTGAAATAGGAAATTCCATATTATCCTTCCTCGCTATGTATCTCTTTTCTATTTTTCTATTATACTGCTTTTTGCAGTAAATGAAAATTGATTTCATTTTTCATTAATTAAAACAATAGCTATATAGTGAAAAATATAATTCGTATGATTACAAAACAATATAGCGGGAATAATAGGAACAAATCGCTTTCAGCGAATCAAAAAGGACGGCAAAGGGGGAATTTGGGATGGATTGGTCTCTTGTTTTTGTTATTGCAAGCTTGCTGTTAATGGCATATTTTGTTTACCTGGCTATTGCCGACTAATGTGAAGGTGCCGAATATTGCGGCACCTTTTTTAGTTTGGCTGTTTTCGAAAGTTTGTTGCTTTTCAGGTGACAAAATAAGTTTAACCAACTGAGCTGACTGCAGCGGAGGGCACCTCGAAAATGCATTCACATTTTCTTGCGACAAGGTGTTTATTCAAGAATGCTTTTCCAATGTCCTGCGCAGAAAAGAGGGAAGCGGGAGACCCCACAGACGATGCCGGGGAGGTTCTAATTCCTCCCCGCAGGAAAGCTTGAGTGCCCCGTGCTGAAATCAACGGTCAAAATTTATAAATAAGACCAATAATCTATGAGACAGCCTTTAGGTTTCTATAACACCAAAATGGAATTTGGAAGTTTTTCGCCTGTGCACTTTAAATCCATATTGTTCAAATCTTGAGCTTCTAAAATGATCTTTTAAAACTACTTTTTCTCTGGCAACTCTTTTCGCCTGAGAAATTATCTCTTCCGAAAGATCAGCATATACCGCATATCGGCTAAGGGCCTTAATTCCATCCGATTCAAGAATGGTTTCTTCAAACATCGGATCAAAATAAACAATATCATAGCTGTCATCAGGCAAGTTTTTTAAATATGGAAGAGACATTGTGGACTTTACCTGTACTCTCCTCATAGCACAGTCCATTGCTTCCAGACCTGACTCCCATTGCCGAAGGCCATTCCCCACAAGAAAAGCAAGGTATTCATTGCCCTCCAGCCCTGTAACCGTTCCTTCTATTCCAACAGCCAAGCTTGCTGCTATACTGTCTGATGCGAGTCCAAGGGTACAATCCAGAACGCTGCTTCCTTTCCGGATCTCTGCTGCCTGAATAAAAGGATCACTCTCACCCTTTAGCAGCCGCTTTATTCTAAACATCGCTGAATTGGGATGAAAAAAGAATGGCTGGCTCTCACCCAACGGAAAAAGCTCGAGGCGCTCCTTTCCAACAACAATGCAATCGTCCTGCCGCTGTTTTTGAATAGTGCTAACCGACTTTTTATTGCGCTCCATGTATTCCGCTTCCAAATATTCAGCTATTTTTTTGGCTTTTTCCTTCATTTCCTGGTTTGTCCGTCCGGCTGTAGTAATAATCATCCTGTTCACCTGGCTTTTATTAAACTATGTAAACCTTTACTTTAAATCCCTTCTGCAAGAACACCTTTGGCGGGTGGTCCGGAATTATTGATACCAATACCTTTATTGGACCTCGTTTGACTTGCTTTTCGATGGGTAATCAGCAGTTAGCCCTAAAGTAGCCAAAAGACAAAGAAAAGGGTGCCAGCTGACACCCCTTTTCAAAAAAGACCCTAAAAAATTTTAATTAACAGTTCGCTTCAAACGCCGCAAGAAGATTCTCCATAATTGCTTCCATAGGATGGTCTTCAATATCGTGGCGGTGAATGAAGTGAACAACTTCCTTCCCTTTTAACAGGGCCATGGAAGGAGATGAAGGCTCATACCCTTCGAAGTATTCGCGCATTTTTGCAGTGGCTTCTTTGTCCTGGCCTGCAAAGACGGTCACTAAATGGTCCGGTTTCTTATCACTTCTTAAAACTGCCTGTGTTGCTGCTGGACGGGCCAAACCTGCTGCGCATCCGCAAACGGAATTAACGGCAACAAGGGCTGTACCTTCAAGCCCTTCCATAAATTGTACGACTTCTTCAGCAGTTGTCAGTTCCTTAAAACCTGCCTGCACAAGTTCCTCACGCATTGGCTTTACCATCTGTCTCATATATTCTTCATACGCCATTGACATATTATTGCCTCCTCTTGACTGGTACATTTTGTACAGTAAGCATACTATAACCTCAGGTGGTTATGCAATTTTCCATGCCGCTATTAATCTTAAAATATTTTGGAATCGGATGCTCAGCATCCATCCAAATGTTTGTGATTCTGTTATCTTTACAATTTAATTAGTGATCATTCAGATCATTTAGCTGAAATTTTCTGTTTTACTGACTGTTTAGCAGTTATATCGGCCAAATTTATTAATTTATCGGCCAATTCTCCAGTTTTATCGGCCAAAACTGATACTACGTCAAGAAAACGGACAAATTAAATTGGGCACTTTCTTACTTTCTTCCTACCGCGCTATCGCTTGGTAACCTGGACAAATGATGATCTAACTTGCGTTACATCATNATTTGTCCAGGAAAAGGTTAAATTAGGCGACTTTCATTTTTGAGTAGTAAGCTTTTTCAAACTCCATCGGTGATTGGTATCCAATGGTTGAATGAATCCTCTCTGGATTGTAAAAACAAGTGATATACTCAAAAACTTCCTTTGTTGCCTCTGCTCTTGTCCTATATTTTTTCTGGTA
>NZ_JAEL01000008.1 GCF_000518885.1 Bacillus sp. J33 | reverse complement strand
TGTTCAGTATAGGCTCTTGCTTCATCGAATGTCATTTCTAAATACTTATAGACAGTCGGTCTTGAGATCTTAAGCTCCTTAGCGATTTGTGCTACTTTAAACTTTCTCTTATGTAATTCCTGAATCTTTATATATAACACTAACTTCTCCTCCAAAATCCTAACCTCCAGTAAAATAACGTCACGATCTATTTTACTAAAGTAGTAGGTTGATTGAGCAAAAGTGTAAAATCTTATCGAGCAAAAAGTGTCAACTTTATTCTAGCGTTTACATTTGTGACGCGAAAGACCGTGGATATTATTATGGGGAATAAAAAGGGATCCAAAGTAGCATATATCATATCTTCTAAAGAATTTGAAATGAAAATAACCGAGACGGTTCTCCATGAATTAAATAGAGGCTTTACGAAAAGATCGGGGGCAGGAGGTTATACCAATAGTGAAAGAGTCATTATGATGACTGTCCTTAATCCAAAGAAAGTACAGGATTTTAAGAGACATGGTACAGGAAATTAATCCGCATGCTTTTATCATTTTGTGTGAGGCTGATGTGTATGGCGAAGGGTTTACTCCTTCATTTCAGCCTGCCCATAGCAAAAAATTAATTTCTCCCGGTGCCCCTAGAACGCTCACCTTTTGTAAAATAAGTTTGACACCTTTAAATTTATTTGTGAAATTTTTGTACGGCGGATAGTTGTATAGGGTGCTGACAAAGTCAGCACCCTTTATTTGCTTTTTTAGACAGGTACAACATTTTATGGTTTTATATTTAGCTACTTATAAATCTTCTCATTTCTTTTGTTCCTTATTCCATTCTTGTTTGTCGTACACCTTAAAGAATGGGAACCAAATGAGGAACATGGTTGCTAAAACAATAGCGAGTAACATTAATCCAGGTATCCCTGAAATAATGTACGTTGAGTTACCAAGTGGTGTATACCAGAGCTGGAATAGCATGCTCGGAATGGGAACAAATTCACTGTTAAGAGCAATGTATACAATGATTGGTGATACTAACGCATTTAGCCAGAAAGGAATCATTAAGATGGGATTAAAGGCAACTGCTTCATTATACCCTTATTCAATTATAGGGACGCTATCCTGGAACAAGGATAAGCGCTCATTTTTCATTTCAGGCCCATTTTCTTGAATATGAGAAGGGATTATCCGATATTAAATGGAAGTTTATTTAGAAGATATATTTTTGTTTCAAAGTGACGTTTTTAAATAAGAAGATTTGTCCTTGTACTTGATGCTAAAGAAGAAAACAAAAATGGCGATGGTTTGGAGGATTTAACATGAAAGTTATTGGCCTTATTGGTGGAATGAGCTGGGAATCATCTGCTGAGTATTATCGGATTATTAACGAAGAAGTGAAAAGAAGATTAGGTGGGTTACATTCTGGAAGATGCCTTTTATACAGCGTTGACTTTGAGGAAATTGAGCGTTTTCAGTCAGAGGGTGGCTGGAAAAGGGCTGGTGAAACATTGGGTGACGCTGCACATTCTCTGGAAAAAGGGGGCGCAGATTTTATCGTTATTTGCACCAATACCATGCACAAGGTTATTGATGATATACAGGAAAAAATCAACATACCTATTATACATATTGCAGATGCAACAGCTAATAAAATTAAAGAGCAAGGAATTAGTTCCGTTGGATTACTTGGCACAAGGTATACTATGGAGCAAGACTTTTACAAATCACGTTTAGAATCTAATGGTATAAAGGTTATCGTCCCAAATGATCATGAAAGGGAGATTGTAAACAAGATTATTTATGAAGAGTTATGTTTAGGGAAGGTTCAACAAACCTCAAGGGATTATTATAAAAAGGTTATCCAACGTTTGATCGAAACTGGAGCTGAAGGAATTATATTAGGCTGTACAGAAATTGGATTATTGATAAAACCGGAGGATTCCAATGTTCCTCTGTTTGACACAACTGTTATACATGCTCTTGAAGCAGTAAATATGTCGTTAAAGAAAATATAGAAAGGAGAGTTGCTTGAATGGATTTGCGTTACCCTATTGGAAAGTTTAATTATGACGGAGAGCCAACAGCAGAATTATTAGAGAGGTGGATTAAAGAGATTGAAGAACTTCCATTTGAATTAAAAGAAGCTGTGAAGGGTTTAAATGATGAGCAGTTAGATACAGCTTATCGCTCTGACGGATGGACCATTCGTCAAGTGGTCCACCACATTGCCGACAGCCATTTAAATAGTTATACTCGTTTTAAATTGGCTCTCACAGAAAACACTCCTTCCATTAAACTGTATGAAGAAGGAAAGTGGGCTGAGCTCCCTGATTCGAAGTTACCAGTAGACGTTTCATTAAAACTAATAGAGTCTTTACATAGCAGATGGGTTTTTCTGTTGCGTTCTTTGAAACAGGATGAACTGGCAAAGACGTTCCAGCACCCGGAATCAGGTGTTGTTAAGCTAAGCATTAATATTGGGATCTATGCTTGGCATGGGCTGCATCATGTTGCGCATATTACTTCTCTTCGTGATCGATTAGGTTGGTAATGAAATAATATACTATATATTTACTAGAAAAATTTTAATAAAAAACTTGGTTTTACTTACCCCGATCAAAAAATAATTGTTACCATGATAGCAGATGAACCTACTACCGGTGTGTCTTTTTGACAGAAGGCAGCCAAGTAAATAAAACTCAGCAAGGATGAAAAAGGCTGCAGTAAAAGGGAACAGCCTTTTTCAAAAATCAATCATTTTTCTTCAAAAAGCTTTTCTCCTTCATGGAGTCTCATCGCAATTCGAGCTGTGTGCGGCATTTCTCTTGCGGTAGGGGCATGACCTGCGAGATATCGTGTTATCGCGAGAATCATCGTTTCCTGTGCTCGGTCTGAAATGTGCGATTCTTCTCCTGCCCAATAATCATGCTCAACGACACCTGCTTCATACATTTGGAAAGAATGAAATTCAGCGTCCTCTCGAAGCAAGGCATGACCGAGTATGTTGAAAAGAGGGGCTTTTTCTCCGCCACCAGCTAAATACGTCATTACCCAACGAGCAGCTTCTGTCACTTGCTGCTGTTTATTCATGATTTCCAATAACTCCGAAGGATCCTGAGTTGTTTTTACAGCTTCAGCGGGTTGTGGCTTTCTAGCAGCAGGCATGTTCAGGAAACGATCCAGATAAACACTCATTGCACCATGGAATACAGCACGTGTCAATTCCACAGTTGTCGAACGTTCCAAGCTTTGGTGTACCGCATGTGCATGGGTGAATGTATGAAGGACAGTGATCCAATCATTGAAATCATTTTGTGTATGGAAGCGCGCAATTCTTTCAGCTGCAGCCAATGAAACCAATTGTGCTAACCGAACAGGTGTGACACCAGACTCAAGGGCTTGAATCATCATCTGAATTGTCTCAATCGGTTGGTCAGATAAGAGCTGTTCAACTAATGCATTTTCATCAAAATCAGCTGCTTCCATTGAATTTCCAACTTGGATAGTGGCTTCTAGTTTTTCAAAAGCTTCGTTTAATGGTTTGACAAGGTTGATTGGAGATTGCCAGCTATGGGATTCCTCGCTCCGAGACATGTTTGAAATACCAGGCAACAATGAAGTCAATACATAGGGACGATATTCTTCTCCGATGTGTTCCAAAATCTCAAACGCCTTGTTATGGAAGTCAAGTGTATGTCCAGTATTGATATAAAAGTGATCCGTTACTGCCGCCATCATCATGTCAGCTAGTTGTACGTCCGTACTGCCTGATTCAATCGCTGTCAACAAAATACGCTCAGCACCTTGTGCATCACGGACCTCCACACAATGCCTGTACCACTTTGCAAGCTGTTCAACAGATTGGTTTTCCATCTCATTCGTTATCGGCAATGACCCTAGTAAAAAGCGTGTTCCCATACCAGAGCTTTCACGAGCTACGTGGACCAGACCTTGATACAAGGCAAGAATCTGACCTGTTTTGTCCAGTTTAGGTAATATGTTCGTCATCGCTGTTAAAATCGTCAGACCAGAACGCCAGCCACTTTGCCGATGCTTTGTTCCGAACTCTACGCCAACTTTTGCGATTTCTCTAGAGGAGATCCCCGCTTCTGCTAGACCGACAACTGCTTTAGCGATGACTAGGCTTAAGCTTTGTTCTAGACCTTCTCGGAGCCGCTGCTGTAATTTTTCAACAGTTACTTTATGGTGTGGTGTCGGCTTCACCCAAACTTCTCCGTCCTTCACCTCTACAGGGTAGGTTGGCACGTCATCCGCCCAAGGATCGAGCGTACCACCGCTCTTTACATCAAAACGAGCATGATGCCAGTGACAAGTCAGGATTCCATCACATAGGCTGCCCATATGTAAAGGAAAACCCATGTGCGGACAACGGTTATCGACAGCGTGTAATTCACCTTCATGAAAAAATACAGCTATACCGTGTTTACCGCCCTTAACAACTTTTGCACCATCATTCTTCAACGTTTCAAGTTGACCAACATAAATTGCCTCTGCCAATGAATACACTCTCCTTTAAAGTTCATCCTTCCAACACAGCGTCTTGATCTCTATGATGATCATCTTCTACTACTTTATATTAATTATAGAAAAGCGTAATCCTTCATAAGTTGAAAATGTTCTCATCCAAAAGTCTGAGATTGTTGAAACATCTTATTTGGAGGGTTTAGACAACTTGTCAATGTACCAGATGATGATAATAAAAACCATATACCGAAAAAGGAGTAAACATGTGACCATGCGGGCTATGGTCCAGTAAACCGATGTTTTCAGACAGCATCTCACCAATCATCAAGACGACGCCCGATTCTACTTGAGGATTATTCCAGATTAATAGTTATTTACAATTCTTAATGCAATTCTACAAATCTGTTTATATTTGCTTTCTACAATTGAAATGTATGATGAATCTAGATAGCGGAGGTAGGATAATGAAAGCGAATATATTTAGAAAAGTTGTGGTAGGCTCAGCATTAACGGTGGCACTATCGGCTGCGGCAACAAGTACCGATATCCCCTATAATGTTTTTTCCCATGGTTTGTCTTCTGTTGTGTTTGCCAATGAGGGAACGGTACTGGACTTAAAATTTGAAAACAATTCCAACGATGGTTCGGCAAGTGCTTTAAAGCCAATGGTCCACGGCAATCCTGAATTTTCACAAGGACGAATTGGACAAGCCATCAGCTTTACCTCACCAGGACAATACATAGATTTAGGCAGCTCCGGTGAACTTCAGTTCGGTGATAGTACGGATTTTTCAGTCGCGTTCTGGTTTAAATCAGATGGGATCAATGGAGATCCCTCGATCATTTCGAATAAAAACTGGAATTCTGGCAGCAATACTGGTTGGATTTTAGCTGCGAACTCAAGAAATCTCATCTGGAACTTCAAAACGTCTGAAAGCAGCAGGCTGGATTATCATATGCCGGATGTCGTTGATTATAACTGGCATCATATTGTCGTTACACATGATCGGGACGGCAGTGCACGCTTTTATAAAGATGGAAACCTAATTCATACAGTCGATATTTCGGGAATGAAAGGTACGCTGGATTCCCCTTATACAACTAAAATTGGTCAGGATGGGACTGGCAGCTATGGGTCCGCACTGAAAGCAAAAGTGGATGAGCTGCAAATCTACCGAAAGGCCTTGACCGAATCAGAAGTACGCTCCATGTATGAGTCTGCTCCTCCACTTCCGCCTACACCAGTAGAATCAATCGCATTAGACCAAACGGAAATTGACCTTAAATCAGGTGCACCAATGCCGCTTACAGCAGCGGTCTCACCAAGTGATGCCACAAATAAGGAGATTGAATGGATCTCCAGCGATGAAACCGTTGCAACAATAGAAATGATAAACGGTCGTCCTACTGTAATTGCAGGGAAGCCAGGCAACGCAACGATTACAGCAAAAACCATTGACGGCGGGAAAACAGCTTCGGCCAACGTACATGTTGCAAACTCTATCGATGTAACGGGTGATGGTCTGCTCAGCCATGATGATTTAAATTTCATCTTAAAAAATCAGAACAGCCGTGAAGGTGATAATCGCTGGGAGAAAGCTCAAACAGCGGATATCACGGATGATAAAAAAGTGGATATTGCAGATGTGAAAATGATGAAAGATAAATTAGCTCCCTATAAAAATGATTTTCTTTATAAGAGAGTTGTTTTTATCGGAATTGATGGGATTGGAAATGCTGTAAAAGACCCCAAAGCAAACGCACAAAATATTCAAAAGCTAATCAGTGAAGGTGCTGGAACCTATGAGGCAAAAGCCATGCTCCCAACCATTAGCGGACAAAACTGGGGGTCTATTTTACATGGAGTCGTTCCGTCCAAACATCAACTGACGAACAGCATTGTAGCTAGTACCCATTATCCTGAAAATAATCCTTATCCTTCTTATATGAAGCTGCTTAAACAAGAACGTCCGATGCTTCAGCAAGCTTCTTTTATCACGTGGTCACCGATTAACAAAGGGATCATTGAAGATTCTGCCGGAGCTTATAAGGTAAATGGCGGCAACGATGCAAATACGGCCCAAAAAGCGGTCGATTATATCAAAACAAATGGACAGGACACCCGAAACATTTTTATTCACTTGGATGAAGTGGATGGTGCTGGACACACATATGGCTATTACACTCCAAAATTCTATGAGCAAGCACAAAAAGCAGATCAGTATGTCGGCCAAATTGTCCGGGCTTTAGAAGATGAAGGGTTGATGGAGGATACGCTAGTGATTCTCACTTCAGACCATGGCGGAAAAGGGACTGGGCACGGGGGAGACTCCACAGTAGAACAGACTGTTTTTTGGGCAGCAAAAGGGGCATCAATTGAACCTGGCACCGTATTGACTAGTGTGGAAGTGGTTGATACTGCAGCTGTTGTTGCACATGCGCTGCGATTAGACATCCCTGAAAACTGGGATGCCGAAATCCCGGCAGGATTATTTAAAGAAAAATAGTATCACGGGTTGCAGGATTCTGGTATAAACCATTTGAGGTCAGGCATTAAATATGACAGGAACCTATTGTGGTGTCGAGCAGAGGAAGCAGGAATCACTTCAAACTCTTACCAATGGTAAACAGTTACTTTGCAAATACTTTTTAAGCAAGATTGTATGTAGGGGAACAAGTTAGTAAATTATGTAAACCAAAAGATAATAGTTGTATTGTTGATGCTTGATTGGTAAAGAAATAGGGAGTAATTCTTTTAAAAACACACCGAACCTTTTGAGGGTCCGGTGTGTTTTAATGTTCAATGCCCAACTTGCCATGGTCTTTTTTGTATTCCGTTTCGTTTTACGTTACGATTTTGAAGCTTGTTTTTACAAACTATACGTGGTTCCATTCCGCGTTCAATCCTCTTTTTTAAGCTGCTGTCCATTCTTAAAGCAAGGGGCGGTTTGAAAACACGTGCAGCTTCGTGCTGGCAATTTGGGCAGAATGCGTAGCCTTTCTGCCCTAGAATACTTTTATGCCATTCCGTGAATTCACCACAACTGTTACATAGAAACGTATAGTACCCCATATTACTTCCCTACTTTTGGTAGAATGTCTTTGTCAAAAATATCCTTTGGAATACCGATCGTACAACAAGCATTTGGAATATCCACTATTCCGCCTATATGCCCTTCAACTGGAGCGGTACTTAAAAGCATATAGGCCTGTTCTCCTGTATATCCCAATGTTTTTAAAAATTCGATGGCATTTAAACATGCTCTTCGATAAGCGATGTGGGCATCTAAATAGTGCTGCTTTCCATCTAGTTCATTGACAGAGATACCTTCGAAAACAAGGTATTCGCCAAACTGGGGATCTACTGGACCTGGTTTAAACATTGGGTTTGAGTTTATCCCGTATTTTTCCATACCGCCTTTGATAACGTCTACATGTAAATCTATCCAACCTGGCATTTCGATTCCGCCGCAAAAAGAGATTTCACCATCTCCCTGGGAGAAGTGAAGGTCACCAACAGATAATTTAGCACCTTTAACAAACACTGGAAAATAAATGCGGGAACCTTTTGATAAGTTTTTAATATCACAATTACCACCGTTTTCTCTTGGTGGAACTGTACGGGCTCCTTCTTTTGCAATGCGATCAAAATCAGCATCTTTTACTTGTCCTAAAACAACACTTTCTTTTTCAGGCAATGCGGCTAACTCGGGGTTACGATTCGGATCCGTATCTACTAGCTCTTTTTCACGCCTGTTCCACTCATCCAGAAGTTCCTGTGAAGGTGCGACCCCGATAAGACCAGGGTGGATGATGCCAGGGAACTTAACACCTGGAACGTGACGGGATGTTGCATAGATGCCATGGAAGTCCCAGATTGACTTCGCAGCTTCAGGGTAATGATCGCTTAAGAAGCCACCGCCGTTTTCTTTTGCAAAAATCCCGTTGAATCCCCATTCTGCATCAGGAAATACGCCAATATCGAGAATATCTACGACTAAAAGATCACCTGGCTGTACACCATTCACATAGACCGGGCCGCTTAACACATGAACACGTTTTAAATTGACATTCTTAATATCTGACGGGTCGTCGTTGTTTTTAATTTGACCGTCCGTCCAATCTAGACATTCCATGCGAAACGAAGTTCCTGGATTAACAGAGAATGCTGCTGGAATATCTGGATGCCACCTGTTGTGTCCTGGTACTGCTTGTTCATCCATTCTTTTGGATAGATCAACGTGAAACATTGGTTTTGGCATATCTTCACTCTCCCTAATTAATATTGTATTAGTGATAAATTCACGTTAAGCAACCTTATACTGATAAGGCTGATGGAAACAGAGTAAATCAAGGTCAAAGCAGTTAAACCGTCTACTAAGATCTGACTGGGCGAATTCCATAACCCGGTAAAGGATAGAAAAGCTGCGTTAGTAGCCAACTGCTAAGCCTACCGTGTCATAGACTGTCCCCAATATCTCAATGGCTCATTTAAAAAACTCCTTTCATAGTTTAAGTTCAATCGAATATATTGCAAGAATCATGCCCAAAAAAATCGAAGATTTGATTGGAGTAAAAGAAAATTTACATTTCTATATTGTCTCAAAATGGGATAAGGTTATATCAGATAATTCAAAAAAAATAATAGAAAATGTATTATAATTAACCTGTAATGCCAGATTGTCCCAATTTAATACACTTTTCTTAAAATAGTACAGGAGGGTCAATGTATGAATGTGGGTTTGCTGTTCTCTCTAACAGGCACAACTGCTATCACTGAACGTGGACAATGCCTGATGGCTCAATATGCGATCTATGAATTTAATAAAATGAATAAACGAGTAGAAGTCATTGTTCGTGATATCGCCTCCGATCCAGTCAAAGCCGCTGCTGAAGCTGAAGCATTAGCCAGACAAGGTGTCAAAGTATTTGTGGGGTGTTATACGTCTGCATGCAGAAAAGCAATACTTTCAATTTTAGAAAAATATGAGTGTATGCTAGTTTATCCGACTTGTTATGAAGGAATGGAGTGTCACGCTAATGTTTTTTATACGGGAGAAGTTCCAAACCAGCAGGTTCATGTTTTATTAGATTTTTTAACAAAACAGTACGGTAAAAAAGTGTATTGCATAGGTACTGATTATATTTACCCTAGAGAAACGAATGTACAAGTGAAAAAGTATATAAAAGAAATAGAAGGAATGGTTGTTGGCGAACAGTATGTTCCTTTTGGGCATCAGCAATTTTACACTATTCTGAAAGATGTTGTTGCAAAGCAGCCCAATGCCATATTCTTAACATTAGTCGGTTCAAGTATTATCCCTTTTTATAAGACTTATTATGAGTTGGGGATTGATCCTGAAACCATTCCAATTTTCAGCCCGATTACGCAAGAAACTGAAATTGCTGCAATGAAACGCGAATATACGGCAGGTCATTATACTGCAGCAAGCTACTTTCAATCTCTTAATAATGATGAAAATCAACGATTCTTAAAAGATTTCAAACGCCATACCAAACATGATCAAGCCGTATCATCCGTGATGTTTAATACATATTTAGGAACAAAACTTATGCTTGAGGCCATGGAAAAGGCAAAAACGACAGAATTTCGATCGATCTTCTATAAGTTGAGCAGACAAGAGATTGAATATGCGTGCGGCTCTATTCAAGTACAAAATAATTATCGACATATAGCGAGACATTCCCGGGTTGGTAGAGTGATGAAAAATGGGCAGTTTTCAATTGTATGGGATTCATCAGGTAAAATTAGTGCGAAACCGTTTATGGAGAAAGAGAACACAAACTCTATAAATTCACATGTGCTTGATATTTGGTCAAAAATTAGTGACGAAGCAATAGTTGTACTTTCTAAGAAAAATGAAATCATCTACTTATCAAAAAGAGCAACACAAATACTTAAGCAGAGTTCTTCTGATCTAAATTCAATCTTGAATGTTTCCAGATTGAAACAGTCTTTCCATTTAACCTCTTATGATGCACTCGACCAAAAATTAATGGTGCTTACACCAAAACCATCCACTTCAATTAGTCAGTCCCCAATGAAGTTTCATATGATTAAGACGATAAACGAAAATTATAAAAAACAATTAAAAATTGGAATGGTTGCGGCTAAATCCATGGCAAACGTATTATTAATGGGGGAAACGGGTACAGGCAAAGAGTTAATGGCCAGAGCCATTCATTTGGAAAGTGATCGTCGAAATAAACCATTCATCGCCGTCAATACAGCTGCCATTCCAAAGGACTTAATAGCAAGTGAATTATTTGGGTTTATCGGCGGTTCTTTTACAGGGGCTAAGAAAGAAGGAAAAAAAGGCAAGTTTGAAGCAGCAGATGGCGGCACCCTTTTTCTGGATGAAATTGGAGAAATGCCATACGAATTACAAGTCGCACTGTTACGAGCTATCGAAACCAGAAAAATTATGAGGATTGGCGAAAATCGGGAGATAGAAGTTGATGTAAGAATTATTGCGGCTACGAATCGTAACCTTAAAGACGAAATTGCCTATAATGGTACTTTCCGTTCCGATTTATATTACCGTTTAAATGTGCTCTCCATTACTGTCCCTTCACTTCGTGAAAGAGCAGAGGATATTTCGCAGTTAGCGAAAGAAATCATTGAAGAGCTTTGTAATAAGTATGGCAAAGAGACTAAATATATTAGTGATAGAGCATTAGAAAGAATGATCAACTATCCATGGCCAGGTAATGTGAGAGAACTTAAAAACGCATTAGAACACGCGATTTTAATTGGTGGAAGCAGTGAAGTAATCGATACACAACATCTTCCCGAAGATGTTCTTATCTTACAAGGGAAAAATCCGCTTACCAAGAATACGATCAAAAATACCGAAAGAGAATTAATTGAACAAACTATAAAAGCTACTGAATCTATAACAGAGGCTGCTAAAATTCTTGGTATTTCGAGAAGTACATTATATCGTAAATTAAAAGAGTATAGACGATCCTAAAAATCTATTTTCATAATAGTCAGTTTAAAACAACATGAATCTTATTATTCCAGTAAATCAAAAGAATACTTGAACAGAATGATGTATTGAAGGCTTAAGCGTCTTGACAAAAAATGAATTTAAAGATTAGGAGGTACAGCTGCTTTACACGAACTCAAAAGAACAAATTTGATGTTTTATATAGTAAAGAGGAGTATCTTATTCAACGTTTTTTCATATGTTGCTTTAGAGTACAAGCATATTTTAGTAAGTTACATGCTTTAGTTAGCGGGTTTGAGGGATTGTTGCTTAGCATCGAAATTTGTCTAACAAGTAAGACCAATGCCCTGCAAATAGCAATAGTCAAAAAGCCTGCTAGTAAACCTGCAAATAGTGGGGGAATAGGTGTGCCGACATTTAATCCTGCGGTTGTATGGGATGGCTTGTATGGATTTTTTCCACGGACAGAACGAGATTCAGGAAATCTGACTGTCCGGGATCGTAAGGGGCTGCAGGAGTAACTCAATCGAAAATGCGCGCTTGTTTTACCCGGACAGGGGGCCGAAAGTCAAATGGATGAGATAAAGGGCTTCATAATGTTATGAAAGGTTTAGGCTAAAGTCTTCTATTGATGTTCGGTGATCTCTTTGGCCAAGCAGATTCTCCTCCTCAAATTATGATCTGTAGTCTACTTGACCTTAAAAATTTTGTCCAACTAAGTGTAAAACCATGAAATCATTCCTAGCATGCACCCTATAGCGCTCCCAATACTAAGACATTTTAAGAAATTTTTTGGATAATGCAGTTCCATTTCTATCACTCCTTACGGAAAAAATAACATATGAGAATTCTTATTATCAATATAATTCCTTAGTCAAGTTTCAGGATTTTTTTGCATTTTTTGCAATGGTGGTAAATTAAATTAAGTAATTCGTATCCTTTATTACATGAAAAAGCCGCATAACACGATTTTTAGTTTCATGCGTCTTTTTAATGAATATGAATTTTTAATATATAGAGCTTCTGTATGTTGTAATGACCTTTCCAATGAAACTAATTACCCTGGGGGAACTCATATACAGTATCACCGATAATCGAAATAATGTTTTATCGCGCCTAAGAGAAAACATTATGAAAATTGGAAGTAAAAAGGGGAAGGAACGTCCTTCGCCTTTTTGTATTCAATAAGAAAAATGTGTTAAGCATATAATTTGGCGAAGAGGAAAAGATAAACAAAAAACAAGAAAGGGTTAACATGAGAAAGATTAAACCCATTAAATTAAGTTCTAACAAAACAAACACTACCGAAAAATTAACATCGGCTGAAATGTGGAAACTTTGGGCTGCTTATATGGGTAACAGCATGGCAGCATGTATTTTAAAGTATGATCTGCAGCACGTTGAGGATAAGGATATTAAAACATTAATTTAACCATTAAAGGTATTTTCAAAAAAGACTATGTCCCCGTCCCTAAAGGTTTTACGGAGGAGGACGTAGATTTAGGGCTCCCAGGCTGTTTCAAGCTCGTTTGAAAAACCGCCAAGTACATCAGATAGAGAAAATTACAGTTTAAATATTGCATAAAAAAATAATCAAAATAGCCAAAAGGAAATGTTCCTCGGCTTTTATCAATAGGCGGCTATTTGTAGAGAATAAAGCAGACAGTAAAAAATAAATTCACTGGAGGTGAACAATTTGACTGAAAATCATATTCAGCTGACTTCGGCTGAAATAGCTTCGATTTGGACTGGCTATATGAATGATAGTATGTCCAAATGCGTTTTAAGCTATTTTCTTAAAACGGTAGAAGATGAAGAAATAAAAGCTATTGTTCAATATGCTTATGACCTATCATCTATTCATATAGAAAAATTAACAGCCATTTTCCAAAAAGAACAAATTCCGACACCGACAGGGTTTACTCATGATGATGTCAATTTAAATGCTTCCCGTCTCTATACAGACCCTTTTATTCTAACCTATATAAACCATATGGCTAAGCTTGGGTTGCTTGGATACAGCGGATTTGTTTCTATGAGTGCCAGAGATGACATAAGAGCCTATTACCGAGAAGGTTTATCAGAAACATCGGAATTGTTTGAGCGCAGTTCAAAGGTCCTTCTTTCAAAAGGATTATTTATTAGGGCGCCATATATTGCCTATCCAACTAAAACGGATTTTGTAGACAGTAAAAAGTATTTAAGCGGCTTTTCTCTTTTTAGTAAACAAAGACCGCTGAATGCAGTTGAAATATCCCATTTGTACATGAATATTCAAACCAATATTATAGGAAGTAAACTTGCACAAAGTTTTGGTCAAATATCCTCAAAAGAGAAGATTCAAAAATGGATGTTACGAGGAAGGGATATTTCCAAAAAGCATGTTAAAGTGTTTACAAATACACTTATTGATAACAATATACAGCCGCCTGTCTCTTCCGATACGGCAATTACTAATTCCACAGCACCCCCATTTTCCGACAAGCTGACACTTTATCACATGGGTTTCATGAGTGCGGCAGGAACAGGGAATTATGCAACCGCAGCAGCTGCAAGCCAAAGAAGTGACCTTATTTTAAATTATGAACGTTTATCCTTTGAGGTTGCACAATATGCCAAAGATGGACTCGATATTATGATTAGTAATGATTGGTTCGAACAGCCGCCTGGCACGCTTGATCAAGATAAACTTACAAAGAAGAAGGAATTAAATAACTAATTAAATTTTATATATATGAATTCTGCATGTAGATTAACCTCAAACACTTTAAATTTTATTACCTAAAATGATTGGGCTACCATATTAAAAAAATATTATCTGCCAATTTAGGTTATATTAAAACCTAAAAGGAGTTCAGATGAAAAATGGAGCATAACCCAAAACTTGTTTCTTCAGAAGTTGCTGCATTGTGGAGTGCTTACATGCAGAACTCAATGGCTTATTGTACCGTACAGCATTTTGCCAGCGTGAACGAAGATACAGATATTACTGACATTCTGCAAACCGCCTTAACGGATTGCCGCTTCGTTGTAAATGGAGTGAAACAAATATTTGAAAAAGAAAAACATGCCATACCTATTGGATTTACACAAGAAGATGTAAACTTAAAAGCTGGCCGGTTATATTCAGACTTGTTTGCCCTGCGATACATAAAATACATGGCTGCAGCTGGAACAGCCGCTGCCGCTGCATTGCTTGAAGTATTAGCACGAAATGATATAAGAGAATTTTTTTCAAAAACCTCCGATATGTTTATGAAACTTTACAATCATGCTTGTGACCTGCTTCTTAAGAAGGGGGCTTTTATCCGGTCGCCAACCATAGCCCCAATGGAAAAAGCCGAATACCTTCAGAGTGAATCATTTCTATCAGGTTTAATGGGCAAACATCGTCCTTTAACTGCCATTGAACTAGCGCATATTTCCAAAAATACGGAGACAAACTCTATTGGCAGGACATTTGTAGCTGGATTTTCACAAACTGCTAAAGCACCTGAAGTTCGAAAATATATGGAAACAGGTGCGGAAATAGCCGCAAAGCATGAAACAGTGTTCAGGCAAATATTATTGGAAGATGAAGTGTCGTTCCCAAGTACATGGGATTCAACCATTACTCAATCCATAGATGCACCTTTTTCAGATAAGTTAATGATGTTTCAAACCAATAGTTTAACTGCCATTAGCGTTGCAGGCTATGGAGCAGCCATTGGAGCAAGCCTTAGAAAAGATTTAGCTGGACATTACACGAGGCTTGTCGCTGAAATACTTCAATATACAAATGATGGTGTGAATATAATGATTAAAAACAGGTGGATGGAACAGCCACCGCAAAACGTAGACAGAGAAGCATTGAGGAACAGAAGTGTTTAAATTAGTGTGATAAAAACCAGAATATCGATGTGGCTGAGATACAGTTGGTTTTGCCTTTGAACTATGGAAAAATAAAATAAAGCAGGAGCGCTTGCGGTTTTCATCCAAGCCTTGGCCATTGCTGTCACACCCTTTTTTAGTATTAAGATAAGTAGCTGCTTTTTCATTTTAAACTAGGGGGAGTATAACGTAAGAGTGACATACCGCAATGGATGAAGTAAATTCATTAGATCGTCTTTTATAGGCGATTTTTTGTAACGCTGTTTTCGTAAAGTTTGTTGCTTTTCAGGGCTAACTAAAGTTAACCAACTAAGTTGATTGGAGCGGAGGGGACTTGACTCCTGTGGGAAGAGAGGGAGTGGGAGACCCCACAGGCGAAGCCGAGGAGGCTCTCATTCCTCCCCGCGGAAAGCAAGTACCCGCAGTGGAAATCAACGGGCAAAATTTGAAAGTAAAAATAACAATTTATTTAAATTATATTGAACTTAGTCCTTTAATCATTTAGAATAATGGTGAAAAAAATAATAGTATAACCTCATTAATATGGTATGAGGGTTTCTACCAGGAACCGTAAAATCCTGATTACAAAAAATGTATGCTTTACATTTATTTGTAATCAGGATTTTTTATACCCAAAAAATGATTGCGATTTCTCGAATAGGAGGAAGAAAATGAGAAAAGGGAAATGTATTACAACTTACACAGGAATTGAATTTTATCCGTTAGATCCACGAATGCAAGACATTTCAACTAAGGATATCGCACATGCATTGTCACTGTTGTGCAGAGCTAATGGACATTATCGTCATTTTTATAGTGTTGCGCAGCATTCTTTAAATTGTGCTAAAGAAGCTAAACATAGAGGCTATTCTAAACAGGTGCAGTTAGCATGTTTATTGCATGATGCTTCTGAAGCATACATTTCCGATGTTACAAGACCAGTCAAACAAGGTTTGCACCAATACTTAGAAATCGAACAGCACCTCCAGCAGTTTATTTACACTTTCTATGGCCTATCTGACTTAACACAGTATGAATACAATCTTATCAAGGAAATTGATGATGACATGCTGGATTATGAAATGGAAATATTAATGCACTGTAATATTACATACAATGGAAAACTAGCAGAAAAGTATAACATGCAGTTTGTCATGATGGATAAAATAGAAGAAGAATTCATCAGGCTTACCGAACTATTGCAGGAGGAAATAAAATTTAGTAAAGAAGCGATAACTACGCTATGACTTCGTAATATAAAAAAAACAATCCTGGCTGCTTGAAAGTTATTGGATCCAATATTAAGAGGTGAAACGAATGGTCATAAAAAGTGAAGAAGACATCGTTAAAGCAATTAAGGAAGATGAGTGGATGATGAATCTTTTAAAAGCGGTAAAGAAATTAGACCTGCCTGATTGGTGGATTTGTGCCGGGTTTGTCAGGTCTAAAATATGGGATATTCTACATAATTTCACCGTAAGAACACCTCTGCCAGATATTGATGTTATTTATTTTGATCCTGAGCAAATAAATGAATTAGAGGAAAAAAAGCTGGAAGAAAAATTACTTTTACTAGTGCCGGATATACCTTGGTCAGTAAAGAATCAAGCCAGAATGCACATTAGAAATAAGATGGCTCCATACTCATCTTCTGTGGATGCGATTTCCAAATTTACCGAGACAGTTACAGCATTGGGGGTAAAATTAGATGAAAAGGATAATGTTATATTGACTGCTCCCTGGGGCATTACTGATGTTGTTAATTTAGAAGTGAAACCTACACCATATTATTCAGAGGCAAATGCCCGAATAAATTTTTATGAACATAGGATAAAGAAAAAGAACTGGAAGTTAACTTGGGATAAAGTCAAAATCTATTTGCCAGGTGGCTCAAATTAATAAGAATTCAGTGGAATAGGAGTAGGAAAACGTAATTGACAAAATATAGGGTAGAAGCTATTTCGGTTCATTATGTGTTTGTTATAGATATATTCTGCAGCCACTATTTTTCTATGATAACCCAATAGCTTATTTTATAAGGGTCAACAGTTGTCCTAAAGCTACAGATTCGTTGACACAAGAATTATACAGAAATGATTTCCAGTTTGGATGTTATAATGAAGTAAATTGCTGTTAATTTATTTTGACTGTTTTCAAGAACATTCCAAGAACTTCTCATTATTTATATAAAGAAAAAAAGCTTAACAGGGGGGATAGATACGAAAAGATTAATCATACTTGCTGTATCTTTAGTTGCTATTATTGCCCTTTTGGATTTAGTTCAAAACGCTGAGGTAAATAATGATCAAAAGTCTAAGGTAAATGATAATAATATGAGTATTGATGGTTTCTTCTTAAAGAAAGATGGAACTCTTTATTTAATTGAAGATGATGATTTTGACGTTGAGACAGCCATAGAATTATCCTCTGAGGAATTAATAGGAAATTACGGAAGAGTATATATACTAAATCATGTTCCTCATACTTCCAAATATAAAGATGGTCAGAAAATAAGAGTTTGGTTTGATAAAATATTGGAGTCACATCCAGCTAAAATAAAGGTTTTAAAAGCAGAAAAGATGTAATGTGTTATCAAATAGAGTGAGTATATAAAGAATAAGGCATTTGTTGATTCCTTGCCAACAAGATCAGCTATGCTTTACTAATAATTCTACATCAAATAGAATTCCAACAAAGCGTAAGAGTTACTAAAAAAGAGCTTAGAATCCTTCTGATTTTTACTCAGAGGATTTTTTTTATTACCTTTCTTTATCGTTTTAAGTATCCTTTGTTAAGGTTATTCGCAGAAATATATCCTAAGCAATCCACGAACAAGTATAAATTATGTTTTACCTATTGAGTAGAAGGTGATAAGTGTCATCAATCATCAGGAATCAAGTTTTTTAATGCTAGTTTTCACTGATGCTGCTTATATCCGATTTAGCAAAATATCCTAACAGGTGAAAGAGAGGTTAGAATTTCAATTAACTTCTTGGCTCTCTCATTCCATCCAATGATACGATGCTATTAGGTTTTTTCTCTGAATTTGATCTCCCCTAAGTTTGTTTATTATAAGGATTGAAGCATATCGGTTTAATAAACTTTATTTGTTAATTTTTATAAAATTGTATTGACACGGGAAATTTATAGGAGTAATTTATATTTATTATTTTATACATAAACCTTAAGCTGAATCTTTTGAGCGGGGGAACCAATTTTGATAAACCATGTTTATCTTGGGGTGAATCTTGGCAAATTAAGCTGAGAAGGGATGCTCTCAATCCCTAATCCGACAGCTAACTCCGTAAGCGCTATTGAGAGAAGGGTTAATGAAGCCATTGACCATTCTTTTATTAAGAATGGTCTTTTTGTGTTCATTTTTAGAAAGGAAGGTAAATTTGCAATGAAGAAGCAATATGCTGTTTTTGGTTTAGGGAGATTTGGCGGCAGCCTGGTTAAAGAATTTTATGAATTGGGTGCCGAGGTATTGGCATTAGATATTGATCAGGAAAAAGTGAATCAATATTCCGAGTTCGTTACTTTTGCTGCTCAGATCAATGGGTTTGACGAAGAAGCTCTTAAGCAAGTTGGGGTTAGAAATATTGATCATGCTTTTATATCCTTTGGTGAAAATATCGAGTCGAGCATCCTGACTTCATTGGTTTTGAAAGAGATGGGGATATCTAAGGTTTGGGCTTAAGCACATAACGATTATCATGCCAGAGTGCTTGAAAAAATAGGTGTTGACCGTGTCATTCATCCGGAAAGGGATATGGCGAAGCGGATAGCGAACCATATCGTATCAGATAAAATCATTGATTACATTGAGCTGTCAGAGGATTACAGCATGGTTGAAATCGTTGCTTCAAACAAAGTGCATAACAAATCTTTAATCGAGCTGGATATTAGGGCAAAGTACGGCTGCAATATTGTCGGCATTCAAAGAGGAAAAGACATTATCGTATCCCCATCGGCCGAGGAGGTCATTTTAAAGGGGGATGTACTGATCGTTATGGGACATAACAAAGATATTAAGCGATTTGAGAAAGAAGGAGTGTAGTGTGAAGAAGGGAATTATCAAACTTAACCCGTCCCAGCTGCTTATTGTTGTTTTTGCTACATTTATAGTGTTAGGCACCCTTTTGCTAAAGCTTCCTTTTGCAACGGAAGAATCAATTAGCTGGATAGATGCACTGTTTACCGCTACATCAGCCATGACAGTAACCGGACTTGTCGTTGTGGATACAGGAACAGCCTACACTCTATTCGGCCAGATTGTTATTGTTTCCTTAATACAGTTAGGCGGATTGGGAATCATGTCTTTTGCTATTCTCATCTATATGGTGCTTGGGAAAAAAATCGGCATTAAAGAGCGCCTAATCGTCCAGCAGGCATTAAATCAAACTTCCATTGGGGGAGTTATTCATTTAGTAAGGAATTTATTTGTTTTTTCCATTATTATAGAACTTACAGCCATGTTATTTTTATCCATTAGATGGGTGCCCGAGTTCGGTTGGGCTAAAGGTTTATATTACAGTTTTTTTCACGCTATTTCTGCCTTTAATAATGCCGGGTTCGCCTTGTGGTCCGACAGCCTGATGGGATATGTAGGGGATCCGGTGATCAATATTGTTATTACTTTTTTATTTATTATAGGCGGTATCGGTTTTACAGTTTTGGCCGATATGTGGAACAAGAAAGAATTTCGAAAAATGAGTCTTCATTCCAAAATGATGGTAATCGGAACATTTGTTATAAATGTATTTGCGATGCTTATAATCTTTGTGCTGGAGTATCATAATCCCAATACACTTGGCGGGTTAAATTCCTGGGGAGAAAAGCTATGGGCGACTTATTTCCAGGCGGTAACGCCAAGAACAGCAGGTTTTAATTCACTTGATATTGCGTCATTGCATGAGGGAACGATCTTTTTATTCCTGCTATTAATGTTTATAGGTGCTGGGAGTGCATCAACAGGCGGGGGAATTAAATTGACAACGTTCCTGGTCATTTTGTTCTCTGTCATTACGTTCCTTAAGGGAAAAGAAAATACGGTATTAGGGAAACGGACGATCAGCCTGACCATTGTTTTGCGAGCTTTAGCCATTTCAACCATTGGACTTTTTTTAATTTGCGTTGCCATCTTCATTTTAAACATTACAGAAGAGGCACCTTTTCTCCAGGTAGCATTCGAAGTGATTTCTGCATTTGGAACAGTTGGTTTGTCAATGGGGTTAACTGGTTCGCTAACCTTTATCGGTAAAGCTGTGATCATCTTTATCATGTTTGCAGGAAAACTTGGTCCTTTGACCATGGCATTCTCGCTGGCGAATCCAGATAAAGCAAAAGTGAAATATCCTAATGAAGATGTTCTAACTGGATGATAAACAGAAAGTAAAGTAAAAAGCTGCCTGAAATAGGCAGCTTTTTACAGTTTCACTTGCGTTTATAAAAATAAATATAGAAGTAACCGCATATTCCAAATAGAAGTGTGATGATCATTATGGTTAATGAAGAATGGTATTCAATCCACAATACTCGATGAATGTTGGCAATGATTAAAAATAAAAAGATTTTCGCCAAAACCATGCCCGCAAACATCCAACTGAATATTACAATCAACCCATCTTGTTTCATCACCCTATAATCACCTTTTCCTTTGGATATTTAAAATTGTCTTTAACGGTTTTTCCTCTTATTAAGAATAGGAATGAAAAAATACCAATCCTGCCAATAAACATGAGAGCAAGTATGATAAACTTCCCTGCTGTGCTAAGTTCGGGTGTAATCCCCATTGATAATCCTGTTGTACCAAAAGCAGAAGAAACCTCAAAAACGATTTCCATGATGCTAAATGATGGTTCAAGCATTGTCATTAAAATAATAGAGGACGCACAGATGAATGCAGCCGTTGTAATAACAATGAATGATCCATGAATATCACTTGGGTGCACTTCGCGGCCAAATACTTTGACCGTATCCTTTCCTTTGGCATAGAAGAATATGCTCAACATCATAATAGCAAAAGTGGTGGTTCGGATTCCACCTCCAACACTGCTTGGGGAAGCCCCAATAAACATCAGTCCGCTCATAAAAAGCAGAGTCGGATTAGAAAATTCACTTACATCCATCGTAGCTAATCCGCCATTTCTAGTGGAGGTAGATTGGAATAACGAATAAAACAAGGATTCATGCCAAGTTTTATCTGCAAAAAAATGATTCCGGTCAAACAAAAAGATGAAAAGGCGCCAACTATGATTAGGATAAAAAAAGTCAGGGTTGTCAGCTTTGTGAACAAAGAAAATTTGTAGGAATAATTTCCTTTGTGTGTTAAAAACTCCTTTACTTCGATAAGTACAGGAAAGCCAATCGCGCCAAGGATAAGCAAAATTATATTGATAAACTGAACAAAATAATCATGTGCAAATGGAACAAGTGAAGTGCCGGTTATATCAAATCCTGCGTTGGTTGTTGCACTGACAGATGCAAAGAAACCTTGTACAAACGCCTCTTGCCAAGTAGGGAAATATTTTAGAAAGTGAATTCCTAATATAACAGCGCCAATTAGTTCGATAACAATTACAATGACTAAGATCTGCCTCATTAACTGAACCAATCCGGAAAATGTTGAACGATTCTGATCTGTCATAATGAGCTGCCGATCTTTTAAACCAATTTTTTTCCCAAAGAGAATCCAAATGAAGGTTCCCAGTGTCATAATGCCGATTCCGCCAAATTGAAGAATAAAGGCTAATATAAAATACCCCGGCACACTGAATGTATCCGCTGTTGAGACTACAGTTAAACCTGTTACGCTAATGGCACTGACTGCCGTAAACAGGGTATCAATAAATGACAGTTCGACATAGGGCCTATGAGCAATCGGCAGGCTTAACAATATGGTAGACACAATTACAGCAGATAAATAAAATAACACAATTAATTGAACTGACGATAATCGTCTCTTTAATTTTTCCTGATTTTTTGCAAATTCCATCGTGACACAACCTTCTATTTAGATAGGGATAGTATATCAAATTGGAGATAAAAGAAAAATTTCTTTTCTGTTATACTCTGGATCAAATTTAACAGAGCCAAAAATGAATATTATGGGAAATTTGCAGTATGGATTATGCAGTTACATATTAGCCTTTGTAAGTTTTATAGAATGGGGACACTTTACAGAAAATCAGACTGTAGTATAAATGAAACACGAATATGAAAATAAAAAGGATTGTGAATGTTATACATCTCCACAAATCGTATTTCTTATATAATAGGCATATTATTTAAATAAGAAGGAAATTTTTGTATGTTACAGAATTATATAAACAACAAATTAATAGGAGCATATTCATGAACCTGAAGATTATTAAAAGTATTAGAACCAATAATTTTAAAGATGATGATATCATGCAAAAGATTACAGATATGTGGAAAGGAGCATCAAGTCTTTTGAACAATCAAGATGCGATTACCTATGGTCTGTATTCTGATTACGAAAGCGACTATAAGGGTGATTATTCACTAAGCGCAGCTATTGAAGGCAGTGATAACGAGTCTTCAATTGAAATTCCAAGCAGCAGTAAATATGAAATTTTTAGAGTAGATACATCAGATGAATTTGGAATTCTTAAGGCTTGGAAAGAGATATGGGATCGCGAAGAGAAAGGGATTCTGGAGCGGGCTTACTTATATGATTTTGAAAAATATTACCCAAATGGTCAAATAGAGATTCACATAGGTATTAAATAGTCTAGCATACTTCTATGCAAACAGATAAGTGTTCAAGGAGAGCAGCTATGCAATATTTTTTTAATCTTTTGGGGCGCAGGTACAAAGAAATTGTATATGAGCGCTATAAGAGAATTTCAGGAGAGGAAAGCCAATGAATCATTCTTGGAATAAAGTTATTTATAGAATTTGGTCTCCAATTTATGATCTGTTTTTTAATTCAGGTGTTTTCTTAAAAGCTCGAAGGCAAATTTTTGAGCAGATTCCATTTAAAAGCGGACAAAAAATTTTATTTGTTGGTGCAGGAACCGGTGCTGATCTGGAGTTAATAAATTCATCCAATTTGAATATAACTGCAATTGACTTTTCACCTAAAATGCTAAATCGGGCCCGGAAAAAGTTCAAGAATTCAACTATAAATTTCATAGAAATGGAAGCACAAAATATGAAGTTTAATAATGAAACCTTTGATTATGTAGTTGCCAGCCTAATTCTTTCCGTTGTGCCTGATGCTGATAAATGTCTATCGGAAATGGCGAGGGTTTTAAAAAATGAAGGAAAAATAATTATTTTTGACAAATTTGTATCTAATGAACAAACATTATCTTTACCAAAAAAAATTCTTAGACCGCTAATTAAAGTATTAGGAACAGATATTGGATTGAATTTTGAAGAGCTGTACCGTAGAAATAATGTAAATTTAATGATAAGTGAAGATAAAGATGTAATGATGAATGGAATGTACAGAAAAATAATAATTAGTAAAGTTAGTTGATTATGTTTCTGGAACAAGAAGCAGTATCACTTGATTGATTATATCAGGGCGATATATCAATATTATAAGCTTAACTTATTACAAGAAGTAAGTGTTATAAGTCAAAGTGAGTATTGTAAAAAACAGGTTAAACGATTCTATTCTTATTAACCTGACTGTTGCACCGTTTTATAGTGAAAGGAGAAACAATGGGATTTATGATAACTTTTATACCTATTTGGCTCTGCAGTTTTATAATATCCAGGCTGTTAAGTTTAATAGGAGGAAAGAAGAGCCCATTTGGTAAAACTTATTGGAAAAATGATGCTGTGATAACTTTTGCCCAAGCACTAATCATTACTCTTATTCTAATGTTTTTTGCTAAAGGTTCGAATATCTAGATGTTCATGAACGTTCGAAGGTTTAGGATCAAGGCTGCCATTGCGGCAGCCTTTTCTTATTGTTCTGATATGACCAAAACTGTCTCTGCCCAATTGGTGTTTTTTTCAGAATGAATTGTCTATAAAGCACATAACAAAAACTGCTATTTTCAGGTTGCTCAAGCATTTAAAAGCTGTAAAGCAACTAAAGATCCATTATTAAAGTCCATAAGCATCCTTCAAAATTCCGTAGACGTGCGCTTTTTTCAAAGCAGCGTTTTTTATAGGAAAAACTTGAGTTAAACTCCTTGTTTTGAAATAATTGGCAGTAGGCATCAGGCAGGTTTTTAAACCTTTTATTTTCAAATTTTTATTAGGATCATATAGGTGCCATTTAGACAAACGGGGGTAAGCTGCAGAGAAAGGAGGAATGGCGTGAATCGTTCTTTTTATGCTTTATTAGTGAGCCAAACTTCGACTAATCTTGGGTTCGCTTTATATACAATGGCAGTTGTTTTATATTTATATGATGAAACTGATTCAACAGCTGTAGCAGCAATTGTTACATTGGTGAGTGTGGTTTCACGAATGATTAGCAATCTATTTTTACCCGCAATTTCAGATAGATTTAAATTATCATATTTATTAATGGTTTCGCAGTTTAGCCAACTGGTATTCCTAATCATTTTATATGTACTATTTCTGCAAGAATTAAATACAGTACATATCATTATAATATTTATTTTGTTGGGATTTATATCGTTTTTTAATGGAGCTTTTTCGCCAGTTAAATCATCTATTGTTAAATCTATTGTATCAGAAGAGTATAGAGTGAAAGCCAATAGCCTGATATCGAGTATTGACCAAACTTTTTTATTTGCTGGCTGGACCTTCGGAGGGGTACTGCTAGCTTTTCTTGGCAAACAAACGACTCTTCTCATCACTGTTTGTTTAATTTTAACATCTATCGTCAGCTTATCGTTTGTAAAGGTATGTAACTTAACAAATATTCAGCCACAAGAAAGCTTAATCGCTCGTATAACAATTGGATGGAAGTATCTTTTCAATCATAAAGGGCTCAGAATTATTATTATAATGGACTTAATGGAGGCATGGGTTGGCACAATATGGATTGGAGCTGTTACGTTAACATATGAAGAAGATGCACTTGGCAAAGGCGAAACCTGGTGGGGTTATATAAATGGCGGCTACTATTTGGGAACTATTATAGGAGGATTGTTAGTTTATCGGCTTTCTAAGTTCTTGCAAGGGCGGTTAACCATTTTTATGCTGGCTGGCTCTGCAGCATTTGGCGTTCTGACTTTTGTGTACGGGTTCATATCCCAACCGGTCATTGCATTATTGCTTGTGTTATTAATGGGCCCATCCTATCAAATGAGGGATTTAGCTCAAGAAACCATGTTTCAAAATAGTGCAGATGAACGTACATTAACAAAAATATTATCAGCAAAATCTACTTTAGTTCAACTTATTTTTATCTTTTCTATACTCGGAATTGGAGCTTTAACAGATCTCATAGGAGTACGTCTAGTATATATTTTATCTGGCTGCTTATTAATCGTTTCTTCTATTTTTGGGTTTATCGGCCTGGAACTTCGAGGGAAAGGCAGCATTTTGGAAAGTGAAAATGCAAAAATGTAAATCATTTACAACGAATTATATAAATGTATGACTTTATGGAATAATAATGTATTTAAAGTAAAACCGTAGAGGTTCATGATCAGCTGCAGAACCGGGCGGCTGTTCTTATTCGCGAATATTTTTTGAAAGAAAATGGGGGATTATCAATGTTGGGGGATATTATTGCAGCCATACTATTAATATTATTTATCCTTTATCATTTACCGACAGAAGACTCACACCTCAAGGAAGGTGAAGGGCGTAGCCCAATGAGTAGGTGGGAGATGAATGTCGGTTGGCGGTAGCCAAAGGATTGTTCACTATTGTATAATAGGAACAAATGTTCTTATTTGGATGGAGGTGAACGTCATGATGGTCAATAAAGCCTATAAGTTTCGTTTGTATCCCAACAAAAAACAGACTGAACTCATTCATAAGACGATTGGCAGTTCAAGATTCGTCTTCAACTTTTTCCTTGGTAAACAAAAAGAAAAAGATGCTTATTGGTATATCGTCCAAGAAATGGTTCAAAATGGACAACTTTCAACCAATAACTGGAAAGGAAAATGTTTAAATAAATACGTAACGGTGAAAGCACTTCCCAAACTAAAAAAACACTACTCTTTTTTGAAAGAAGTCGATAGTATTGCCCTCCAAAAATCAGTCGAACAGTTAGCTGATTCCTATGATCGCTATTACAAAAAGCAAAATAAGCAGCCACGTTTTAAGTCCAAAAAGAATCCTATTCAATCTTATACGACCAAATATACCAATGGAAATATAGCTGTCATAAACAACTCTATTAAATTACCCAAACTCGGTCTTGTCCGCTTTGCAAAAAGTCGTGAAGTCGAAGGTCGAATTTTGAGTGCTACTATTAGGCGAAATCCTTCCGGTAAATATTTTGTTTCTTTAGCCACCGAATCTGAGGTAACGGAATTACCAAAAACCAATTCAGCTATTGGGCTGGATATCGGCTTAAAAGATTTTGCCATTCTTTCAGATGGAATGATCTACTCGAATCCAAAGTTTTTCCGTTCGTTAGAAGAAAAGTTAGCGAAAGCGCAAAAAGTGATGAGCAGACGAACCATAGGCGGTGCGAATTGGTACAAAGCCAAAAGGAAAGTCGCCTGTATTCATGAAAAGATTGCGAATAAGAGAAAAGATTACTTGGACAAAATTTCCACTGAGATTGTCAAAAACCACGATATAATCGGGATGGAAGCTTTGTCTGTATCGAATTTGTTAAAGAATCACCACCTTGCTAAGGCCATTAGCGAAGTATCTTGGTCACAATTCAAAACGATGATGAAATACAAAGCAAAATGGTATGGAAAAAAAGTAGTAACGGTGGCTAAAAACTTTCCTTCCAGTCAACTTTGTTCCTGTTGTGGCTACCAAAACAAAGACGTAAAAAATCTCGGATTGCGTAAATGGGAATGTCCTAAGTGCCAAACCTATCATGATCGAGATATTAACGCAAGTATCAATATTAAAAATGAAGCTGTAAGACTTCTAACCGCAGGGACTGCGGGGATCGCCTAATCAATAACTAGTGGATACACTGGTGTTTTTAGGAATCTCCCGCTTTAAACAACCCGTAAGGGTGTTAAGCGGTGAGTAGTTCAAGTGATTTACAGTCTTTCGAATATTAAATATCATTTAAGGCTGCTTTCTAAACATCTTAATATTAAAGAGATTGAGATAGAAAAAGTAAGCAATGAAGAAATTGAGAAAGAATTGAATGATGACTCAAAACGGTAACGATAATTTTCATTTAAAAAAGCGCTTTGCCCCTATGGATTAATAGGGATGAAAATTGTATTTGGCATTTAAAAAATGCTATAAATGGCAGTACCTTTCATAAATGCAAAAAGAGCCGAAATACGCAAGTAGTGCATAAAAACTTGCATATTTTAGGCTCTTTATTTTTATTGGTTATTGTGTTAAAGTCCCGTCAGCAAAAAGCCAAAGGGTACGTTTATTGTGCAGTATGTTTCTTTTCTTAGCTGATAATGCATAAGCCTGATACACGTCAGTTTGCTTATACTCTAAGGATCACTCTTTTGTTTTTTTTTGATTGAGTGTCACCTGCGATCTAAAAAGGAGTTCGAATGAACGCAAAGTGAATATTTTAAAGTTTGATTCATTGCTTTTCTTATCGAATGTTCTTGTGCGAGCCGTCACAGTTGGGCTTCTTTTGAGATAGCCCACAAGTGCAATCATTTAATCCCTTTCCATCAAGAATTTTCTGCATACTCTTTTCAACCCTTGACATTCGAGTTTTGGATTGTTTGGGCTGAGAAAAATAAAGAATGTATGCTCTTTGCCGTCCCGGCGTCAATGCTTCAAAAGCAGTTTTCAAGACGGGGATTTCATCGAATTTATTTTGAAGTTCTTCAGGAATTATGAATTCTTTATCCTTTTTTACCTCCACTTCCAAACCTGCTTTTTCAACCTCAATGGCTTCATTAATATATGCTTTCAAGATGGTTTCCATTTCAGCTATTTCTTGAACATTGGTGAACCGAATCTGGCGTGCCGCCTGTACATTCTCCGTTTGCTGGATTAGAATCCCATGGGCATCCTTTAACAACGCACCTTTGTGAAACAGAAGCGCGCAATATTCTTTAAATCCGTGGATTAAAACGATGTTTTTTTTCTCAAACGTGTAACAAGGATGCATCCACTTAAATTCTTCGGTCAGCTCACAGTCGAGCACGATATTTCTCAACTTCTCAAATTCTTCCTTCCACTTTTCGGCTTTGCTTAAAAATTCATCAACCTTAGGATTCATTCTGCTATTTGTCATCAAGGAACTCCCCTCTTCAACTTTTCGATCAGCTGACAGTCAAGAATGATCATTCTCAATTTCTCCAATTCTTTCTGTCACTTTTTGGTTTTCTTAAATATACAACAACCTTGGATCATTTTCCATGCCCCCTTTGGCAAGCTTGCTTGATCTTTCGGCAAGAATTCATCCAAATAGTGAACATTTCTGGATATTAATGGATTTTTTTCGTGTTGATATCCTCTTAATTCACGAATAGTTAAAAGGGGAAAGTAAAGTTGGCATTTCATCAATAAAACACAAAGAAATGATTTACTTCCAATGGTACAGGTGTTGGAGTGGGCTAGGAGTATTCCGAGATGGTTCGGAAAGAGAAATTGAAATATCATCACTTGGCTGGGGCATTGGATTTCATAATTAAGAAATGGCTTGGTCATAATGACAAATACAGATTTAGGTGTTCATCAAATGAAGGAGATTATTGGTGATTTATATCATTCATGGATTTCTTAGAGAAATTTGTGAAGAATTGCAGCTAAACTATCGGTACGATGCCTTAAGGCCGGCTCCCGCTCAGGGGGCTAATCTTATGGGTGCTAATGTAAAATAACCGAGGATCCCTTATAAAGGGTCTCGCAGCAAGGAAAGACCAAGTGAAAATATTCACTTGGTCTTTCCTTGCTGCATTATAGGATTTCTCTTTATTTATAGAAATAAAGAGAAGTAAAAATAATGCACATTATTGTCAGAATCGTTAATCAATCAATGAATGCCTATCCATTATAGTTTAACTATGAATAAAAAGGAGGTATCGTTCGTGGAGAATAAAGTCATCAAATCGAGTGTTCCAGTAAATTATTTAACAAAAAAACCATTTTGGACAAACGGAAGAAAAGAAGGTCTAATTGGATGGCTGTTTTTATTGCCTGAAATCATTGGAATCTTGTTACTTTATTTATTCCCTCTTGTATTTTCGCTAGTCCTTAGCTTTTCCGATTGGAATTTAGTCGGGGGCTTACAAGCTATACATTTTGCCGGGTTTGATAATTTTCTAAAATTATTTGAAGATGAAAAAATTATTATGGCTCTAAAAAATAATTTCATTTTTACTATTTTCACAGTCCCGATTGGAATGTTCCTTGCAATTATATTAGCAGTACTTATTCATACGAAGGTTTACATGTCAAGTTATTTTAAAATTGCGTTTTTTATTCCTTATATTTCGTCCATTATTGCTATTGGTGCTGTATGGAGTGCACTGTTCCATCCATCCCTCGGACCGATTAATCAGTTTTTAGCTGGGTTAGGGATTGAGAATCCGCCAATGTGGTTAGCAAGTCCGAAGACCTCTTTAATTTCAATCATTATTATTACGATTTGGGCGGGAATTGGTTATCAAATTATCATTTACCTTTCTTCATTATCAAGTATTCCTGACGAATTATATGAGGCAGCAAGTATGGATGGAGCATCCGAGCTTCAGAAATTCTTTAAAATTACGCTTCCTTTGCTTGGCCCAACAAATGTCTTTTTATTTATAACACTACTGATTGGTTCTTTTAAGGTATTTGATTTAATTGCCTTTTTAACGCAAGGTGGTCCAAATAACTCTTCAACCGTTATTGTATTCCGAATTTATGAAGAAGGATTTCAGCAATTCAATATGGGCTATGCATCCGCGATTTCATGGTTATTGTTTATTATTGTAGGAATTATTACTTTAATTAGCTGGAAACTGCAGAAACGGTTTGTACATTCTTGATGGAGGTGAATTCGATTGAAAAAAAAGCTTAATATGAGTAAAATTTTATTCACTATTGGTATGTTTGTATTATCCATCTTTTTTCTCGTCCCGTTAATATGGATGATGTCAGCGGCATTTAAATTTGAGAAAGATGTAATGGTATTTCCAATTCAATGGATTCCGAAAGATTGGAATATTATTGAAAACTTCAAAGCAGTTTGGATGGCCGAAATCCCTTTTTATAAATTCTATTTTAACTCAATTAAACTGGCTGTTATTCAAACATTGGCTACCCTGATTTTTTCTTCAATGGCGGCATTCGCCTTTAGTAAGCTTCAATTTAAAGGCAGGGATTTCGTCTTTGCCCTTGTCCTTAGTTTTATGATCATACCGGAACAAGCGACTTTGGTACCTAGGTTTATCTTGATCAAATGGCTCGGACTATATAATACACATGAAGGGCTAATCTTGATGGGGTTATTCTCTATCTACTTTACCTTCCTGATGAGGCAATACATGCTTGGAATATCCAATGAATATATTGAGGCCGCTAAATTAGATGGAGCGGGCTACTTTACGATCTATTGGAAAATAATTATGCCTTTATGTAAACCGATTCTAGCAACTGCTGGTATTATTAAATTTATTTGGATTTGGAATGATTATCAAGGACCGCTGATCTTCTTGATTGACAAAGAACTATATCCAATTACACTAGGGCTGCAACTATTTAAAGACGATTACGCGGACAACTTTGCTGTCTTAATGATGGCATCACTTTCTGCTATTATTCCGCTTGTTATTGTCTTTATCATTATGCAGAAGCAAGTGATTAAAGGAATTGCTCTTGGCGGTGTAAAAGGCTGATGACTGAAAATAAAAACTAGTAAAAAAATGCACAAACTGTATCAAATTGTGCACGTTCAATAAAAAAGACTAGAGCTATAATATGTTATGTAAGCGCTTAATAAAAAAGAAGGGGGATTCAAATGAGATTCAAAAAGAAAGCAACGTTAGCTTTAAGTACGGCATTTCTGGCAATGTCTCTGCTATCTGCATGTTCAGGAAGTTCTGAGTCAAATTCAAGTGAAAAATCCAATGACGAAAAAGTAACCATTAAGTATTACAACTGGGATAACGAAATAATGCAGGCATCAACGGAAAAATATATTGAGCAATTTGAAAAAGAGAATCCAAACATTGATGTTGAGCATGTATCACTTGTTCCAGGAAACTCTCTTGAAACTCTTAAAAAGCTGGATGTGTTAATGGCATCAGGTGAGCAAATTGACCTTTTTATGACCCCGCACATTGATGCGATCTACCAACGTGCAGCACAAGGTGTAGTAGCACCACTGGATGACTTATATAAAGAAAATAACTTAAAACCAGAAGAAGAATACTTTGTTAATCCAAAGTATGATGGAAAATATTATGGGATTTTAACCAATGTTACAACCAATTTTGTGCTTCTAAATAAAGATGCATTAGATGAGGCGGGTCTTGAAGTGCCTAAGGCTGGTTGGACATGGGATGAATTTAGTGAATATGCTAAAAAATTAACAAAGGGAGAAGGTACTGAAAAACAATATGGTGCATACTTCCATAACTGGGGATTATATGCGAATCCAATCGCTCAAGTACACAAGAAGCATCCATTTATGACGGAAGACGGTAAAACAAATTTTACAGATCCTTCCTATGAATATTTCTTTAATCTAAGACATCAAATGGAGAAAAAGGATAAATCCATAAAACCTTATGCTGACGTCATTGGTGCGAAATTAAACTATAGAACAGAATTTTTTAATGGTGATGCAGCGATGCTATTAACTGGTTCTTGGATGATTGCAGATACCGGTAATACTCAACAGTTTCCGCATGAGTTTAAAACAGCCTTTGCTCCAGTGCCAGTTCAGTCAAAAGGTGATAAGAACGAAATATACATGGGCGGCAACTATTTAGCAATTGGTCAAAATTCTAAACATAAAGAAGCTGCCTTTAAACTAGCTCGCTTTATTTCTACTAACTTAACAGATGCAAGAACAGAGTTGCCAGGCTGGAAAAAAGAAGATGCAAAACCATTAGTTGAAAAATGGATTGAAGGTAAAGAAGAATATTATGATGTGGATTCGCTAATGTACACTTTATTTGACAGTACTGAACCATTACCAGCATCTGAAGTTTCAATCACATATGCTGCAGAATTAGATAAAATTTTAGGCGATGGATTTAGTCAGTTTATACTAGAAGATAAATCTGCCAAAGAAGTTCAAAAGTGGATGGCTGATGAAGCAAATAAAGTGATTAAAGAAAACGAATAATCGTATATATAAAAGGCGCCTCAGGATGGGGGGCCTTTTGTTCCATATAAAATTGTATTCAGATTATTTTGGTAATACTAAATTTATTACTATTGTAGTAAAATAATAATTGTAAACGTTTTAGTCTACTAAAAGGGTGGCAGGAATGATATGAACAAATTAAGCTATTATCAAAAAATACAGTCATCATTTATTATATTAATCTTGCTCCCAATATTAGTCATTACGATATTGTCTTACAAAACAATAAAAGATAATGTGATTGAAAAAATAGAACTCTCAAATCGTTCTGTATTGAATTTAGTATCTAAAGATATCACAAAAATAGTCGATGACTTAAATTATGTTACTCATTTTTACGTCAAAAACGATGAAACCATTCGAACACTTATCGATTTTAGCGAAACGGAAAAAATAAAAAGGTATCGGGATTATGATAATTATCAAAAGGTTATTGCTTCCTTTGACTATATATCCATTAAAATGTTAAATTCCGATATTCATATGTTTCTAGTTAATAATAAAGAATTTATTGTTCCTTATTCGGTTGGCATCTCAAGTAAAACCCCTTCCTTAACGGTTTTGAAAGATCATTGGAATCGGCTGCAAGATCGAATAAATGTTAATCAGGCCAGCCATTTACAATCATTGGGACTCGTTAAGCATTTGAACCTAGAGGGAGACTCCTATTACTACTTTAGTCGTGTTATTAATCATCCTGAAAACGGACAGCCATTAGCTACCTTAAATATAGGAATCTCGAATGAATATTTTAAAAGATTATTTCAATCGGCCAAGACTGGCAAGCTCGCATTATTTGATGAAAATGGAAAGCTGATTGCAGGAGACCACACAATTTCTTATAAAGATGATGATGAAAGAAATGGAGAAATACGGGACGCAGTTTTAATCCCCATTTCAAAATGGAAGCTAATTCATGAAACCTCGAATGAAGAAATAACAGGACAAATTACAAAAAGCTTCTTCCTAAGTACGGTTTTGGTTGCCCTTTTCTTTTTTATCTTTTTGTTGATTTCACTTTTAATGGCCAAAAGACTGCATCGTCCCATTCAGAAATTGTCCTTCGTTGCTACCCAATTTGGTAAAGGAAAACATGATGTTCGTTTCTTGCCTGAAGGAAAAGATGAAATTAATGAATTGGGCAAGACAATTAATCACATGTTAGATGAAATAAAAGGGCTGATTGAACAAATTGAACAGGAACAAGAGGAAAAACGGGCCATTGAGCTCCAGGCATTATTCGCACAAATTCGCCCTCATTTTTTAATTAACACGTTAAATTCCATCAAATGCAGTTTATTTATAAATAATGATTATGAACATGCTGATAAAATTAACGCCTTAATGAGTCTGCTAAGAGCCTATATGAAAATAGATGAACCTTCCACGATTGAAAGTGAATGCAAACTGCTATCTCATTATATAGAGATCATGAGAATGAGAACCGAAGTGAATGCAGAATTGAAGGTTGAAATGGAAGATCAAGTCAAAAATATTGAATTACCGAAATTATTACTTCAGCCATTTATAGAAAATGCCATCGTTCATGGGTTTTCTGAAAAATCTTCTGGAGAAATAATCATCCGTGCTAATAAGAGGGATGAATGTGTTGTTATTATGATAAGCGATAATGGAAAAGGGGTGAGTGAGAATCAGCTTTTGGAGTTAAAACGAATGTTAAAGAGCGGCTCTGAAGGTACCTCTTACAATCGTGTTGGTTTAATGAATATTGCAAAGAGAGTAAAGCTTTTCTATGGTTCTGATGGGGATATTGATCTTCAACGAAATGATAACGGCGGTATAACGATTGTTGTTCAAATTCCGATTGATATCGATAAGGAAGGTGAAAAAGGATGATTAATATTATGCTTGTTGATGATGATGTACCAATGATTAAATATCTGAAACAGCTAATCAATTGGGAAGAACATGGCTTAAATATCGTTGGCACATCCTATTCAAGTATAAAAGCCTTAGAATTATTTAAACAATACAAACCTGATTTGGTTATTTCGGATATAGGTTTACCTCAGATGAATGGTCTTGAATTAGCTTCAGAATTAAAACAGATTAAACCAAATGTCAGAATGATTTTTTTAACCTGTCATGAGGATTTCCACTATGCACAAAAAGCCATACAGCTGAACGCTGATAGTTATTTAATCAAAGATGAATTAACGAAAGAGCAGCTCGAGGAAAACTTGAAAAATTCCATAAATAAAGTTATCGAAACATCTGTTAGTTTAGAAGATTTATCCTATAAGGAAATACTCAACCGGAATATTGAAATACTGAAACATTCGTTATTTGACCGTCTTATCAAAAGAGATGATCCAGAATTACTCATCCAATTTGCAAAAAAACTTGATATTAGCTGGCAATATCCTTCGTTTATTCTAGGGACGGGTTTCTTTTCTTTATCTGCGTTTATAGAAAAGTATTCCTATCAGGATCTGTCCATCATTAAATATGGAGTTTATAATATTGCCTGTGATATCGCTAAAAATCATCCCGGAATTACTTTTTTTAACGAGGAAGATTCAATTGTTTTTGTTTATAACTTTCGTCAAAACATAAAATTTGATCATCATCAGTACATTCAATCTCTATTAATGGAGATACAAGAGAAAATGATTGAATATTTAGGCTTGGAGATATTTTTTATCTACGGTCGACAATCATCCGATATAAAGAATATTGGTTTTGTTTACCAAAAAATAGTACGCAATCGATCTCACTTTTTTTATAATACGGTTTCGATATTGAATTGGGATATACAAACCAATCTAAGCGCTTTTTGTCCAATTAGCCGTCTTCTCGACAAAGAGATGAGTGAATTAGTTATCGCTGTAAAAGAAAAAAACAGTAAAAGGGTAAAAGAAATTCTAGCATTCATCACCCAAACCGCAGCAACGAAAAATCTGGACCCTGGAGAACTGAAAAGGATCATTTCACGAAGAGTCCGTTTGATTGAATTACAATATATTGAAACGGGCAATGAAGAGTTTTATTCGTTTCTAGAGGAGTGCTCCAGACTAAGTGATGCCGTAAAAATTGTAGAAAACAAGCTGACACAGCTTATTCAATGGAATGGAAAAATGGACGGAGCCAGCAGCAGAGAGCCGAAGTTACAAGAGATTGATCAATACATTATTGAGAATCTATCTGAAAATGTTACATCTACAGACGTAGCCGCTCATTTATATATGAATCCAAGTTACTTTTCACGTTATTTTAAGCGATTGACGGGTGAAAATTTCACCGATTATTTCCATCGCTTTAAAATCGGTGTTGCCGCAAAAATCCTTGAGCAAACAGGAGAATCAGTAGAAGAGGTTGCAATAAAATGCGGCTATTCAGATCGTACCTATTTTTCAAAAGTATTTAAAAAATATACGAAAATGACGCCAAGAGAATATCGATCCAAAATTGGTTACTAGTGGTAATTATTTTATATTCCAATCTCGCAAAAAGTCAAAATATTCCCTTAAATTCAAAGAATTTTACACCTTCCCTTTGTATTTCGATAGTAAACTTTTTAATAAAACAAGAAAGGAGCATTTTTTAATTTGGAAAAGTTCAAACTTTGGGGAGGTTTAAATGAAAAAAGTAAGCGCTATCACTATTATTGTCACTATTTTTCTATTGATTAGTTCACTTCAGCTGCCGGCATATGCTATTGATGATTCAGAGGTTTTTAACCTTGGATCAGAAGCTGATGCATTTATTTGGGGTGGAACCAATGCAGCCAATAATTTTGGCAAAAATTCTTATTTGGCTGTCCGTGAAGCAACATCTGATTCTTATACCAGAAAGGCGTATGTTAAGTTTAATTTAAATGAAATTAAGACACTAGCATCTGCCAAGCTGCGAATTTATGGAAAAGCAACTAAGAACGGTACCTTGAAAGTTTGGGGAAGTGAAGAAAAAAACTGGACAGAAACGAGCATAACCTGGAATAATGCACCATCTCCGACATCAGAAATTGCAAGTGCCACTATTTCTGCTGCTTCACAGTATTATGAATTTGATGTAACAGATTATGTGAAAGAACAGGTTGATGCGACAGAAGTAACCTTTATTATAACAGGTGCCAATAATGAGGATATATACCTTGATTTTAATAGCAGAGAAAAAGGTGAAAATCCTCCGCAATTAGTTATTGATGCCTTAGATGATGGATCTAGTGATTCCGAACCTGAACCTGAACCTGTACCGGAAAAAGAATTTGAAGATTTGCGCCTGAAATGGTATAAGTGGCTGATTGGATCTTCAATTTATAATCAAAATGATGAAGATATTCGTACAGCCATCCATGCCCTTGATATTACTGTGTCAAACGAAAATAATAATGGTTTCTGGGATACATTGAACAAGGGCCAATCACGAACGACTTTGTGGAATGACGCCTCCAATCCAGCAAATTCAGCGCACATGACAACATCCTTTAACCGTTTAAAAAGTATGGCTCTCGCATACTCAACTAACGGCTCGTCTCTTTATAAAAACGAATCTTTAAAAGAAGATATAATCAGTGCTTTAGATTGGATATACAACAATCGTTATAATGAACAAAAAAGTGAGGCTGGCAACTGGTGGGATTGGGAGATTGGTTCTCCACAGGCTTTAAATGACATTGTTATTCTTATGTATGATTATTTGTCACAAGAACAACGAACAAATTATATGAAAGCGGTTCAACGTTTTGTACCTGACCCAACTGTTCGAACATTAGGCGGATATGAAGAAAAAGGCGCAAACCGTGCAGATAAAGCACTTGTGTCAGTTATTAGTGGTGTCATTAGTAAAAATAGTGAAAAAATCCGCCAGGGCCAAGAAGCACTAAGTCAAATCTTCTTATATGTGAATAGCGGCGACGGTTTTTATGATGACGGTTCATTTATTCAGCATACATACGTCGCTTATACCGGCTCATATGGCGGAGTATTAATTAACCGAATGGCTGATCTACTAAATGTATTGAATGATTCAAGGTGGGCCGTAACAGATCCAAATGTTAAAAATGTTTATCGATGGGTCAATGAATCAATAGTGCCTCTAATTTATAAGGGTGCAATGATGGATATGGTAAGGGGAAGAGCCATTTCAAGACAACAGGAGCAAGACCATATTAGCGGACGGGGAATGATTAAAAATATCCTTCGTTTATCAGAAGTTGCACCAAAAGAAGAAGCGGAGTATTTTAAAGGTATCGTTAAAAAATGGGTGATGGAAGATATATCGTTTGAGAATTATTTTGAAAAATTAGCCATCAGTGATGTGATTCGTTTTAAGGAGTTGTTAAATAATAGTTCTATTGTACCTCATGATGAATTAATAACGCATAAAGTATATGCTGCTATGGACCGTGTTGTCCATCTTCAAAAAGGGTATGGATTTGGGGTAAGTATGTTTTCTGACAGAATCACCGCTTTTGAAGCTGGGAATGGAGAAAATTTAAAAGGCTGGTTCACAGGTATTGGGATGACTAGTTTATATAATAATGACCTAACCCAATTTAGTGATCATTACTGGGCCACTGTTGATATGTTCCGTTTACCTGGAACAACTACAGACGGTGCAATTCAAACAACTCCAAAAGCCTGGTATAAGTATGCAAATACTAAAAATTGGGTCGGCGGTTCTTCAATCGACGGTTTATACGGTGCAGCAGGCATGAATTTCTCACTGGAAAAAGTAACAGGAACCTCATTGTCGGGCAAGAAATCCTGGTTTATGTTTGATGATGAGATTGTTGCAGTAGGTTCTGACATTTCCGGAAGCGATAACCGATATACAGAAACGGTGATTGAAAACCGTAAACTTAACAATCAAGGTACGAATCAATTAACGATTAACGGAACAAAAATGTCAGATCAGCTTGGCTGGAAAGAAAGTATTGATAAAGTAAACTGGGCACATTTAGAAGGAAATGTTAAAGATTCTGATATCGGCTACTATTTTCCAAAGAAGATGACAATTGAAGGACTGCGAGAAGTAAGAACGGGTTCATGGAATCAAGTGAATTCGGGTGGGAGTAAAGAATTAGTTACGAACAACTATTTAAGTTTAGCCCTCTCTCACGGTGTAAATCCAATAAAGGCATCCTATTCTTACGTCCTTTTACCAAGTAAGAATCTAAAAGCAACAGAAGAATATGGCAAAAACCCTGATATTAAGATTATTAAGAATACAGAGGATGTTCATGCTGTAAAAGAGAGAGAACTCGGAATTTTAGCTGCTAACTTTTGGAATCCGGATACTGTAATGTTTATTAATGCCAGTAATCCTCTATCCATGCTGTTAAAAGAAGAAAAAGGGGTTCTTACGCTTGCTGTTTCAGATCCAACTCAAACACAAGACAGTCTAACTTTGGAACTTGATAAGCAAGACTATATGGTTGAAAGTAATGATGAAAACGTAAGAGTCATTCAAACTTCACCAACAATTAAAGTTCAAATCAATGTGAAGAACTCACAAGGAAAAACATATACAGCTAAATTTATCAAAAATAAGGAACATTAATTACAAGAAAAGAGGGAGACAAGAATTTTTTATCTTGTGTATCCCTCTTTCTTTTTTTTGCTAAAAACATCCTTATCAGTTTATAGGTAAAAAAAGTGCACATTTTTCTGTAAATATCACATATTCCAAAGCATTGTTTCCCATTACACTTACTACATAAGGCTAGATTTAACTAATGATTAGGAGAATGTATTCATGTGGAATGTAGCGATTGAAGATGCAGTCGAAAAAACTAGGAGCAATATTAACCGTTTCGGTGAGTTATTCCCGCATGTCAGCATGAATGGCAAATATGAGCTGAACGATAATGACGACTGGACGAATGGTTTTTGGTCAGGCTTGTTATGGCTGTGCTATGAATATTCTAATGATCCTATTTTTAAAGGAAAGGCCCAAAAAACGGTTGAAAGCTTTCAAAATCGCCTAAATAAAAATATCGTTCTCGACCATCACGACATTGGATTTTTGTATTCACTATCTTCTAAAGCCCAATGGATGATTGAAAAAAACGACGCAGCAAGAAAACTAACATTGCAGGCTGCAGATAAATTACTTTGCCGCTGGCGTGAAAAAGGCCATTATCTGCAAGCGTGGGGGCCGAGATGCGATGAAAAAGAAGGCGGAAGAATTATTATCGATTGTCTTCTTAATCTCCCGATTCTCTATTGGGCAAGTGAACAAACGGACGATCCAAAATATCGGAATATCGCTGCAGCTCAGGCGGAAAAAAGCAGGCGTTATCTTATGCGTGGTGATGACAGTTCCTATCATACGTTTTTCTTTAACCAAGAAACAGGCGAGCCTATTGGCGGGGCAACCCATCAAGGATATACAAATGGATCGACATGGACACGAGGCCAGGCGTGGGGAATCTATGGATTTGCCCTTTCCTATCGCTACACAAAAAAATCAGTTTATTTAGAAACAGCAAAAAGAGCAGCGAAGTATTTTATTGAACATTTACCAGATGACTATGTCTCCTATTGGGACTTTAATGCACCAGTAGATGAAAATACACCTCGTGACAGTTCAGCAACTGCAATTGCAGCTTGTGGACTGCTTGAAATAATCAGCCACTTAAATGACGGAGACTTGGAACGAACATATTTTGAAGATGCAGTGCAAAAAATGATGCAATCCCTTGTAGAAAATTATTCAACCATCAATGACAAAGATGCGGAAGGGCTTCTAAAGCATGGTTCTTATCATGTTCTGGGTAATCTCTCAATCGATGATTATATGATTTGGGGTGATTACTTTTATCTGGAGGCTTTAATGCGTTTAGAGAAAAATCATAAAGGTTACTGGTACGAATAACTATTTGACCACGAAGACAGGGGATAAAACGAATGAGCACACTGATAAACTTACTTAATTTAGACAAACCTCAACTTCTGCCTGTAAAGCAGGCATTTAAGGAGAACAAACTCGGTGACTCTCTTCGTTTCTATCATAGTTATTTTCTTAAAAGAGTCAATCCCAAGTTTTATTATCACAATTATGAAAAAGAACTGCTTGTGAAGCAGGCATATAAGCATTATCGGGAAGATGTTGAACGGGTATTAGCTGTAGCTGAACAAATTGTCAATCGGGTGTTTGTATTTCAAGAAGCATGGGATATGGAACGGACAAATATTCCTGTCACATTCAATGGAAAAATCGATTGGACCTATATCCCATTTGAAGACCCGGAATGGACGTATATGTTAAACAGGCATCGTTTTTTTATCCCGCTTGGTCAAGCATACCTGTTAACTGGGGATGAAAGGTATGCTAAAGCATTCTGTGAACTGCTATCGGACTGGATTCATTCCAATTCTGAACAATCAAATTCCGTATCGCTGGCATGGAGAACCATTGATGCCGGCATAAGGAGCAGCAACTGGATAAAAGCCTATGATTATTTTAAGAATAGTCCCCATTTCACAATGGAGATTTTTGAAAAAATGCTGCTTTCTTTATATGAACATGGGCAATTTTTAGCAAGTGATTTTTCGAATTGGAAAGCGATTAGTAATTGGGGTGTCATTGAGAACAAAGCTCTATTAGAATTATCCATTTTTTTAAACGAATTTAATCAGGCCGGCATTTGGCAAACCTTAAGTTTGCAGCGATTAAAGAAGACTGCGCGTCTTCAAATTATGAAAGATGGAATACACTGGGAGCAATCACCATTGTATCATAACGAGGTTCTTTTATGTTATTTAAAAACGATTCACCTTAGTCAAAACAATGGAATTGAAATAGATCCCTTACTAATAGATACAGCAAGAAAAATGGCTTATGCCGATGTATTCATGGCTAAGCCAAATCATCATCAGCCGATGAAGGGGGACAGTGACAGCTTCGACCTGAGGGATATCCTTACTCGGGCGGCTATCCTTTTAAGAGATCCCAGTTTAAAGTTTAGAGGCTACTCAACAATCGATTTTGAAAACTTATGGGAATTTGGATTAGAGGGTATCGACATTTACCATAATCTTCACGCAGAGAAACCAAAGAAACTGTCAGCTGGCTTTGAGGATTCAGGGAACTATTTTATGCGCTCTGGATGGGAAAAAGAAGACCTTTATCTATACTTTCATTGTGGACAGTTAGGTGGCGGCCATGGGCACGCGGATCTTTTTCATATTGACGTTCATGCCTGCGGAAAAGAATTTTTAACAGACCTCGGCAGATATAATTACAGCGATAATGATCCGTTAAGAAGAGAATTAAAAAGTGCAAAGGCACATAATACCTCCCTCGTGGATGGCATCGAATTTACGGAATGTATAGACACATGGGGCTTTGGCAGGATTGCAGCCCCGCTGATGACGAAGTGGACCAGCAATGAACAGTTTGATTATGTTGAAGGCAGTCATGATGGTTACCTGCATTTAGACGATCCGGTTTATACCCGAAGAAGAATTGTCTTTATAAAGCCTTATTACTGGCTCCTTGTGGATGAGTTTGAATGTAAAGGTGAACATATCTTTTCGCAGAACTTTCATTTTTCACCTGGTGAAATTGAGTTTAATGAATTAACAAAAAGCTGCTTTACTAAAAATGGGAATGAGGCGAATCTCCATCTCATTCCTATTAACTCAACTCCTTTTACAGCTGTCATTAAGGAGGGGAATATCTCGTATGAATACAATCAGATTAAAAAAACAAAAGTGTTCACTATGAAGCCAAAGCTACTGGCCCAACAGCTTTGATGCAGCTTATATATCCGCAGAGACCAGGAGAAAAAGATATCCCGACTGTGACAACAGTTGAGGTTTATGATTTATTTGGAGAGATCGTTGACCGTAAAGACGCACAAGCAATTAAAATTTATATGCCTTTTCTGAAAGAGGAGCATTTCATTATAGTTTGTCATAAAAAGCCATCCCTGCACCGAATGTCATATTGCATTGATGGGACTCAGATTTTTGGCGAGATTGTTCTCATTAAAAGAAAAGGTGCAGAGGAAGAAGTTATTCTTATTAAGTAGCTGCTGGCAAGAGAGACAGATTTCACCGAATAGGATAGGAGAATAGTGATGGAAACAAAGGGGATGCTTTCAGGGATTTACCGAATTTCAGAGAAAGTCATGCTGATTGCTTATACAAACATTTTATGGATCCTGTTTTCACTGCTCGGCTTTGTATTTGTTGGTATCATGCCTGCAACGATAGCCATGTTCGCGGTCACTCGCAAACTGATTTTAGAAGAGGAACAGGTACCGATTTTTAGCTTGTTTTGGAATAAATATAAGGAAGAATTTGTGAAAGCTAATCTTTACGGTTACCTAATATTGATTGCCGGCACTATTTTTTTGCTGGATGTCTTGTTATTTCAATCGTTAGATGGATGGCCATTTATGCTATTATCTATCATTTCTGCCGGATTACTAATGTTATTTTTAATCGTTATCCTATATTTTATCCCACTGTTTGTCCATTATGACTTAACACTTTTGCAATATATTAAAACAGCATTTTTATTATCTATATCTCACCCAATCCAAACCATGATCATGATTTCTTCCGGTGCGGTCATCCTGTTCATCTTATTGCTGCTTCCCGGCTCATTATTTTTCTTTAGCGGAAGCTTGTATTGTTTTATTGTAATGAAAACAGCTTTGAAGGTATTTGCTCATGTAGAAGGACAAAAAGAGCTATTAGAAGGGGGGAGTCAGTATGGCGAGTATTCATTTTGATAAAAATAGCTGGATGATTGACGGGAATCGAGTTTTCATCAAGTCAGCAGCTGTTCACTATTTCCGCTTGCCCCGTGCAGAATGGGATGAACTGCTAGATAAAGTAAAAAAAGCAGGCTGTAATTGTATTGAAACCTATATTCCTTGGAATTGGCATGAAGAGACTGAAGGTGTTTGGGACTTTGCAAACGATAAAGATTTGGAAGCTTTCTTAAAGAAATGTGAACAAAGAAACCTATATGTAATTCTCCGGCCAGGGCCATACATTTGTGCGGAATGGGATTTCGGCGGACTGCCATGGTGGCTGAGTTCCAAGGAAAACATGAAATACCGCTGCTATCATGAACCATTTTTACACTATGTAGATCGGTATTTTGACGAATTAGTGCCTCGGATTCTTCCGCATTTGATCACTAATACAGGTACAGTGATCATGGTTCAAGTTGAAAATGAGTTTCAAGCACTTGGAAAACCAGATAAAAAGTATATGGAATATTTACGTGATGGACTCATTACTAGAGGGATTAATGTTCCATTAGTAACTTGTTATGGCGGTGTTGAAGGAGCCGTTGAGTTCCGGAATTTTTGGTCTCATGCAAGTGAACATGCAAAAATATTAGATGAGAGATTCGGGGGCCAGCCAAAAGGAGTTCTTGAATTTTGGATTGGCTGGTTTGAACAGTGGGGCGGATCAAAAGCAAATCAAAAAACAGCCAGTATGTTAGAAAAAGCTTTATTTGAGCTGTTAATGGAAGGTTTTACAGCGATTAATTATTATATGTTTTTCGGCGGAACGAATTTTGACCATTGGGGCGGACGTACAATTGGTGAACATACATTTATGATCACATCTTATGATTATGATGCACCCTTGACTGAGTACTTACAAGAAACACCAAAGTATAAAGTAATTAAACGAGTTCACAGCTTTATTGATTGGGTCGAACCGATATTAACAAATCCTTCTACAATGGATGTTTGTTCCCATCTGCCTGATGGTTTTCAGGGCAAAACATTACAGAATAAAGCAGGGAGCATTACGTTTCTTGCAAATTTGAAATCTGAGCGGGCGATTCAAAAGCTATACAGTGATGACCGGCATCAACTCATTATTACAGTTGAGCCGGATGGGATATTACCAATAGTCAAGAATATGAAAGCAGGAAAAATAGCTGGCAAAACAGTGAAGATTTCTGCACTAACAGCGTATTCAACAGGATTTTCAAATAATTCAGGTATTGTCTACCATGAGACTGGGCAGCAATCCTCACTAGTATTACAGGTGAAAGATCTTGATGAACTTACTATTTCTTGCCCATTCCCGCAGAGATATGAAAAACATAGCAATGGAGAATTGCACTTTACTCTATTTCACGGGTCAAAGCCGCAGGTTATTTCAATTAATGACCGGAAAAATGAGTGCTTTGAAATTCTCGTTTATGATAGAGAATCTATGGAGAAAAATAATGAAATAATCAATTCTAAAGCAGAAAAACAGATTGAGTTTCCATTATCGGATTGGTATCGAGCACCCGAAAACCCCGATTTTTCTTTGAGTAAGAAATCAGTTAAACCGTTGGACTTTAGTTCATTTGGACAATGGAGCGGTTATTTATCTTATACTGCACAATTTGAATCAGCTGAAAGCTGTCAAAAAGTATTAATTTTGCCGAGAATTGAAGATCCAGCAAGAGTTTTTCTTAACAATGAATATATCGGCCTGGTAAATGATTTAGGGGCAGCTTCGATAGAACTTCCAATTGAAAAAGGTAAAAATTCTATTCGTCTCTTGGTTCAGAACATGGGACGATATAATTTCACACAAGCTTTAGGAGAACCTAAGGGAGTAAGTGAGTCTCCTAGTCTTGATGGACAGGTTGTTGATTTATTGGACAACTGGAAAGTAGAAGGCATTGGCAAGACGCATTCCTTAAGAAATATTCCGGATATCGAAGGACGTATTTCGTTATTGCTAGAGTTTGTCAATGATCAAAGCTTTGATAAAGCCATCATCGTTGGGGAAGGACTCCATAGAATACGAGTGAATAACGGGGCGCCACTCATGCTCGCAACTAACGAAACAGCCTGGAACCGTTTTGATGCACCATATGGAGTGGCTGAGGTAAGTCATCTCTTAAATGATGGCTTTAATGAATTTGAATTTGATGGGCAGGGGCTCAAAGGAATTTCGAAATTAAAGCTTTATTTATATAAGGAAGCAAATCAGATTGAAAATTGGACAATACAAAGTGCTGCGCTTTTAAACGAGCCGAAGGACTGGCAAAAGATTGATCATATATTTACCAAGGACAAGGTTGAACCATGTTGGTATAAAACCGCCTTTTCAACGTCATTACAATCTATTGATGCTGTAAAAGTAAAAATACGTTTAGATGGGTTATCGAAAGGAACTTTTTGGGTGAATGATTTTTGTTTAGGTCGATACTGGCAAATTGGACCACAAGAAGAATATAAAATCCCTGCAAGTATTTTAAAGCAGGAAAACGAACTGATTATCTATGATGAGGAAGGCTGCTCACCGGAGCAAGTAAAAATAGAAGTGATTTAATTTGAATTCTTATCCATTTATTTAAAGGATGGCAGTTTTTAAAGAATAATAGTGCAGTATTTAAGCAGGGAGGGATTTTATGAACAAACAAGAGGTGTTAAATAGGATTACTGGATGTGGAGTGGTTGCCGTTGTCAGGGCCGATTCCGCCGGGGAGGCCTTACAAATCTCTGAAGCTTGTATAAAGGGGGGAGTTACTGGAATAGAGATCACCTTTACCACCCAAAATGCTGATGAGGTTATCAAAGCATTGGCTTCTAACTATGCTGGCCACCAAGAGATAGTGATTGGAGCGGGGACTGTTCTAGATGCAGCTACCGCGAGGATTGCCATTTTAGCCGGTGCGAAATTTATCGTAAGCCCATGCTTTGATGAGGAATCAGCCAAACTCTGCAATTTGTATCAGGTTCCATATATGCCTGGATGTATGACCATAACGGAAATGAAAAACGCGTTACAATTTGGGGCCGAAATGATTAAATTATTCCCCAGTAATACATTTGCTCCTGAGTTTATCAAGGCAATTAAACCTCCGCTTCCACAGGTAAACATTATGCCTACCGGTGGAGTCAATCTTGATAATGTGGATCAATGGATCAAAAATGGCTGTGCTGCTGTTGGAGTAGGAGGCAGCCTTGTCGCACCTGCAAAAACAGGTGATTATGGAAAAATCACCTATTATGCCAGCCAATATGTTAAAAAAGTCCAGGAAGCAAGAGAGGCTTTAAAATGAAAAAGGTCGTTACACTGGGAGAAATTTTACTGCGCTTTTCTACACAATCAGGAATACGTTTAAATCAAGCCGATATCCTTACCGTTCATTATGGCGGTGCTGAGGCCAATGTTGCAGTGTCTTTAGCGCATTTTGGCTATGAGACTTATTTTATAAGTAAAGTTCCGAATAATCCGTTGGGAGAAGCTGTAAAGAAGCATTTACAATCCAATGGCGTTCGTACTGATTTTTTACAAAAAGGCGGAGAGCGTTTAGGAACTTATTATTTGGAAACTGGGGTTGGTGAAAGAGGGCCGCAAGTCATTTACGACCGTAAGTACTCCAGTTTTTCACAGTTATCATTGGAAGAGGCTCAAATTGAAGAAATGTTAAAAGGGGCAGCACTGTTTCATGTGTCTGGAATAACCCTTGCACTATCCTCTAATTTAAGAGAACTCACTTTTCTTGCGATAAAAAAGGCAAAGGAATTGGGTGTGAAAATTAGCTTTGATTTTAATTATCGGGCAAAACTCTGGAGTCATCAAGAAGCTTCTGAGGCAATCAAACCATTGCTGCCATATGCCGATTTTTGTTTTTGCGGAGAATTGGACGCGATTCACATCCTTGGATTTGATAAGGCTGATGCTTCCATTCCCGCGGATGAAAGATTGAAATACTATTATCAAAGAATACGAGAAAAATACCCTAATATTGAATATATCTGTTCAACATTTCGGACATCCATCTCGGCTTCAAGCAATAAACTGCAAGGGAATTTGTTTGTAGCCGGAGAGCTTTATCAATCCAAAATTCACGGTATTGAGCCAATTGTTGATCGTGTTGGAGGCGGAGACGCATTTGCTGCTGGAGCTTTATCTGGCTTTTTAGAAGACCTCCCCCCGCAGGAAATGATTGCTTTTGCAACTGCAGCATCAGCCTTAAAGCACACAGTTCATGGTGATTGCAATTGCTTTACGAAAGAAGAAGTACACCAATTTCTTGTAAGTGAACAAGGAAAAATTGCTAGATAATATTTTTAATATTTTAATTATAGGCTATGTTAAAGCCCAATGATGATTTTAGCACCCTGTTGATTGGAGCGGAAGGTACGAGCTCCTCGAAAATGCTACCGCATTTCCTTACGAAGAGGTATTAATTCGGGGAAGCTTATTCAATGTCCTGCGGGCGTGCGGATCAAAGGGAGACCCCGCAGGTGCGAATGCACCGAGGAGCGTCGGACCGCCCGCGGAAAGCGAGTACCTGGAGCGGAAATCAACAGCCAAATTTAACAGAGCCTAATTATAAAAAGGAGATGGGAATAATGGAAACTCGCTATGCTACACACCCCGAAGATATTAAAAAATATACAACAGATGATTTAAGAAGGGAATTTCTGGTTGAAACACTTTTTGAATCAGGTCAAGTGCACTTGACCTATACCCATAATGATCGAATGATTTTTGGCGGTGTCACCCCTGCATATAAAGAACTAACTATAAAGCTGGATAAAGAATTGGGCGTTGAATATTTCTTAGAACGCCGCGAATTGGGAATCATTAATATTGGCGGTGAAGGTTCTGTGATTCTTGATGGAACCGAATACGATATGCAGATGCGTGACGGTTTATACGTGGGAAAAGGAACAAAGGAAGTGCTATTTCGTTCCAAGAATGCTAATAATCCGGCAAAATTTTATATTAATTCAACTCCGGCGCACCACACCTATCCAACGGTCAAAATTGATATTAACAAAATTGACCCATTACAGTTGGGCGACTCCTCTACATTAAATGAGCGGAAAATCTATCAATATGTTCACCCGAATGTTTGTCAGAGCTGTCAGCTGCAAATGGGGTTAACGATGCTTGCTCCGGGAAGTGTTTGGAATACAATGCCTTGTCATACCCACGAACGCCGTATGGAAGTTTATTTGTACTTTGATATGGAGCCAGAAACACGTGTATTCCATTTTATGGGCAAGCCAGATGAAACAAGACATTTAGTAATGAAAAATGAACAAGCAGCAATCTCTCCCAGCTGGTCAATCCACACTGGAACAGCAACAAGCAACTACACCTTTATTTGGGGAATGTGCGGCGAAAACATCACGTATAGTGACATGGATCATATTAAGATGGAAGAATTGAGATAAGAATCCTATTAAAAGGGGAGGTTATAACCGATGGGAAACGATCTTCAATCATTTTCACTGGATTTTTTTAGCCTAAAAGATAAAGTGGCCATTGTTACAGGAGGTAATTCAGGATTAGGTCAAGGGTATGCGGTAGCTCTGGCTAAAGCTGGCGCTGACATATTTATTGTAGCTCGGAACGACAATTGGGCTCAGACTAAGCAATTAATTGAAGAAACAGGGCGCAGAGCAGAGTTTTTCCAGGCGGATCTGACGAAGAGAGAAGCACTAAAAGCAGTTACAGATAAGTGCTTAGAAGTATACGGTAAGATAGATATTTTAGTAAACAATGCTGGAACCATCCGTCGCGCTCCACTCTTGGAATATAACGAAGAAGACTGGGATGCGGTCATAGAGACCAACTTGAATTCTTTATATCTATTGAGCCAGGAAGTAGCAAAAGTGATGGTTAAGCAGAAGAGCGGGAAAATCATCAATATTGCTTCGATGCTATCTTTTCAGGGAGGAAAATTTGTACCTCCGTATACAGCCAGTAAGCATGCCGTTGCGGGTCTAACCAAAGCCTTTGCAAATGAATTGGCGGAATATAATATTCAAATCAATGCCATCGCCCCTGGATATGTTGCAACCGCTAACACGGCACCTATCCGTGCGGATGAAAAGCGTAATGCAGAAATTCTATCCAGAATTCCAGCCGGCCGATGGGCGGACCCATCTGACTTAATGGGTGTTGCCGTATTCTTAGCAAGCAGAGCCTCTGATTATATGAACGGGCATATTTTAGCGATTGACGGCGGTTGGCTGGCAAGGTAAGATTAAGTTTATCCGCTTAAATAAAAGGATTTTGTTCAGTTAAAAAAGATTAAAGAAAACAACTTTTGAGAGATTTCCTAAAAGAATTTCCTGTGGATTTGGCAGAGGAATTAATAAAAATACTTCAATTTTTAGTGCGTTTAGATAAAAAGAAGAGCGTTAAAGTAAAACAACTTTAGCGCTTTTCGTGATGAGAAATAAGTCTATATACTTTTGGCCTATTATAAAGAAAGGAATAATAATGCTTATCGTTTATTGTTACATCTTTTGAAAGTCTTCACAAAGATGTAAGAACAAGCCTGCCATAGTGCTGGCTAAACCTCAGGATGCATGAATGCCTATTAAAAACATCTGTGATGTGCTCACGTGACTCCTCTACCTTCATTATATTATTTTATTAATTAATTTAATTAAGTTTCCGTGTGATATAATAACACATATGAATTAATTTTTGGAGGATTTTCTATGCAGCGCGGAACATTTCAGTTAATGAAGTCTGTTAATAAATCAATCATCTTAAATAAAATCCGTACATCTGAGCCTATATCACGGGCGCAGATTGCGAAAGAAACCAGTTTGACCCCTCCGACAGTCAGCAGCATAGTGAAGGAACTGATCGACCAGGGTTTGGTAAAGGAAAGCACGCTTGGCCATTCAAGCGGGGGACGTAAACCTACAATGCTGCATATCAATGCAGGAGCTTTTTATGTAATTGGTGTCGATGCCGGGCCCGAAAGAGTGGAATGTATACTTAGTGATTTGACAGGTGAAATTCTTCAGCGGACTTCGAGCTTGCTTGCAAAGCCGTTAACAAATGAGCAGTTCGTTTCTGCTTTAAAGGATATCATATATAAAATTTTGAATATATCCAAGACAGATCAGGAAAAAATCATTGGGATTGGCATTGCGATGCACGGGGTAGTGGATGTCGAAACAGGAACCTCACTTGTGGCGCCGATTTTGAAGTTGAAAAATATTCCTATTAAAGAAGTTTTAGAGAAAGAATTTAACTTAACTGTAAAGGTAGAAAATGATGCACGAGCTATGGCACTTGGAGAATCGCGGTTCGGGGGACATGGTGATGTCGACAGCATGGTCGCTGTCAATGTCGGGCGTGGTGTAGGTGCTGGTGTAGTGATGAACGGTAATTTATATCATGGTGCACAGGGGATTGCCGGTGAATTAGGGCATATGACCATTGATATGAACGGTGAGATATGTGAATGCGGGAACCGTGGCTGCCTCCAGACTTTAGTGAGCGGCGAGGCAATCGCAGAGCGGGCAGCAAAACAGATAAAAGGGATATCTGGAAAACTGACAGGCAAGGAAATATTTGAGATGGCTGAAAAAGGCAATGAACCATGTATCGAGCTGCTTCAGGAAACTGGCAAGATTCTCGGAATCGGTATAACAAATTTAATTCATTTGGTTAACCCGGGAAAAATCGTATTAGGCGGAGGGGTAATGAAGAGCGAAAGATTCATTAAGCCGCCTCTGCTAGAAATGATCCATCAAAAAGTATTAACAGATGAAGCAAGAGAAACGGATATATCGTTCACAAGACTGGGGGATGATGCCACATTATTAGGTGCTGTATCATTGCTGCTGGTTGAACTGTTTGATCCAGTTGCAAAAATAGGCTGAACCTTTTTTATAAAGGCTCAGCCTTTTATGTTACTTTTTTAGTACCTGAAAGGTAAAGATAGTCTGTTTCTCATAACGATCTCCGGCATTTAGCAGGATACCCGGGAAATTATCATTGTACAATGAAGCGGGTGAGCCTTGGGTTTCAAGGCAGACACCATGATGTTTACGGGATATGCTTTCTGTCAGCTGCAATCCGTTCTCAAGAGCATTTGCGGTATACATGACCAAACCTGGCTGATTTGTTTTAACTGATATCATGCGTCCGCTGTCAGGCTCTTCAATGATTGCCTGGAATTCTGAAGTATGATCAAAAAGGAAATAATGGTCATAGCCATTCCCAACAATCAGGTTCTGCTCAAAGCAGTGGTCAAATCCGGTGCGGAGAATACGGCCGCTGCGAAAATCAAATGGAGTTCCTTCCACATCAGCCAATTTTCCGGTTGGAATTAAGTCCTTGTCGAATTCAACAAACCTGCTGCTGTCAATCGTAACACGGTGATCATGGATCGTATTCTTTAAATTCCCGCTTAAATTAAAGTAAGAATGATTCGTTAACGAGATTGGAGTTGTTTGGTCAGTGGTTGCCAGGTAATCGATTATAAGCTGCTCATTGTTCAGAGTATAGATAACGGTTATGTCAAGATTGCCTGGATAACCGCCGGCCCCGTCAGCGCTTTTATAAGTAAGCTTTAAACCAGCCTCAGAATCCGTTTTAAAGGGAAAGACCTTCCAGATGATTTGGTGAAAGCCTCCCGATCCGCCATGCAGATGGTTTTCCCCGTTGTTTGCTTCAAGGTTATATGTTCTGCCATCAAGTTCAAAGGAAGCTCCTTTGATTCTGCCTGCAACACGACCAATAATGGCACCAAAATAATGGGGATTTGACTCATAATCCTGATAATCCTTATAGCCTAAGACGATATTCTCCAGCTTGCCATTTTTATCAGGGGCCATGATTTTCGTAATAATCCCGCCGAAGTCCAGTGCACTTACGCTGATGCCATGGTCATTCGAAATCGTATACTCCGTCCATTTACCAAGAATTTTATTCGTGACTATATTCATGTCATTTTCACCAATTTATTTAGAGAGTCTATTAATTTTTCAAAAGCATTTTGTCCCTTTAATACGCCTGCATCTTCCAGGCATCTGACAAACTTCTTTCCTAGTTCCGCCTGTAAAATGGATGCTGCCTGTTCCCGGTCAGCAATATCTCCATATGCCGCTTTTATCTCTAATGCCCATTGTTGATGGTACGCTTCAACGCTGTTTGGATTGCCTAAAAGATATTCCTGGATTTCAGTTAATTCCTCTTTTAACCTTGGAGGCAAAACAGCCAGACCCATGACTTCAATCAAGCCAATGTTTTCCTTTTTTATATGATGAACATCAGCATGCGGGTGGAAAATGCCCAGTGGATGTTCATCTGATGTCCGGTTGTTCCGCAGGACGAGGTCCAGTTCAAAGAGGCCATCCCGTTTCCTGGCAATTGGCGTAATGGTATTATGTGGTGTATCGCCGGTAAAGGCCAATACACCTGCCGCTTCATCCGAGTAGCCTTTCCAGGTGTGCAGAATATGATCAGCTGCGCTGGCAATTGCTTTCCTGTCAGTTCCTTTTAAACGGATGACCGACATCGGCCATTTTACAACTGATGCTTTTATTTCCGGATAGGCCTTCAGCTGAAAAGAGAATGCATCCCCAGCCCGGGTCATCGCAAATTCATAGTTCCCGCCCTGATAGTGGTCGTGGCTTAAAATCGAGCCCCCCACAATGGGAAGGTCAGCATTCGAACCAATGAAGTAATGCGGGAATTTATCCGTAAAGCTGAGTAATCTCTGGAATGTCGCCTTGTCTATTTTCATCATGCGATGCTCCTCAGACAGCAGGACAGAATGTTCATTATAATAAACATATGGCGAATACTGAAAATACCAGTTTTCTCCTTCAAGAGGGATGTTGATAATCCTATGGTTGGCACGTGCAGGGTAACCGGTTCGCCCTTTGTATCCTTCGTTCTCAACACACAATAGACACTTAGGGTAGTTCCCAGTCTGTTTCATTGCACGTTCCCGTTTAATTTGTTCAGGATCCTTTTCAGGCTTGGATAAATTAATGGTAATATCCATCTGGCCGTAAGCTGTATTGACTTTATAGGAAATATTTTTTGCAATTCTGTTCAGCTGGATATAATTATTGTTTTTACTGAGATTATAAAAGTAATCAGTAGCCGCTTTCGGTGATTCCTGATACTTCATATTGAAGATCTTGTTGACGATGGAGGGCATCGGCACAAAGCAATTCATGATATTAGCTGCTATAATTTCTTTTCCATCAAAGACATTTTCTATGACACCCTGTTCAACTGCATAAGCAGTGATTTTTTCCACGAGGTTTGGGATTGTGTCATTGACTGGCTGGATTTCTTCATCTGGAAAAACTTCCAGCCCGATTAAGCTCATTACCTGGTTCCGTATATAAATTCGGTCAGCAGGTTCAATCAGTTCAATTTCCAATGCTTTTTGAATGAGTCCTGCTATATCCTGGTAAATCATGATGACACCTCCTTCTTGTAGCCTTCTGGATGGGAAGAATGCCACTTCCATGCATCCTTGATGATTTTCGTAATGGAGGTACGAGCTGGCCTCCAGCCTAATACTTGTTTTGCTTTCTCCGAGCTTGCTATTAAAATGCCTGGATCACCAGCCCTGCGGGGGCCGATTTCAGCCGGAATCTCTTTGCCGGTTATGCTTCTTGCTGTTTCGATCATTTCCTTTACCGAAAATCCCTGGCTGCTGCCAAGGTTGAAGATGTTGCTTTTTCCGTCTTTTCTTAAATAGTTTAATGCCAGGAGATGGGCATCGATCAGATCTTCAACATGGATATAATCCCGGATACAAGTGCCATCAGGAGTGTCATAATCCTCGCCGAAAATGGTGATATGCGTTCTTTGGCCTAAAGCTGTCTGCAGGATGATTGGGATAAGATGAGTTTCAGGGCAATGGTCTTCCCCGATTTCTGCAGTTTCCCTTGCCCCAGCCACATTGAAATAACGGAGTGAGACGTAATTAATCCCATAGGCATGCTCAGTCCACTTCATTAATTTTTCCATTGTGAGCTTCGTTTCGCCGTAAGCATTGGTCGGGTTTGTTGGGGCTGTCTCAGTAATCGGGACGGTTTCAGGCTCGCCATATGCTGCGGCAGTCGAAGAGAAGACAATTTTATTCACATTGTGTTCAACCATTACTTTAAGCAAGACCTGTGTCCCATACACATTGTTATCAAAATACTTGATTGGGTTTTCCATTGACTCGCCGACAAGTGAATTGGCGGCAAAGTGGATGACGGCATCAATCGCCTCTTTTTCAAAGACAGAGCGAAGGAAGTCGATGTTCCGTATATCCCCTTTATAAAATTTCGCATCAGTATGAATGGCTTCCATGTGGCCAGTTTCAAGATTATCAATGATGACAACCCTTTCATTTTGGTCAATTAATTGATAGACAGCGTGTGAACCAATATAACCCGCCCCGCCTAAAACTAATACACTCATTGTCTTCACTCCTCAATAAGTTCTTTTGCCCCGTCACCGATGGCTGCAATATAAAATGATGCATCATAGCCAACTGTATCGCGATAAATGGTGTTAATCGTTTCTTTTAAATCAGTTACTTTGTCCTTCGCAACAATGGCGATCGCACAGCCGCCGAATCCTGCTCCGGTCATACGGGCGCCTAAAACACCGTCATGCTCCCATGCAGCATGGACAATCGTATCCAATTCAAGGCCAGTAACCTCATAGTCGTCCCTTAAGGATACATGAGATTTAATCATTAATTCCCCGAAGCCCTGAAGATTCTCCTGCTGCAGCTTTTCGAGCGCTTCCAAGGTTCGTGCATTTTCATAAACGGCGTGTTTGGCGCGTTTTCGGTTTATTTCATCTTTGATAAGATGTTTGTTTTTCTCGAATTCTGATACCGTCAGCTCACCTAAACTGCTGATGGAATTTTCCTTCTGCAGATCGCTTAATGCCTGCTCACATTGAGCACGGCGCTCATTATATTTTGACTTTGCCAATGTCCGCTGTTTGTTCGTGTTAATGATCATAATGACGTAATCATCTAAAGCTATTGGTGCGTATTTGTAATCAAGTGTCTGGCAATTCAATAGGATGGCATGATCCTTTCTGCCCATTCCGATGGCAAACTGGTCCATAATGCCGCTGTTAATACCAATATAATTATTTTCGACTTTCTGCCCAAGTTTGATCATTGGAATCCGTTCCAGATTTAAATTAAATAGTTCGTTTACGAGAACTCCTGTTGCGAGCTCGATCGAAGCGGACGAAGAAAGTCCGGCTCCATTTGGGATATTTCCGTAAAATAAAATATCGGCTCCAAAAGGAATCTTATGACCAGCTTCTTGTAAGTAAAGAATAATGCCCTTAGGGTAATTTGCCCAGTAGTGTAATTCATCAAATGCCAGATCTGACAGGTCGCACTCAATAATGCCGGTATCGGGAAAATTCATGCTATAGAAGCGCAGTTTCTGGTCGTCCCGTTTTCTTCCTAAAGCATAAGTTCCATATGAAATGGAGGCAGGGAAGACATGGCCACCATTGTAGTCTGTATGTTCACCAATTAGATTGATTCTCCCAGGTGCAAAAAAGATCCTTGGAGCCGCAGCAGTATTGAAGATGGATTTGAATTGGCAGGTTAAATTGGCTGTAATACTCATAATTGCCTCCTGAAAAGTTTTATAATGAAAATCTGGTGGAAAATAAAGACTGCAACTTAGTTAATTAATTTAATTAAGTTAAATCGAGTTTACTATAATTTTGCATGGGAAGCAATCATTAAAATGACTCCTAATAGATCAGGTTCTTTATTTGAGCATTCTTCAGCGAAACCAGTTAATCGTTTGTCAAATTATGAAGACGGCCTCATTGGCGGGCATCATGATGTGATGGATAAGGAGGGGGCTGCATGTCAGCTCAGATTATTTAATGTATAAGGTGGAATGATTCTAAACCAATTATTAATTGGCAGCAATTTTCCTTCTTCGACTACCGGGGAGTTTAGCAACTTCAAGGTAATTTTTACCCTAATAAAAAGAAAATATAGGGTCATGATATAAGAGTAATTCAATAAAAGGAGAGATCATTATGCCTCAACAAATTGATGTAAATCAGCTAAATCAAGCAAAAGCAAATGTATCACTTACGCAAGAATTGCTAACAAAAGCAATTGAAAAAGCGAATTCAGATCCTACACTTGCCCAAGAAGCGATTAAACAGGCATCTAACGAAATTTCGTCTGCCTTAACTGCCGTAACTCAAGTACAAAAGGGATCTATAACAGACTCTGCAGAAATATAAAATAGGATTAACAAATATAAATAAGAAAATTAATTATGAGAATCCCCTGGCCATTTTAACCAGGGGATTTTCATATGGGAAATATTTTGCTGGTGTTTTTACACATAGGAGCAGGTTAAGGTAATAATAAAAGGCACTTTTCGTAAAGTCTGTTTCTTTTTGAAGGCGAACTTAGTTTAACCAACTGAGTTGATTGGAACGGGTAAAAACAACAATTTAAGATAAAAGAGCCCTAATAAAATGGTAAAAAAATATTGCTGCTTTAATGATTAAAAAAAGGGAAGGGTCCCTTATAAAAGATTTCTTATTTAAGTAATGATTCGTATCCACAAAAGTGGGGCTGTTTTCAAGCATCTTTTTGTTTAAATTTTCATATATTGATGAGTAAGCCAATTTTTACAATAGGGGGGAACCCAATGTATTACGCACGGCTCGTAAAATATAAACTTGAAGCAGGACAGAGAAGTGTAGCCGAAAAACTGACAAGGGAATTCGACTCTGCCAGCAGAAAGCTAAGCGGATTTCGCGGCAATGTTTATTTTTTTGACGATTCGGCAGGTGAATATAGAGCGTTGAATTACTGGGATACAAAGGAAGACGCAGAAAGAGCACATGCTCAGTTATATCCAATATTGATGGAGAAACTGCAAAGTTTTACAAAAAAGAAACCATCGTTCAAATTTTTTGAAGTGTTCGATGCATGTGATGATGGGGAATTGATTTCATCGCATATAAAAATTTGATCAATTTTAAAGGGGACAAAAAATGAACTAATATACTCTTAGGCCGCCCGGAGAAGATCCAGGCAGCTTTTTTTATTGAATTAAATTTAGGTTATTTTGCTGCCTTTTTAAAATAAATGACCCATTTGCCTATCAAATCTGCTTTTCAGTGATGTATGTTTTTACGGCTGGTGGTTCATATGCAGTAAATTTATCAAGTAAATCATTTGGCTCATTATCGATTAATGCCATAGTTTGATACTTTTCATGTAAAAACTGTTCCTTTGACATATGATTAAATAATGTGGCAATAGGATCAAAATACTGATTAATATTTAACAGTCCGCATGGTTTTTGATGGAGTCCTAATTGAGCCCAAGTAAATGTTTCAAAGAACTCTTCCAGCGTGCCTGGCCCGCCGGGCATAGCGATAAATCCATCTGCCAATTCCGACATTTTCGCCTTTCTTTCATGCATAGAATCTACTATAATCAACTCTGATAAGTTCTTATGGGATATCTCCCTATTTTCTAAAAACCTTGGCATAACACCAATTACATATCCTCCTTCTTCTAATACTGAATCTGCAACTGCGCCCATAATACCAACACTGGCTCCTCCATAAACAAGTTCGATATTTCGTTTCGCTAGTTCTTTACCTAGTTTTTTTGCCCCTTCGATATAAACCTCAGATGCTCCATTACTTGATCCGCAAAAAACAGCTATCCTTTTCAAATATATCCCCTCCTAATATTCACCATTAACGATTATATAAAACTTTCAATTTTTTGTTAAACTGAATATATGAATTGGAGGTTGAAAAAAATGATTGTCACTGAATTTCAGCAATGGGTTAAGGACTATTATGAAAGCAGAGGCTGGTCTGAGTTAGATATTTTTATTCGGATTGGCTTTTTAGCAGAAGAAACAGGTGAGGTTGCCCGAGCAATAAGAGCTCTTGAGATAGGCAGGGATAGACCTGATGAAGCAATGGGAACTTATGAGGAAAATAAACAGGAATTAACTGAAGAATTAGGGGATGTATTAGGCAATATAATTGTGATTGCAAACAAGTACAATATTCCGCTGGAAGAGGTGTTTCAGTCACATAAAAAGAAACTATCAGAACGCTATTCTAACAATTAGGAAAAAGTTTTTTCAGCAGCAAGGCACATTTCTGGAATAAGAAATGTGCCCTTTTTTTTATGTATAGGGCCATCTAATTAAACCGTTACTGGCACTATATGCTTTATAAAAAAGCCTATACAAGAATTATTTTTAAAAGATTCAGGAGGAAATTTCCATAAAAGGGAGAATGTTAAAGTGACTATCTATGGAGAGGAGGCTTTGGATGTATCAAAGCTTAAACGATTTTTTGAAATCTTGGGAATTTGAAGCCGGAGCTACAAGTAAGCTTCTTAAAACTCTTACTGATGAATCTTTGAAACAGGAGGTTTCTTCACAGCACTGGTCTTTAGGACGTATTGCATGGCATACGGTTACATCCATTAAAGTGATTAGCTCACAGGCAGGTTTAAGATTTGAAGCACCAAGTGAAGACTGGTCCGTCCCTTCTTCGGCTAATTTTATTGCTGAAAGCTATATTAAATCTTCAAATCAACTTGTTGAGGCATTGAAAACTCAATGGACTGATGAGAACTTATCTGAACAGATTGATTTCTTTGGTCAAAAAATGGCAAAGGGAAATCTTTTACTATTTTTAAATCAGCACCAAACTCATCATCGAGGACAAATGACTATTCTTATGAGGCAGGCAGGACTTCATGTTCCTGGTATATACGGTCCTTCAAAGGAAGAATGGGCACATTTTGGCATGGCTGAACCGAGACCATCATTATTTGAATAACTTTAAAGCAGCAGTGTATGTGGTTTTAATTGATTTCTTATTTATACAAGGCTGTTTTTGTAAAGTTTGTTGCTTTTCGGGCGGAAAACTTAGTTTAACCAACTGAGTTGATTAAAGCGGAGGGCACTTGATCCTCAAAAATGCATTCGCATTTTCTTACGACGAGGTGTTTATTCAAGGATGCTTTTCCAATGTCCTGCGGGAAGTGAGGGAAGTGGGAGACCCCGCAGGCGTTCTCATTCCTCCCCGCGGAAAGCAAGTGCGCCGTGCTGAAATCAACGGGCAGAATTTATTAGTAAAAACAACATTTTATGAGAAAAGATCCTTATTCAAAAATGTGACAAAAAGAGAGGGGCATAAGCTAATGGAAAATAACCGGGCCATAAAAATGTACGATTACCACGTTTGGGCTAACCAACAAGTGTTCCAGCACTTAAAACAACTGCCTGATAGCGTTTCAAAAAAGACAATTAAAAGTGTTTTCTCATCGATTTCAGAAGTTTTGATTCACCTTTATGCAACAGACATTACCTGGCTGGAGACGATGAAGGGAAGCAGTTTCCATGAAACAGTCAAAGAAGTTGAGCATCGAAAGTCAGAAGCGGCAGGAGCCGAAATAGATGAACTTGAAGCGTTATATGCTGCACTATCAAAGGAATTTTACAGTTTTTTTGCAGAGCAGCAAGATTCAGAACGAGTTATCATTACCGAGCACCCCAGGTATGGCCGCTGTGAATTCATACTAGCTGATCTCATTCATCATGTAGTAAACCATGGAACCTACCATCGAGGCAATGTAACAGCCATGCTAAGACAACAAGGTGAATGCGGCGTACCCACGGATTATGTATATTTCCTCTTTAAATGATAACGGTTTGTGATTATACCGGAAATGGGCCACACATGAAGTAAAAATAAATCAATTTATAATGAATAGCAGAGGGGGCTGTGTCAGCGGTTTGTCGGATGTAAGGTTTTTAAAAAACAATAGATAGAAATAAAATCCCGACAATATTTGCTGAAAGATTGGAGGAAGTATCCTATTGGAGAAAGCAATTGTTATCGGAGGAAGCATCGCTGGGAAATTAGCTGCTAAAGCCCTGTCACATTCCTTTCGAAAGGTAATCATCTTGGAAGCCGATCAAAGATGGGAAGAAAAAGCCCCAAGGAAGAGAGTGCCGCAAAGCTATCATCCTCATGTTTTATTAAAAGGCGGTGAAGAAGCAATTGAGAAATTGTTTCCGCATTTCCTTGATCAATTAATAGAAGATGGGAGTATTGTAAATAATTTTACAAGAGATTTGAAATGGCATCATTTTGGTTTCTGGAAACAGCGGTTTCCAGGAGAATTAGTTATGGTTCAACAAAGCTGGCCTATGTTAGAGTGGCATTTGCAAAACCGTATTGACCAAGTATCCAATATTGAAGCCAAGTACGAAACGAAGGCCGAGCGGCTGTTATTAGATCGCCAACATAATAAAATATCCGGTGTGCAGGTACGCTCCCTTAAGACAGGAAGAGAAGAAGAACTTTATGCAGATCTGGTTGTTGATGCTAGCGGGTTTGGTTCAAAAAGTGTTGAGTGGCTAAGATCATATGGAATAGGGATAAAGGAAGAAAAGGTGTGGATTCAGCTTTTCTATGCCACCAGATTTTTTCGTCTTAAAAATCAGGAACGTCCAGACTGGTGTAATCTTCTGATTTCTCCCAGCTTCCCTGAAAACCCGTATGGTGCTTTTATTCAAACGATTGAAGAGAATCGTTTCTCTGTTACCTTTAGCGGTTATGCCAATGAACCCGCGCCAATTACCAATGAGGAATTTTTTGCTTATGCCCAAAAGTTACCCGTCCCTGATGTACTTCATTTTCTCGAACAAGTGGAGCCAATATCAGAGATAAAAATACATAAGATTCCTTATCAGGTGCGCCGGCGTTTTGACCTGGCGGATGTCCCGGAAGGTTTCCTGATAGTTGGAGATGCGCATTGCCGCTTTGATCCTGTATTTGGGCAAGGTATTTCTGTCGCAGCTATGGAAGCCTTAGAGCTACAGAGTTATTTGAAACATTTTGCCTATCCAGATAAAGGGTTTACCAAAACATTTCACAAGAGAATTTCGCATTTGATTGCTACTCCTTGGGAGATGGCCATTACAGAGGCATTCCGGAATCCAGATATTAAAGGAGACAGGCCTCTCATACAGCCGATTAAACAGTGGTATAGCAAAGAGGTATATAAGCTTTCGGCTTTTGATCCGGAAGTATATCTTAGATTAGGCAGAGTAATGAATTTAATTCGGTCTCCCTTGCACCTTTTCCACTCTAAAGTAGTGTTTGCTGTATTAACCAATCAGAAGAAAAAGATTAAGAAACAAAAAAATGTAAAGAATCCGCCATCCTTTGAAAGATAATCTGTAAATGTTGGAGCCTCTTGCTCTTATTAAATGCTTTTGACCAAACATATTGAGCCAATGCGAATGCAGCCCGCGATTCCTTTGGATGATTAGCCATTTTAGAGCTCCCTTTTTTTGGGGAGTTATTTTTTTGTACATAATTTTATCGGGTGTGATTTTATTCAAGGGTCACTTAAGGCGGTCACCTTTTCTTTTTATTTTTTCATTTGTATTTTTATGGAATTGCTGATTAGAAAAAGGTTTTACTTGTTCGTATTATTTTATTTTCAGAATAAAACTTTAGTATATTCCCTTATTAATTTAGTAATTTACTATTTTACTAATATAGTAAAATATAATTGACAAACCTAATTTATCCACGTAAAATCACATTAAGCCACCATAGAATTATGAATTTTTTAAATATTCCGTGTCTTTAATGGAAGCGTTTTATATTTTTGTGGGGACATGGTAAAAAGGAGGTGATTTTGGAGAATATTTGAGGCTGCTGAACCGTTTCTGCTAAGGAAAGAGCAAATAACGGAATCACCGACGGTTTGGCATAAACGGTGATGATTTATTAATGCTCTTTTCGTAAAGTTTGTTGCTTTTTGAAGACGAACGAACTTAGTTTAACCAACTGAGCTGATTGGAACGGAGGGCACTTGACTCCTGCGGAAAAGAGGGAGTGGGAGACACCACAGGCGAAGCCGAGGAGGCTCCCATTCCTTCCCCGGGAAAGCTTGAGTGCCCGTAGTGGAAATCAACGGGCAAAATTAATAAGTAAAAACAACAATTCATGAGAAAAGAGCCTAAAAATAAGACAAAGGGTGTGGTGGTAATTTGTCAAGAGCTATGAGTTTGTACCAATTTAGCCGAAAAGTACATAAATGGTCAGGATTGATATTATCTTTTGTTTTTATGTTCGTTGCTGTCACAGGCCTCTTGCTTGTTTATATGATACCCTTCGGAGTGGCTGATGAGTTAAGGATGGGGAAAGAGGCGAGTCCAAGTCAGTCACTGCCAATCGATAAGGTCGTGACTATTGCCACGTCTCAGGAACTCCCAGATGCATCCTCGGCAGAAGATATATTCAGAATTGAGTATAGGCCAAGTGCCAATGTTTACCAGGTTCGCTTTAATAATAGTCAAAGTGTTCAGATCGATGCGAGTACAGGAAAAGTTTTATCGACAAATCCAGATTACTCAACCTTCCTCATTACTTTGCATGATGGTTCCTTCTTTGGAAATTGGTATAGATACAGTCTATTGACAATGGCAGGTTTATCCCTGATTCTGCTATCCTTTTCAGGGTATTATATGGTTGGATTTCCGCTGTATAAGCGTTTAAAGGCTAGAAAAAAGCCAAAAGATTTGCAAGTTTAATAACATAACTCTTAATAAAAATAAAATAGACTATGTTTTAACGATTTTAAAATACTTTTGGTTAGTTCCAAGCTCTTTTCGTGAAATTTGCTGCTTTTTGAAGGAAAACTTAGTTTTACCAAAGCGCAAAATTTACAAACAATAACACTAATCTATGAGAAAAGAGTCAAACTTTTAATATATAATTTAAAAGCAATATGATTTTTAAGGAGGCGAACATCAATAGCCCAGAATTTTCTAATATTGTAAAAGCGGGATATTTACAATCATTTATTTTAGGGGGTATAGCTATAGTAATGAATAACCTAAAACTAAAGCTGGAACGTGAATGGGAAAAGTTTGTTTCTGGCAACAACAAAACTCCAACAATCCGCCCTTTAATGTATGATTCATGGAAGCGCTGTTTGGAACAAGGAATCAGTCCACTTCAAAGTAAGACTTCTATCAGCCTTAGTGAAGAACAAATTAAGGAATATGTATCAACAGATACCTTATTTTATATGATAAAACCGGTTCTTACGAAATTAAAGGACATGTATATGGATTCCGGCCATTTGATAACGTATTGTAATCCTTCCGGAGATATCGTTTATATAGATGGAGATTTGTCGCTAATGCTCAAGGCTGAGGATATGAATTTGGTTGCTGGCTCATCATGGAAAGAAAGCAATGCAGGCACGAATGGCATTGGATTGGCAATTGCTACCGGTTCTCCGATTCAAGTGTTTGCTGGAGAACACTTTTGCCAAGAGGTACAAAAATGGACATGCTCAGCTGCTCCCATTCATGATCCTGCCACCAAAAAAATGTTGGGAGTCATTGATTTGACTGGGCTATGGACAGTCAATCATCCATATTTTTTATCAGTCGTTACAGCAGCGGCACAAAATGTAACTGGAATGCTGCGTAACCAATTAAAACTGGAACGCTTTAAGCTATCTGAATATTACCAAAGCCTAAGTATCTCACAGCAGTCCAAGTGCTATTTAGCAGTTTTAGATCGTGGATGGAATGTGATTAAAGCATCTCCTATTTTATATGAACAGGGATTAATTAATTCGAACAATTTTTTGATCAATACTCCTTCTCTATCATTATCCTTAGCTTCCAGGACTTATTGGGAAATTGAACATTTAAAAGGAATTTGGAGATTTGAGCTAACCCCTTTTATTTATGGGGGAATCACTATCGGTGCAGTTGTTCACGTTATTCCTCCGATCTTAACAAGTTTTAAGGACATGTTGCTTGCTCCAAGTTCTTCGCCCGATGGTATAGATAAGAAGTATTTATCAAATATGAATAGAGGGGATATCATTCCAAATATCAACAACAGAGAACAACCTGCCGTAAAAAAATCAATTAAATCTACAGAATTTTATAAATCCCTTTTTGATCATAACCCTGACGGAATCTATTCTTGTGATTTACAGGGGAATTTATTGGATGCGAATCCAGCAATGGAGAGAATGGTGGGATATACGGTTGAAGAGCTTCAAAAGATAGATCTTAAATCGTTAATTCTTCCAGAACATCTAGAAGATGGATTGAAATATTTGGAAAAAACAATAAAAGGAAAACAGCAGGAATATGAGATCGCGATTAAGCACAAAAATGGGCACCGTGTAGATTTTAAAGTGAAAAGTTTCCCCACTTTTATAGACAATGAGATTGTTGGAGTTTATGGAATTGTAAAAGATATTACTAAAAATAAACAGATGGAAAAAGAACTCCAATCAACGAAACAGCAATTGGACTTGTTTCTTAAAAACACAGTGGATTCTATTATTATTTTCGACTTACACTTTAATGTCATTAAAGTAAATAAAGCTTTTGAAGAAGTATTTGGCTGGACTGAACAGGAGGTAATAGGAAGACAGCTGCCTATTATCCCTAATTTCCTGTTTGATCAGTGTACCGAAATCTTTCAAAAAATATTAAATAACAGACATGTTATGTCATATGAAACAATTAGGCAGAGAAAAGATGGAAGTTTCATTGATGTAAGCAGCTTCGTCTCCCCAATTGTAAATGAGAAGGGGAATGTGTCAGCTTTCGTATCCATCTTAAGGGATATTACGGAACATAAACGAATGGAAGAAGCATTGAAAGAAAGCGAGAAACGTTTACGCACATTAATAAATGCCATGCCTGACGTAATTGTATTTAAAGATGGTGAAGGAAAATGGCTTGAAGTAAACGATACAGCACTTTCTTATTTTCAATTCGAGAATGTCCCATATCATGGTAAAAGTGATAGCGAACTGGCTGCCTACAATGACCTCTGTAGAGATACTTTTTATTGCTGCGAGGAATCAGATGAAAAAACATGGGAAAATGGCCATATCACCAGAAGTGAAGAAGTGATCCCACAGCCTGATGGCGAATCAATTATTTTTGAAGTTATTAAGGTGCCAGTTTTTAATTCTGATCGGCAACGTAAAGGACTTGTAATCATTGGACGGGATATTACAGAACTGAAGCAAGCGGAAGAATTACTAAGAAAATCGGAGAAGCTTGCTGTGGTCGGTCAATTATCAGCAGGAATTGCTCACGAAATTCGAAATCCCTTGACTTCTCTCAAAGGATTTCTAAGTTTACTGCAATCTTCAATAGATGAAAGCAATAAAGGATATATCGATGTGATGCAAGCTGAGGTTAATCAAATTGAATTAATTACCAATCAATTTATGGCAGTAGCCAAGCCACAGGCAACCACGATTCAACTTCAGGATTTGCGAATGTTAATTGAACAGGCTTTAGCTGTTGTTTATCCTGAAGCAATCAGCAGCAATATAAAAGTAATCATAGAAGAGGAAGAAGACATCCCATTGATTCAATGCGAAGTGAACCAATTAAAACAAGTACTTATTAATATCTTAAAAAATTCGATTGAAGCGATGGACAGGGATGGGAAAATAGTCATTCAAGTAAAGAAACTGGGCCACAATCACGTTTTAATACGTTGTATAGATCAGGGCTGCGGGATTCCAAAAGAGCGTATTCCACATCTCGGCGAACCTTTTTATAGTCTTAAAGAAAAAGGAACCGGCTTAGGGTTAATGATGTGTTATAAAATTATTGAAGAGCATCAAGGAAAGATCTCGATTAAAAGTGAAATCCATAAGGGAACAACCGTCGACGTCATTTTGCCTATCCATTCATCTGCAGAAAAAGTGATTTCAAATTCAACAGAAGCCATTTAATATTGCAGCGTTTACATAGGGAATTTAGATCATGCAGGGGATATTTTTTATTAAGTAAACCCATCTATTAGAAGCTGCCCAATGTTTCTATTATAGGACGCGTTTATTGGAAACGTGTCTCTTCATGTATTGATCATATTTAATTGCTGGCAGTTTCTAAAATGAACTTAAGAATAAGGCCTGCCCCATAAATCAATTGAGGCAGGCCTTCATAATAAATACGGATCATTATTTAAGTCTTTTTTCTTGCACAAGGAGCTTTTAGTATATTCTTATTTCTTCCGAATACCAATTGTTCTGCCAGCTTGTTTAGGCATTTGCAGGCTTTTATGCAAGTTGCCAAGACTTTTAACACGTGTGTGGATCTCAGTTGGGAAAGGAGCAGGCCGTCCTTCGTTCATATCCATGCCCATTAGCATTTGCTCACTAGTTGCGAGTGGATCGCCTTTCTCATTTTCCATAGTAAAAAAGACATGTAATCGTTTTGCATCATAATCTAACAGCTGAATTTTGACTTGAAGTGCTTGTCCTTCATGAGCCTCAGCTATATAGCAAAGGTGCGTTTCTAATGTGTAAATAGAATATTGATGTTTATCACGAAAATCGGCATCAATTCCTAATTCCACCATTAATTGGTCTACTGCCATACTGAAGACGGCAGCATAGGCCGAATCTGTCATATGCCCATTATAATCGATCCAATCTTTTCGGACGTTTTCCTTTAAGAGCGGGTTTTCAATCTGAGCCAATTGACTTCCTCCTTCCATGTTAGAGCTTTCCGTTTAAGCTTGCTCCCGGCCAATATTTTTCAAGCAATTGCATAAGCTCAATCAAGAATTCATCACGTCGCTGTTCAAGTTCTGTGATAGAATGTCCAGCAGTTTGAGCTTCACACCCTTCAACAACCCGGTTTGTCAGTTCCTCAGTAAGGTCGGGTGCAACTAATTTAGTCCATGGCAGTTTTAAGGCTGGACCAAATTGTTCAAGCATGTGTCTCATCCCTTGTTCACCGCCTGCAAGATGAAGGGTCAAAAATGGCCCCATAAGCGCCCAGCGCAATCCAGGACCGTAGATGATAGCTGCGTCTACTTCTTCAGTTGAGGCGACTCCGTCATTTACAAGGTGAAGTGCTTCGCGCCAAATAGCTTCCATAAGACGGTCAGCAACATGGCCTTCCACTTCGGTTGAAATTACAAGCGACTTCATTTTAATAGATTGATAAAATTGCTCTGCCATTTTTATAGTTTCAGGAGAAGTGTCTTTTCCGCCAACCAATTCTACCAGTGGAATTAAATAAACGGGATTGAACGGATGCGCAACGATTACACGTTCAGGACGTTCGCAATCTTCCTGTAATGTACTTGGCTTTAGGCCTGAAGTACTTGAGGCAATAATCGCTTCCGGTTTAGAGAAGCGGTCAATTTCTGCCAGGATCTTTCTTTTTAACTCTTCCCGCTCAGGAACATTTTCCTGAATAAGATCAGCATCTGCTACGGCTTTTGCCAAGTCTGGTTCGAACTTTAGCCTGTCCTTGGAAGCACCTTCAGCTAATCCTTGCTTTTCGAGTGCTGGCCAAGCATTCTCTATACTTTCTCTTATACGTACTTCTGCATTTTCTGCCGGGTCTGTTGCAACGACATCATAGCCTTGTGATAGAAAACGAGAAATCCATCCGTTTCCAATCACACCTGTTCCAACAACCGCAACTTTTTTAATCGTATTTGTTCCCATTTTATTCAGCCTTTCCATGAGGATTTCTTAATCCCAGGTGTTTTCGTGCTTCTTGAGGTGTCATTGGTTTAGCACCTAATCCGTTCATGGTTGTAACCACTCGATCTACCAACTGTGCATTTGTTGCCAAAACGCCTTTATCCAGGTAAAGATTATCCTCCAAGCCTACACGAACATTTCCGCCTAGAAGCATAGATTGGATCGCCATTGGCATTTGCATTCGACCAATTCCAAATGCTGACCAGTGAGCATTTTCCGGAAGTTTATCGCGCATATACAGCATGGTTTCTGCATCCGCTTCTGCTCCCCATGGGATTCCAAGGCAAAATTGGAACATCGGATCACCATCAATAAGGCCTTCTTCAATTAATTGTTTAGCAAAGCGAACATGACCGGTATCAAAGCATTCCAATTCAGGCTTCACACCGCTTTCCTGAATGAGGCGAGCTTGCTTGCGCAGCCAATCTGTTGGACTGACGTAAAGTTGGTCGCCGAAATTAAGACTCCCGCAATCTAATGTACAGATTTCAGGCAATAAAGCTCCCACAGGTTCATGGCGCTCTTCTGGTGTTTGCATGTCCGTTCCAGGACCCCCAATTGCTGGATTCTCTTTGCTTGGAATCCAATCCCCGCCTCCGCCAGCAGTAATATTTAGAATAACATCTGTATCTGATTCTCGTATTCTTTCAACGACTTCTTTAAATAGGGCAGGGTCATGGCTAAGTGCTCCCGTTTTGGGATCACGCACATGGATATGAGCGATTGTGGCACCTGCCTTCGCTGCTTCAATGGAAGATTTCGCTATCTCTTCAGGGGTTACTGGCACGTGTGAGCTTTTTTTTGCCGTTTCTCCTGCCCCTGTTACAGCACATGTTACGATTACATTTTTATTCATAATGTCTCCTCCTTTTTTATTCCGAATGAACTGGCACTAATACTCCTGCAATAAAATTTAGAGATTTCATGAGAGGAAAGGGGAAATATTCATCAGAAAGTACCCGGCTCGTTCAACTAACCATTAGAGGGAATAAAAACTCGCCACTGATGGAAGTTTCACTTTGTAAATAAAAAAGAGAAAATGGGTAAGCTTCCATTTTCTCTTTTTTCAAGGTATTGCATGATTTTTCATATTTGCCAAGACAATTTCCACTTAATTAGTGTTGGGAATTCTCAGGCTTCGGAACATGTTTGAATATTTCTCCACTATCGAAGAACTCGACTAAATTTCCTAACCATTGGTAGTAATTTAGCCATTCCTTTGTTTCCTGCAGCAGCTCATTTATCTTCTGCTCAGTTTCTTCATTAATATCCTCATTTTGGAGCACGTCCCTTAATTCAGCAGATAGCTTTTTCTCGAAAAGTTTGTTTTTATTGATGACTTTTTGCCAATTGGATGTGAACAGCGAAATAAAGGTTTGATAATAGTCCTGCTCGACATTATATAAGTCTTTACGGACTCCTTTTTCAAAAACCTTTTCCGCAATGTTAAGATCGAGCATTTCTCGCATAACCTGACTCATCCGGGTCTTGCTCATCCCAGTAGCTTCCGACAATTCATCAAGAGTCATTGGTTTTCGATTCATATAAATAATCCCCAGCACTCTCCCGACTGTCGTTGAGACTCCGAATGTGCGCATATTATCTGCAATTTTTTCCGCAAATTGATCTTCAACCTGTTTCACTTTTAATAATGGTTTTTCATCCACGTGGAACACCCTTCCAATAGCCAGCTTCATAAGTCAATGTACCATATTTATTTATAAAACCAAAAATGAGGAAATGCCAGGAAAGAAAAAGAACAGCAAGGAATCTTAAGAAAAACACCATATAAACTTTATACAAGAAATATTTTACGTGAATTTTATACAATATGTAAAGTTTATAAACTTTTTATTTTACAAACTTTACTCTATACTAAAAAATGCAGCTGTTAAATATGCGCATTTATATTTACGATTGCAAAAATTTTATGGAGGTGCCTGCATTTTGCTGAAATTCGACCATGTTTCAAAGGTTTATAAAGGAGGAAAAAAAGCGGTTAACAATTTGTCATTAGAATTTGATAAAGGTGAATTTATCTGTTTTATCGGACCAAGTGGCTGTGGTAAAACAACGACAATGAAAATGATTAACCGTTTAATCGAACCTTCTGACGGAAGCATTTATATTAATGGAGAAAATATTATTGAGAAGGATCCGGTTCAGCTGAGAAGAGAAATTGGGTATGTGATCCAGCAAATCGGTTTGTTTCCGCATATGACGATTCAGGAAAACATTTCGCTTGTTCCTAAATTACTAAAATGGCCAGAAGAAAAACGCCGTGCTCGTGCTAGAGAGTTATTGGATTTAGTAGACATGACGCCTGAGTACTTGGATCGTTATCCGCACGAGCTTAGTGGAGGGCAGCAGCAAAGGATTGGCGTGCTGCGTGCATTGGCAGCAGACCAGTCATTGATTTTAATGGATGAACCATTTGGAGCACTTGACCCAATTACAAGAGATTCTTTGCAGGAAGAATTCAAAAATCTCCAACAAAAATTGGGCAAAACCATCGTGTTTGTTACTCATGATATGGATGAGGCGCTAAAGCTGGCTGATCGTATTGTCATTATGCGTGATGGCCAGTTAGTGCAATGCGCATCACCAGATGAGATCCTGCGAAACCCGGCTGATGAATTTGTTGAAGAATTTATTGGAAAAGATCGTCTTGTACAGGTAAAACCTACTATTCAGACGGTTGAGCAAATTATGAATCCAAAACCAATTACCATTTCACCGGAAAAAACGTTATCTGAAGCCATTCAACTAATGAAGGAACAACGTGTAGATTCATTGCTTGTTGTTGATAAAGCACAAATCCTTCAAGGATATATTGACATTGAAATTATTGACCAGAAACGTAAAAAAGCCAATCTCGTAGGTGATGTAATTGAAACAGAGCTGACAGTAAATAAAGATAATCTAGTGCGGGATACGATTCGCAAAATTTTGAAAAAAGGAATGAAATATGTCCCGGTTGTCGATCAAGACCATCGGCTTGTTGGGATCGTAACAAGAGCAAGCCTTGTGGATATTGTTTACGATTCGATATGGGGAGAAGAGGAAATCACACAGTAAACATGAAGAGGAGGGAGATGAGATGAATACGTTTATACAATTTTTAAGTACTAATGGAAGTGAAATGATCGTTAAAACCTTGGAGCATTTATATATATCAGTGATTGCTGCTTTATTGGGGATTATTGTTGCGGTACCGCTTGGCATCGCGTTAACACGTTTCCCGAAGGGAGCAGGAATTGTCATGGGGATATTAGGAGTTATTCAGACCTTTCCGAGTTTTGCGATCCTGGCTTTTTTTATTCCCATTTTAGGTGTTGGAAAAACACCTGCGATTATTGCGTTATTTTTCTATTCAGTCCTACCCATCTTGAGAAACACGTACACAGGTGTTAATGGTGTGAAACGCAGTTTATTAGAAGCAGGGCGCGGGATGGGTATGACTGGATGGGAACGGATCCGCTATGTGGAAATCCCGCTTGCAATCCCTGTTATTATGGCGGGAATTCGCCTGTCAACTGTTTATTTAATCGGCTGGGCTACCTTAGCAGCCTATATTGGAGCAGGCGGCCTTGGTGATTATATTTTTAGCGGGTTAACCTTGTATCAATCTGAATTTATTATTGCTGGGGCGATCCCGGTTACAATTCTAGCCTTATTAATTGACCTGCTTTTAGGACGTATTGAAAAATCAGTAACGCCTAAAGGAATGCGTAAGATGAAAGAAGCGGCATAGGAAGGAGGTAAATAGAAAAGTGCTAAAAATAAATCGATTACTATTTTTGTTAACGGTATCACTGTCTATTCTTATTAGCGGCTGTTCTCTTCCTGGGTTGAGTGGACCATCTAAGGATACAGTTGCGGTTGGAACGTTGAGCACGTCAGAATCACAGATTATGGGAAATATTGTCCGTCTATTGATTGAACATTATTCAGATGTTCAAGTGGAAATGGTCAATAACTTAGGTTCATCGATTGTCCAGCATAAAGCAATGATGAACGAGGATGTTGATATTACAGCAACGCGCTATACAGGAACAGATTTGGCGGGAGCATTAGGTATGGAGCCTGTCAAAGATCCAGAAAAAGCGCTTGAAATGGTCCAGCGTGAATTTGAAAAACGATTCGATCAAACATGGTTTGATTCCTATGGTTTTGCCAATTCATACGCATTTACCGTTACGAGAGAAATGGCTGAAGAAGAAAACTTGAACACGGTTTCAGATTTAGAACCAATTGTTTCTGGATTGAAATTAGGAGTTGATAATGCATGGCTAAAAAGAAAAGGAGACGGCTATGAAGGATTTGTCAACGAATATGGATTTGAGTTCGGTAAAACGTATCCAATGCAGATTGGTTTAGTCTATCAGGCGGCAGCAAACGGAAAAATGGATGTCGTGCTTGCCTATACAACAGATGGTCGCATAAAAGCATATGATTTAAAAGTATTAGAAGATGACAAGCAATTTTTCCCGCCATATGATACATCATTAGTGGCGCGTAATGAGGTCTTAAGGGAACATCCTGAGCTTCGGGATATTCTTCAAAAGCTCGCAGGTACCATTGATACGGAAAAAATGCAGGAAATGAACTATGAAGCAGATGGAAAAATGAAAGAACCGTCCGTCATTGCGAAAGAATTTTTAGAAGAAAACAATTACTTTGAAGATAAATAGGGGGTGTCCATTTTGGAAACGATCCAAGACGTTTTGTATTATTATTCGCAAAATGCAAGTTATGTATGGGAACAATTCTATCGGCACTTTTTAATGTCCGCTTATGGCGTGCTGCTTGCAGCAATCGTGGCAATTCCGGTCGGGATACTAATCTCTCGTTATCATCGGTTAAGTCCATGGGTAATGTCACTTGCTAATATTATTCAAACGATTCCTGCCTTGGCGATGCTGGCTGTTCTTATGCTGGTTATGGGACTTGGAACGAATACCGTCGTGTTTGCTCTCTTTCTCTATTCACTTTTGCCTATTATAAAAAATACTTATACAGGGGTTCGCAATGTTGATCATGCCCTGCTAGAATCAGGAAAAGCAATGGGGATGACGAAATTTCAGGTGCTTCGTATGGTGGAACTGCCCTTAGCATTGTCCGTGATTATGGCTGGGCTCCGAACAGCTCTCGTCATTACAATCGGAATTGCAACAATTGGCACTTTTATTGGCGCAGGTGGATTAGGAGACATTATCCTCCGCGGTACAAATGCTACGGACGGGACAGCCATTATCCTGGCAGGTGCTATCCCTACAGCGCTGATGGCCGTTATTGCCGATCTGGTCATGGCATGGTTCGAACGCAAACTCTCGCCAGTGAAAAAGAAAGGTTCTTGGAAAAAAGCTGAGGAGCAGGCTGTATAGATGATGAAAAAAATCCATCCGGTTACATACCAGGGTGGATTTTTTTAAAAGGAAAGCATTCTTTTGAGGAGTGGAATCAATGGAGATCATATTAGAAAAAAATGTATCTTGTACTATGAGAGACGGTACGATCCTATATTCGGATATTTATCGGCCAAATATAGATAGTGAATTTCCGGTATTATTGACGCGCCTGCCCTATAAAAAAGACTTGCCGATGTTTTCTCATCGATATCTGGATACAAATCGCCTTGTGCAAAATGGGTACGCCGTAAAGATCCAGGATGTTAGAGGACGGTTCGCATCTGAAGGGGAGTTTTATCCGCTACTATATGAAGCAGAAGATGGCTATGACACTGTAGAATGGGCAGCACAGTTGCCTTATTCTTCAGGAAAAGTGGGTATGTTTGGATTATCCTATTATGGATTCACACAATTACTTGCTGCTGCCGAAAGGCCACCGCATTTACATGCAATCGTACCAGCTATGACTTTAAGCAATTGGCAGACAGATGCTGTTAAAGATAAAGGAAAATTTTTAGTAGGCACATCTGAGACTTAGGCTCTTGAATCCATTGCTCCAGATCAAATAAAAAGAAAGTACAAAAACGAAGAAGAATATTCTTCCATGATGCTGAAATTAGCCGAGTATTATAATAACATTGAGGAATGGTATTCATACATGCCAATTGAAAAATGGCCTCCGCTTCAGGAGCTGGGAGTGGCAGATTTTTTCTATGACTTTATCGATAACAAATTAAGTGAAGAAGATCTGGAGCGAATGAGTATCCAGCACAAATATGATAAAGTAGACATTCCTGCCTATCATATCGCTGGCTGGTATGATAACTTTTTACAGGCCACCCTTCGAAACTATACCCAATTAAATGAAAAAACGAATGGACAAAGATTAATCATTGGCCCTTGGGGACATGGTGTATTCAGTTCAACATTGGGTGAAAGGTCTTTTGGCATTCACGCATCTGGTGACTGGATCGATTACGAGAAAGATTTAACAAGTCTGCATATCCGCTGGTTTGATGCGATGTTAAAAGAAAAAGTATCATCAGCTGCTGAGGAAGCCCCGATTAAACTATTTGTTATGGGGACAAATGTATGGAGAGATGAATATGAATGGCCGCTTGCCCGAACAAACTATACTCCTTATTATTTTCATAGTGGTGGCCGTGCTAATACATGTTATGGAGATGGCCGTTTAAGCGTTGAGCCAGCTGGGAGCGAACCATACGATACATTTGTATATGATCCCTCTAACCCAGTTCCAACAAATGGAGGAGGCACTTTGTTTGCTGGCGTCAACACGATGGGACCTCGTGATCAGCGTGAAATCGAATCAAGAGAAGATGTATTAGTTTACACCTCTGAACCTTTAACAGAGCCCCTTGAGGTAACAGGGCCGATTAAAGTTAAGCTTTGGGCAAAAACCGATGCCATAGATACAGATTTTACAGCCAAATTAGTCGATGTCATGCCGAATGGAAAAGCTTACAATTTAACAGATGGCATCGTTCGGGCAACCTATTCAAATGAGATTAAGCAAGAAGACGCAATAAAAGACACTATTAACGAATACGAAATTGACCTTTGGGCAACCAGTAATGTATTCCTGCCTGGACACTGTATTAGAGTGGAAATTTCATCAAGCAATTTCCCGCGTTACGATATGAACCTAAATACAGGAAAAACGATGCTTATTAGTAAGGAAATGAAGAAAGCAAAACAAACGATCTATCATCAAAGCGAATATCCCTCGCATATATTGTTACCAGTAATCAAATGATGAAAAATGTAGGCTGTCTCAACTTTTGTGACAGTCTTTTTTTGAACGCTGTTTTCGTAAAGTTTGTTGCTTTTCAGGCCTAACTAAGGTTAACCAACTGAGTTGATTGGAACGGAGGGCACTTGACTCCTCGAAAATGCAATCGCATTTTTTTACGACGAGGTGTTAATTCAAGGATGCTTTTCCATTGTCCTGCTCCAAAGAGGGAGTGGGAGACCCCACAGGCGAAGCCGAGAAGAGTCTCATTCCTTCCCACGGGAAAGCTTGAGTGCCGCAGTGAAAATCAATGGGTAAAATTTATAGGTAACTTCCATCAATATTTGATAACAGAGCCTTTTTGAAAGACAAAAAAATCGCAGGTGCAACAATTTAGGGCTGAATTTGTCCGAAAAATGTGTTCACCTTGGAAGGATAATCGCTTTTTTTAAGGAAATGATTGAACAAAAGGGGGAGAATATGAAAAAAACATTAATAATAATATTTATTGTTATGCTTCTCACTGCTTGCAGTCAATCTACCTCTGGCAGAAGCTACGCAATGATTGTTGTCGTTAATAACATTGAATATAATGGAACGGAAGAAAATGTAAGTGATTATAAAATAGAAAAGACCATTGGTACAATTATTGGGCAAGTAGATGCAGGTCAATTTCCAAGTAACAATCAATCTAACTTTTTTGAAAAAGGATCGGTTATTTATTCAGTAAAAAATGAAACTGATTTTATCATCATTGAAGATACTAAGGGGGACCTCTTTCTACTGCAAAAGTCTCCAGGACCATACATAATTTCAGCTTAATACTAGGCTGTTTTCGTAAAGTTTGTTGCTTTTCAGGCGGCTAACTAACTTTAACCTACGGGCAGTATTTATAAGTAAAACAACAATTTTCAAACTAAGAAATAAAGAAATGTTGGTTAAACAAACGGGTAAAATAATTAGAATATAGAGGGTGATTAATGCTATGGGTATACAAGTAAAGCTTAAAGATATAATTGAAGAAATGGAAATGCAGTTTGAAGAGTCACACTCCTTATTAAACAATAAAACCGGTGAAATAGTGTTGATAACCTCGGAGGATTTAAGAGCTGCTGAAGATGAAAGTCCATTTGATCATTTGCCTGAATGGGAACAAGAAAATAGAATGGCTGCTATTGATGTTGTAGAAAACTTTGAAGACTACATAGAGTTACCTACTAAATATGAAGTGAATGAATACGAAATCATGGAAGACTTTTGCTTAACCATTAGTGATCAGCTTAAACAGGATACTTTATTAAGAGCCATTAAGGGAAAGGGGGCTTTTAGAAGATTTAAGGACAAAATAATAGAATTTGAAATGGAAGATCAATGGTATTCCTACCGTGATGATCGCTTTAAAAAAATAGCCATAGAATGGTGCCAGGATAATAATCTAATTTATATTGAATAGTTAAGACATTGAGCCATTTCTAATTAGTAATCGCTTTGTCTTAAACTGCCAGGGAAGCATTCCTGTAATGATGTTGGAGTAGTTATTGCAATTCGCTGATAGGCTGATAGTGAAGAAGCTTAGAATTTCTGAATAAATGCCTGAATTATTGATATAAATTACACGGAAGAAATTCCGTGGCTTTCCTTGAGGTATCTGACAGGATTCATTATATCATAGGGTTGAATTCACTCAGCAAAAACACTGTTAATAGTGCTCATCTAATTCAAGGGAACTCTGCATATAGTGTTCCCTTTCCTTATGACAAAAATTCTTGTGGATTTCTTGCAGCATTTTCGGAAATTCTATAGTTAGCATACATTTATAAACATAATGAATTTCGGAAGGAGAGAGGCAGATGGAATCTATATGGCTAGAGTATGCCTGGGCACTGCTGATCTTAATTGGACTGGAAGGCTTGCTATCGGCAGACAACGCCCTTGTGCTGGCTGTTATAGCAAAGCATTTACCGGAAGATCAAAAGAAAAAAGCAATAAATTATGGAATCATTATGGCCTTTGCTTTCCGATTTATAGCGCTTTTTGCCATTTCTTTTATTGCAAACGTCTGGCAGATCCAGGCGATTGGAGCGGCTTATTTGCTATATCTGGGATTGAAGCATGTCATTAAAGCCAGGTTCGGAAAGGAAAATGAGAATATTCGCGAGGATGTTAAAGAGGAATCAGCCGGGAAAGGATTTTGGCCAACTGTAGGGAAGATTGCACTGGCAGATCTTGCTTTTGCCATCGACTCGATTCTCGCTGCTGTTGCCCTTGCACTTGGTCTTCCGGACTCACCGCTTGATGACTTCGGCGGCATGGATGGGGGACAGTTTATTGTTGTTGTACTTGGAGGGATAGCGGGGCTTATTTTGATTAAATTTGCGGCAACCTGGTTTGTAAAGCTCCTGGCAAAACGCCCGGCATTAGAAACAACAGCCTATGCCATTGTTGCATGGGTAGGTGTTAAACTTGCGGTCATTACTCTTGCCCATGAGGATATTGGTATCCTGGACCATCATTTTCCCCATAGTACAGGGTGGACTTTGATTTTCTATGGGGTGTTGGTGGGTATTGCACTATTTGGCTGGTTCGCACCCGGTAAAAGGGCAGTTCCGAATGATGATCCCGCGTGAGGAGCAGAACATGTTAATCAGTTAGCACTAGGGCAAATAAAAGACATTATTGTAATCGTACCTCTTTGGAGCAGCAGCATTTATTATCATCCTGGCCATATTTTAATAGCAGGGAACAGGGGATTGGCCCCTTTCCACTCTAATTAGAGCTGTCATTGCGGCAGTTCTTTTTTTTTTCCGCTAAACAGGCAGTTAACTAAGAATCGGATACTTATGGCAGCCTAACAACATTATGTATTTCCTTCATTTAGTATCGATGTGACAATGTGCAGGGAATCCCATTCTCCGCCAGAAAGTTTTATAATAGGGTATTTTTTCGGAAAGAGCTGATTGGTGATTGCCTCAGCTGAGTACCCGTTTCTTTGCAGTGTCAGTACATCATGCTGAATCGATACTAAGTAGTCCCGTTTTCGCTCAAGAGCCCCGCGTCCACCTTCCACAAATCCTGCGTGGCTGCAAAATACATCCTGGAAATCATAAGCTAAAACCCGTTCCAATGAGCGAATAATGTCAGGTATGCTTTCTTCTGCTAAAACAACTTTTGTACGCTCGCTGACAAATAAATCACCTGTAAATAATTGACCAGTATTCCGATTAAGAAAAGCTTTGTGGTCAAAAGCATGTCCTGGAGTATCAATGACATCCCACCTCGCATTTCTCGAAGCTAACGATTCAGGCATTGTTAGAGCATGAAATGGCTTTCGCCTTCCCCAAAAGAATTGTCTGTATAAGGGATAATCTGCCCATTGTGCACAATAATGAATTGTTTTTGCATGCAAATATATTGGCAGTTTCTTGGATTGTTCAACATATGCGGCACAGCCTGTATGGTCTTCATGAAAATGAGTGATCATAACTTGGTCAAAATCAGCTTCATCAATAAAGGCTTTAAAATATTTATGTAAGGATTGAGCTCCAGTATCGATTAATACTCCATCCAATAAGTAACTGTAGACATTTAATGCTACACGACCGAATCTGATCTCCCCATTTAAATAGCAAACACCATTTTTTTCTCCCCTGGAGGACTTTTTCTTCACAAGCAATTCATTCAGCTCCTTTAACCAAGTTATACATCGTGCAGCTTCATGTTGCTTCTGCCATTCCATTTACATGTTTTTTCTCTCATTATATAACCATAACATGATCTCTTACATTATTTAGCTTTAGCTATTTCACCCGATATTTTATCAACCGAAAATAGAAAAAATGAAAGTATATACAAGGAGGTAACCTTTTAGGAAAAATTAAACTAGATTCAACAGGATGAGGTATATAAGGCAGGTTAAAGGAAGAACATTCACTATTCAGTGATGATAATAAAGGATAAATATAAAACTGCATGGAATTTATTAATTATCCACTCTACATCCATTTGGAGGTAATGAATTTGTTTCTCGAGTATAAACGTGACAGTCGTTTTTCACCTATATTAAATCACGTTAAAGACACATTTGACCGTGTCATTTGTTCCGGAGCTTCCGCTTTTGTTATTCATAATGATTTAATTGTTTTGGAAGAGTATATCGGAAAGCAATCCAACAAAAGCAATGCAAGGACAGTACAGGAAGATACTCAATTCCACGCAGCATCTGTAAGAAAAAGCTATATTGGTTTTGCAGCGACATACGCTGTACATTATGGTCACATCCACGATATAGATGACTTAGTATTAAAATATTTGCCAGAACTTGAAGAAGAAATTTGGAAGGACACAACGATAAGGCATTTAGTAACACATACACACGGTTTGGATGAAAAGGATGGCATTATTTATCGCGAGTATCCAGCAGGGGAAAATTGGTCATATAGACAAGCCGGAATAAATGCTTTAACCAATATAGTAAGACGAACAACGAATAAAACCATTTCTGAAATTATACATGAGCAAGTTTTTAATCCTTTAGGCTTAACTGAATCGAATTGGTATGCAAACAAGCATGAAAAATTGGTTGATGTAATTCTAAGACAGGAGGGAGATGTAAATTGGAAAACAAGTGATAGTACAGAAGGCGACAAAATGAATATGTACGTTTCGGCAAGAGAATTAGCTTATTGGGGTTATTTACATTTAAAAAAAGGGAACATTAATGGAAAACAAATGGTTCCAAAGAAATTGATACAGATGGCTGCTTCTATTCAAAGCCCAGCAAGTATAGATAGGGACCTGCCGCAAAATGGCTTCTTATGGTTTGTTAAAGATTTACCTGCAAAGAAAACCGAGATTGGTGAGAAAGTACCTAAAGGTTCATTTCAAATACTCGGTTATACAGGTGTAACATTGTTAGTTATTCCACAGGAAAGTTTGGTAGCAGTCCGTATGTTTAATAGTTTTGGTTCACCGGAGGGATATGATTATTTGTCTGATGTTAGGTCATTTGGAGATACTGTAATGAGTTGCTTATAAAAGGTGAACAGTTGATATACACTTAACAGGTGCTAAAGTTCAAGGCCAGCTGCCGATCCAGACGAATTTAACTCTTTAGAGAAGGCTGTTTTCGTAAAGTTTGTTGCTTTTTGGGTGGCAAACTAAGTTTAATCAACGGACAAAATTTTTAAGTAAAAATAACAACCTATGAGAAAAGAGCTTTTGAGAAAAAGGTTAGTATGGGCTTTTGAAGAAGCACAACATAAAAGAGGGTGTCCAAAAAATCTTTTGGACACCCTCCGGTCAATGAACAAATTCGAGGCAAACGTTCTATATATAAAAATATATCGCTTTTAGTTGGAAGAGCGTACGACCTCTTGACCACGTACATTCCACGTCAACACGAAAATCAAAGCAGCCAGCAGACTGGAAGCTGTTAATAAAATAAAACCTGCATTCCATCCAGCATAGTCAACAACAATACCCATTAAAGCATTAGCAGCAACTGTGCCGCCTAAATACCCAAATAATCCGGTTAAACCTGCAGCAGTACCTGCCGCTTTTTTCGGAACATAATCAAGTGCCTGCAGCCCAATTAACATGACTGGCCCATAAATTAAGAAACCAATTGCAATAAGTGAGATCATATCAATAACAGAATTTCCGGGCGGGTTAAACCAGTAAACTAGTACTGCAACCAATACTCCCAGCATAAATACAAAACCTGCAGGACCTCGACGGCCTTTAAATACCTTATCAGAAATGTATCCAGCTAATAGTGTGCCTGGAATACCAGCCCACTCATATAAAAAATAGGCAAAGCTGGATTTGTCCATATTAAATTCTTTTTCTTCACTTAAGTAAGTCGGCGCCCAATCAAGCACACCGTATCGAACGAAATAAACAAATATGTTGGCTATTGCAATTGCCCATACCCATTTATTGTTTAATACATATTTAAAAAGAATTTCTTTTGTGGTCAGTTCCGTTTCAAACGTTTTTTTATCTTTTGATGGGTAGTCATTACGGTATTCTTCAATGGGCGGAAGACCTACTGACTGCGGTGTATCACGAACCAGCATGAATGTAATAATGGCAATACCAATTGCAACAAAAGCAGGCAAAATAAATATACCTTCATAGCCCGAAGCAGAAGGGCCTATAAATGATGCAAATATCGCAGCACCTGCTACAGCAAGTGGAGCCATTAATCCGCCTCCAACATTATGAGCAACGTTCCATAATGCCGTTTTGCTCCCTCTTTCACTCACACTAAACCAGTGAACAAGCGTACGGCCTGCTGGCGGCCAGCCCATCCCCTGGACCCAGCCATTTAAAAATAACATAATAAACATAATAGCTACAGAAGATGTAAAAAACGGTACAAAACCCATAAGTAAACTAACAGCAGCGGACATGAGCAGCCCAGCTGTCATAAAATATCTGGGATTACTCCTATCTGATACCGTCCCCATTACAAACTTGCTAATTCCGTAAGAAACGGAGATTGCTGATAGGGCGAACCCTAATTGCGTCTTGGTAAAACCCTCTTCAATTAGATATGGCATGGCAATCGAAAAGTTTTTACGAAGTAAATAATACGCAGCATAGCCAATAAAGATTCCGAGGAAAACTTGCATTCTAAGTTTTTTATACTCAGAATCTATTTTCTCATCAGGCAGCCTTTCAACTGCTGGTGCAGGCCTAAAAAAACTTAACATTCGTAACCCTCCTATTATTCTTTGACCAATTAAGATGAGAAGCACAAAAAAACTCATACTAAATACACCCTTTCAAAAAAAAGGCGTACAAAGTATGAGTCTCCAAATCTCCATCATCCTTAACTTGTCATGAGGTTTATATTACATTCATGCGGAAGCGGAGTCAATACCTAGAAATCCTGATTTTGAGATGTTTCAGCAGCTGTAAAACATCAAGCGAAACGTACAGTAACAGTGGCTGAGCGGGTAAAGAAAGCCAATCAATAATCGATAAAGGCTGTTATCTAATATAAATTTCTGTTGCTTGAAGAGCTTCTCCTCCGATAAAAAATGAGATCACATGGCTATGTGATCTCAAAGAAATTTCTCCTTTAACCAATTCAGCATTTTTTCATCATTTTTCTTGTTCTGCCTTTTATTTTCTCTCTTTATGTAACGGGAGAGGGTGGTGTGAGCTACTCCAATTTCTTCTGCAGCTTGCCTAATACTGATGTTTAGATAGTCCAGCGCTTCTTTCATTTTTTCAGGGGTTAAGGTAATCGGCTGTTTTGAACTATTTTCCGGCTGGAACTTCGTTAAATTTTCTTCTTGATCATGAGCCATTCCAGCTGAAGTCCTTATAACTTCTTTAGCTGCTGCGGTTTGATTTAGGGGTGCCCCAATTCGTTTATGGCTTAAATCAGACTGAGAAGAAAGGATTTTTTTATTTTCCTTTACTATATAATCGGCAGGCATGATATGAACATTGAGCTTCCCCCAATATTCCTTAACCCAATTTCTTTTTCCCACCATTTCTTCATTTATCTCGTCTATATACAGCCATTTTTTTATAATTCCATCCGCTTGCAAGTCATCCAGCGTGTTTTCAAACTTATCCCTAAGCGCCACTCCATTATAGCGCGAAGAGAAATCCATTTCTTTGAGGAGGGTACTGACTTTAAAAGGCTGTCCTAATGTATTTCTGGCTGTTCTGATTCTCCATTGTAAATTCAAATATCTTGTCAGGCGCTTATGAGCCCTTTGTGTAGAGTGATTATATTTAAAGACCTTTAAGTCTAATATTCCAAGCGTCTTTTTTGGACCTTCTAAATAAGGGGTTAGAATAGAAGTAGGGCGAACCTGAACCGCATAAATTCCTTTTGCCTCTCCAGTATCCTTATCATAAGCTACACGGATCTTGCCGATTTCAAACATTTTTTGAAAGTCCTTAAATTTATAGAGTTCACTATCCTGAAGGCCTGCAGTATTCACTATTTTAATGGTTTGATCTCCCAGGGAAACCCAAATACTTGAAAGAGCTGCTACCCTTCTCATGATATTAAAACGATCTTCCTCCCGGTAATCAAATTCTTTACCAGCAAAGCTTCTCTTTTTTATATTTCTCAATCGCAAGGCGTCATTACTATGAAATTCTATGTATCCATCACTTGATTTTGGCTGTGTAAGCCACAAATAGGATATTAAATCAAATAAATCGGCAGTTAGATCGTCTAATGAGTTTAGCGTTTCACCTAAGCTTTCCAGCCACATCTGCTGTTCAATGGTCAATTCGGTCTGCATTTCATGGGGCCGCAGCTCAGCTACACCCTTGACATTACCGCGGTTATCAATTATTTCTGTTGCTAAATATCCTGTTTCTCCCTCTTTAAAGCCATTCTTTTTTGTGACCATGTCTCTCATCAGATGAAAATCCATATTTGTGCTGGACACTATGTAATCCTTTTCGAGTACTTCCTCTATCTTGGTATCATTAACGCTGTATTTAACCTCTACATTCGGAAACTCCTGATAGAGATGGCCTGCTAAGAAGGCTTTAATTGTATCTCCAGATGTAGATACAACTTCTTTGACCATTTCCTTTGTTATAGGCTTCTGGTGAAAAAACGCTTCTGTGAAGAGAGAAATGAGCACTCCAAACGACCGCATTTCCTCAGTGGGTTTTTGAGTTAAAATTTCTTCTTTTGTCATTTGATAAGCAAATTTGCTCCACTTAGATAAAACATGGGGCCGATTTATAAAAAGCGCTTTGATTTCCTCAAAAAGAACAATTTTCAAAGCTTCATAATTTAATATTAAATGTTCGGGTATTTCTTCATATTTCATTCTTTGAACCTCCTTAATGAAAGGGGTGATTTTCAACCTCTTAATAATAACAAAATGCACCAGGCCAAGGTAAATAAAAGCTTCAAATGCACCAACCTGCTTGAAGAAATAGAAGAAAATGCACCACAAACAGCAAAAAATGCACCACTTCATTTATATTCCCTAAATAAAAAAACTCCAAAAACCCTTATATTTCAATAGTTTCAGCGTTTTGCAGCCGGTTGAAGCAAGAATGTTTTCTGCGGAAGGTGTATGGGTAAGGAGGCAGCCTATTCTATTTTCTAGCGGAACCTGTATGGAAAAATAAAAAAACGCACCATTAAAATGCACCATTTTTTTAGTTTCTAGCGGAAACTGTTTGGGTAAAAAATGTTGATTTACCAATAAAAATAGTTTTCCAATACATAATGCGTGTTACAGAACAAAAATTTGGATAACTATTCCTGCGGAACCTGTACATCTAAAAATGCACCAGCCAAATAAATTTCTAGCGGAACCTGTATGCTATATTTATCTATTTTTAATAGTAAAACCTAACAATACCAATAGTTCATGCCTATTTATCGCATTCTTGATTAGTGGTGCATTTTAAAATGATTGGTGCAAAACTTAGCGGAAACTGTATAAGAAAAAAATTATAAAATTTTTTTAAACCCTTTTATATCAATGTTTATTTAAGATTTTATCAGTGGTGCATTTTCTCTAGAGAGGTACAAATTCCAAAATTCGATTGAGATATACTAATTTCAACATATAAGTTTAATGGGACCCTTATATATATTGGGGGAACATCCCTCAGCGGTTAGTCTGCAAAATGAGTGAGGCAAGCCGTATTCCGAAGAAGTATTTTAATAAATGCACCAAAGAATGTATTGCGCAGTTTAATCTGCAGCGATACCCCAATAATTTAAAGAAATGAGCTTTGGCATGAAAAAGGTTAAGATTGACGGATTTAGAATGCACCAATCTATTTTAAAAGAATTTCATTTCCTAAGAGATCAATCATTCGAACGGCCACCAGCTTCTGCTTACGTCGTTTACTTAACTATGCTCAAGCAGCTGGCCATGGAGAAAAACCAGAGGGGAGTTTTGAAAGAATTCAACCTTTCCTACTGGGCAAAAAAGCTTCAAATTCCTTATTCCTCTTTATATTCCGGGAAGTTATATTTAGAGAAATACCATTTTGTAAAAGAGGAAATCCAAAATGGCGCTGCTGTCTTAGTTCTAAAGGACATTGAAAAGCATAATAACCCTGGTGCGGAAGAAGGTAAGTTAAATTACCTTCTAATTCCTCATTCACTCTTTGAAACAAATATTTTTGCAGAATTGGTTCGAACTTCAAACCCAGAGGCAATTGAGCTAATGTTGTCCTTATTTAACCAATTCCGCACAGCCATGTCTAAAAGAGAAGATATAGACTTAAAGATACTCAGACAATCCCGAAATATGTCTACATTAAAGAAGCAGTTAAATAAAAATGCAAAGAGGGTAAGGGAAGTATTGGCTCTTCTTGAACCTCTGTTCCACATTCAATATGAGGGACTTCAGTACCGCGGGAATCAGGTTTGGATAAGGAAAGTTTGGATTACCTTGAAAGAGGAATGTGTTAAGGAGCAAAGCAGCGAGGAATTTAAGGTAGATAACCTTATAGCGATGCTTTCACATGAATTAACCTATTTTCTCGACGGCCATAAGCTAAAATACAGGCCACGTGATCAGTTTGATATTATGATATCTTTTAAACAAGAGGTTTATGATAAGGTTAAATTCATAAAGAATAATGATTCTTTCAATCTTGAAAAATCAATAAAAAGGTATTTTCTTGACTGTATAGACAGCATTGGCACCTACATAAATGAACAGAGAGCTCTCAGATCAACTTTTAGAATCCATTCCCTGGGAGCACTATTTAGAAAAGCATTCCGAAAGGATTTCATTTCTTTACTTAAGAAAATACCTTATGAATTAATTCATGATGCAAAAGTGGAACAATTTCTATTAACAGGAGAAAAACCGGACTTTGCAAAATTTAATATATAAACAGCCTTGTAAAAAAATGAAAGTTTTACAGGGCTTTTCGTGTTTCTGCCTTCTTATAATTTAAAATGCACCTGCAAGAAAAAGCGGTCTCTTTTAAAGAGCTGCTTTTTTTATTTCCTCTATTCTTCCGAATCTAAACCTGTGGATATCTTAATATATCATGGTACAGCCTGTGTTTATGTTAATTCCTTATTTAATTAGCTGTTTATTTGTGATTTCTTTTATTTTATCTCTGTTAATTTCTTAAAAGTTTGATAAAGGTCTTCTTTTAATGGTTAGGGAAGCATTGGGGGAGAAAGGAAGGAAGGGGCTGGGCAAAAAGAGGTTATTTATATTTGTCATTTTATTAATTCTATTCATTTATTATCTGTATGGAACTTTTATCAAAAGATGACTTATTATCATTAGAAATTATTGAAAAAAAATGAAAGTATAGGTTTATGGAATACAAATGAAGGGTAATAAAATATTGTTTTAGCAAAATGTCATTAAAAACATCCACATTTAAGGGAGAATTTATATATAAAAGAAAAAGGGGCGTATGCTTGAAATGGAAAGAACTTACAGGGGGAACAATGATATAGCTGAATTTATCATTGATAATCGCGAGAATTTTCAGCAAAAGCTATTGTCTGAGGCGGTAAATGTGGCCTCTAAAATTAATGAAATCCTGCAGAGAGGGAATATCGATCTTTTAAAAAATGCAGAAAGACTAGCTCTATATGTAGTGGAAAGAAGAGAAGAAGAGCTTATTGATTTTGCTAAGCAGGAAGGTGTGGCATGGGCGGAGCATTCCCTGACTCTTTCATTTAAATTGGAATGGGTTCAGGCCATCAGACGCACACTATGGCATTTTCTCTATGAGTATGACAAGTTGAATGATGCAAACTCAACACGCGAAAGCTTTTATAGACAGGAAAAAGAAGTCAATGACCATGTTGACGAATTTCTGAATAACTTCTTCATCAGCTACTCTGATTATAAAGACGAAATGCTTAAGTCCCAGCGGAATTTGGTGGAACATTTGTCCGTGCCGATTATTCCGATCAGCTCTTCTGTCGCAGTACTGCCGCTGATTGGCATGATTGATTCTTACCGGATTCAGACGATTGAAGAAAAAGTCCTGATGGAAATCTCTTCAATTAAGATCCAGACCTTGATTATGGACCTTTCCGGTATTGCAGATATGGAAATCGATGTGATTGTCCACTTTAAAAAGATCCTGAGCGGAATTAAAATGATGGGTTGTGAGGCAGTCCTAACCGGCTTACGTGCCGAACTTGTCCGAAAAATGATCCAAGCAGGCGTGACTATTGAGACCCAAGCGGAAACAAAGGGAACTCTGCAGCAGACATTGCGGGAATATTTAGTGCTTAAACCAGAACAATAATACGGGTATTAGTACTTGGTACAAGCTGCTGGATCCTATCCATGAGCTGTACCAGGTGCTTTCACTATCCCGATTTCAAATAAAGCCATAGCTAACGGACTCCCATGTTATATCCTAATGTGATCTTTCTTCTGGATTTATGGGAAGTTTGCAGGCAAACGGATGTAATCCTCTTAAATATTTTCTGCTTTTACCTCTTCTGGAACCTCAATATCGATGTCCGGTATGTATACCTTATGCAAAAGTCTTAGTATCAACTAGCATTTCAATATTTTTTCCAAGTTCCTCTTATGTCCTCTTAGAAACATCTCTGCAGTAGCAGCACTACCATTTTTAATCAGATAACGTTAAAGAAAGCGAAGGAGCATTTTTTTATTTCTTGTTCGGGAAAACCATTTGTACGGCACATATTGTTCTTAATCAAAACTACATATTAATTGATCCAAGTTACTTGATGCCATTCTAAGACTTTATGTCTTTTAGTAACGCTGTTTTCATAAATTGTTGTATTTCAGGGCTAACTAAGGTTAACCAGCTGAGTTGATTGTAGCGGAGGACACTTGACTCCTGCGGGAAGTGAGGGAAGTGGGAGACCCCACAGGCGGAGCCGAGGAGGCTCTCATTCCTCCCCGCGGAAAGCAAGTGTTCGTAGCGGAAATCAACGTGCAAAAATATAAATAAAAACAACAATTTATGAAAAAAGTGCCTTTAGCAAAAATCCTAAGATACATATAGACATACTGTTAATATATCAAGGCGAAAGACAGCAATTTGTGCCGATGTTAAATAAATTTTGTTTCCATTCATCTAAAAACCTCCAAAATATTTGTCAGGATTTAAATTCAATATTCGTGTCTATGATCCTTTTCCCTAAGTTTTATACGTTTTTTTGCAAAGTATTTTATGGCAGGAACGAATAGTAATATTTTTTTTAGGAGAAGTTACTCTTTAAAGGAGGGTCGGTAGATGATAGGACAAAACAGTGAGTCCAGACAAGAACAAAATGCAGAAGAAGGTTTCCAAAATCCGGTCTCATCTTCTCTTAAAGAAAACATCAGCAGTGTTAAAAAAATTTTTGAAGCATGTGATGACATCGTATATCACTATACAGAGTTTAACAACCGGCCTGGATGTCTGATTTATCTATCTGAAATGGTCCATAACCAAACGATGGTTGATATAGAAACAGGGTTGTCTTCTTTTGCAGATACGGGGGATTCGAAACAGTCCGTGTCTGCTTTTATCCGTAAACGATTCTCATACAGCAATTTAAAGGAAATGAATACAATACAATCTGCTGCAGATCAAATCCTAACAGGGAACACTGCTCTATTCGTTGAACGGAATTGATGTTGTGTATGTATTCCATTCACGTAATCCAATAGGACGAACGGTCGGGGAGCCCAATACGGAACGAACAGTAAGAGGTCCGCGTGAAGGTTTTGTTGAAGATATTCATCAAAATCTGCTGCTCATACGGCGGAAAATTAAGAACCCATCTTTAAAAGTGGAGTCCTTCATACTAGGCAAACAAACGAATACACAGATTAATATTGTTTATATGAAGGGAATTGCTGACCAGGGAGTCGTAGAGGAAGTTCGACAACGGTTGTCCAGAATTAAAATTGATGGAATTTTAGAAAGCCATTACATTGAATCAATGATAAAAGATTCCCCGAAGTCTCCTTTTCCAACGGTATTCAGCACAGAGCGGCCGGATCGTGTTTGTGGCGCATTATTAGATGGAAAAGTGGCTATTCTAGTCGACGGGACCCCTTTTGTATTAACAGTACCGGCTATGTTTGTTGAATTTCTTCATTCTGCCGAGGATTATTATGACGGTTCTTTAGTAGCCACAACAATACGCTGGGTACGTTTTTTAGGGCTTTTTGTAACATTAATACTTCCTGCATTCTATGTTGGGTTGACAAGCTTTCATCAGGATTTATTACAAACTCCATTATTAATGCGTCTTGGCGCAGGCCGTGAAGACCTGCCTTATCCCGTTTTGGTGGAGGCTATATTTATGCTGATCACATTTGAACTAATCCGGGAAGCCGGTTTACGAATGCCCAAAACATTTGGTGGAGCCGTTATTACTATTTTAGGGCTTGTCCTTATCGGTCAGGCAGCCGTTCAGGCTGGAATTATTGGGCCGCTATTAATGATTGTTGTCTCAGTAACAGCTCTGACGTCGTTTATTTTACCGAATTACGCTTTTCACCAAATTATACGATTCTGCGGAATTCCGCTGTTATTGGCATCAGGATTCTTTGGTTTTATGGGGATACTCATTGTTCTCATGTTTGGCTTAGCTCACTTGGTAAGTTTACGCTCTTTTGGTGTACCTTACTTTTCTCCTGTTTCTCCTTCAAGAAAAGAAGGGTGGAAGGACGTATTTATACGGGCACCATGGTGGGCCATGGAGACCAGAACACCTGGATTGGGCATCGATCATATGAGCCGTGCTGACAAAGGCAATATGGCTAAGCCTCCGGTATATAAGGAGGGTCGTGATGAGGAATAGATTTTTTATATGGATGCGAACTTTTATTTTGTTTTTAGCAATCCTTTCTCTCACGGGATGCTGGAGTGCTAAGAACGTTAATGACCTAGCCATTATAAATATTATAGGAATTGATCAAACTGATAATGGTGAAATAGAAGTTTCAACCTTACTGGCAAAGCCGGATGCGCTTTTTACTCAAGCTAATTCAGGAGGACAAGGAAATGAAACAAATAAATTTCTCATTCAGACAGCCACCGGGAAAAGCATATTTGAAGCCATGGGAAAGTTATCAAAATCCATTTCTGAACGAATTTATTTAGGGCATGCAAATGTCGTTATATTTGGAGAGAAGGCAGCACGTGAAAAGATGGAATCCTCTTTGGACTTCTTTAGGAGAGATAATGAGTCTCGGCCAGGCTTATTATTATTAGTTACAAAGGGCCTCGCATCCGAAATCATTAAAACTTCACCTGAACTTAACTCGACTCTCGGACTGGAAATCAACGACATGGTTACATCGGATCAATTCTCTGCTACGAAAATGGTTAATGATCTTAGTCAATTTTTGAAAGACCTATCAAGCAATACAACCGATCCAATCACGGGAGTAATAGTCCCAGCAAATAATATGGGAATAGAGGCAGAAGGTGAAAAAAGGGAATCTCAAGATGATAAACAAGACACAGACAATATGAGTGTAAATGGAAATGAAACACCCAAAGCTCTAAGTCTGCAAGGAACAGCTGTCTTTAGAGGCGGAAATTTAAAAGGATTTCTGGATGAGCGGGAAACCCGTGGACTTTTATCCATACAGGGTAAGCTCCAAAATGAAATTATCATGTTAAATTGTGGAGGCCATGATAATGGAACGGTTGGTTTAATGATAAAGGATACCCGATCCCAATTTAACCCCCGCATTTCCGGCCAAAACCTGAAAATGGATGTTAATATTCAGGTTGAAGCTGACATTGGGGAAATCACCTGTTCCAATCTGCAGTTAGATACTGATGAAATTGAGCAATTAAACAAACAGCTTGAAGACCTTATTAAACAAGATTCTTTAAGTGTATTGGGGAAGGCACAAAAACAATGGGAAACTGATATTTTCGGTTTCGGTGAATCGATTTACCGGAACAGCCCTAAGGAGTGGGACCAATTGGCTCCTGAATGGAGGAGTGGAAACTTGAAAAAGATGAATGTAAACCTGCATGTTGAATCCAATATTTCCCGGTATGGTCTTCAAAAAGAAAAAAGCGAAGCAAATGACTCGAGGTAACGTATGAAAATATTATTGAGTTTACTATTAGTTATTTTAGTTGTCCTTACTGCAGGCACGCATATCTATTTTGTCTGGAGAAAGAAAGATTTTAAAACATTAATGATCCAAATAGGGATCGCAGGTTTGGCCATACTTGCGGGAATCGTAATCATTACCGACCTTTCGTATCTATCTATTTCCAAAATACTCAATACGATAAGCCCCCTTGAAAAATGAAACGGAGGTACGTACGTATTATGATTGAAAAGGGTCGAATCAGCAATATTCAGACGGCCATGCTAGCGATCATGTCCTTAACGATTATGGGACACTTAATTATATTAACAGTAGTTATTACACAAAGCCGACAGGATGGATGGCTGGCCGGAATCGCTGGAACCATATTGGGGCTAATTGGAATAATCTCATTGGTAAAACTATCTCAGCACTTTCCAGGCCTAACATTAATTGAAATTTTATTTAATCATTTCTCATGGATCGGGAAAATAATTGGAATTCTTTATCTGCTATATTTTTATGTAATGGTTATTTTGGCAGTAAGATTATATGCAGAAGAGTATAAAAGAATCATGGTCGAAACGCCAGAATGGGCATTCGTCGCCATTATTCTTCTTCTGACGACTTTCATCGTTTATTTAGGATTAGAAACGTTGGCACGGGTCAATCAAATCATGTTGCCGGTGTTAGTGATTATTGCAGTCGCAGTGGTTTTCTTAACAATGGGCGAAAATAAAGATTACACGAACTTATTGCCAATTCTGGGTAATGGAATTGCCCCAGTTGGTATAGGATCTCTATCCGTGATGGGATGGTTTGGTGAATTTGTCATTTTGGGAATGATCCTTCCATATGTTCAGCGTCCAAAAAAACTTATGAAGACGGGTATTTGGGCAGCGATCATTACTCTAGTCTTTTTCCTTGGACCCATCACTGGGCCAATCGCTTTATTTGGACCGGCAGAGGCTGCAAAAATGGTATTTCCGACTTTTTCAGAGGTTCGTTACATCCAAGCCGGCGCGGTGATTAATCGATTCGATGTGATTGCCGTTCTTTTTTGGACCGTCGGCTTAATGATTCGGATTTCATTATTTTTTTATGGATTAAGCTTAGGTACAGCTCAAGCTTTCAGATTAACGACCTATCAGCCCCTGGTCATTCCGCTGGCTTGGTTTATAGGGATGGGGTCTATTCTATTTGCCAAGAATTATGAGGAGTTAAATGAATTTCTCTTCGAGACATATGTTCCACTAAATATAATAATGGGTGCCATTCTCCCCCTAGTACTTGTAATTTGGGGAATTATAAAAATTAAAAAGCTGGGGAAACCAAAACAAAACGTGAATGGATAGACTTAAGTAGATCGGCACCTGCAATATTACAGCTCCTCACTATTTTCATACACATTGGCACTATATTGATTTTCTGTCGCAATGCTGACAAAGGGGAGGAGATATTTTATTGAAGTAAAGGCGTATTCCTATTGGAACGTCTTTTTTCTATTGGCTTTTATTTTTTTTGCTCTGTTAAATTTGCCTGTTGATTTCAGCACTTAATAAGCTGGCAAGCAGGGGAAATTAAGTATGATCCATTTTGCTGAGTTTTATTGATATTAGTAGGAATTTGAGCAGTAAAGATCAGGAAGGCAGCTCCAAAAGCCGTTATTGAAATGGCTCTCAACCATGCAATAGATAAAAGACTAATTTATAGAAGGGTAAGTTCTGATTGTTGAACTAATTTTGTTCTAAAAGCCTTTTTGATTTCACAGAAACCACTTTCATATACCCAAATAACAGTGTACATGTCAGATTTATAAACAACCTTTGCCCCAATCTTAATGGTAATACCTCCTGAGAACATGGTTGAGAGCTTAAGTTTAAATTAGCATCTATTGGAAAATTTTTAAAGAAAAAAGTACAAGTTTATTCGCAAAGATACGATCGACATAAAATAGCCACATGAATATTTTTCTTTGAAGTGTCGGATATTTTTAGAAGATGCTTCTTTCGCGGGGCAATGTTGTAACATCATAAGCACTTGCAGGTCTTTTTGATGGAGAGCATGCCAATCGAAGTTTTATCAGTTGGCAGTTCGGCATGTTAATACTGATGGAAATAAAGCTGCTCTAACTTTAGTTAGAAAATGAATAAACGACCTTATAAAGTGAACTATATAAAAAAGATTGATAAAGGAGATTAGCTGTGGTGTCTTATGAAATAACCAACATGATTATTGATGATGAATTTGACGGGGAAGAGTATGTGACTGCCGAGTTTAGGCAGCAAGATAAACATTACAGCATCACGTTTAAAAAAGCAGACCTCGAGATTATCAATGCTTGGGTGTTTGAGGATGCAGCATCATTGCCGGCAAATTTATCCCAACAAGTGATTGAATCCATTAGGGAAGATGTGAAAAAGCGAATTTAGCTGGAGAAAGAGGCGAGATATACGCCTCTATTTTTTTTGCATAAATTAATCCGATAATCAAAAAATACTTGTAAATACAACTGTACTTGCAAGTGAGGGTGATGATTGTTGGATATATTGCTTAAACAGCAAACGGTTTTAGTGGTAAGGGCACTGTACTTTTGCATGGAAAAGAAGTGGTCGGAACTGGAGAGGGATTTCAGCCTTTCAACAGCTCAGCAGCATATCTTATTTTTACTGGCAACACAAAAGAATGAACTTTGCCCAACCCAAATTAGTCAATTAGGATGCTGGCATATTTCAACTGTGACCCGGTTATTGAAGCCATTGCTTGAAAAGGGATTTATAAAAATAAGTGTTAATGAAGAGAAGCGAAGATATAAAAGAGTTTCGATTACCGCCAAGGGAACCGAAACCCTTAATAAAATTATGGATGCTGTCAAAGACCTGGAACAATTTCCTTTTAATTTGAGCGGTTTAACAGAGGAAGAGATGAACACTTTTTTTGAATATGGCCAAAAGATTATTGGTTTAAATAAAGGAGATCAATTTATAAAGCTGCTGATGGATGCGCGTGTAGAAAACTATAATTATGCATAGCCGCCATTGGAACAACCAGCAGTCGAGCAGGAGGAGGTCATTTTATGAACTACAGAGAGTACTGGGATAAAATTTTCAAACAGAATAATGATATGAATTCCTTGATTACTTCTTACTGGCATGAGTATTCCCATATGGGAACATGGCAGTTTTGGGTAGTTATTTCCTTATTGATTCTTCCTCTGGTTCTGGTTTATTTTACTGTGGACCGAAGAAGAATATTTGAATTGTTTTTCTTTGGCTATACGGTTCATCTGCTATGGGCCTATACGGACCTAACCCTGCAGCGTTATAGTTTTTTCGTTCACACATACTTTTTTTCACCAATCTTCCCGAATGCACTGAACATGACCGCTTCAGCGCTGCCTGTCGGCTATTTGCTCCTGTACCAATATTGTTTGAATCGGGGGAAGAATTTTCTGATATACACTCTGTACTTAAGTGCCGTTTTTGCATTTGGGATTGCAAGCATTGAAGCAATGATGGGAATGCTTGAATTTCATAAAGGCATGAACCAATTGTATTTATTCTTAATTGATATAGTGATTACTTATACTGCCTATTTCTTCACCAAATTCATTAAAAAAATGCGAAGCAATGAACCGATCGAGGAGTAGGTTGCTGCCGGACTGGCGGCTTTTTGTGCGACGGGCAGTCGCATAGAGTGTTGGCTGAGCTAACGCTCTTCTTTTCTTTATCCGACAGAGACGTCATTTCGATGAAACGACTGA
>NZ_JAEL01000007.1 GCF_000518885.1 Bacillus sp. J33 | reverse complement strand
ATAGCACACTCGAAGATTCTCTTTTTCTCCAAGCTTTTTTACTAATTTTCTAATGGATTCCGGAGTGTTAGGAATCATTCCCCAATACCTTGGCTCATCTCGACCCTCATCTGCAATGGCAACGGCAATTTTTTCTTTTGAAACGTCTAAACCTACATATTTTATGGTATCCTTCATAATAACTAGCTCCTTCCGTAATGTAGCTCTGATTTGGTTTGCTTTTCCAGTAAACAGTGTAACCAAATTAACCTACGGTGTTACGAGTAAGGAGCTAGTTTCGTTCATGATAACTTAAAGTGAACAGGTGCGATGCTTGAATATCTGTGCAACTTGGATATTCAAGAACGATTGATCTTCCATTAAAGGGCGCTTTAATGGAGCAACGAAAAAAGCCTAATTTCTCAACTTAATGCTGAGAAATTAGGCTTTTTAATATAAAAATTTCTTTAACGTTGTAAATCCGCAAATTCCTGACTCTACTCTTGCAGAAAGTTTCTCAACAGCCTACGGTTTAATTAATCTTTATTTCTTTTTAGCTTCCATGCAATCCATACTAATGCAACCGCACTAATAAAAGTCATTAACGGCTCTATTCGATGGAAGAATAAAAGAGTTTCATGTACGATTATATTATCAAACAAAGATGTCCACCACCCTTTAAAAGTTAATAAGTGGATGTATACCAATAATTATTTGAACCGACGCGCAAATAGAGCCATTGGGTTGACGTTTCACTATCTGGACCGGTACTTACCTTAAACTTTACTCCGCCATATGCGCTATAGTCGATAGTTTCTCTACTTCTAAAAACACCTTGATCTAAAATATCAAAGTCACCATCAAACCAAAGTCTAACTCCATATACTCTTTGAAGATGATCGTAAGCACCATCGTATAAACAGAAGTCTGCACTATACTCAGCGCCGTATCTGCCCCAAACCTCTTTTTGTACATTGATTCCATTAACACATCTATAACCACTTCCCGATGACCAACTACCTCCACTTATCACACTTGCCATGGTTGAAAACTCAGGTTCTTCAGCTTTCTCTAATTCTTCAAGTTCAGTATTTGTTAAAGGGGTAAATGGATTGTTAATAACATTACCATCCTCGTCATAAAAGGTAGCATCACTAAAATCCACCTTTTCTTCAATCACTGAACCATCAGGGAAAGTAGTAATTGTAGTATATTTATCTATTTGTTTCTTTATTCCAAGGTGTCGCTTCTTCGGATTCTCTGAATCAAAAAGTTCCCCTTTTTTCCTTTTCTCAATTAATTTGTTTGCTACATCAGAATCCTTATATTTTTCTTTAATACTTTTTATCATCTCTTTTTCAGTCAATTTTACAGTTTTTACATCAGATTTAACAGTCTCGTTGGTCTCATTTTCAGCTGCAGCACTATATAACAAAAGTTTCCCAACTAAACCAGCTAATAGAAGTTTCTCAGTTATTCAAGAAAAGAGCGCTTTAATTAAACAAACAGCTAAAAGGATCTTCCAACTGAAGATCCTTTTTCATTGCCGATAAGAATAATTATGTTAACTAGATTTGTATCGAGTATTCATTAGGAATTTTGGGATCTTGTTCACCTAGAACCAGCAACTGAACGACGAAGTGCAATTTTGGTAAAAAAAGGAATTACTAATCAAAAGAACTAAAAAACTTACCTAAGTTACACTTGGCAGGTTTAAAAAGCAATGGATAGTAATAAGAATTTATACTAAGGGAGTTGATGTATTGGTTAGAAGATCTGAAGTAGAAAATTATTTTAAGGATAGAATAGGTGATGTTTTTCTGCTTTTTCAATGTGGGGTATATCATTTTCCTGGCGAAGAACTATTTCATCTTGACTTTGCTAGAAAAAATATCATTTATGAAGGTGAAAAAATTGAAGGGTGAGCTTAATAATTGTCGGCTCACCCTTTTTAAATTAATTTGCACTTTTTAAAAGTCCTAATTTAACTAGGTCCGTTCCTAATTTGTTGCTTCTGTTTGCTACTTTCCAGTTTTGTGTTTCATTGTCATTAGCTTAGACGCCGCAGTTTTCATATCTTCTGAGACATCGACTCCATCCGCTTCTACATGCCGGTAGTTGTCCATAATAAAGAGGATGCTGTATCCTGGCCCGTATCCCACCTCTAGAATAGAGTCTCTGCGCTTTATATTGAGCTTCCTAATAGTCCATTTATTAATCTTGCGGTTTTCAAAATACATAATTTTACCTGCAAGTTTCCCCAAAATTCCTTCAGGTTTTTCAAATTGTTTTGCCAAAAGTTCAAACATATTTCTCACCTCGTTGCGTAATACTTATATTTAGTCTATTTTTACTTGTTCTAAACCTCTTTCTGCTAGGTATAAGCGGATAAATATTTTTTTTGTGGAAAAGGTACTAATATGAAAAGAATTGGAGGAAGTCCGATGATTTACGGCGAGGAACAATATCGAAATGACCTAAACCGCTATATTGGCAATATAGATGAGCAGCTCCATTCACTTTCCAAAACGCTTGAGGACTTCAACTGCTGTATTTTATCCGATTTTGAAAGATTGCAAAAAATGGTGACGGAAGCCCATAACATTGCTTCAACCTATTATTTGCAGTCGTACCTATCTCCATATACGAAGGAATATTCAAACCTATCCCTGGCAGCTCAGCATCTATCGGAAAAAAAGCATGGGGGGCTTATTGTTGTCGAGAGAAGGCAGCCGCTTGATGAATATCTGCACAATGGTACGCCAATCGGGGCAAAGGTCAGCCATACCTTGCTCGAAACCATTTTTTATCCGGGAAACCCTCTTCATGATGGCGGAACCCTCGTTAAGGAAGATATGATTATTTCGGCAGGCAACATTTTGCCTCTTGCCAGGAAAACCATAGAGGGGAAAAAACTCGGGACAAGGCATAGAGCCGCATTGGGAATCACGGAGAAAACGGATGCCGTTGTCATTATTGTTTCCGAAGAAACCGGCCGAATTTCATTTGCGGTGGACGGACAGCTTTATACAGTCAGAACATGAAGAATCCCCCTGAAACTGGGGGATTTTTGCTTACTTTTTATTTACTTGTTTTCCGCTTTTCTTCTGGCTTTGAGAGCTATCATTCCCTGCCTGAAACTCGCTTCCAAGCTCGATATCATTTCTTTTGTCTTGCTTTTCAAGTTGTGTCCTCGTTTGGTTTTTATTTTGTCTGCCTTGTTTTGACATGCAAAGCCCTCCCTTTAATAGTAGTTAACAGTTTTAATATGCTCAGCCTAAACCAAATAGATGAGTGTCTTCTGTAAGAAATTTCAGGAAAGTTTTCTGACTCTTGCTGTAATTGGATTTTCTGTTTTAATTGAATTAAACTACCATTATCCGAAGGAAAGAATTATTGTCGGCTAAAGAGAGAGGTGAAAGGGATGTGCGGGCGTTTTACGCTGACTGAAGCAATTCATAAGCTGCAGATGGCATTTGAATTTACATATTCGGGCGGAGAAATTGTACCCAGGTATAATATTGCACCAAGTCAAAATATATTGACGGTTGTTGGAAATGGCAATGAACGGATGGGCAGGCAGATGAAGTGGGGGCTGGTGCCATTTTGGGCCAAGGATGTGAAGGTTGGCTATAAAATGATTAATGCACGAGCTGAAGGCATTGACTCAAAACCCAGCTTTAAAACACCCTTCAAAAGAAATAGGTGTTTAATCCTCGCTGACGGTTTTTATGAATGGAAGAAAACAGACGAAGGAAAACAGCCGTACAGATTTATTATGAAGGATGAAGAGCCATTTGCTTTTGCAGGTATTTGGGATACGTGGCTTAAAGGGAATTCTCCATTAGTAAGCTGTACAATTATTACTACTGATCCTAACAAATTAACAGAGCAAGTACACGATCGGATGCCAGTTATTTTGCAAGAAAGAGATTTTGAGGACTGGCTTAATCCCAATTTTGAAGATACAGATTTCCTGAAGTCTTTGCTCGTGCCATTCCCTGCTGGAAAAATGGATATGTATCCAGTATCAGCGAAAGTTAACTCTCCAAAAAATGAGCAGGCAGAACTGATTTCCCCTCTGAATAGCTTATAAAGAAAAAAAGGGCGCCTAATGGCGTCCTTTCTTATCCCCTGCTTACAAACATCGGAAGGTCTGTATGCCCCATTTCTCTTACATAGACAAATAAATTGCCTTTATGATGGATTTCGTGATCCATAGCAATCTGAAGAAGTTCGCTTCCGGTTAGCTCAATCCCAAATATCTGTGTCATATCAATGCTTCTATTCAATTCTTCATTTGTCAGGGAAGAAATCAAATCTATAGACTTTTCTGTATAGGCAGCAGCAGCTTCCGAGAGGTTATGAGGAAGATCATCAAACTTTTCTCCAAAAACACTTGCGTTGCCGACTTTTACTGTTTTTGTAAACATGTAAAAAGAAGTGAGCATATGTGTTACTAGCTTCCCGGCAGGCATGCTGGTTTCAGTTGGTTTGTAATCATAATTATTTTCATCAATTTTGCTGATAAGCTCATTTGTTACCTTTCGATGTGATAAAAAATAGTTTAAAAGTTTTTGAGATCTATCCATTCTTGTTCCCTCCTAAATTGTTTAATCCGTATTACAATTTCAACTTCAATTCCTTAAAATCCTACCTGTAATTTTTCTTTTTTAAAATTATCTCTGATAATTTCCGCTCCAATCAACAGGGTGCTAAAATCCAATAAGCTTTAAAACAGCCTTGAATTAAAATAATTCCACCCTTTATACGATACGATAAAAAAGATTATTTCAGTACATTAATTGGCAGGGATTCCATGAAAAAATGTGGAATAAATTAACAGGGGCAAGAATCTCTGTAATATAGACAGAGCTTCAATAAAAGGGGGGAGATTCAAGCATGGGAAGAAAGAAAAAGAAAAGCCATGTGCCATTTAGGGTTAATTTGTTATTCTTTGTGATTTTTATTTTATTTTCATTGCTTATTTTAAGGCTTGGAGTTGTTCAGATTGTTAATGGGGAGACATATAAAAACGAGGTTAATCGAACCGAAGACGTAATTGTTTCCAAGCCTGTTCCAAGAGGAAGGATGCTGGACAGAAACCATCATGTAATCGTCGATAATATTCCAAAGAGTGCGATCACGTATACCAACCGAAATGCCAAGCAGGAAGAAATTCTGGAGGTGGCTGAACGGCTGGCTGTGCTGATTGATAAAAATCCAGACAAAGTAAGGGAAAGGGATAAGAAGGATTTTTGGATCATGAAAAATCCTGAGGAGGTAAAAGAAAAAATTACTGAAAAGGAATGGGAGCTTTTTAACAATAAAAAACTTACGGATAAACAAATCTATGAGATGCAGCTTAAGAGAATTAACGAAGACGATCTTAAGCAGCTTACTGATCAGGATCTTGAAGTATTAGCAATCTATAGGGAGTTTACAAGCGGATATGCCATGACTCCGCAAATTGTAAAAAATGAAGGCGTAACTCCTGAAGAATATGCTGCTGTAAGCGAGCATCTTCAATATTTGCCGGGAGTAACTACGACAACTGATTGGGATCGTACATATGCTTTCGGGAACACACTTCAGACGGTTCTCGGAAAAGTGACAGATTCTGAAGAGGGTCTGCCGCAGGAACGATTGGATTACTTTCTTTCAAGAGATTATAGCAGAAATGAACGTGTAGGAAAAAGCTATCTTGAAATGCAATATGAAGACGTATTGCATGGCCAAAAATCCAAAGAAAGGCTGATCACCAAAAAGGGTGAAATTCTTGGAAGCGAACTGGTTTCGGAAGGGCAAAGGGGAAAAGATCTTGTTCTTACAATAGATATGGATCTCCAGCGGGTAGTCGAGAAGGTTTTGGAGGAAGAAATTTGGGCTGCCAAACGGACTCGAGGCACCTATTTAATGGATCGTGCATTTGTGGTTTTAATGGACCCCCATACAGGTGAGGTCCTGACAATGGCAGGAAAAATGATCGGTAAAGATGATAAAGGCAAAACGGTGCTCCAGGATTATGCGCTCGGCACCATCGCATCCTCTTATAATGTTGGATCATCGGTTAAGGGTGCAACAGTGCTAACAGGTTATAAAACAGGAGCCATTACGCCTGGAACCACTTTTTTGGATGCTCCCATGAAAATTGCAGGAACGCCGCAAGTGAAAAAGTCATGGTTTAACTTTCAAGCTGTTATGAACGAAACAAGGGCTTTACGAATTTCCTCCAACGTCTATATGTTCAAAACAGCTGTAGAAATTGCAGATGCAAGATACGCTTACGATCAGCCTCTCGGGTTTAAAAATCCAAGAGCATTTGAAGATATGAGAGAGTCCTTTGGCCAGTTTGGCCTTGGGGTCCGGACAGGCATCGACTTGCCCAATGAATCAATAGGCTATGAGGGACCCCAGCGCTTGCCGGGATTCCTATTAGACCTTGCAATTGGCCAGTATGATACTTATACTCCAATGCAAATGGCCCAATATATTTCAACCATTGCTAATGGTGGCTACCGAATCCAGCCGCGTCTTGTTAAAGAAATTCGTGAACCTTCCAAGCAGCAAAACGAATTAGGGCCAGTTTGGAAGGATATCCAGCCAACGGTCTTGAACACAATTGATGTAAGCGAAAGAGAACTTAACACTGTCAAAGAGGGGTTAAGACAGGTTATGCAGCACCCGGAAGGAACAGCTTATAGAAGGTTTGCTGATGCTCCTTATTCTCCTGCAGGCAAAACAGGGACAGCGGAGGCATTTTATGACGGCCCTCTTAGAAAAAAAGGTGACCCTATAATTGACGTTATGAATTTAAGCCTGGTTGCCTATGCACCGCATAATAACCCTGAAATAGCCATGTCTGTCATTGTCCCATGGGCATATCAGGGAAGAAGCGGGCATACAGCCAATTATGAAATCGGAAGAAGGGTTTTGGACACATATTTTGAATTAAAAAAGCAGCGGATGTCCGGTGAAAAACATCAGCAGTAAGCAGAAGAATCGGATCATAATGCCAAAACAGAAGAATCTTAATCCTGGAGATTTCCTGTAGTACAGAAGGGCTCCAGGGTTAGAATGAGGGAAACCATGGAGATTTATCTTAAGAATGGCTTACCCATATGAAAAGGCAAGAGACCATGGCAGGGCGCCGGTTCTTTGATAACATAGAAAACCCCTTCCTTATTGGGAAGGGGTTTTCTTGTACATTAGTTTATTTTTAATAGCTTTTAATTTTTCTTTTAGCAGAAACTGCTTTTCGTCTTTTCCAAAAATCTTCCGGTTAACAAGAAACTGAATCGTTTCTTCCAAAACTGCCAGGATGATAATAGGGATGGAGATTGCCAGAATCCAAAACCACATGCTCCTGCTCCTTTCGTCCGTCAGCATACTATACATATTTATTCAAATAGTCAAAGTAAATGAATTAATTAGTATAAAAGATCTAATAAAGTGCATATCAAATTAACTGAATATCAGCAAGGAGAATTTGCTTGATTATATCATCGCTGCATTTGTAGTAGTCATTGAACAGACGTCCAATTTCTTTAATGAATGTTAAATATTCCATTTCCTTAATCATCTATCAAGCTCCCATTCTAGTTGTTTTTTAATTTATTTAACCCATTTTGCAGGAATGTAAACAGGCTCTCCGGAAAAGATTGGCATTATAAGCAGGAGTATGAGTATATAGGGGAAGTCTAGGGAACAAAATTTAAGAAGGAGGTCGTACATGAAAACAATCAATGTCGACTTTAAAAAAAGGTATTAATCATTTTGGATAGAATTTACATATAGAAAAAAGAGTGGGGAGGGGTTATGGATGAAGCAAAAACTCCTAAGAGTTGGAACAGCCTACATACCTGTTGCAAACGTAAATGATTCTTTAAAGTGGTATACAGAAAAACTTGGAGCCATTGAGAGCTATAAAGATGAAAAGGGAAAAATGGCGATTATCAATTTAGCAAGCCAAAGCTTCTTTTTGGTTCAGTCTGCAGAAAATGAGAGCATGAATTTTATTGACTCAGACGGGAAAGAACGTTTTTCTCTTACATTTGAAGTTGATGGGCAATGTGAACTGGAACATCTCCATGAGGATCTTTCTGGCATGGGTGTAAAAGTAGGAGAGATTGAAGACCGTGGGCATCCTGGCCGTAATTTTGTTTTTTCAGACCCGGACGGCAATCTTTTTGATGTTTGGAGTGAATTAAGCCCCAGCTTTAAAAAAATATATATCGATTCCTGACGAAGAAGAAGAGTTGTTCGATCTGATCTTCTTCTTGCTTGGAAACGCGGGTCGCCTCTTCGAGCTTTTTCAAGTCTCATCTCCGAAGGGGCTTAACATCGTCTGATAGGCTGATACCATTTCTTTGGCTCCCGCTAAGTAGGACCATGTGCTAAAGACTTCGCCATAATTCATTGGTTCATCCTTTTGATCCCGCTTAAAATACCGATCACATACCTCCTAAAGAAATTTATCGTTGTGCCAGCTTCCTAAAAATGCACAGCTATAGCAAGCCATGATTGGAAAGTACCATGGGTGTCAAATCATTCAATAAGATTGAAAAGGTTAGTTTATAGGCATTTGTGGTAAATACCAATAAAAAGTGAGGAGATGAAGTCATGGAACATACAAAAAAGCCATACTATATAGATATTGAAAATGCTCAAATATATCCGGCGCCGGATGAAGCTGCTGAATGGCAGTTTAAAATTTATGCGGATGACAGAGAAATAGCCAAAATAGCTGATTACATCAGGGAAAATTATGATGCGGATATGAAAACATTTCAGCTGGCACATGTACCTTTGGTGGAAAATAAGGAAGAAACTCAAAATGATAAATATGATGCCACAATGGAAGAAATATATCGGATGATATATGATCTGGGGGATAGTGACACCCGGACTAATATTAAAGAGATGGGCATATTAAGAAGGTAATATTTTATTTTAGAAAGAATGCGGCTGTTTTGCCGCATTTTTTTCATTAAGCTGTGTTAAATTATAATGTTGATTTTGGCACCCTGTTGATTGGAGCGGAAGGCGCGAGATCCTCGGAAATGCATTTGCATTTCCTTCGTGCGGTGTTAACTCGGGGAAGCTTATTCAAAGTCCTGCGGGAGAAGCGAGTCAAAGGGAGACCCCACAGGCGCGAATGCGCCGAGGAGCGTCGGACCGCCCGCGGAAAGCGAGCGCCTGGAGCGGAAATCAACAGGCAAATTTAACAGAGCCTTTCATTAAGGGGCTTTTCAAGTATTTGAGGCGGTACAAAATACTTGAAATAGGTGTTTTAACTGCCAGGTTTGGTTACCAAAGCTGGAAACAAATTTATCAGCTAAAGAAACCGTTTTTATTAAGGAGAATCGGGATAAAACGAAAATGGGGATGATTACACCAAAAAAAGAACCATCTTTTCCATCTGAATCAGAAAAGCGGTTCCTATATTTGCATCTATATAATTTATCTTTCTTAGTCTTCGTTTTCCTTGTTTGCATATCTGTATAGGCAAACGGGCTGCGATTCAAAACAGGATTTCTTTTTCCCTCGCGGACTGCTTTATCACGCATTTTTTTTGCCGCTGATTTAGCCATACTAATATCTCCTTTTATAAAGTTTACGTATATTTTACCATATGTGAAAGTACACCTTGATGATTTAAGCTGGAGGAATCACATTTGTTACGAGCAGGACAAAGAAAACTAATCCAATTAGGAGAAAGATAGCTGAAGCCAAGACCACAAAATTCGGCCTGAAACGAAACTCCTCCCTCTCTGTTAATAACCCTGTCCGGGCGCTTAATGTACTATCAATAAACTTTGTTACCATCCCTCCGCTCCCTGAGAACCAAACTGTTAAAGCTGTAAAAGCCACTCCCGCAAAAAACATAATTTCGATAAACCGAATGGATAAAGCAGAAGATATTAAGAGCGTAACCAATGTTTCCACCAATAAAGCAACTAGAAGTAAAGTTAGATTTCTTTTCATCATTCAGCCTCCTCTCCATGATTACGGATAAGTATTATAAATGGTTTCATTTAAGGCCTTTAAAAGGGTCTTTTTTTTCATTATATTGCAACTTTTCCAACATCCTGCTCCAAAGAGAGGGGAGTCGGAGACCCCACAGTCGAAGTCGGCGAGGCCCGCATTCATCCCCGCGGGAAAGCTTGAGTGCCCGCAGTGGAAATCAACGGGCAAAATTAATAAGAAAAATCAACAATTATGAGAAAAGTTCCTTTAATAAAGATAGGGGAATTTCCCTCTCCAAATGGGGAAGTTCCCCGATATGGTAAACTTCCTCCTGCTTTTACAATAAAACTAAGGTAATTGTTTGTGAATGAGGAGGAGTTAATATGCAGGCAAAGACTGCAGTCAATCAAAAGGCAGGAAATACAATAAACAATGCGTTTGCATCCCATTTTGCCAAGTCTATGTTTTTATCTGTAACGGCACTTGCAATCTTATCTTTTATTGGAACAAGAATGTTTACACACGTGGATTTGAATCTTTATGGATATATGGCTGGAACACTCGTGTTTCTCGGAGGATTCTTCTATCGATTTATCTCCTGGGGGGAACGTCCGCCAACAAAGGTCATCCTAAAAAAAGGACTGAAGTTAATATTCAGGAAATCAACTCCAAAAACTTCAATGGAACATCTTGCTACTTACAATTTTATCTGGAATAGGGGAATTTACCGATGGATCCAGCACGTGTTAATCGGCTGGGGATGCATTCTATCCTGCTTCGTTACTTTCCCTCTCGTTTTCGGGTGGATGTACTTTACGATGGATGATAATGGCTACTACAACATCATTGCAATGGGGATGAAGGTGATGACTGTCCCTGCAGACGGCATCATCGCAAACCTGTCATATAACGCGCTGAATATAACTGCCGTAATGGTAATTGCCGGAGTTTGTATGGCGCTATACCGCCGCCTGAAAAATATGCAGGCAAAAGCGGAACAGAAATTTCTGTATGATTTCATGCCTTTATACATGCTTCTCCTAGTCAGTGTTACAGGACTGGCATTAACATTTATGAATGTATTCTTACATGGTGCGGGACAGCCTGCAATGTCCTTGATTCATCAATGGTCAGTCATTATTACACTAATTTACCTGCCATTCGGTAAACTTGCCCATATCCCATTCCGTCCAATGAGTGTTCTGGCAAGAAACTACAGAGAGCATTATGCGGAGCAAGGCATGAAGAAGTGCAAAATTTGCGGTGATCAGTTTGTTTCAGCTGAACAATCCAAAGATGTCGTCGATGTGCTTGGAGTGAACGATATCCAATTTAAGACGAAGGAAGGGCACCATCTTGCGGAAATGTGCCTTCCTTGCCGAAGAAAATACCGGATTGCTCAATTTTCCGGATTCCCTACCCATGAAGTGAAGGTCAAGGAGGCAAACCAGAATGCAAAGGGATAAGTTTTTTAAAGAAATCGAGAATTTAAACCATCCAAATGAAAAATTAATTAAAACACATTGCAGCTATTGCGGCATGCAATGCGGAATGAACTTGAGGGTTAATACACAGACAAATAAAATCATCGGGGTTGAACCTCGATATGATTGGCCTGTTACAGTCGGAAAAATGTGTCCTAAAGGCGTTACTGCCTATCAGCAGACCAACCACAAAGATCGCCTGTTAAAACCTCTGATACGTGATGATGCTTCACTGAAAGGAACGGCTAAAGGTTTCCGTGAAGCAAGCTGGGATGAGGCGTATGACCTGATTGCCAGAAAGTTTGCCGAGCTGCAAATGGAATATGGCAAAGATACTCTATCAGTATTCAGCGGTGTATCCATGACAAATGAAAAATGCTATTTAACTGGCAAATTTGCCCGTGTTGCCCTTGGAACCCGCTACATCGATTATAATGGCCGTTTTTGTATGTCGAGTGCTGCCGGCGGCTTCCTCCGTTCTTTTGGAGTGGATCGGGGTTCAACACTTCCATGGACGGATATCCATGAAACAGATTGCTTGTTTATCGCAGGAAGCAACACGGCTGAATGCCATCCAACTTCTATGTTCCGCATCTGGAACGTTCAGGAAAGAGGCGGCTATATCATCGTTGCAGATCCGCGTGAAACACCGATTGCAAGGCGAGCAGACCTTCACCTTGACCTTCAGCCGGGCACAGACCTTGCGCTGGCAAATGGAATTGTCAATCAGTTAATAGAGTTAGGATATATCGATGAAGAGTTTATAAACAAGCATACAAACGGATTTGAAGAAACAAAGGAACTCGTTAAAGAATTTACTCCTGAATACACTAGCATGCTGACTGGCGTTGCACCTGAAAAAATCGTTCGTGCTGCAGAGCTTTACGGCAAGGCGCCAAACGCAGTTGTTATGTTTGCCAGGGGAATAGAACAGCAGCACAAGGGTGTTGATAATGTATCGGGTTACACAAATATGGCACTTTTAACTGGCAAAATTGGCCGTCCGAAATCCGGAGTAGCCACTTTTACAGGGCAGGGAAATGGCCAGGGCGGAAGAGAGCATGGCCAGAAGTCAGATCTTCTGCCTGGATATCGTAAAATCACAAATCCTCAGCATGTTAAAGAAGTATGCCAGGTCTGGGGGATTACACCGGAAGAAATGCCGCAGCCAGGTGTTTCCGCATATGAAATGTTTGAGCTGATGGAAGAGAAAACAATTCGCGGATTGTATCTGCTTTGCTCAAACCCGGCAGTCTCCGCGCCAAATCAAAACTTTGTAAGAAAGGCGCTTAAGAATTTAGATTTCATGGTGTGTTCAGACTTCTACCTTTCTGAATCAGCAGAATTTGCAGATGTCATTCTTCCTGCGGTTACCTGGTCTGAAGATGAAGGAACTGTAACGAACATCGAAGGGCGCATCATAAAGATCAATAAAGCGCAGGAGCCATTAGGGGAATCGAAGCCAGACTGGCAAATTCAAGTTGAATTAGCCGAACGTCTAGGAAAAGGGAAGTATTTCTCCCACCTAAAGACAGCAAGAGATGTTGCCGAGGAATTCAGATTGGCAAGTAAGGGCGGCTATGCCGACTATTATGGAGCCACTTGGGATAAGATCGAGAAGCAGGACGGCGTTTTTTGGCCTTGTAAGGATGAAAATGACAAAGGAACGCCACACATGTTCCTTGATAAGAAATTCTATCATCCGGATGGCAAAGCTAAGATTTGCGCATTGCCATATCGTCCGCCGGCTGAAGAACCATGTGAAAAATACCCGCTCCGCTTAACTACTGGGCGTGTAGTTTACCATTATCTATCAGGCAACCAAACTAGAAGAATTCCTTTCCTGCATGACATGTGCCCTGAACCCTATGTTGAGGTACATCCTGAAACAGCAGCAAAATATAATATGGAACACGAAGAAAGAGTACGCCTGTTTACCAGAAGAGGCGAAGCGATTTATAAAGTTAAAATTACAGAAGCAATCCGAAAGGATACAGTCTTTGTTCCATACCATTTTGGTCACGAAGACTCTATCAATCTATTAACTATTGCAGCGCTTGATCCGATATCCCGGATGCCTGAATTTAAGGCATGTGCCGCACAGCTGGAAAAAGTCGACATAAAGAAGGTGCAATAAATGAAAAAGAGGCTGTACTTGGAACTTGAAAACTGTATAGGATGCCGTTCATGCCTTGCAGCATGTACGCAATGCGGTGGGCACGAGGAACGCAACCGGAACTATGTGTACGATGTAAATCCTCTCGTCAACCGGCAGACAATGCCTCTGATGTGCCTTCACTGCGAAAATCCGGCATGTGCAAGAAGCTGCCCGGCCCAGGCGATCCAAATTCATGAAACTGGGGCTGTATTATCAGCCCTTGTTGAAAAGTGCATTGGGTGTCAAAACTGTACCATTGCGTGTCCGTATGGCATACCTAAGTTTGACACTGAACAGAACTTAATGTACAAATGCGACTTATGTATTGATCGGACAAAAGATGGCATTCCGCCCATGTGTGCAAGTGTTTGTCCGTCTAATACATTGCAGTGGCTGACTGATGAGGAAATAGAAAACAAAAAGAAACAATTCAATCTTGATAATGGGAAATGGGTATCCAGCATGCCATACCTGGAAGGCGAAACAAACGTTAAAGTAAATCTGCCGGGAATCCTGCAGGGTATTACAAAGCTGTATTAGGAGGGATTGGGGATGTCAGGTAAAAATAATAAAATTCCCTTTAATGAAGATAACTACACCCATAATATTGAACGGAACAATGAAAGAAGGCTGGATAGACGGGGATTTATGAAGACGCTGGTAGGGGCTGCAGGCATATTTGCAGTTTCCTCCCTTCCATGGGGTGCGGTCGCTGCAAAAGAATTGATGGGATTGGGTGAAAAAGAATATCCGCATAAGAAAATAACAGATGTAAGCAGGCTGCCCATTGGCGAAGCTGTGGAATTCAAGTTTCCTGGCGATCATGACGATGCCATTTTAATACGATTGTCAGAAAACAAATATGTTGCCTATCAAAATGCATGTACTCATTTGCGCTGTCCGGTATTTTGGGTGAAGGAACAAGGAGAAATGGTTTGTCCCTGTCACCATGGCAAGTTTGATGTTGAAACAGGCGCACCAACTGCCGGACCGCCCAGAAGGCAGCTTCCGGAAATACAGGTAAAAGCAGAGAATGGAGTAATTTATGCAGTGAGGGTGAAACGTTATGAAGCGTAGCTATATCGGCGTCATCATATTGTCCGCTATATTAATGATGAATATAGTGTTTACCCAGTATATGGTTCACCAATATTATTATGAAAACTATGTAAATGTATTAATTTTTGGAGGCTTGAATATTGTTTTATTTCCATTAGCGGTATTCGCTTATAAAAAGACGATTAACATGAGGGCGTGATTAAAATGAACAGTGAAACTTATCTTGACTTTTGTTTTATTAGAGAAGCTTCAGGAAACTTCGCATCAGAAGTTGACCAAATGCTATCTGAATTGTTCAAAGGGATCCGCTTGAACTGGTACTTGGATGAAAAGAATGAAGACGGCATGGATATTGTTGTGGCTGAAGTAAAAGGCATGAGCAAATGGGAGTCGGAAGAGGAAACCATTGATTACATTGAAGATCACGCAGGAGATGATTTCTGGAGTTATTTGCAGGGCTACCAAATGTATGTATATCCTGCAAAGAGAGGATGCGGCAGCTGTGGAAACCATTAAGAAAGAAGATTTAAATGGCTTTGTTCTGCAAAATGTACAGGTGGCGATTCTGGATGAAGAGGGGAATGACAAGGCCCCATTTGTTCCTAAGATCATTCAAAAAACCGGCTTTTGCCCTGATGGAACGCATTTGCGGATTTATTTTGACCATATGAATTTCTTTGCGGTTCCGCTCACCTCCTCTGTGGAGGCAACAGCGAAGGAGTGGACCGCAATTGACCATTCTGCAGGTTTAAAATATGTGATAAAGAAGAGAGCGTGAGCACAATGATAAGAAAAATACAGCTTCCTTTGCAGACGTTAAACTTAATAGCAGGCTTTATGGTTTGGGTATTAATATCCTCCCTTATGCCATTTATTAAGGAAGATATTAATATTCCAGCCGACAAGCTGGCACTCGTAACGGCGGTTCCGGTTATCCTCGGATCTCTGCTCCGTATTCCGCTTGGCTACTATGCCAACCAATTCGGAGCCAGAAAAATATTTATGTTCAGTTTTATCCTGCTGTTATTTCCTGTGTACTACATTAGCATAGCTGATTCCATTTCAGATTTATTGATTGGAGGTTTATTCCTGGGGTTGGGAGGGGCCGTTTTCTCTGTTGGGGTAACATCGCTGCCAAAATATTATCCTAAGGAACGCCACGGCTTCGTAAATGGAATCTATGGTGCAGGGAACCTTGGTACAGCAGTTACCGCTTTTGCAGCACCTGTTGTGGCCACTAAATTTGGCTGGTCTGCAACAGTACAAATATACATGGTAATCCTTGCGATTTTTATTGCTGCTAACTTCTTCCTTGGTGATAAAAAAGAAACAAAAGTTAAAACACCTTTACTTGAACAAATCAAAGGTGTTTATAAAAACGAAAAACTTTGGCTGCTAAGTTTATTTTATTTTATTACATTTGGATCTTTTGTGGCTTTTACTATTTATCTGCCGAACTTCCTTGTAGCACATTTTGAACTGGATAAAGTGGATGCTGGGTTAAGAACTGCAGGATTCATTATTCTTGCAACCGCAATGAGACCAATTGGAGGCTGGCTTGCTGACCGTTTTCATTCTTTGATTTTGCTGATGTTCGTCTTTGGCATTTATACAGTTTCAGCAGTAATCCTTTCATTATCACCATCTATCACATGGTATACCTTCGGTTGCTTAAGCATAGCTTTCTCAGCGGGGATTGGGAATGGTGTCATATTTAAGCTTGTGCCAATGTACTTCCAAAAACAGGCCGGGATCGTTAATGGGATTGTTTCTGCGATGGGTGGTCTGGGCGGATTCTTCCCTCCGTTAATCCTGACGCTATTATTTAATATTACAGGCCACTATGCAATCGGCTTTATGGCATTATCTCAAGTAGCTCTTGCAAGCTTAATTCTTGTTATTTGGATGTATTTCCAAGGGAAAATGGAAATTGCCAGCCAGGTTATTGACCACACAGTTGAGGGGATTCTTGTAACAGACAGGAGCGGGAAAATTATCTCTGTCAACCCTGCTTTTACTGAAATTACTGGCTATCAGAAAGAAGAAGTACTCGGAAAAAACCCAAATATACTTAAATCTGGCAGACAATCTAAAGGTTTTTATCAGGATTTATGGAGATCAATCGAAACAAAAGGGTTTTGGCAAGGCGAAATATGGAACAGCCGCAAAGATGGAGAAGAGTACCTTCAATGGCTGACTATAAGTGCAATTAAGAACGATGCTGGGGATGTTGTTCAATATGCAGGCATGTTCAGCGATATCTCAAGCCATCGAGTTAAACAGGCGAAATAAATGAGCTAAAGAATAGCCAAAAGGAGGAGGGGTGAAATGGAAACCCAGCCAGTAAAGAATAATATTAGTTCCTATATTATCCAATCTCAGGAAGATGAGATTAAGCGTATTGCCCTGGAGCTTCACGAAGGGGTTGGGCAAACGCTTTATAGCCTATATACCGGCATGCAGTTCATTGAAGCAGCAGTCAGCCAGCAGGACATGAAAGGCTATGTAGGGGATATGGCCCAAATGCTGGAAAAAACGATACAGGAAATCAGGCTTCTGGCTGTGGAATTGCATCCCCCTGCTCTTGGAACCCTTGGTCTGCTCCCTGCTTTGAAGAGTTACTTGAAATTATATACTTCCACCTATGGAATAGTTGTTGAATTGCATAATGAGGGGAAGGAAGCGGCAATTAGCGAGAGGGAGAGCATTACATTGTTTCGTGTTTGCCAGGAAGCACTAGCGAACATTGCTAGATACGCAGATACGGTGAGTGCATGTATTACCTTGCAATGGAAACCGGAACAGCTTTCAATTAACATTAAGGATCAGGGCAAAGGTTTTGATGTAGATGCTGGCATGAAAAAATCGACAGGCCTTGCTGCTATGATTGAACGCATGTGCTTAATAAATGGAGAATGCAGGATAACCTCGAAAATGGGGGAAGGGACTTCAATAGATATTTTCCTTCCGTTATACTAAAAATAGACATAACAAGGGATTGCGCTCAGCGGATCCCTTGTTGCCTATTGAGATTATGTTTTTTTATACGAACAATGTTTAGGGGGAGCCGGCTTGATAAAAATTTTACTGTGCGATGACCATGCAGTAGTTAGAATGGGTTTGAAAATGCTTTTAAATAATCATGAGGATATGGAAGTGGTTGGTGAGGCTTCGGAAGGTAATGAGGGGATTCAGAAGTCACTTGACTTAAAGCCTGATGTGGTAGTCATGGATTTAAGCATGCCGCACGGAAAAGATGGCTTGTCTGCAACTGCGGAATTAAAAAAATTAATGCCTGATATAGCAATACTGATTTTAACCATGCATGATGATGAGGAATATCTGTTCAGAGCCATTCAGGCTGGTGCTTCAGGATGCATCTTAAAAAGCGCGCCGCATGATGAACTCTTGGCTGCAATCAGGTCTGTGGCAAGCGGAAATGCTTATTTGCACCCTTCAGCAACTAAAAGGCTGATGGAAGAATATATCGGGAGTGTTAAGCAAGGAAACACAGACACATTCAATCTTTTGTCAGACCGTGAAAAAGAGGTGCTGACATTAATAGCTAAAGGTTTTTCTAACAAGGACATTGCCGAACAGCTTGTTATTAGTGTTAAAACAGTTGAAACACACAAAGGCAATTTAATGGAAAAGCTCCAAATGAAAACCAGGCCAGAGCTTGTTGCATATGCATTAAAAAAGGGGCTGCTGGGTTATGGAATATAAGGGGTGTCAACAGGCTGGTGGCGGACAGATAGACCAAGCATGCGAAAAGGTTTTATCTGAATTGGAATGTGATTTTGCCGGTTTGGCCCTGCAGAATACTGATGGCCCTGATGTTAGGTGGCATTATGCTGCTGGCAATAGCAATGAAAAATATAAACGGATTACAGTCAGGTATGGAAAAGGCATTGCCGGGAAGGTCATTTCAACTGGAAGGCCGATGTCTGTAGAAAACTTTCCGGAGAATATATCAGGGAAAGCATTAGAATACCCCATTATGCTAGCAGAAGGCCTAAAATTTGCCTATGCTGTTCCCATCCATTTTAAGGGCATTCCTAAAGGTGTCCTTTTGGTTGGGAATCGAACGGGGCAGCCTATTATTGAAAATGACCAAAGGACTGTCCGGGAAGCCGCCAGAAGGCTCGAACAGAAGTTGAACAGCGAAAACTAATTCCAACTGGGGGAAAGAAAATGGACAGGAATAATCAAATACCTGCAAAAAGTGGGATTGCTCCTGATTCCAGTGATGCTACCATTCTTATTAATAAATTGGGAAACATCTTCTACGCGAACAAGCAGGCACATGAACAATTTGGCTATAAGGAAAATGAGCTGGAGGGGAAGAGCTTAAGGGAGCTAATGCCAGATATTACGCCGCTGGCAACAGAAGAAGGCAAAGTGGTCCATGAATATGGCCTTCATCGGAATGGAGAATTATTTTCAATTTTCTATAGTATTAACTCATTCAAGCTTTACAATGAAAGCTATTTTTTAATTGTTTTTCATTCAGTCAAGGATCGTTCCCGCCTAAAAAAGCAGCAGTCATACCCATTAAATGAAATGGTGGACCTTCAATTTGCTCTTGATGAATCAACAATAGTCGCCTTCACAGACCCAAAAGGCAAGATTAATTACGTCAACGAAAAGTTCTGTGAGGTATCAAAATATTCGGCAGAGGAGCTAATTGGAAAAGACCATCGAATTATTAACTCTGGCTATCATTCCAAAGAATTTATGGAAGATTTATGGAAAACCATCTCAAGCGGAATTGTGTGGCGTGGAGAAATTAAGAATAAAGCAAAGGATGGAACCTTTTATTGGGTTGACACAACGATTGTTCCTTTCATTGATGAGAAAGGGAAGCCCTATAAATATTTGGCTATCCGAAAAGAAATAACTGAATATAAACGGGTTGTCGAGGAACTGAAAAAATCGGTCAATGAGCTTATCGATCTTAAGTTTGCTCTTGATGCCTCCTCGATCGTCGCAATTACCGACCAAAAAGGAATTATTAAATATGTCAATAATCAGTTCTGCAAAGTCTCAAAATATTCTAGAGAGGAATTGCTTGGACAGGATCACAGAATCATAAACTCAGGTTATCATTCTAAAGAGTTTTTCAGAGACTTATGGAACACGATTTCTTCAGGGCAGGTATGGAAAGGAGAAATCAAGAACAAAGCGAAAGATGGAACGTATTATTGGGTTGATACAACGATTGTCCCTTTTCTTGATGAAAAAGGGAAGCCCTATCAGCATCTTGCCATTCGCCATGAAGTTACACAAAGAAAGAATGCGGAAGAAGAGCTGAAAAAAATGATGACACGTATTATTGATGTTCAGGAAGATGAACGGAAAAGATTATCGCGTGAGCTTCATGATGGAATAGGCCAGAATCTATACAGCCATTTGATTACAATCAACCGGCTTCAGGCAGAAATTAGCCATCCTCTCCTTGAGCAAATGCAAGATGAAGCTGCTGAAATCATTGAAGAGCTCCGTGATCTTTCATGGGAGCTGCGCCCTTCCGTTTTAGATGATTTGGGGCTGATTCCTGCAATCAGATCTTATTTGGTCCGTTTTTCAGAACATCATAATATTAATGTTCATTTTGACTGCTACCTGACCTCCCGCCTCAGCCCCAACAAAGAGATCACGGTTTACAGGATCATTCAGGAAGCGCTGACTAATGTAAGGAAATATGCTGATGCAGATGAAGCATCCGTTACGATCAGGCAAATGGATAAGGAAATTCGTGTAGTAATTGAAGATAAAGGCAAAGGGTTTAACGCTAATGAAGTCACTCGGGGTGTCGGCCTATTCAGTATGGAAGAAAGAGCAAAAGCTGCAGAGGGCACCATTAAAGTACATTCAGAAAAAAATAAGGGTACAAGAGTGGTACTGGAAATACCATTATAAAAAAAGCTGCCGCGGGTTTCGGCAGCTATTTCTTTTGTCTTAAGGAAGTAAGTTGCTCAGAAGAGGGATAACGGCCAAATGGTGTAATAGAATCCACCGAAAAGTCCTTCATAAGGGGGATGAAGGCCAAAATGGAGAAAAAGCATCACCAAAAAGTCCCTCATAAAAATTATGAGGGACATTAGAATTTAAAAGATGGATCCTAAGATAATTCCGCCAATGGCTCCAGTTACAACAACCACCCATGGCGGCAGCTTCCAATAGACGAGCATACTAAATAAAACAGCAGCAAAAGCAAAATCTGCTGGTTCCATTATGCTGCTTGTCCAGATAGGGTGATAAAAGGCAGCAATTAAGATACCAACAACAGCTGCGTTTACACCCATTAAAGCTCCTTTAATCTTAGGATTGCGGCGAAGAGTGTCCCAGAAAGGAAGTGTACCTAAAATTAAAAGAAAGGCAGGAAGGAATATGGCAGCTGTTGCAAGTAAACCGCCTTGCCATCCATTAATAACAGCTCCAATATAGGCCGCAAATGTAAATAAAGGTCCTGGCACAGCCTGTGCTGCTCCATAACCTGCCAGGAAGGCTTCTTCACTCAGCCACCCGGTTGGAACAAATTCACGCTCCAGTAATGGAAGGACCACATGGCCTCCGCCAAATACAAGCGAACCCGACCGGTAAAAGCTATCGAATAGAGCTACCCAATCGAGGGCAGTTAACTCCCTTAGGATTGGCAGCAATATTAACAGGCCAAAGAAAAGCACTAAGCATCCGATAGCAAAACCTTTTGAGATTGGAAAATGAATTTTTGCCTCATCTTTATCGGAATGTTTTTTATAAATTAGGAAACCAATAAAACCCGAAACTAGAATGATTGCTACTTGCGTAAAAGCTGATTGCCACAATAAAGCTGCGATAATAGCTAGCAGCGCGAGTGTTTTTCTCGGAAGGTCCGGTACAAGCTTTTGCGCCATTCCCAGGATGGCATGTGCAACTACGGCAACCGCGACGACTTTTAGCCCATGTATCCAGCCTGCTTCTCCTACATCTATCCCCTGAAGAAGGATTGCAAAGATAATCAATGCAATAACTGACGGCAGTGTGAATCCAAGAAAGGCCATGATGCCCCCAGCAACGCCTGCTCTCATTACTCCAATGCCAATGCCCACCTGGCTGCTTGCTGGCCCGGGCAGGAACTGGCAAAGAGCCACTAAATCAGCATAGCTTTTTTCGTCCATCCATTTTCTTCTTCGGACATACTCATCGTGAAAGTAGCCAAGATGGGCGACAGGGCCCCCGAAAGAGGTGAACCCGAGCCGTGTTGAAATGATTAGTATTTCCAGTAATGATTTAAAACTTGGATTGGTTTTTCCCATTATGCATCCCCTTTTAATCTTTTATTTCTTTGAAGAGTTCGTAAGCCTTTTTTCTGGCTTCCTCAAGGACTAAAATTCCTTTATCCGTTGCGGAATAATATTTACGGATTTTGCCATCAACATTTCTTTGTTCCTGGTGGAGCAACCCATCGGATTCCATTGAATGAAGGATTGGATACAGTGTCCCTGAACTTATGCTATAACCATGCTCCTTCAATTCTTCAAGCATCCACATTCCGAAAATGGGATGTTCTTTGGCATGATGCAGAATGTGTATTTGAATAAATCCCAGAAACAGCTTCCGCAATATTTTATCTTCCAAATAGAATCCTCCTTAAGTTGATTTCGAAATCCAATATCGGAAACCGACAATGGCATAATAACAAATTTATTAAAAGTTGAAAAGGGGAAGAATTTATTAATCCATAAAAAAGAACGCTTTATTCAAGCGTTCCATGTTAATTATTCTGCACATTTCTTAAAATTTCATAAGCCTGGTCTCCAGCCGCGGCAGCAAAGCTTTCCCATATCTGATCGCGCAATAAATCCAGTTCAATAATTTTTTTAGCTAAATCAATCGCATCTTTTGGCTCCATTTTCATCCCCCTGTTCAAAAACTATTCCTATTTTTATGTTTCTTAAAAATTACTTCAAGTTCTGTCAAAGTAAGTTTTTGCAATGCGGGCTCGGAATGCTGGTACTCACCGCCGGATTTAATCAGCAAACCAATCAGATACTGCCGTTTTTTTTCAATGGCTTTTCGCAGATATTGCATCGGGATCTCCTCTTTTCTTTATTGTTTCTGTCATTCTATAAAAAGCAAAACAGTAAGTCACTAAATATGTAAGGTTTTATGACGCAGTTTTTTAAAAATATGTTAGATTTTCTTACATTATGGATGAAAATTGCCATCAGATTAGTATAATGAAAGAAAACAGTTGAATTTGAGGTGACGTTGGTTGGAGAATGAAGCTTCTTACAAGAACAGAAAAGTCATTTCAATCGGAACAGTGAGCGAACTGACAGGGCTGAGCGAGCGCCAGATTCGGTATTATGAAGAAAGGAAATTGGTTTTCCCTGAAAGATCGGACCGCGGAAGCAGAAAATACTCTTTTTCAGATGTAGAAAGGCTTATCGATATAGCCAACAAAAGGGAAGAGGGAGTCAGAACGGAGGAAATACGGTCTGAATTAAAAAGAAAAAAGAAAAAAGATGATCAGGTGACACGCAATAAAATGATACAGGGGCAGATTAATGCACGATTTGGAATAAGAAAAAAATAAAGGTAAGGCGGCTATTCAAAAAAGAATAGTCGTTTTTTATTTAAATCGTAAAAATTTTTTCCTAAAAAGGTCTTCCTTTCGTTTATCTTTTCATTTAAGATGTTACCTTATAATAGAGGATTTCATAAAAATTGGTTCATTAAAGAAGGTGAAAGAATGGGGAAAGAGCATCCGCCAACAATAGAAGTAATTGAATTATGCTTGCTTGCGGGTAAAATTATGCTGCAGGGCGGAGCAGAAACATATCGGGTAGAGGACACGATGACGAGGATTGCAGCCTCTTTAGGGATTCCTGATTCCCACAGCTATGTGACACCGACAGGAATCATTTTTTCAACTGATGGCACTGAACCTGCAAAGCTTATCCGCATTTCAGAACGTTCAACTGATTTATATAAAGTAACTCTTGTTAACGGGATTTCGCGAAAGATCAGCAGCGGGGAGCTGGAGGGGAAAGCGGCGCTAGCCAGACTGAAAGAAATTGAAAGTGCAGACTACACTTTCCCGGTTTACCAGCAGCTCCTGGCAGCTTCTATTGCCAGCGGCTGTTTCTTAATTATGTTTTTGGGGCAGTGGATGGATTTTATACCGGCAATGATTGCTGGGGGACTAGGTTTCGCTTCATTTATATATGTCCACCGAGTGGTTCAGATTAAGTTCTTTTCCGAGTTTATTGCGTCTTTATTGATTGGGCTTTTAGCCTATTTATTTGTTGAGCTGGGAATAGGGAGTGAGCTGGATAAAATTATCATAGGCTCTGTGATGCCTCTCGTTCCTGGTCTGCTGATTACTAATGCTGTACGGGATTTAATGGCTGGCCACCTAGTTTCCGGTTTGTCGAAGGGAGCGGAAGCGTTTCTAACAGCATTTGCCATTGGAGCTGGCATTGCCCTTGTGTTTACTTTTTAAATCCTTTATTGGAGGAAAAAATGCATGTTCACTCACTTAATTACAAGTTTTATAGCATCGGCTGGGTTTGGAGTGCTCTTTAATGCTCCAAAAAAATCATTGCTGAAGTGCGGATTTGTCGGCATGGTTGGCTGGCTGGTTTATATTTGGCTGGTAAACCGCGATTACGATGCGGTCATTTCTTCCCTAATTGCAGCTTTTACAATTGCCTTAATCAGCCAGATATTTGCCAAAATCTACAAAACGCCAATCATCATTTTTAGCGTTGCAGGCATTATACCGCTTGTGCCAGGGGGACTTGCCTATGATGCAATGAGGAATTTTGTGGAAAATGACTATAATGCCGCCATTCAGCTTGCTGCAAAGGCGTTCATGATTTCGGGTGCCATTGCTGTCGGGCTTGTCATATCAGAAGTACTCAATCAATTCATCCGCAAAATTCAATTTAAATCAAAGGGAAGTTATTGATTTCTGAAAATTGGTTCCCTATAATTTATGTAGCAGATATTTCGGATTTCTAAGCAGTTTAAATATATGCTTTAATGCAAAATCGTTCCAGATGCGCAAAACACTGGTACGATTTTTAATTTAAAAGTTATTGGAATAATTTTTATTCAGCAAAGGAGAAAAGTATGATCCGGCGTTTTTTTACCTATTATAGGCCGCATAAGCGGCTATTTATTCTTGATTTCAGCTCAGCTGTAGTTGTAGCTGTTCTCGAGCTCGGTTTTCCGCTGGCGGTTCAATGGTTTATCGACAGTTTGCTTCCAAGCGGCAATTGGTCAATGATTGTCTCTGTAAGTGCTGGCCTTCTGGCCCTGTATATGACTAGTACGCTCCTGCAATTTGTCGTCAACTATTGGGGCCATAAGCTTGGGATAAATATTGAAACAGATATGCGCCAACAGCTGTTTCAGCATGTGCAGCGGCAGTCTTTCCGCTTTTTTGACAATACCAAGACTGGACATATTATGAGCAGGGTGACCAATGACCTCATGGATATTGGCGAGCTCGCCCATCATGGACCCGAGGATTTATTTATTGCTGCCATGACTTTTGTTGGAGCATTCTGGATTATGCTGACCATTAATGTAAAGCTTGCTATTGTAACCATATTCGTTCTTCCTTTCCTGGTATGGCTGATTGCCTTTTGCAATATTAAGATGAACAGGGCATGGAAACGGATGTATAGCGAAATTGCTGATGTTAACGCACAGGTGGAGGATAGTGTCTCGGGTGTGCGCGTCGTTCAGTCATTTACAAATGAAAGCTATGAGATTAAAAGATTTACCGAAAACAATGGCAAATTCCGCCTTGCTAAGCTTGCAGCTTATAAGATTATGAGCTTTAGTGCCTCCGGGATTTATATGCTTACAAGGTTAATTATGCTTATTGTTTTGGTGTACGGTTCATGGCTAAGTTTTAGCGGGCAGCTTTCATATGGGGAACTGGTGGGCTTTGTCCTATATGTGAATGTCCTATTAAAGCCTGTCGATAAAATCAGTGCGCTAATGGAACTGTATCCAAAAGGTATGGCGGGTTTCAAACGCTTTACGGAAATCATTGATACAGAGCCGGAAGTTGAGGATAGGAAGGATGCCATTGAGGTTGAGTCTTTAAGAGGGAATATCCGTTTTACTGAGGTTTCCTTTAGCTATGATGAACATAAATCGGTGCTGGATGGAATTAACCTAAGTATTAGAGCTGGCGAGACTGTTGCTTTTGTAGGGCCATCCGGTGCTGGAAAGACAACAATTTGTTCCCTGATTCCGCGTTTTTACGATGTAAACAACGGAAGAATTTCGATTGATGGCATCGACATTCGGGATATGACGAAGAAATCATTAAGATCGCAAATTGGCATTGTGCAGCAGGATGTCTTCCTGTTCACTGGCACACTGAAAGAAAATATTGCTTACGGTATGCTTGGAGCTTCAGATGAACAGATAGCGGAAGCTGCTAAAAAAGCTCACTTGGAGGATTTCATTGCCTCACTTCCGCATGGCTATGAAACACAAATTGGGGAAAGAGGCCTGAAATTGTCAGGAGGCCAAAAGCAGAGGATTGCCATTGCCAGAATGTTTCTGAAAAACCCGCCAATCCTCATACTTGATGAAGCTACATCAGCATTGGATACTGAAACCGAACACATCATTCAAACAGCACTAACAGAGCTTGCTGTAAACCGCACAACACTTGTAATCGCCCATAGGCTTGCAACCATTCGAAACGCTGACCGTGTTATCGTTGTTACTGAAAATGGCATTGCAGAAGAAGGGACACATGACGAACTGATCGAGCAGGGCGGTATTTTTGCCAGCCTTCATAACGTGCAGTTCCAAAGATAGGGTGGAATCCAGTTAGGATTCCGCTTTTTTGTTGGCTCTTTTCTCATGAATTGTTGTTTTACTTATGAGTCCCCCCGTTGAATACCGCTACAATCACTCAGGCTGATTTAATTTAATTTGCCACCCCTAAAGCAGCAAACTTTATAAAAACAGTCTTTTGCTTAAAACAAGTAAATTGTGCACTCTCCAAATGCCACTTATATGTTTTTATAATAGTGCCTTCATCTTAAACCAGGTTGGATGCCAACTAAATAAAAAATTTTCTGAATAGTCTCATAGAACTAGAATAACACCGATTTAACTGGAAGTTTTTAACTAGAACAGGACTTATGTGGTATAGACAACTATACTCTTACTCTATTAAGCTAAAAGTATGAAATGTAAACCTTTTCAAGATGCAAAGGAGGTTATTGAATGGGCAAAAGTCATATGAATAAAGGAGGCAATATGAAAAACAAATCCATTACTATTGCGCTTGCAGCTGCACTAGGCACTTCACTCTTTATTCCGGCAGTAAATCCAGTTTCTGCGCAAAACGGGGAAGGAGTTACGCCATCAATGGAAATGAAAGATAACAAGAGTGCGAAACACAAAGTTCACCCGGTATTTGCATGGGATCGGCCAGGACCAATTTCTCCAGTGCTCCATCCTGGTTCTGCAGCAGGTGCTGGGATGGTTCAGGAGCCACTTGATGAAATCGATCCAATTATAGAAGGGTTGATAGCTGATGGAGTAATGCCAGGAGCTGTAGCTTTAGTAGCAAGAAGGGGGCATATCGTAAAGCAGGACGCTTACGGGGATGCTTATCGCTATACGGATGATAAATTTACCGAAGCAGAAAACCCGATTGAAATGTCAGAAGATACAATCTTCGATCTGGCTTCAATCAGCAAAATATTTACAACTACTGCTGCAATGAAGTTGTATGATGAAGGCTATTTTGAACTTGATGACCCTGTAGCAAAATATATTCCGGAGTTTGCTGAGAATGGAAAGGAAAATGTAACGATACGTCAGCTAATGACACATACTTCAGGATTTACAGCATGGATTCCTTTGCATTCCCAGGGCAGCAGCCGTGAAGACCGTATGGAAATTGTTTTTAAATACCCACTAGCCAACAAACCAGGCGAAGTGTATACATACAGTGATTTAAACATGATTACGCTAGGTGCTGTAGTTGAACGCTTGTCAGGGAAAAGGCTTGACGTATTTGTGAAAGAGCATATTACAGAGCCGCTGGGAATGAAGGATACAATGTATAATCCGCCTGAATCTCTGAAGCACCGCATTGCAGCCACTGAGTACCAGCCTGGGATTAACCGTGGCTTGGTTTGGGGAGAGGTACATGATGAAAATGCCTGGTCACTTGATGGGGTTGCAGGCCATGCCGGTGTCTTTTCAACCGCCTCAGACCTTGCGAAATTTGCCCATATGTATGTTAATGATGGACGTTATGGCGGCCAGCAGATTCTAAAAGAGGAAACTGTAAAAATGCTTATTGAAAACCAAATTCCTCAATTTCCTGGCGATGACCACGGACTAGGCTGGGAGCTGGGCCAGGGATGGTTTATGGATGCATTATCTGAAGGAAATACCCTTGGTCATACAGGCTACACGGGAACTTCCATCGTTATTAATCGAAACAATGGCACTATCGCCATTCTCCTGACAAACCGTGTACATCCTTCAAGAAATACGGTTACAACCAACATTGCAAGAAGAGCATTTGCGAGGCAGGTAGCTGATGCGATACCTGTATCGATCCCTGGAAAACATGAGGCCTGGTTCTCTGGCTATGGAGATAAAGTGCAGCATCATTTGTCAGCGAGTGTGGATGTTGAAAAAGATGCGATCCTTACCTTCGACACATGGTACAGAACTGAAACCGCTTTTGACAAGGCCTATGTAGAATTTTCCAAGGATGGCGCTAATTGGAACCAAGCAGCCGAACCATTCACAGGCAGCAGTGTCGATTGGAAAAATGAAAAAGTTGTTATCCCTGCAGGAACAACACATATTCGATTCCGGTACCAGACTGACGGTTCCGTAAATGGCAGAGGCTGGTATGTTGATAATGTTAAATTGGAGCTATCAGACGATCAAACAATTGAACCAGAGCTCACAGGAAACGGCTGGGAAAAAAGAAATTACTAGGTTATGGTCATTTGGACACAGTAAAGCATAAGTGCATTTGGAAAATATGCAATTAGGACGGTGTAAAAAATGAAAAAAGTGCAGAAAGGAATATGTCTATCTCTTCTCGCATTAATGCTGGCAGTTTCACAGCTTTGGGTGGGAGCTCCGATGAAAAAGGCCTCTGCTGTAAGCAGTGCCAAGGACCTGATCATCCTGCAAAATGTCCCTCAAGCGACTGCTGACATTGGCAGAGGAGAAATTCAACTAAAAGCTATTCATGTTTTTGAACAAGGTTATTTCATGGGAGTCTCTTCTGGTGTGGAGTGGAAGTCTTCCAATAAAAATATAGCCACTGTTGACCAGGAAGGCAATGTTAAGTTAACGGGGCAAAACGGCAGAACTTTTATCAGTGTGACAGATGGACAGTTTAAAGACAGGATTGCTATAAATTACAAAGTAAATTCTAACGGTATTGGCAAAGGCAAGCCGGCTTCAAAAGCGGAAATCATCAAAGAGCAGGGAGATCGCTATGATCTTATTGGCCATGCAATAAACAAACTCTCAATTGAGGAAAAGGTTGGCCAAATGCTGATGCCTGATTTCCGCAATTGGAATGGCAAGAACGTAACAGAGATGCTTCCTGAGATTGAGGAGCTTGTAAAAAAGCATCATTTGGGGGGAGTAATTCTATTCCGTGAAAATGTTGTCACGACAGAGCAAACGGCAAGGTTGGTGTCTGACTACCAAGATGCTTCTGAAAAGTTCGGCCTGTTAATGACCATTGACCAGGAAGGCGGAATCGTAACACGCCTTCAATCTGGAACAGACATGCCTGGGAATATGGCTTTAGGAGCTGCCCGCTCAGAGGAAATTTCACGCAAAGTCGGCAAAGCAATTGGAGAAGAGCTGGCTTCGCTAGGAATCAATATGAACTTTGCACCAGTAATGGATGTAAACAATAATCCCGATAACCCGGTAATTGGAGTGCGCTCATTTGGAGAAGACCCTGAGCTTGTCGCCCAAATGGGTGTTGCCTATACAGAAGGACTGCAGTCGGCTGGCGTAGCCGCAACAGCCAAGCACTTTCCGGGGCATGGTGATACAGCGGTAGATTCACATCTTGGTTTGCCGGAGGTGCCTCATGAAAAAGAACGGTTAAAAGAGGTTGAATTATATCCTTTCCAAAAGGGAATGGAAGCAGGAATTGATGCTATTATGACTGCACATGTGACATTCCCTAAGATTGATAATACAAAAGCGATCTCCCAAAAAACGGGCGAGGAGATTGCGGTTCCAGCCACTCTTTCTTATAAGGTGCTAACGGAACTAATGAGAGAGGAAATGGGCTATGAAGGCGTCATTACAACGGATGCGATGAACATGAATGCCATTGCAGACCATTTTGGCCCAGTCGATGCTGCGATTCGTGCAGTAAAAGCCGGAACAGATATTGTGCTGATGCCTGTTGGACTCGAAGAGGTTGCAGGTGGTCTGTTGGAAGCTGTTGAAAGCGGTGAAATCTCAGAAGAACGCATCGATGCTTCCGTTGAAAGAATTCTAACATTGAAGCTCAAACGCGGGATTATGAAGGAAGAAACACCGCAGCCAATTGAAGAAAAAATAGCTCATGCTTTAGAAGCTGTTGGTTCTGAGGAGCATAAGCAGGTAGAAAAAGAGGCAGCGGACCGTTCCATTACGCTGGTGAAAAATGAAGAGCAGGCATTGCCTTTAAACACAGTAGGTGAAGGTGAGATTGTTGTCGTGGGAAATACGTATATATCAAGTTTGGGGGATGCAATAAGTAAGCATCACGAAAATACAGCGGTTATACAAACTGATTCCAGCTATAAATTAACCGAAGCCCAGCTTCAGCAAATCAAAGATGCTAGCGCAGTAATCGTTGGATCCTATACTTATAATGTATCCGGCCGTTTACCTGAAAGCGCTCAAATGAAAATGATTAACTCAATAATTGCAGCAACAGATAAGCCAGTTATTGGTGTAGGCATCCGTAATCCATATGATATTATGGCATATCCGGAAGTAGATGTATACATCGCACAATATGGATTCAGAATAGCAAGCTTTGAAGCAACTGCGGCTGCTATTTTCGGTGAAAATAACCCTTCCGGTAAATTGCCAGTAACGATTCCAGGGCCGCAAGACGGCATATTATATGAATTTGGACATGGATTGAGCTATTAATTTCTTATACTCCATTCTTGGGGTGCATCGTTAAAAAGAGCTCAGCGAAATTTTCCATACCAACGAAATTTCTAATATATCTATAATGAGACGTTGAATAACGGAAGGGACAGTGCTTTTCAATGCCCTGTCCGGCACTCGTTTTCAAACAGGGAGGGAAATCAAATGAAAAAATGGTTTTTGTTTTTTTTGACACTGGCTCTGGTACTCTCTTCTTTATCGGTCGTTCTTGCAGACAATGAAAATGGGAAAGCAAAAGGCAAGGAAAAAAAATTCGAACTTGGTGTTGAAGTGCTTTTAAATGAGCAAAAGCACCTGATTGAAGGAAAAAAAGTCGGACTAATTACGAATCCAACAGGAGTAGATCAGAATTTAAACAGCATTGTTGATATTTTGCACAAAGATCCTGATGTAGATTTGACTGCTTTATACGGCCCGGAGCACGGAGTACGCGGAAGCGCTCAGGCAGGGGAGTATGTTGAATACTATACGGATGAAAAAACTGGCCTCCCTGTATTCAGCTTATATGGAAAGACGAGAAAGCCCACTCCTGAAATGCTTGAAAATGTAGATGTTCTTCTATTTGATATTCAGGATGTCGGTACGCGTTTTTACACATATATTTACACAATGGCTTATGCAATGGAAGCAGCAAAAGAAAACAACATTCCTTTTATTGTTCTGGACCGCCCAAATCCTCAAGGTGGAGCAAAGGTTGAAGGGCCTGTTCTTGATATGAAGTATTCTTCATTTGTTGGAAATTATCCGATTCCGCTCCGCCATGGCATGACTGTCGGCGAATTAGCAAAGTTATTTAATGAAGAGTTCGGAATTGGGGCTGATTTGACAGTTATTGAGATGAATGGATGGAAGCGCAATATGTATTATGATAACACCAATCTTCCATTTGTTATGCCTTCTCCTAATATGCCAACTTTAGAAACTGCTTTGGTATACCCAGGCGCGGCATTAATAGAAGGAACAAATGTATCGGAAGGCCGCGGAACAACGAAGCCATTTGAGTTAATCGGTGCTCCTTTCATCAATGCTGAAGACCTGGCAGCACACTTGAACAGTCTTAATCTTCCTGGGGCAGCCTTCAGGGCAGCATCATTTACACCGACCTTTTCAAAGCATGCTGGACAGCTTTCCCATGGCATCCAAATTCATATCACCCATCGTAATGCGTTTCTGCCTGTTGAAACTGGCCTCCACATTGTAAAAGCAATTCATGATATGTATCCGGAAGACTTCCAATTCCGTGCAGAAAACAATGCAGGAATATCATTCTTTGATAACCTGATGGGCAACGGCTGGGTTCGCGAAGCGATTGAGGAAGGAAAAACGGTAGAAGAAATTACTGCCAAATGGAAGGAAGAACTTGCTCAATTCAATCAAACACGTGAAAAATACCTGCTCTACTAAACTATCAATCCGAAAAAAAGAACTTGGCGGCCATTGCCCCAAGTTCTTTTTTTCGGATTGATAGATGCTATTCGACAAATTTCGGGTGGTACCTGGTACTAAAAAGTAAAGCCTGTTCATAGTTATTATTAAATTGGGAAAGAGAGGTGTTTGGGATGTTGGGATTTTTGCAGAAGATTGGTAAGTCTTTGATGCTTCCGATTGCGATTATGCCGGCAGCTGCGCTTTTGCTGAGGCTGGGTCAGGATGACTTATTGGGGATTCCGTTTATTTCTGCAGCAGGGAACGCGGTTTTTGGCCATTTGGCCCTATTATTTGCCATTGGTATTGCTATTGGATTCTCCAAAGATGGCAGCGGAGCAGCTGCACTGGCGGGAGCCGTCGGGTATTTTGTGTTGACTGAAGGTACGGCCGCCATTAATGAAACAATTAATATGGGTGTGTTTGGGGGTATAATTTCCGGTATTATCGCAGGGCTATTATACAATAAATATCATGATATTAAGCTGCCGGATTGGCTTGGCTTTTTTGGCGGAAAACGATTTGTTCCGATTGTTACATCACTAGTTATGCTTATTATTGCTTTCTTGTTTGGATATGTCTGGCCTCCTGTACAGGAAGCAATCAACAGTGTCGGGGATTGGATTATCGGTGCCGGTGCCGCAGGTGTAGGGGTGTTCGGTTTCTTGAACCGCTTATTAATTCCAATCGGCCTTCATCATATCTTAAATACGCTTGTATGGTTTGAATTCGGTGAATTTACGAATGCAGCAGGAGATGTGATTAAAGGAGATTTATGGCGTTTCCTTGCAAAAGATCCATCTGCAGGAATATTTATGGCAGGATTCTTCCCTATCATGATGTTCGGGTTGCCGGGAGCAGCATTTGCAATGATTGCCGCCGCCAAAAAAGAGCGAAGAAAGGCAATGGCCGGAGCACTTGCTGGTCTTGCATTTACATCATTCCTGACAGGCATTACCGAGCCAATTGAATTCTCATTCATGTTCCTATCACCTGTTTTATATTTCATTCATGCGATTTTAACTGGTCTTGCAATGTCTATTGCCTATGTCCTGGATATCCGCCATGGCTTTGGATTCTCTGCAGGCGCACTCGATTATTTCCTGAATTTTGGCATTGCACAAAAGCCGGTGCTTCTGGCAGGGGTAGGCCTTATTTATGCAGCTCTATATTTTGTAATCTTCTACTTCCTGATTGTAAAATTGAATTTGAAAACCCCTGGACGTGAAGATGAGGTGGAAGGCGAGTTTGAAGAAAATTACTATGTAAAAGGCAACTACGCAGAAGCAGCAAATGGATATCTCGCTGCATTGGGCGGAAAAGAAAATCTTGTAGAGATAGACAACTGCGTGACCCGCCTGCGATTAAAAGTTAAAGATATGTCGGGGGTAGATGAAGCGCGTTTAAAACAGCTTGGCTCAAAAGGCGTTATAAAACTAAGTAAAACGGATCTGCAAGTGATCGTGGGAACGGATGTTGAATTTCTTTCCAATGAACTGAAAAAGAAATAATTGTAGTAGCTGGTTCTTTGTACAAAGGCCAGCTTTCTGCACATATTATTAAGAGATTTGATTTGAGGATATACTTCCTTGCAAAAATTATATAAAAGGTAATTCAATTTAATTAACCTCCTATAATTGTATTTTTTCTATTGAAACCTGCCCTTTTCCAAATAATGTGAGCAAATTCTATTGGACAAGCGCCTTTTTTCATTCTCTATGATACTAGTTTAAGCATGTCCAAGTTTTAAACATAACATAACTTCGTAAGGGTTCCCTTATTAATTGATTTTAAAGGGGGGATATCATTATGGTAGAACCATTAACGGTGTTAATTGTTATTTTATTAGCCGTTATCTTGCTTTTAGCAAGCATTCTAGCACCATCAGCTTCAGGCGCAATCAGAGATGCAATTTGTGAGCTTCTTGAATGCACTACTCCTGGCGCTTAGGCTTAGCAGGAAGCAATGAACAATGCTTAACAAATAGCCCTGGCTATATAGCCAGGGCTATTCCTGATGGGTAATCCTCCAATTCTATTTTCACTGGATGATTGTCCATTTCAATTATGCCGCGGAATCATAGAATAGTAATTAGAAAACTACAAAAAGGCGGGCTGAATGTGGAAGAAAATAATCAGGAACATAAAAATTCATCTGAGAATTCGAATAAGGTTAAACAGGAAAAAGCAGATGCGGCAAAAAAACTGGCAGCTAATTTACTACAGGATGAAAAAAATATCAATTTCGAATCATTATTCAAAATGGCTGATAAATTATTAAAGGATGAGTCCTTAATGGGGCTGGTTGAAGAAATCGGGAAGAAGCCAGAGGAAGCTGCACAGAAAACAGCTGAAATGGGATCGGAGAAAACTTCAGGGAATGAAGATGCAAATCTCATATCTATAAAAAAGGAGATGGAAGCATTAAAGGCTGATCTTAAAAGAACACAAAAGGAAGTTGCAGAGCTGCAGAGACAAAATGCTTCCCTTTTAGGCTTGTATCTAAAAGTAGTCAATGCTGCAAATCAAGACCTCAAAAAGGGTGTTGGGCTCTTAACAGAGTTAAGCAAGCTCTTAAAATAAGATCCCAAAGTGTTGCTTTTGCGAGTAATGCTTCTTTTTTTGTCTAAGGCTGGACCATCCCGCCATAAATCCTTAAGATTAAATTAAAATTTATTAAAAGATGGTGGCCCAAATGGAAGAAAAAGCAGCATTGCTTGCCCAGCGGCAGCTTGATGCCTATAACCGGCAGAACATTGATGAGTTTTTGGATGTATACAGCAATGAAGTTATTGTCATGAATTTTCCAGGTGACGAAGTAGTATATAAAGGCAAAGAGAAAATGAGAGAAAGATATAGCATGCTTTTTCGGGACAATCCTAACCAGCATGCCGAGCTTCTGTCCAGGATTGTGAAAGGCAACATTGTAATTGATCATGAATATGTTACTGGAAGATCGGGCGGTCAGGAAATAAAAGCAATAGCCATGTATGAAATTCAGGATAATAAAATCCAAAAGGTTTGGTTTGTAAGGTGAAATCCTGTGAATTAAAAAATTTCGTAAAGCGATAAAAAAGTATTGTACATTAGGGAAAAATCATTGATAATCTTTTAAAGATAGAGTGTAGCTCATCTATAATTTTTGCTGATGAGGGGGAGTACATTGAAAATCCGTGTTTCCGCAGTGCAGTATCATCTGCACACCATTCGTTCATTTGAAGACTTTGCAAAACAGTGCGAGCATTATATCAAAACCGCCCAGGAATTCGGATCAGAATTTGTTCTGTTTCCTGAATTCTTTACCACACAGCTTCTGTCAATTGGAAGCGAACAGGGAACAAGCTTGACGATAAATGAATTGCCGGGCTTTACTGATCAATATAGAGAACTTTTCACAAACCTTGCCAAAGAAACAAATATGCATATTATTGGAGGCACCCATGTAATAAATCGGGATGGCCGTCTATATAATGTTGCCCATTTATTTTATCCGGACGGGAGAATTGAAGAGCAGGCCAAGCTGCATATTACACCTACCGAGGTTTATGAATGGAATATGTCACCAGGTGAGGGCCTGCAGGTTTTTGATACAGCAAAAGGCAGAATTGCCATCCTGACTTGCTACGATATTGAGTTTCCCGAAATCGTCCGAATGGCTAAAGCAAAAGGAGCGGACGTTATTTTCTGTCCTTCCTGTACAGATGACCGCCATGGTTTCCACCGAGTTCGCTACACCAGCCACGCCCGTGCAATTGAAAACCAGGTATATGTTGTTGTGACAGGTACGATCGGATCGCTTCCTACTGTTGATTTTATGCGTGCAAATTTTGGCCAGGCAGCAGTTATTACGCCGAATGACGTCCCATTTCCGCCTAAAGGGATTATGGTGGAAGGTGAGCTGAATGACGACATGATCGTAACGGCTGATCTTGATTTGAGCTTATTATATGAGGTGCGTGAACGCGGCTCTGTTACCACCTGGCGTGACCGCAGAACCGATTTATACACAGACTGGGAAAAAGAGAATATTGAAGGATAAAAGAATGGCATACAAAAGCGATTTCTATGTCTTTGATGCAGAAAAGCCGGTGCCTGTTACCGTTCGAAATTATACCAAATCCGACTTTGACGAATTAATCGAAATTCAGTCAGAATGTTTTCCTCCTCCTTTTCCGTCAGAACTTTGGTGGAATAAGGAACAGCTGAAAAATCATACGGATTTATTTCCTGAAGGTGCCCTATGTATAGAAGTGGATGGGGTTTTGGCTGGATCCTTAACAGGGCTTATAGTGGAGTTTGATCCATCTCATCCCGATCATACCTGGGAAGAGATAACGGATAATGGTTATATCCGAAACCATAACCCTAATGGAAATACATTATATATTGTGGATATCAGTGTCCGTCCAAGGTACCGTAAGCTGGGACTTGGCAAATTGCTTATGCAGGCAATGTACCAGGTTGTCGTACAGCTTGGACTGGAAAGGCTGCTGGGAGGAGGCCGCATGCCTGGCTACTGTAAGGCAGCACATGAATGTTCTCCCCAGGAGTATTTGCAGAAGCTGGTCGCCGGGGAAAAGAAAGATCCTGTTATTACCTTTTTATTAAGATGTGGAAGAACGCCGCTGGGTATTGTGGAAAATTACTTAGATGATAAGGAGTCACTCAATTACGGGGTGTTAATGGAGTGGATTAATCCATTTAAGCAGTGAGCGGCTGAGGAGATTTGACAAAATGGAATATATCAGAATAACAAGAATTGACTGTCCTCATTTTGTACAGACTTTACACTAAACCGCAGGATGGTATAGAATATTTGAACGATTACCAAGCAATAGAAAAATGTTTTATTGCTTAATAATCCTAATCCCAGGCCCTTGGTTTTCAAGGGTCTTTTTTCATGTAATGTTTAGACCGCTTAAAAGAAAGGGAAAGGAAACAAAATGGCTCCACCAGAGAAAGGGAGTGATGATCCGATGGTTGTGAAAAGATTAATCAAAGCATTTATCGTAAAAAATGGGGTTACACTAGTGAAAAGGTACGTTATTCCTGCTGTTAAGAGAAAGATGAAAAGCAGAACATAAATTGTTAAGGCATCTTCCGAAATGGAAGGTGCTTTTTATATGGCTCTTTTCTAAAAGATTGTTGTTTTTAAATAGGTATTGTGAACAAAAAGTAACCGAAGTTGGTTGATTGGAACTTAAGGGAGCGAGATCCTCGAAAATGCATGCGCATTTTCTTCGTGCGGTGTGCATTCGGGGAAGCTTATTCAATATCCTGCAGGGGAGGAGCAGGACAGGTGGCTTCGGACCGAGGAAGGCTCACCGCCTGCCCCGCGGAAAGCGAGCATCCTGGAGTGGAAATCAGCCTCTCCTCACTACTTGTTAAAAGCAACAAAGTTTGCGAAAACACCCTTTTATATTTAAATTCCCCGTTGGTTTAAGGGAAAATTCGAATGCGACAAGGAGGCTGACGGACTGTCCCGGTAAAGTGTGCTTTTTGAGAAAAAAAGATATAAAGATTATTAGGTCATAAGTAGTGTAAGTTTCTCATTTTTAACATTTACTAGTTAAATAGAAAGGTTAATATTTGTCTATTTATGTAGAAAAAATAGGAAATCTAGGTGATATTAAACATTCTGAATTTTCTTTAATATTAGGACTGCGGTATTTCGGGACGCTCAGTTTTTAGCTATATCGACTACATAGGAGGTTACCGCAATCAATTAAAAGGGAGGAATACATTTGAAAAAGAAAATTTTAATTAATACTGCACTAGCAGGAGCATTGGTATTTTCAGCAGGTGGAACTTCTGTGTTTGCGCATGATGAACTGGGGGGAGGAGCTGAAAAAGGCGATAGCTTGGCTGGCGTTGAATTAGCTGTCCCATTGCTTGAAGGAAGCAAGAACACTGGAAACCTCCAAGAAGTAGCTGCTGTGCCGCTAAAAGAAATTCATGAGGGTGTGAAAAATTCTACAGGGGACGTTTATGCCCATAAAGGTTATGCCTATCTAGGCACGCATTCTGCAAATGGCGGCGGTGGCGGTGTTCGCGTATTTGACATGAAGGACCCATCCAATCCTGAAGAAGTTGCTGTATTTGCAGATATTCCAGGAACTTGGCAGGAAAAAGTGATTGTTAAAACAGTTAATACGGAAAACTTCAAGGGTGATTTGGCAGCTGTCAGCGTGCAGAAACTGGACCGTTTCAATCCAGACTCAAAAGGCGGGTTTGTTTTATATGATGTGACAAACCCGCGTGAGCCTAAAAAGCTTGGCTTCTGGGAAGATACCTCGGGTTCAAGAGGTACTCATGAGCTGTATTTAACCGTTCAGGGAAATAACGTCTATGTATTGACTGCAAACTGCTATGCTGATTACTATTCGCATGGGGAGAAAATGGATGTAACGATTGTTGATGTGTCAAAGCCTTCCAGCCCGGAAACAATCTATGAATTTAACCCTCGTGACTATATTTCCGAAGTCAATGACGAAAACTATGATGGCTATAATTGGACTGACGAAGAAGGGATAAAACGAACAGCATTTGCCCATAGCGTGAAAACAGATGGAACAGGAAAAACAGCTTTCCTATCCTACTGGGATTTAGGGACGATTATGCTTGATATTAGCGATGCCAAAAATCCGGTTTATCTTGGCAGAACAGATTTTGCCAACGATGTCCAAGGCGCAGCACATTCTATGGATTTAGCCAAGGGCGGAAATGTCCTGATTGAGACGAGGGAAGTGTTTGGCCCGGTAAAGGAAGGATTCGAATCAGCCTATGGCTATACTATGATTTATGATATTAAAGACAAATCCAATCCGAAGCTATTAAGCACATTTAGGACAGATTTTACTGAAAAGATTCCTAATGGTGCTACTGTCCACGATCCAAAGGTTCAAGGAAATACATTGTATCTATCACATTACTCAGGCGGAGTAAGGACTGTTGATATTACGGATCCATCCAATCCTGAAGAAATTGGAGTCTATATTCCTAGCAAATCTAACATTTGGGGAGTGTTTGTAGACCGAAATTATGTTTTGGCATCCGATATGGGTACAGGGCTGAAAGTTCTGCAGAAGAATGGAAGCCAGTAATGAAACTTAAAAAGGCAGGAGTCTCAAAATGGGACTCCTGTTTTTTTAATAATTTGTACTTTCTCCATTTTTATATAGCACATGTTTAAAATAAGTTATCGCTATTATACCTTGACTGCTCAATTGACTTTTTCTCCATTCTTTTAGGCCGCAATTCACTCATATTATTTTTTTGAGAATGCATATCCCTATTGGACAATATCCTTTACTAAACGTTTAACTTTTTTATACATGGGTAGTGAAAACTTATGAAAATTAATTATAGAAGGGATGTTGATTGAGTTGCCAGATCCTCTGAATATAAAAATAAATGGAGTTGAAATGAAGGCAAATCCGGATCAAACCGTACTGCAATTGTTAAATGATAGTTCGATAGAAATCCCTCAGGTATGCTACCATCCCAGTCTTGGTGCAATCGAAACATGTGATGCTTGCATTGTTTCTGTTAATGGTGAGCTGGTGCGCTCCTGTTCTGCGGAAATTAAAGAGGGGGATGTTATTGATACAGTTGACCCTGATGTAAAACAAGCACAGACGATTGCCATGGACAAAATCCTCTATAACCATGAACTGTATTGTACAGTCTGTGATTATAATAATGGGGGATGCGAAGTACATAACACCGTTAAAGCGATGAAGATCAACCATCAAAGCATCCCATTCGACCAAAAGCCTTATGAAAAGGATGACTCGCACCCGTTTTATAGGTATGATCCTGACCAGTGCATACTGTGCGGCAGATGTGTTGAAGCTTGCCAGGATGTCCAGGTCACAGAAACACTGACAATCGACTGGGAAAGGGAGCGCCCAAGAGTAATCTGGGATAATGATGTGCCGATTAATGAATCTTCTTGTGTATCCTGCGGGCATTGCTCTACTGTTTGTCCGTGCAATGCCATGATGGAAAAAGGTATGGAAGGGGAAGCAGGATTTTTAACAGGCATTGCCAAAACTACGCTCCGCCCTATGATTGAAATCACTAAAAATGTCGAAACCGGCTACGGTTCTATCCTTGCCATTTCCGATATGGAAGCAGCTATGCGCGAGGAAAAAATAAAAAAGACGAAGACTGTTTGCACATACTGTGGTGTTGGCTGCAGCTTTGATGTGTGGACAAAAGGGCGTGAAATTCTGAAGGTAGAGCCTCAGGCAGAAGCTCCTGCGAATGGAATCTCCACTTGTGTGAAGGGTAAATTCGGCTGGGATTTCGTTAATAATGAGGAACGTTTGACAAAGCCGTTAATCAGGGATGGTAATTCATTCCGGGAGGCAGAATGGGAGGAAGCCCTGGATCTGATCGCAAGGAAGTTTACTGAAATTAAACAGAACCATGGTCCAGATGCCCTTAGCTTTATTACATCTTCAAAATGTACAAATGAGGAATCCTATTTAATGCAGAAACTGGGTAGGGCAGTTATTGGGACAAACAATGTCGATAACTGTTCGAGATATTGCCAGACGCCAGCGACTGTAGGGTTATTCCGTACCGTTGGATATGGGGGTGACGCAGGTTCCATTGAAGATATTAAAAACGCTGATTTAGTGCTTATTATTGGATCGAATACTTCTGAGTCGCATCCCGTATTATCCACCAGGGTAAAGCGCTCTCAGAAGCTAAATGGCCAAAAAGTCATTGTTGCAGATTTAAGAGAGCATGAAATGGCTGAGCGTTCAGATCTATTTGTACGTCCGCGTGCAGGTACTGATATGGTATGGCTGTCGGCTGTAACAAAATATATTATTGACCGAGGTTGGGCAGACGAAAAGTTTATAAGCGAAAAAGTGAACGGGTTTGACGTATATGTCAAAAATCTTGAGAAATTTACGATGGAATATGCTGAAAAAACGACGGGCATTTCAAAGGATAACTTAGTTAAAATTGCAGAAATGATTCATGAGGCTAACTCTGTATGTGCCCTATGGGCTATGGGAGTTACCCAGCACCTTGGCGGTAGCGATACGAGTACGGCTATTTCCAATCTTCTTCTAGTAACTGGAAATTATGCCAAGCCTGGAGCAGGCGCGTATCCTTTAAGAGGCCATAACAATGTCCAAGGTGCCAGTGATTTCGGCAGCAGCCCGGATAACCTGCCCGGATATCAAAAGGTTACAAATCCTGAAGTGAGAGAGAAGTTTGAAAAAGCATGGGGAGTAAAGCTTCCGGAGAAGGTGGGAATGAATAACCACGAAATGGTGGAAGGCATCCATGAAGGCAAATTGAAAGCAATGTATCTTAAAGGTGAGGACATGGGACTAGTAGATTCCAATATCAACTATGTTCAGGCAGCTTTTGAAAAACTGGATTTCTTTGTAGTGCAGGACATTTTCCTATCCCGTACAGCCGAGTTTGCGGATGTTGTGCTGCCGGCAAGCCCAAGTCTTGAAAAAGATGGGACCTTTACAAATACGGAGAGAAGGATTCAGCGATTATACCAGGCATTTGAGCCGCTTGGCGAGTCTAAGCCAGACTGGCAGATCATATCTGAAATTGCCAACCGCCTTGGTGCTGGCTGGACATACACTCATCCAAGCGAAATTATGGCTGAGGCGGCTATGCTGATGCCAATTTACTCAGGAGTAACTTATGAGAGGCTGGAAGGCTACAAGAGCCTCCAGTGGCCAGTGGAAGAAGATGGTACAGACAGTCCTTTATTGTATACAGAAGGCTTCCCATTCCCGGATGGGAAAGCAAGGCTTTATCCTGTTGATTGGACTCCTGCACTTGAGTTCCCGGCGGAATACGATATCCATGTCAATAATGGACGTCTTCTGGAGCATTTCCATGAAGGCAACATGACTTATAAATCAAAGGGGATCAGTTCAAAAACACCTGAAGTCTTCCTGGAAGTTTCGCCAGAGCTCGCTGCTGAACGGGGCCTCAAAGATGGTACGCTTGTCCGGTTAACTTCTCCATACGGCAATGTAAAAGTTAAGTGCCATATAACAGACAGGGTTAAAGGCAAGGAAGTTTATCTTCCGATGAATGACAAAGGCGAAGCGGCCATTAACCTTCTAACCAGCAGCTATGCCGATAAGGATACAGATACACCAGCATATAAAGAAACAAAGGCAAAACTTGAAATCCTGAGGGAAGAAGGGATTAACCCACTCCCAAAAATAAATCACCGATTTGGGAATCCGCAGCCGCAAATGGGTGTTAACGTTCAGAAAAAGTGGGTACGAAAGGATTATATTTTCCCAGGCGATATGGTGAAGAAAAAGGAGTGGAAGAAGCATGGCTAAAGCGATTAATAACATTAAGCGTTTTGAATTAAGTCCGGAGGACAAACGCAAAAAGGATCTTGAGGAAGTGGAGAATGCCCTTATTGACAATAAGGAAGCCATTCTTGAACTGCTTAATGTAGTCAGCCATATGCATGATAGAGGGGTACTGTCCTTATTAAATGGTTTATTTGGCCAGGGAGACAAAGTGTTGAATGTGCTGGTAAAAGCCATAGATAAACCAGAAGCAACCAACACTATTAAAAACTTGCTTCTTATGGTTGGCACCCTCGGCACAATTAATGTACAGCAGCTGGAGCCAATGCTTCTAAAAGTAAATTCCGGTATAGCCCGAGTGGCGGAAAATAAAGAAACGGACGAAAGAACAAGCTATTTTGATTTAGTAAGGGCATTAAAAGATCCAGAAGTGAACAGAGCGGTCACATTGCTGATTACCTTTCTAAAAGGAATGGGAGAAGAAACCAGCGGAATGGAAAGGACAACACAGCTTCCTGAAGACCAGAACCTTCATAAAAAGGAACACTATGAACGTGGTGTTCCGCCTAATAAAAGAGAGTAGGATGGAACCCAGAGGTTAATCAGGCCTCTGGGTTTTTATCGTCTTTTTGATTTTTTTGATACATCAATTGGTAATATTAACATGAAAATCAAGGAACTAGTAAAATTTTTGTGGAAATATGGAAAATCATGTACTAGAATGTCAATATAGGTAAAATAATTTATCAAGCTTTAACTTCTTGCATACAAGAATTATATATTCTCAGCATCAAAGAGAAAGATTTAGAAAGAGGGTAATTTGGTGGGCATTATAAATGAAGATAGTTTCATTGAAACAGTCCACATGAAGGGATTACAAATTTCCTTAATTGCTTCCGGGGACGGAACCGAGGTAATTTATCATAAGCTGGATCCTGGAACCAGGTGGGGATTGGAGCCTTTAGAAGGTGGAGAAGCTTTAGAATATCTTCACTTGCTTTCTGGGGAATTGCTTTTAAAAGATTCTACAGGAGAGAAGATATTAAAGCCAGGGGATTCATTTCATAGATGGCCTGTTAATGAGTATCACATATTTAAATCTACTGGAACAACAGAATTTTTGTATGTAACCTCCCACCCTGTTTTTCATTATTACAGCAGAGTAACAAATGAACTTAGGGACTTAGTTGTCTCAATTGAAGAGAAAGATGGTTACACGGGTGATCATTGCAATAGGATTACTAGAATGTCCATGATTATGGGGGAAGTTCTTGGTCTAGATTCTAAGCAGATTTTGAGATTAAACCTCGCTTCGTTTCTTCATGATATAGGAAAGGTGAAGGTGCCATTAGAAATCCTGCAAAAACCTGGAAAGCTGACTATGGAAGAATGGGAGATTATGAAAAAACATGCTACTTATGGGAGAGAAATATTAGAAGAGACTGGACTCCCTAGTTTAATAGAAGCTGGGAAGGTAGTAGAGCAACATCATGAGAGATACGATGGTAAAGGATATCCAAAAGGGTTGAAAGGTGAAGATATATCGATTGAAGCTTCAATTATTACTGTAGTAGATTCTTTTGACGCAATGACTACAGATCGAATTTATCAAAAGGGAAGATCATTTGAAGAGGCTATAGAGGAATTAATTAGGTGTCGTGGTACTATGTATAACCCTTTTATTATAGATACTTTTTTAAAGATAAAAAATAAATTAATAAATATTTAAGGGGGAACATAATATGAAAAAGTTAGTCTTTATTCTATTAAGCTTTATGTTAATACTTGTATTAAATGTAAAACCAACAGAAGCTGCATATTTATCTGAATATGATAAGTATGTAGAAGTTTCTTATGAAGAAGCAAGATATATTGCAGATTTGATGGGGTTACAAAAATATGAATTAGGAGAAGAAACTGCAAAATTATCATTTGAGATGCAGGAAAACTTAATTACTAAGTTTGAAAAACTCCTTAAAACTGAAATTGACCATTATTACATTTGGCTAACACTTGATGGAAAACCTGTTCTCGGAATTGATCCTCCACATCCAATGTTCTAAATTTAAAGCAAGTTAAGGCAAAAAGCTTTAACTTGCTTTTTCATTTATTTAATTTACGAACAATTTGAATAATAGCCATGTTAATAAAAAAAGATGTTTTTGACTTAGATTATGTTCCAAGAGTAAAAACGTAAAAACCCAAAGTGCACACAAATGCACCTTGGGTATTTAATTACTAATAATAAAAAGGAAACGGTAAAATGAATGGAAATGCAAAAACAAAGAATGGGAAACGGCGTCTTCTGTATCTGCGGAATCTTCTTCTTCCATATCCACCGTATCCGCCATAAATTCTTGAATCATCTGCTTCCACTTCCTCAGGCACCATCATTGTTACGCCTTCATCATCCATATCCTCAATGATGCCTTCCACCTGAGACCCGTCTTTCATTTGAGCGATAACATGATAATTCATGTATTTTTGGCATTGACTCTTTGCATCCCTATAATCTTGCTCTTCACGGTTCCAAGGAACGGGCAAATTGCCATGTGCGTTAAAATTATACATAAGCATTCCTCCTTTGCATAATCAGGATATTCACCTATATGCAAAAAGGTGAGTTGTAGAATGAAGGTTTCATTTGAAATAAAAAAGGAATGAATCCCCAATTTAGAGATTCATTCCTTTTACCATTATTTATTTGGCTCTGAAGGATAGGAGATTTCTTCAAGAGCTTCTCCTGCATCGGATTCTGTACGATTGTGGACAGCCAGGTCACCTAAAGATACAATACCCACTAACTTTCCGTTATCAACAATAGGCAGACGGCGAATTTGAACATCGGCCATAATATCGGAAGCTTCCTCAGGGGTCATGGATACAGTTCCCCTATCCGGATCACCGGTCATTACCTGAGACACCGGGGCGTCCAAAGGCAATTTTTCAGCGAGGCCATTCAGCACCAGGTCACGATCAGTTGCCAGACCGACTAACTCTTCGTCTTGCGTGATGGGCATTACCCCGACATCCAGCTCCTTCATTTTGGCTGCTACTTCCATAAGAGTTGCGTTTGGTGAACAGCTTTCTACTTCTGTTGTCATCATTTCAGTTATTTTCATAGATCCGCCTCCTTAATCATTAAAAGTTATTTTTACATTAATGGGTTTCCCTGCAGTAGCAGGTGTAAAACATGATGTGGAAAATAACCAGTTTTTGATATTGGCTAATCATAATTTAAAATAAAAGCCTGTGTTAAAGCTGATTGTTGATTTTTAGCACCCTGTTGATTGGAGCGGAAATCAACAGGCAAGTTTAACAGAGCCAATAAAAAGGAAGAATCCAAATCGGATTCTTCCTTTATCATGCATATATACTGTTTGATTAGGAGGAAGTTAGGCTTGCTGTTCGGAGACAATTCTCTCCGGATGTGAATAAATATTGAAGCTGTTGCCGCGAATGAAACCTACTGCAGTAATATTCAAATCATCAGCTAGTTTAATTGCAAGATTGGTAGGTGCAGATTTTGATAGGATGATGCCAACTCCGATCTTAGCTGCCTTTAATAAGACCTCCGAGGAAATTCTGCCGCTAAAGGCAATGACTTTATCCCTGACTGGAATGCGGTTTTCAAGACAGTATCCGAATATTTTATCTAATGCATTGTGGCGGCCAATATCAGTCCGGCTAACAATGAATTCATCAGCTGAAAACAATGCGGCATTATGTACTCCGCCTGTTTCCTGGAAAGTTAGACTGCAATCCTGGAGCTGTTTCATAAATGATATACACTGCTTATGTGTTAAAGTTATTTTTGAAGTTGAAGTTTTAGCTGTACGGGCATCATTATGAAAATAAAATTGCCTGCTTTTTCCGCAGCATGATCCTATAAATCTTTTAGAATGGAATTCATGGCTTGCTGTAGCGGTCTTTGTGTGTAAATCAACGTATGCGAATCCTTTGCTTTCGTCTATTTGAATATTTTTAACTTCGTCTATTTTACGGATAAAACCCTCGGAAGCCAGGAAGCCAATTGTCAGCTCCTTGATATTTGCCGGGCTGCAAACCATTGTCGCGAACTCCTCACCATTCAGATGAATGGTTAATGGATGTTCTGAAACAATCACATCATGCGTTTCCTGCAAAGATCCATCGAGAAATTTAACAATTTTCCTGCTGTGGCTGATTTGGCTGTCCATAAAGCCGCCTCCTTATTTCTGATTAACTAACAAAAATATTAGCACATATTTTCACTAAGGCAAGAAATTATTATTGGCATAGTGAAAAAGGAAGAGATAGAGGTAGTTACCAATACCATTGGGCAAGCTGGCATAGATGCCTGACTCCGGCTTTTTTGTTTGACAATTATGTCGATTATTGCTTAACTTATTACAGCGAAGCTTAGATTTTATGAATATGGACAATAAATGGGTATTTGAGGTTGGATAGATGAATAAGTATGAGGCTGAGTTTAGTAATTTAGTGCGGTCTTTCAGGAAAAAGCATATGGGTAAAGGACCAAGCAAGGTTAGAACAACCTTCTGTAAAAACTGGGCTATATGTGAGATGGAAGGGAATCTTTCCCCTGTTGAAAAGTTTATAGCCAGTGCAGATGAAGGAAAGCAAATGCTCCGAGCGGCCCGAACAGAAATGGTTAAAGAAATGTATAAGAAAAATCGCCCGGCTGAAATGGAAGAATTTTTGCAGGCGAAGCTTATTGACCTGTTTGTTGACATTGATATTGAACGTGATTTTGGGATGTCAGTCTTCGTTTTTGACCAGGATATCCAAAGCAAATTTATGGGGTAGCGGAAGAAAAAGGAACAAAAGGAACTGCTGCAGTTTTTATCGGGTTTCTACTATAATAATATATTGCTCAAAATAAAAGACAGAGATCTTGATTTTCGACAAATCCAGATCTCTGTCTTTTTCATGGTGAAAAAACAGGAAAATTGTCATAAGGGGATGGCGAAAAAAGGGGTTTAATGTCATGAATGAAATAATTTTGTAACATTAATATTACAAGCTTGTCAAATTAGCGTGGTATAATTCTCCATGGAAAGACAAATTTACTATTAAAATTTTTGCAATTGCCTAAAATCTTTATACATAGTACATAAGATGCGAATTTTAAATGAAGGCTGGAATTCGGCCGATATACATATAAGAAAGCAGGGAAAAACTTTGAAAAAAAAGCTGCTCGTTTTAAATACGACTATCATCCTAGGACTTGGAAGTGCTTTTTCTATCCCAGGTGCTAACGCTGAATCTATTAATAAATTATATAATCAAAAAAGTGAAATACAGCAGCAGCGATCTGAACTGCAAGAGAGCCTTGCCAAGGCAGATCAGGAGCTTGTTAAAGTATTAAAAGAAATTGCCGAATTAAATGTTAAAATTCAAAGAGTAGAAAAAGCAATTGAAGATAATAATAAATTAATAGAAGAGACTCAAGCAAATATAGCAAGCACGCAAGCCGAAGTAGATCAATTAAAAGCGGAAATGGCTATAATTGAAGAACGTATTGAAAAAAGAAGCACAATCTTAAAGCAGCGTGCTCAGTCATTCCAGGAAAGTGGAGGAACAGTTGCATATATTGATGTCCTGCTTGGAGCATCAAGCTTCAGCGATTTTGTTGACCGTGTAGGAGCTGTTACCACATTCGTTCAGGCAGACAAACAGTTATTAGCAGAGCAAGAACAGGATAAAAAAGCCCTGGAAGATAAAAAGGCTGCAGTTGAAGCGGAGTTAGCCAAAATGACTGTCATGATGACTGAGCTAAAGGGCATGCAGGCCAATATGGAAGAGCAAAAACAGCAAAACAGCCTGCTTATTCAGCAGCTGAAAGAAAAGGAAAACACTATTGCTGAAAAGAAGGCAAAGCTTCAAAAGGAAGATATCAATTACGCGAATATGATTGCTGATATTGAACAGAGCATCGCCGCCCAAACTGTCGCTTCTACTTCGGCGTCATCATCTGGAGGGGCAGTCACAACTAATACTCAGGCAACTGCAAGCAAGGCTAAGCCAAGCAGCTCCACCAATTCTGCACCAAAACAAAGTACACCAAAACAAAGTTTAAATGGAAGCAATGCCGTTAGTATCGTTACTACTGCCGGAAATAAATATATTGGCAATTCCGTTTACGTGTTCGGCGGAGGGAGAAATGCATATGATATTGCAAATGGAAGATTTGATTGTTCTGGATTTGTGCATTGGTCATTTGCTCAAGCGGGAATTAAGGTAGGCGCGAGCACGGACTCTTTAAAATATGCGGGGCGCCAGGTTTCGGCAAGCGAAATGAAACCGGGAGACCTTGTTTTCTTTGATACATATAAAAAGGATGGCCATGTTGGCATCTATCTTGGCGGAGGTAAATTTATCGGTTCACAAAGCTCAACAGGTGTCGCGATTGCCAATATGTCAAGCGGCTATTGGAAATCCGTTTTTAGTGGCCGTGTTGTAAGAATAATAGAATAAATAATAGAAAACCTGAACATCATTTTTCGAGTGATAATCAGGTTTTTTTTGTTTTGGAAAAATATAAATGAATGTATCCGCTATAAAAAATGCAGCCAAACCATCGGCCATATGTGTAATAGTTATAATTTTAATTAAATTCTAAAAATTTGTTGATTAATGTGTTAGTCCATGCTTTAATAATAACTAACAAATAACTTATCAGATATGTGATGTCTGAAATGAAAGGAGGCAGGAATTTGGATGTAAAAAAGATTTCTAATCGAAAAATTTCAGAATTGGTTGCTGAGCAAATCGAAGAGATGATCGAAAAAGGCTCCTTTCAGCCTGGAGAAAAACTTCCATCTGTCAGAGAGTTATGTGAATTGTTCGGGGTTGGACGATCTGCCGTTAGGGATGCTCTCACATCCTTACAGGGGAAAGGAATCGTTCAAATAAAGCAAGGTGAAGGAACTTATATTTGCAGGTTTGATTCGTCGAAGCTATTTAACAGCCGCCATTTGCTGCCCGGCATCAAAGACATCGAGGAATTATTCCAGGCCAGAAAAATGGTGGAAACAGGACTTGCTGAAATGGCAGCGAGAAATCGTTCGAAAGACGATCTTGCCAAAATGAACAATTTGATTTCCGATTCCGCTATACATGGCTGGAAGGAGGATTACCAGTTTCACATGGCGATTGCCCATGCTGCAGGCAATGATATCCTCATCCAATTTGTCCAGTTTATTTCTGAAACCATGAAAAAATCCATGATAGATTTTCACCATTACCTACAGACACAGTCGGAAATGGCAAAAAAGATTGAACAGCAGCATATGGAAATCTATCTAGCTATTAAAAATCAGCAGCCAGAGCAGGCACATAAAAATATGATTAATCATTTGAAATTAGTTGAACAGCTTTTACAAATGAGTATCCTTCAGGAGCAATAAAATATTTTTTTGACATTCTGAAGAAACATCGTTTGTTATTACGAAACAAGGATGGTGTTTGTTTTGATTGCAGCAGAATCGATGAACGTACTTAAAGATTATCTGAAAGAAGAGCAAGTGTTGCCAAATGAAAAAGTGTCACACCCTTTTGGAAACTCTGGAGACGTAATCGTTTATCCGAAAACAGAAGAAGATATTACAGCTGTGCTAAATTATGCTAATACAAGCGGTTTAACTGTAAACATAATGGGTGGAGGAACAAAGCGTGGGTTTGGCGGTTTAAATGAAAGAGCAGATATTTTGCTGTCACTTGAAAAATATACAGGTATCGTGGAACATACGCCTGGTGATATGACATTAACAGTAAAAGCCGGAACTGCGTTTAAAGAACTCCAGGATTATCTTGCAAAACATAATCAGAAGGTTTCTCTGGATCCATTTTGGCCTGAAATGGCCACAATTGGCGGTGTAGTTGCTGCAAATGAAAGCGGACCCAAAAGATTGGGTTATGGATCAGCGCGTGATGCTGTTATTGGTTTAAGGACTGTTTATCCAGATGGAAAAATCATCAGATCTGGGGGCAGAGTTGTAAAAAATGTTGCTGGCTACGATATGAATAAGCTATTTATTGGATCGATGGGTACACTTGGAGCTGTTTCTGAAATCACACTAAAACTTAGGCCGCTGCCTAAATGTGAAAGTTTGGCTATTATCTCGTTTCCCCAGGGAAATCTGGAGGAAATAAGGGCATTTGCAGTGAAAGTGCTGGATTCGATGATTGAACCGGTGACTTTGGAATTATTAAATCCTAAACTATCAGATAAGCTTGGAGGCACTAGCTCCTATACGCTTGCTATCAGCTTTGAAGATGTTGAAAGCTCTGTTCGCTATCAAGAAGATTTTATAAAAAACATTCTCCCCGGAGATGCAGTCTTGAAAATAAATTCGAAGGAAGAAGCAGATTTATTCTGGTCCCGCTTTTACCATCATGCTCCTAATGGAACTGTTAAAGAATTGCCGGCGGAGACAGAAGCTTCTTTTAAAATTGGGACATTAAATCTAAATGCGCTTAATGTAATAAAAGAATTGGAACTGCTCAGAGACCTTTACAATGTTTCAATAGAATCACATGGAGGTCTTGGGCATGGATTGAGCCAGACAACGATAAGGGGGGCTGCGAGTGATGTTGCCGCTGCAGCTGCCAATGTGAGGCAGATTGCCCAAAAGTCTGGAGGTTATGCCATAGCTAAGCACCTGCCATTTGAATTGCGAAAAGAAATAAGCGTCTGGGGAGAGAAGCCAGCGTACTTCTTTCTTCTTCAAGGAATTAAAGAAAAGGTTGATCCAAATAAAACATTGAACCCAAACAGGTTTGTAGGAGGGATTTAAGTGAGTGTCCAGGAACTCGATGTAAAACAAGATCCGCCATGTACGTCAGGATTGGGCAACTATCTATGGAGCGATCCGCCGGATGAAAAGAAGTGGGCTGACTGTGTCCATTGTGGAATGTGCCTGGAGTCATGCCCGACTTATGAGCAAACAGGGCAGGAGCAGCATTCTCCGAGGGGGCGAGTCCACCTGATTAAATCAGTAGCTGAAGGCAAGCTTCAAGTGAACGAGCAATTTATGGATCCCGTATTTCAATGTTTGGATTGCCGTGCCTGTACAACTGCCTGTCCTGCTGATGTCGATGTTGGCGGTTTGATAGAAGAAGCACGTGGGCAGATTCGCCAGGCAATGCCATTGACCGGTGTCAAAGGAGCAATCAGCAAGTTTTTCCTTCATGATCTTTTTCCACATCAAAATCGCCTGAATATGCTTGGAAGCCTTCTGAGGTTCTATCAAAAAAGCGGTGTGCAAAATGCGGTTCGAAAGACGAGACTGATCAATGTTATGCCAAGGCATCTTGTAGATATGGAATCCATTATGCCGGAAGTAAAGGAGCCAGTCAAAAAGAAGTACAAAGATGTAAAGGTAATTAAAGCAAAAGGAGAAACAAAGCAGGAAGTTGCTATGCTAACGGGCTGTGTAATGGATGTCATGTTCAGTGATATTAATGAATCAACCATCAATGTACTTACCAGGAATGGAAATGATGTTGTCATCCCCCAAAATCAAACCTGCTGCGGAGCCCTTCATGTTCATGCCGGCGATCGGGAAATGGGCAGAAAATTGGCAAAGCAGAATATGGAAGCGTTTAAAGACTTTGATAAAGTAATCGTTAATGCAGCCGGGTGCGGGTGCATGATGAAGGAATATGCTGAACTATTCAGAGAAGATCCGGAAATGCATGCAAAAGCAGAGGAGTTTTCAGAAAAAGTAGAGGATATTTCAAAGTATCTCCATGATACAGGCTATGAAAAGCCAAAGGCAAAAATGAACACAAGAATAACTTATCATGATGCCTGTCATTTAGCCCATGGCCAGGGAATCCGCCAGCAGCCGCGCAACATATTATTAGATATCCCGGGAGTAGACATGGTTCATATGCCAAACTCGGACCGCTGCTGCGGAAGCGCCGGAATTTATAACATCACGAATCCAGAAATGGCTGATGCCGTCCTAGAAAGCAAAATGGAAAATGTGCCGGATGATGTAGAAATGATCTCTATGGGGAACCCGGGCTGTATGCTGCAAATGGCAATGGGGGTGCAAAAATACGGCAGAAACCAGAAAATCGTCCATACCGTCCAGCTGCTTGACTGGGCTTACCAAAAGGAAGATCGCTTAAAGGAGGGAGAAGAGTGAGGGGAAAGGATCGTATCAAATCGAAGGATAAGCACATCTTAAATTTGGCGGAAATTGTCGGAGGAGCCAGATCCATTCTTTATCTAAAAGAAGATTTGGTGGCATATGATTGTGACGGTTTTACCATTCATAAACATTTGCCTAAAGCAGTTGTTTTTCCGAAGAACACACAGGAGGTAGCACAAGTTGTCAAATACTGTTCAGATAATGAGCTACCCTTCCTTGCAAGGGGAGCCGGAACAGGGCTAAGCGGCGGGGCCATCCCTCTTAATGGCGAAATTATTATCAGCTTGGTGCGGATGAAAAAGCTGATTAGTGTTGATCTTGAAAACCGCCGCGCTGTTGTGGAGCCTGGGTTTGTTAACCTGAAACTTACAAATTCCATTTCAGATAAAGGCTATTACTATGCTCCAGACCCATCCAGCCAATACTGCTGTACAATTGGCGGAAACGTCGCAGAAAACGCAGGCGGTGCACACTGTTTGAAATATGGAGTAACCACCAACCATATTCTTGGTCTTGAAGTGGTGATGCCAAATGGCGAGATCATCGAAATCGGGAAAGATGGAATTCCGGATGCGCCTGGCTATGACTTACTGGGATTGATTACAGGCTCTGAAGGCACACTGGGCATTGTGACAAAAATAACGGTGCGCATCCTAAAAAATCCTGAAGGAAAACAGACGGTGCTCGCTTACTTTGACCATGTCGAGGATGGAAGCCAGGCAGTATCAGATATTATTTCTGCCGGCATAGTACCAGCAGCGCTTGAGATGATGGATAAGACAGCTATTGAAGGGGTAGAGGCAGCTGCTTTCCCTGTAGGACATCCAAAAGATATAGAAGCTGTCCTGCTTATAGAAGTGGATGGGATTTCAGCAGGTATTGAAGAACAAATAGATCAAATCCTTGAGGTTTGCAAAAAGCGGAATGTCCGGGAAGTCCGTGCAGCAAAGAATGAAGAGGAAAGGGCAAGATGGTGGGCAAATCGAAAAACAGGCTTTGGCGCTATGGGGGCAATCTCACCGGATTATCTGGTCCAGGATGGGGTAATCCCTCGAAGCAAGCTTCCGGAAGTACTCAGCAGGATCAACCAGATTAGTGATGAATCCGGGTTAAGGATTGCCAACATTTTTCATGCCGGTGATGGAAATCTTCATCCGCTTGTGCTGTTTGATGCAAGAATCCCGGGGGAATCGGAAAAAGCGCTTGAAGCTGGAAGCCAATGCCTAAAGGTATGTGCAGATGTAGGAGGCACGATTACTGGTGAACATGGTGTCGGTATCGAAAAGCGTGAAGAGATGCGGTTTGTTTTCACCGAAGAAGAGATTGCTGCCCAGACGGAGATCCGTGAAGTCTTTAATCCTCTTAATCTGCTCAATGCAGGGAAGCTATTCCCGTCACCGGGACGCTGTGCAGAAATAAAGAAAGAAATGAAAGCCCAGGCTATTTCTTAACTAAATAAGATGGCCGCTCTTAAGGAAAGGCTGTTTCGTAAAGTTTGTTGCTTTTTGGGCGGCTAAAAAAGTCTAACCAACTGAGTTAATTGATGAAGAGGGCAACCTGACTCCTCGAAAATTCTCCGCATTTCCTTATGACTAGGTGCAATTCAAGGATGCCTTTCCAATGACCTGCTCAAAAGAAAGGGAGTGGGAGAACCCCACAGGAGATGCCGAGGAGGCTCTCATTCCTCCCCGCGGAAAAGCTTATGTGCCTGCAGTGGAAATCAGCGGGCAGAATTTATAAGTAAAACAGCAATTTATGAGAAAAGAGCCTAAGGAAAAGGCGGCTAACTTATAAAAAGAAAAAGAATCAAAAATTGTATGAAAATTATTGAAACGATTAAGAAAACCATGCTATTATTTTTTTAAGAGTAATTAAGAAACAGTGTTTTGTAATAAGAAACACTAAAATTAACAATAACGAAAGCTAAGGAGGAAATGATTAATGGAAAACTATGTGACATCTGGAAAGCTTCAAGTAGCAAGTGAACTCTATGAATTTATCAATTCTGAGGCCCTTCCGGGAAGCGGAGTCGAACGGGAGCAATTCTGGTCAGGATTGGAAGCGCTTGTAAACGAGCTGACCCCTAAAAATAAAGAGCTGCTTGCAAAACGGGATGAAATTCAGGAGAAAATAAATAACTGGCACCGGGAACATCAAGACTTTGATTTTAATAGCTATAAATCTTTTTTGGAAGAAATCGGGTACCTTGAACCAAAGGCAGATGACTTTAAGATTACAACCGAAAACGTGGATGACGAGATAGCATTACAGGCAGGCCCTCAATTAGTTGTGCCTGTTAACAATGGAAGATATGCAATCAATGCTGCCAATGCGCGATGGGGCAGCCTATATGATGCCCTTTACGGAACTGATGCAATTGGTGAAGAGGACGGTGCACAAAGGGATGGCGGATATAACCCTATGAGGGGTGAAAGGGTAATTGGATTCGCTAGAGAATTCCTCGATTCAACAGTTCCATTAACAAACGGTTCCCATAAAGATGCTGTTCAATACAAAGTTGAAGATAGGAAGCTTGCTGTTGTCCTAAGCAACGGGGAAACTGCAGGCCTGCAGGATGAAACAAAATTTGCTGGTTATCAGGGAGACCGGGAGCAGCCATCTGCAGTCCTTTTTAAAAATAATGGCCTTCACTTTGAAATTCAGATCGACAGAAGCCATCCAATAGGAAAAACAGATGATGCTGGCGTAAAAGATGTACTTCTTGAAGCAGCTGTCACTACAATTATGGATTGTGAAGATTCAGTGGCAGCAGTTGATGCTGAGGATAAGGTAATTGTTTACCGCAATTGGCTTGGGTTAATGAAAGGAGACCTTTCTGCAACGTTTACAAAAGGCGGCAAAACAATGACGCGTACATTAAACCCTGACCGTTCGTATGTGTCTCCAAAAGGAAATGAATTCTCACTTTCTGGGCGATCGCTCATGTTCGTGCGCAACGTCGGCCACTTAATGTCTAATAATGCTATCTTAGATGGAAATGGGCAGGAGATACAGGAAGGAATCCTTGATACAGTAGTCACAAGCCTAATTGCCAAGCATACGCTGCTTGGAAATGGACCTTATCAAAATTCGTCGAAAGGCTCTATCTACATTGTTAAGCCTAAGATGCACGGTTCAAAAGAGGTTGCTTTTGCCAATGAATTATTTGACCGGACAGAAGATTTGCTTGGACTTGAGCGCCATACATTAAAAATTGGCGTCATGGATGAGGAACGCCGTACATCATTAAATCTTAAAGCTTGCATCCGTGAAGTAAAAGACCGCATTGTATTTATAAATACCGGGTTCCTGGACCGCACTGGAGATGAAATGCATACATCAATGGAAGCTGGCCCAATGATCCGCAAAAATGATATGAAATCAACTGCCTGGCTTAAAGGCTATGAAAAATCCAATGTCAATACCGGGCTTGAAACAGGCTTCCAGGGCCGTGCGCAAATTGGAAAAGGAATGTGGGCTATGCCAGATATGATGGCTGATATGCTGGAGCAAAAAATTGCCCATTTACATGCCGGGGCGAACACTGCCTGGGTACCATCACCTACAGCTGCAACACTTCATGCTTTGCATTATCACCAGGTTGATGTCTCAAAAGTTCAAAACAGGCTATTGGAGGAAATATCTGATCTTAGAGATGATATCCTTCAGATACCGGTTGCTGAAAATCCGCAATGGAGTCCAGAGGAAATCCAGGAAGAGCTTGAAAACAATGCCCAGGGAATCTTGGGGTATGTGGTCCGCTGGGTTGAACAGGGGATAGGATGTTCAAAAGTTCCGGACATAAATAATATTGGTTTAATGGAAGACCGTGCAACATTAAGGATTTCCAGCCAGCATGTTGCAAACTGGCTGCATCACGGCGTTTGTACAAAAGAACAAGTATTGGAGATTCTAAAGAAAATGGCCAAGGTGGTAGACGGGCAAAATGCTGGAGATGCAGCTTACCGTCCCATGGCTGAAGACTTTGATAGCTCAATTGCATTCCAGGCTGCATGTGATCTTGTATTTAAAGGCTATGATCAGCCAAACGGCTACACAGAGCCAATTCTTCACCGCCGCCGTTTGGAAGCTAAAGCCAAATTTGCTGTACAGCAATAATACACTCAGGAAGAACAGGGCATTGTTATGCCCTGTTTTTAAAAGAAGGCTGTGTTAAAGATTATTGTTGATTTTAGCACCCTGTTGTGGGCGGCAGGTGCTGATCCCGCGAAAATGCTGCTGAATTTTCTTGTGATGAGGTATTCATTCGAGAAAATTTATTCAATGTCCTGCGGGAAAAGCGTGTCATCGAAAGACCCCGCAGGTGCGAACCACCGAGGAGAGTCGGACCGCCCGCTGAAAGCTTGAGTGCCTCGTGCTGAAATCAACAGGCAAATTTAACAGAGCCTAAAAGAAAAGATGAAGGGAGATCGTATCTATGAAATTTACACGATTTGAAGTTAACTCTGCAGTACATACAGGTGTAATTGAAAATGAAATAGTTAAAGAGATAAAGGGTGACATATTTTCAGAATGGGAGTTTACTGGAAACTTATTCTCCAGAAGTGAAGTAAAGCTGCTTGCTCCCATTGTTCCGAACCAGATTATTGGCATTGGAGCAAACTATGTTTCAGCAAAAGAGGATCTGCCGGAAACGCTTCCTGAAATTCCTGTGTTCTTTTTTAAGCCGGTTTCTTCAGTTATTGGGCCAGACGAGAACATTATTATTCCAGAAGGCATTGAGCAGGTTAAATTTGAATCAGAATTAGCTATTGTTATAGGAAAAGAAGCAAAGAATGTATCGGAAGAGGATATTCTTGACTATGTCTTCGGCTATACAGTAGGGAATGATGTGACTGCACCACAGTTTTTCCATAGTGACGGGCATTGGACGATTGGAAAATCATTTGATACATTTACTCCGATCGGCCCTGTCATTGAAACGGACCTTGACCCTTTTAATGTTAAAGTGGAGGCGAAATTAAACGGAGAAGAAAAGCAGAACAGCAGCACAGAATTAATGATTATACCGATCCGTAAAATGATTTCCTACTTGAGTAATGTGATGACGCTCAAACCGGGGGATGTAATTCTTACAGGCAGCCCTGTCGGAGCGGAAATGGTCAGTTCCGGTGATGTGATTGAATGTGAAATAAAAGAGGTTGGAACCCTGCGCAATACATTTGCAGGTGCCCTTGAAAGCGTCAAAACCGTCTGATCACATTAACTTATATGCTATAATGTTTTACAGACAAAGGTTTTGCACCAGAGGTGAACGATTTGGAAAGAGAAAATATGGTTAAATCTGTTAGCAGGGCACTTGATATCATTACACTGGTGAGTTTGAAAAAAGGCGGCCTTGGCGTTACAGAGATAGCCAAACAAATAGACATAAATAAAAGTTCTGTATACAGAATCCTTTCTACCCTAGTGCAATATGGGTACATTGAACAAGATGGCGATACAGGCAAATATAAGCTTGGCTACAAGTTTCTTGAGATCAGCTCAAAGCTTCTGGAATCAATTGATTTAAGGGCAGAGGCAAGACCTTTTCTGCAAGAGCTTGAAAATGAGACAAACGAGGTCATTCATTTAGTTGTCTATGACCAGGGTGAGGTTGTATATATCGAAAAACTCGAGGGAAATGAAACCTTAAGAATGCACTCTAAAGTAGGGAAAAGGGCTCCGATGCATTGCACGTCTGTAGGCAAAGCAATCCTTGCACACCTTCCGTTAAATGTTGTAATGGAAATTTTAGATAGGAAGGGTATGCCGGTTCACACTGATAAAACGATAACTGACAAAGATGAATTCCTTAAAGAACTTAGCCAGGTCAGGCAAAATGGGTACGCCCTTGATCTGGAGGAAAATGAATATGGTATAACTTGTGTGGCTGCTCCCATTTTTGACCATTTAGGCAAGGTTATTGCTGCTGTCAGCATTTCAGGACCTACCATGAGAATGACAGAAGACAGGCTTAAAACACTAAAAACGATTATGATCAGGACAGGGAAAGAAATCTCAGCCCGTTTGGGGCATGTCTCCCGAATAAGTTAAATGTATTTGCCCGATATATCTTGTATTAAAGATATATCGGGCAAATTTTTTTGTATGAAGATACAAATTTTTTCGTATAAATATATAAATCAAATTTTCTAAATATTATTGAAATTACAAAAAAGGTCTGTATAATAAATGATAGTACGAGTAGTTGTTGTATAACAAAATAATTATCGTTCTATAACAATGTTTCGTATTCCGCAACAAAATGAAAATATTGTTCGCCATTACAAAACAAAAGGAGGAAAAGGGTTTTATGAGTACAGGAATGTTGTCTTTTTTATCTCTTTTGCCAATTATTGCAGTAGCAGTGTTCCTCGTGGTATTGAGATGGCCTGCCAGCAAAGCAATGCCTATTTCATACCTTGTTGCTATTGCCTTGGCACTATTTGTCTGGAAAGTTCCAGGCGCAAATGTTGCTGCCGCTTCAATAAATGGTCTGGTTGTTGCAGGAACTCTTCTTTACATTATTTTTGGTGCCATCCTGCTTCTGAATACACTTCAAGAAAGCGGCGGCATAAAAACAATCCGTCAAGGGTTTACGGATATATCCGGAGACCGCCGTATACAGGTTATCATTATAGCCTGGCTATTCGGTTCCTTTATTGAGGGATCAGCTGGTTTTGGTACGCCTGCAGCTGTCGCTGTTCCATTGCTTGTTGGGCTGGGGTTCCCTGCGATGGCAGCTGTTGTGGCAGGAATGGTTATTCAAAGTACACCAGTTTCCTTTGGCGCAGTTGGCACTCCAATGCTTGTTGGTGTTCAAACGGGTTTATCTGCCGATCCGTCCATTACAAATGACTTCCTTGCTCTAACTACATTAATTGCAGGTAAGGTGGCAATTCTCCATATGCTTGCAGGTACACTTGTTCCATTATTTGTTGTAGCACTAATGACAAGATTTTTTGGAAGGAACAAGTCATTCTCCGAAGGCATTAAAGTCTGGAAATTCGCCTTGTTTGCATCCTTCTCCATGACTATTCCATACGTAATTGTTGCAAATGTGTTAGGTCCTGAATTCCCATCCATGATAGGCGGTCTTGTCGGCCTGGCTATTGTTGTCTTTGCAGCAAAGAAAGGCTTCTTAATGCCCCCAAAAGACCAAGAGTGGGACTTTGAAGAAAAATCCAAATGGGATCCTGAATGGATTGGGTCGCTTGAAATTAAAGATATTGCTCATAAAAGCGGCAGCATGAGCATGGTTCGTGCGTGGGCACCGTATATTTTAGTTGGTTTATTTTTAGTATTGACCCGATTGAAAACGCTTCCTCTCATGGAGTGGCTTCAAGCCTGGAATGTAAAGTTTGAAAACATTTTTGAATCCGGCATAACGGCAAGTTTCCAGCCCCTTTATTTACCTGGTACAATCTTCATTGCAGTTTCACTTATTACTTATTTTATTCATGGCATGAATGCAAGCGGATACAAACGCGCCTGGTCACAATCAGCAAAAACAATGATCGCGGCATCAACAGCACTGGTTTTTACGGTTCCTATGGTTCAAGTTTTCCTGAATTCAGGCGGCGGTGCTGCCGGATACGATAAAATGCCCATAGAATTGGCAAATGGTGTAGCTGCACTAGCAGGAGAATACTGGCCATTCTTCTCCACCTTCATAGGCGGAATCGGCGCCTTTATTGCAGGAAGCAATACTGTGAGTAATATGATGTTTGCCTTATTCCAGCATGATGTGGGATCCCAAATTGGCGTTGATGCGACTTGGATCGTTGCACTTCAGGCAGTTGGCGGGGCAGCAGGGAACATGATTTGCGTCCACAATGTTGTCGCAGCATCTGCAGTTGTTGGTCTTGTTGGCAAAGAGGGGGCTGTAATCCGGAAAACGCTGTTCCCGTTTTTCTATTACGCTTTATTAACAGGTTCTGTAGGGTACTCAATTGTTTGGTACTCTCAAAAAGGCATTTTCAACCTAGGCTCATTTATTGCTGTTGGCATTGCTGTTGCTGCTGTATATATTATTGCAACAAACAACAGACGCTCCAACATGATTTTGCCTCCTCCTTCAGTCAATGCGAAGTCTGCTAAATAAGGTTTATGTCTAACTGGCTCAGCCCCTGGCTGAGCCAGTTTTTTCATGAGCCTAAAATTTATTCTAAAAAATTCCACAAATCCTATTCTCTTTTCCAATTTATTGTAATATAATCTAACTGTATGAACTGTACTATTATCCATAGTACAGTTCATACAGATGGGAGGGTTAGCATGTTTGAATTGGACGTAAGGAGCCGTAAGCCTATATACGAACAACTGGTGGAACGGCTAAAAGAGCTGATCATTACAGAAATTATTAAGTCTGATGAACAGCTGCCTTCCGTAAGAATGCTGGCCCAGCAGCTGACAATTAACCCTAATACGATACAAAAGGCTTACAGGGAGCTGGAGGCCCAAGGCTATATATATTCTATTAAGGGAAAAGGAAGCTTTGTCAGCGCTGCAACACCCAGGCAAAATAGCGAAAAAATGATAAAGGTGAAAAGCGAGCTATCCAAGCTCCTGTCTGAGGCGCTATATCTTGGTATCACAAAAGAGGAATTATATCAGATGATTAAAGAGATAGAAGCAAGCATAGGGGGAGGGATAGAAAATGATTAATATTAGTCATGTTCGGAAAACTTTTGAGGGGCTCGAAGCCGTCGAAAAGGTTAGTATTCATGTGAACAGGGGGTCCATTTATGGACTGCTTGGATCAAATGGAGCCGGAAAAACAACACTTTTGAAGATATTGGCAGGCATTTACGCCTATGATGAAGGGGAAGTAACGATTGATGGCCAGCCAGTTTTTGAAAACCCATCTATTAAGGATAAAATCTTTTTTATCCAGGATCATCCCTATTTTTTTCCGCAGTATACGGTTAAGCAAATGGCACAATTTTATAAGAGTATTTACAGCAGATGGGATGAAGGCCGGTTTGAAGAGCTTGCTGCTATTTTTGAAATAGATATACATAAAAAGATTCATAGATTCTCAAAAGGGATTCAGAGGCAAGCAGCTTTTATTCTTGCACTGTCATCAAAGCCAGAAGTTTTAATCCTGGATGAGCCAATGGATGGCCTTGATCCCGTAATGAGGAAAAAAGTCAAAAGCCTTCTTGTCGGTGAGGTTGCTGATAGAGAAATGACTATTTTAATTTCATCCCATAATTTACGCGAAGTCGAAGATTTATGTGATTATATAGGCATTATGCATAAAGGACGAGTGATTCTGGAAAAAGATCTGGATGATCTCAAGACGGATACTCATAAAATTCAGGTTGCCTTTAAAGGCCCTATACCTGCCATTTTTGATTCTATGAAAATACTTCATAAAGAAAAAAGGGGCAGCATCATAATTTGTATAGTCAAGGGAAATGCTGAAGAAATTTCAGCATATGCAGAACAATTTAAGCCAGTCATTTTCGATTTGCTTCCCCTGACTTTGGAAGAGATTTTTATTTATGAAATGGGGGATGCTGGATATGCAGTCCAAAATATCCTTGGTTAATAGGGAAATATGGAAGACAATCACCAGGAGCGTGGGCTGGGTTTCCATTGTATATTTTCTTGTCCTTTTTTTTGCGATTCCACTTGAGATTTTAATGACATCCTCAGAAGAACAGCGTAAATTTATCGATATTGATAACTTGTTTCAGTATCATTTTGAGCTTCAGATTATATTAATCATTGCCATTCCGGTCATCATGTCCGTGTTCCTATTCCGCTTCCTGCAAGTCAAGCAATATAGCGATTTAATCCATTCATTGCCGGTGAAAAGGGAAATAATTTTTCATCAATATGCAACTGCAGGACTTATACTTTTGGCTTGCCCTGTTCTCTTGATTGCCATTTTTGTACTGATTCTATATCAGCCATTCTACTTGAACGAGTTTTATGCGATTGGCGAAATATTTAAATGGCTGGGAATTACCATAATGTATAACACATTAATTTATATGGCCGGAGTATTTGTAGGGATGGTTACAGGTTTATCTGCTGCCCAGGGTGCCTTAACATATATTTTCCTTTTGCTTCCAGTCGGCCTTATCAATCTGCTGGCTTTTAATTTGCCTTTCTATTTATATGGTTATCCTAATCAATATTATCTTGCGAGCAAGTTTGAAAAGTTTTCTCCGTTAATTTCCATAACGCAAATGAATGTCCGTATCCCTTTTGCGTACGAAATCATGATTTATCTTATCTTAATCGTTTCTCTTTATTGGCTTAGCCTGCGGGTTTATAAAAAGAGAAGGATGGAGGCTGTTTCACAGGCCCTCGTTTTTCCGATTACAAAGCCTATTTTTAAATACGGAGCGACTTTTTGCACCATGCTTCTTGGGGGAACGTATTTTGGAGAGATGGGAAACGGGACGGGGTGGCTTATTGCCGGATATGCGTTTGGAGCTATGCTTGGCTTGGTGATTGCTGAAATGGTTTTGCAGAAATCATGGCGCGTGACCTTATATGTTAAGGGATTAATAAGATATGCAGCTGCTATTGGATTATTGTTTATTCTTTTCCAATTTGACTTTACCCGTTACGAAAAAAACATACCCGCTGCACATGAAATTGATCGCGTTCATATCAGTGAGAGTTATTATCTTTATAGTGACGTTGACAATGATGAGCCTCTATTTTTGTATGAATACGAAAATATTGATTTGGTCAGAAGGCTGCACAAAGAAATTGTTGAAAATAAAAATGATGATCATAGCCAGCCCAATGAAAAGGACGTTGCTTTTATCGTGTATGAGCTAAAAAATGGCGAAAAACTAGTTCGAAATTACAAAATTGATATAACAAAATATAGTCCATTTTATAAATTTATCTATGAATCTGATGAATATAAAAAGGCAACAAATGAAATTTACCAAGTTATAGCGGAGGAGACAACTAAAATTACGATTACACCTTCTGGTCCTGTTAATAAGCGGGCTACCATTACAGATCCTATTGACCTGCAAGAGGCAATTGAGATTTTGACAGAAGAAGTGGATTCAGCTTCTTTTGAAAATAGCAGAGTTCACACAGAACCTTATGCTTATATTGAAATTTTTTATAGTGACAGCAAAAAAGCATACATGCATTGGGATCCTTCCTATACAAAATTTGAAAAATGGCTCCAGGAAAAATCACTGCTTAATGCGGCAAGAATTACAGGCGATGACATTTCATACGCATTGGCAATTAAGGCAGAGGATATTGATATCAATTATGCAGGAGGTTATTCCTATGATGAGATTTTCACTAAGATGAGCGAAAACAGCTCAACTGTGAAAATAGCCGACAAGAAACAAATTGAAAGCATCATAAAAAACGCTACAGGTATTTTAAATGGAGATTATCTAATCGCCTATTATTTTGATGAACAAAGGGCTATTGATATTAAAAGCTTTACGGAAGAGAATGTCCCAAGCTTTATTAAGGATCATTTTGAATGAAGGAAAGCTTAAAGAGAGGGGGGATGAGAGTGAGTAAATGTTCTATTGATATGAGAGAAATTTGCAATCTTTACAATAAACGCCTTTATCAGATTGCCTATTGCATCACCCGTGATCACTATCTTGCTCAGGATGTAGTCCAGGAAACACTAATCAAGGCATTAAAAAAAATGGAGACCCTTGAGGATCAGGGAAAATTGGGTGCATGGCTCTCAGCTATTGCGACTAGAACGGCCATTGATTTTGTTAGAAAAGAGAGAAGGACAAAGGAAAGAATACAGGATTCTTTTGATTTTGAAAACTGTCCCGAAAGAAATAATATCGATGCCGGGAAAGAAGCAGAAATGAACTTGCTGCAGGAACAGATATATGGTTATGTTAATTCTCTATCCCCTGATCAGAAAAGGGTTTTCCTGCTGAAAATAAAGCATGGATTAAAAGAAAGAGAGATTGCAGACATCCTCCAGCTTAACCCGAATACAGTCAAAACAAAATTGTACCGGGTCAGACAGCAGCTGAAAGAATTGCTTGGAGATCGATATTCAGCCTGATCAAAAAACAGCCCCTTTTTAAGAGGCTGTTTTTGTTTTAGGCTTTGGTATATTATTTGTTTTTTGTTTTCCATTCCAGGCACTCAAGCTCCCACAGGCAGTCCGACTCTCCTCGGCTGCGTGAACAATATAGGTATTCCTTTGACAGGCTCCTTCAGCAAGACATCAAATAAACCTATTTGAATAATCATCGCACAAAAGAAATCAGCTGCTGATTCATTAGCAGCCTTTTTTGTCTTGATAGAGGAGTATCAATGAAATCAGGGAAGCTGCTGGTTAATATAGATTAGTACAGATTACACATTAAAGCCTTAAGTATAAGTAAAGAATTTAAAATGTGAATATTTTATGAACTCTTTTTTTAGAGCTAAAAGCAATCTGAATAAAAAGAAATTAGCTAGAAAAACGATAAAATTTCATCGTAATTTACAAAAAAGCCTAATATTATATATTTATATTGGTAAACAGGTCAATGATATATGTCAATATAAAATGAGACGGGTTATTACTCTTGCGAAATAACAGAATATTTCAGAAAAATATTTTTACATTTAATAGAAATTATAGGTATAATAGTCCCAAAAGATTAAAATTTGCCGTAAATTATGCTAGTCATTCTGAAAGATAAATGAAAATAATATGTTTTTCCCCGCAGCTGCTGCATCATAGAATATTTTTCCCCATAAAAATATACCTGAATATATTTATTAGTAAATGGAATTTCCAAATTTAAAAACTAAATCGCTTTCTTTAAGGAGGTGAACTTCTATTATAAGCGCTGTGTAAAAGCTCATTGTTGAATTTTTTACCCGGTTCATTGGAACGGAAATCAACAGATAAATATAACAGAGCTATTATCAAAAAGGAAGGGCTCCCTCTTGCATAGCCTGGAGGACTCACACAAGAGAGAGCAGTGAAAGGGGTATACCTTTCCATTTAAGTATACTCCTTTTTTGAAAAATGTGAAATATGTCACAAAAATTTTAAAAAGGAGAAATAAAATGGTAGGAAGCATTAAAGAAAAGTTTGTAATAACAAGAAATACAATGGCAGTCTTGCCGGAGGTTCCAACAATAGGCAACTATTCAAAAATAATAGAAGTAGGACAAAGTTTTTGTATAGAATCTTCACCTTATGATGTGTTAAATGAGAGCTTATTGCATTACTGTTCTGATTTGAAAGGATCGATACAAGGAACAAAAGCTATCCTTGGAACAGTAAGAAACCCGCCAATACGTATGAACGCAGATCCGGATATGTATTGGCTTCCGCATAAACCTCCTTATCAGCCAGACTGTGTATGGATTGCTCTTCATCATATAGAAGCCTTAAACTATTTATCTTATAGCGAAACGCGTGTAATCTTTACCAATGAACAGAGTATTGATTTGGATATTTCCTTAAGGCATCTTCAATCCATTATTGATCTGGCTGAGGTGCTTCGGTTCAAGATGGAAAAAACATTGAATAGGACAAGGAGCTTTATTCTTGATTCTGAACATGGGATCAAGCTTATTAGTGAAGAATACAACAAATATCGAAAAAAGGATTTGTAAGAGACCATTGCAACCTTTAGCAGGAAAAGCGCCCCTAAAAATGGAAATAAATTTATGAGTACATATTTATAGAGGGAGGTTCAATATGGAACTGAAGGATTGCAGGGCTATCATTACTGGAGGCGCTTCAGGGCTTGGCGAAGCGACAGCAAGGCATATAGCAGGCAAAGGGGGAAGCGTTCTGATTGCTGATTTGGCAGAAGAGCGTGCCAGAAAGCTGGCAGAGGAAATAGGGGAAAATGCTCTCTTTTTTAAAACGGATGTGACAAAGGAGGAGGACATTCAGGATGCATTGGGATATGCAGCAGATCAATTTGGTTCGATCAATACAGCAGTCAACTGTGCTGGAATCGGCATTGCTGCCAAATTGCTTGGCCGCAAGGGGGCTCATTCCCTTGATATGTTCTCAAAAGTGATATCTATTAATCTGATAGGGACCTTCAATGTAATCAGATTAGCTGCAGAACAAATGACAAAAAATGAACCAAACGAGCAAGGGGAAAGAGGGGTCATTATTAACACTGCTTCCGTTGCAGCATATGAAGGCCAAATTGGACAGGCTGCATACAGTGCTTCAAAGGGTGGTGTAGTCAGCATGACTTTACCGATTGCAAGAGAACTTGCGAGTTATGGCATTCGTGTGATGACGATTGCTCCAGGATTATTTAATACACCAATGTTTGAATCACTGCCGGAATCGGCAAGAAATTCTTTAGGGAAAATGGTTCCATTTCCATCGAGATTGGGTTATCCCGAGGAATTTGCAAAGCTTGCCGAAGGCATTTTAGAAAATCCAATGCTCAATGGAGAAACGATCCGGCTTGACGGCGGTATTCGCATGCAGCCGAAATAAATATAAAAAAAACCTAACCTTATGATGATGAAAGGTTAGGTTTTTTGAAATTTACAATTCTAAATGTTCTAAAAATAAAGATAATTATTGTACAATATATATGTAAGCCTTTGCAGAAAGATAAGACCCGCAATTTGAGCTATGGCAAGAAAATTTTACCGATTCGGAGGGGAAGGCATGGCTGCATCATACATACGGGAAGATCATGAGATTTTCAGAGAGTCCTTACGAAAGTTTTTAGAGACAGAAGCCTATCCGAATTATGGCCAATGGGAAGAGGTCAGGATTATTCCGCGAGAGTTTTGGAAAAAGATGGGCGATCAGGGCTTTTTGTGTCCGGACATTGAGGAAAAATATGGCGGAAGCAATGCAGACTGGGGATTTTCGGTTGTTATAAATGAAGAGCTGGAGCGTGTTGGTTCTGGTCTGGTAGGAATCGGACTTCACAATGATATTGTTGTCCCCTACATTACAGCCTATGGGACTGAGGAGCAGAAGCAAAAATGGCTGCCGAAGTGCGCAACAGGTGAGATCATAACCGCAATTGCCATGACGGAGCCGGGCGCAGGCTCAGATTTAGCCGGGATTAAGACGACAGCAAAACTTGAAGGGGACCATTATATTGTGAACGGGGAAAAAACCTTTATTACAAATGGAATCCATTCCGACTTAATCATTGTTGCCTGCAAAACGGATCCGAACGCTGTTCCGCGGCATAAAGGAGTAAGCCTGCTTGCAATCGAGAGGGATGCACCCGGCTTTTCAAGAGGCAGGAAGTTAAGCAAAGTCGGCCTTCACTGTCAGGACACAGCTGAACTGATTTTTGAGGATTGCAAAGTTCCAAAAGGGAATTTAATTGGCGAAGAAGGCAAAGGTTTTTTGTATTTGATGGAAAAACTGCAGCAGGAACGGCTAGTAGTGGCCATCGCCGCACAAGTGGCAGCAGAGGAAATGCTTAAATTAACAATAGATTATGTTAAGAACCGCCAGGCTTTCGGAAAGCAGATCAGCCAATTTCAAAATACCCAATTCAAAATAGCTGAGATGGCAACAGATATTGAGATGGGCAGAGTATTTCTTGACAACCTGATCGAGGAACATATAGAAGGAAAAAATGTGGTGACAAAAGTATCCATGGCAAAATGGAAGCTCACTGACAATGCGCGAAAAATCGCGGCAGAATGCATGCAGCTTCATGGCGGGTATGGCTATATGGAAGAATACGAGATTGCCAGAAGATATAGAGATATACCAGTCGCCAGCATATATGCAGGCACTAACGAAATTATGAAAACCATTATCGCTAAAAACATGGAATTATAAGGAGGTTTAATAAATGCGCGAAGCCGTTATTGTTGAGGGGATTCGAACTCCTGTAGGAAGAAAAAATGGATTATTGAAGGATATCCGGGCGGATGACCTTGCAGCAGAAGCACTTAAGGCACTTGTAGATCGTGCCGGCATAGACCCTGCCATCATAGATGATGTCATTTTGGGGTGTGTTTCCCAAATTGGCGAACAAACTGGGGATATTGCGAGGGTGGCTGGCTTGATTGCCGGTTTTCCAATTGAAGTTCCCGGAACGACCGTAGACCGCCAATGCGGCTCAAGCCAGCAGGCTGTCCATTTTGCTGCACAGTCCATTTTAGCTGGGGATATGGATGTAGTGATAGCCGGCGGAGTTGAGAGTATGTCCCGTGTACCCATCGGATCCAGCTACCAGGGTGTTGGCTTCAGTGATAAGCTGACAAGCAGACATGAAATAATCCATCAAGGCATATCGGCGGAACGTATTGCTGAAAAGTATGGGTTTACAAGAGAAGAATTGGATCAGTATTCCTATGAAAGCCACCAGAAAGCATTGAAAGCACAAGCACAAGGCCGCTTTTCCAGGGAGATTGCCCCCCTGGAAGTGATTCTGGAGAATGGACAATCGGTAACCGTCTCAGAAGATTCGGGCCCTAGAAAAGAAACGTCAGTTGAAGCGCTTGGAGGCTTAAAAACAGTTTTCAAGGAAAATGGCGTAATACATGCTGGAAACTCAAGCCAGATCAGTGATGGCGCTGCTGCGCTTTTAATCATGTCCCGAGAAAAGGCGGAGGATCTGGGCATTAAGCCGCGGTTCAAAATTCTTGCCCGTTCAGTTATAGGATCTGATCCCACTCTAATGCTGACAGGGCCAATACCAGCAACAGAAAAGGTGTTAAAGAAAGCAGGTTTATCGATTTCAGATATTGATGTTTTTGAAGTGAACGAAGCATTCGCACCTGTCCCGCTTGCCTGGCTGAAAGAAACGGGAGCCGATCCTGCAAAGCTTAATCCAAACGGCGGCGCTATTGCACTTGGCCACCCGCTCGGAGGAAGCGGTGCCCGCTTAATGGTCACCATGATGCATGAACTCGAAAGATCAGGCGGACGGTTCGGGCTGCAAACAATGTGCGAAGGCCACGGAATGGCAAATGCCACAATTATCGAACGATTAGATTGAAAAAATGGGGAGGAATGAAAATGACGACTACTATTGGGAAAATATTTGATTTGACTGCTGGCAAGTTTCCGAATAAGGAAGCTTTGTATGATGTCAGAAAAAATCTGCGCCTTACCTATAAAGAATGGGGCCTTGAAATTAATAAATTGGCAAATGCCCTTCGGCAGGCAGGTGTCAGAAAGGGTGACAGGGTTTCTACCTATTTATTCAACACCGAGGAACTTGCAACAGCTTTTTTTGCCTGTGCTAAAATCGGTGCAGTATTTAATCCGATAAACTTCAGGCTGATGTCAGAGGAGGTTGCCTATATACTTCAGGATGCAGAACCCAAAGTAGTGTTGTTTGAGCACATGCTGGAATCAGGCATTACACCCATAGCTCAGCGGTTCCCCCATACTTCTTTCTGGTACATTGATGAAAGTGTACCGGCATATGCAGCATCGTATCGTGAAAAAGTTGATTCAGCTCCCCATACAAAAATCGACACGGACATTGATGAAAATGACCTGTATGCCGTCATGTATACCAGCGGCACCACAGGAAGGCCAAAAGGCGTGGTCCATCGGCATAGAGATATGGTCGAACAAAGCCTGATTGTTATAGGTGCGACTAAGCTGGAAAGCAGCGACAATGGCCTTGTAACTGCCCCCATGTTTCATTGTGCGGAGCTTCATTGCGCCTTTTTGCCGCGTGTTCACATAGGGGCAAAAAATACGATCCTCCACCATTTTGATGCTAAGGAAGTGCTGCGTTTAATTTCCGAAGAAAAAATTACAAAGTTTTTTGCAGCTCCAACAATGTGGAATATGCTTCTACAGGAAAACTTAAGCAATTATAATCTGGCAAGCCTAAAGCTGGGGCTTTACGGTGCTGCTCCGATGGCTCCGGCACTTGTTTTTGCCTGCCGGGATAAATTGGGCATCTCCCTTGTGCAGGCATATGGAATGACAGAGATGGGCCCAGCGATTACGTTTTTATCTGAAGATGATCAAATCAGGAAAGCCGGATCTGCTGGGCAGGCCTGCCTGAACCATGAGATACGGATTGTGAGGCCAAACGAAAATGGGCCTTCTGATCCTGAAGATATTGTTCCGGCAGGAGAAACGGGAGAAATCATCGTTAAAGGTCCTTGCATGATGAGTGGTTATTTCAATCGCGAAGAAGCCACAAAAAATGCAATGTATGGAGGCTGGTATCACTCAGGGGATATTGGCTGCCTTGATGATGAAGGTTACTTGTATGTTAAAGACCGTGTCGATGACATGATTATAAGCGGGGGAGAAAATATCTATCCTCGTGAAGTGGAAGATGTTCTATATGCGCATAATGGTGTTTTGGATGTAGCGGTGATTGGACAGCCAGATGACCGCTGGGGAGAAACTGTTACAGCTTTTATTGTAAAAAAAGATCCTTTACTGACTGAAAAGGAGCTTGATGAACTATGTAAGAACAGCGTTGAGCTTGCTAATTATAAGCGTCCGAGAAAATATATTTTTTGTGATGTTCTTCCCAGAAATGCCAGCGGCAAGATCCAAAAATTTATGCTCCGGAAACAGCTGGAAGATTTGTTTGCAGACGGGAAAATATAGACAGCGGAAAGGGATTTATAAATGTTAAAAGGCGTAAGAATCATTGATTTTTCTAACTACCTTCCTGGTCCGTATGCTTCTCAAAGACTTGCGGAGCTGGGAGCAGAAGTCATTAAAGTGGAACCAGCCAATGGAGACCCTGGCAGGCATCTGGATATCAAAATTGAGGGCACTGGAGCTGTTTTTGTTGCAAACAATCGCGGCAAAAAAAGCATTACCCTAGATCTAAAAAACGAGAATGGGCGAATGGCAGCGCTAAAGCTGATCGCAGAAAGCGATGCAGTTTTAGAAAGCTTTCGTCCTGGTGTTATGAAGAAGCTGGGGCTTGATTATGATTCTGTTAAAAAGCACAAACCTGATATTGTCTATTGTTCTCTTACTGGCTACGGTGAGAATGAGGCTTATCAAAACTTGGGAAGCCACGATTTGAACTATATGGCAGTAAGCGGGGTTCTTGCCCAGTTAAAAGACCGAAGCGGCAGGCCGATTCATCCTGCAAATACGATGGCAGATTTCATGGGAGGCATGGCAGCGAGTGAAAGGATCCTGGCTGCTTTGCTTTCCTGCAAGCTTAACGGAAAAGGCGGTTATCACTGTATTTCCATTGCTGAGGTTATGGCTTCCATCATGGGGAACCATTTGCTGATTGAGAATGAGACGGGATATCCAAATGGAATATCTGTTTTAAATGGTGAAATTATCGCTTACTCCATCTATGAAACGAAGGATGGCCGTTTTGTGGCACTTGCCGCACTTGAACCAAAGTTTTGGACAAACTTCTGCAAGGCCATAGGGAGAGAGGACTGGATTAATTCTCAATTTACTAATGCCTCTGGCAGCAATCCTATTTATATGGAAGTAACAGAGTTATTTAAGAGCAAATCATTGAAAGAATGGACTGAATTTGGACAAACGGTTGATTGCTGCCTGACTCCCATATTGGAATCAGGAGAACTAAAGGACTTTCCTCTTTTTAAAAGGATTTTCGAAACCAGATTTAGCTACCCCGCAGTAAAAATGCATGGAGGAATCAAGGCAGAAATCTCACCTCCTCCTGCAAAAGGGGAACATACTGAAAAAGTCTTGATTGAAATTGCTGGTTTGCCTTCTGAGAAAATAAGGGCTATGAAAAAAGAAAGGGTATTTTAATAGGAAGAATAGATCAAACATAGGGGTGGAGCTTTTTGTATGGACGCAATGCTTTTGAAAAATGAGGGGGCATCCACGCCAGTAGCTGAAGTCACATGAGGCGGGGAGGAAACGCTGGTGGTACCCTGCTGGATGATCCCGCTGGCAATCGCGGCCGGGAATGCATTTGTTCTAAAGCCTATCTGTATACACAGAATGAGAGCTATATCAAGTGCTTTAAGGAGAAAATTTAAGCAGGAATGCTTGGTGTGAATATCGGAGACTGACCAATGGCTTGCTTCCCTTTCTCCGGCTGGAAAAATTCTTTACATGGCGACCTATGCCAATGGAATTGATGGAGTTGAATATTATAAAAGACGAAAAATGGTGACAGCCTGGTGGTAATGTCCATTATAATGAAGAGCCCTTAGTGCGGATTGGGGGCTCTTCTAATTTTAATTTATAGTGATGCTGGCAATACAAAGGGATAATCTTGCATGCTGATATAGTTGGGTGAGACAGCAAGAGACCCCCTTCTTCGATATTTATGAAAGATTCATTTTTTTGTATAGGATATAGAACAAGCGGTGAGTTTTTCCTTTTTATATTAAAGAAGAGGCATGATAGGAAGATTAAATGATATAATGAATAGGAATATCTGATAATATAACCTTTTTTCTTTATTTGGAGTGTGATGGTCACTAGTGCGTTTTATTAAAGCAATCCCAAACATCGTTACCTTGGGTAATTTATATTGCGGTTTTCTTTCGATTGGCTTTGCTGCCAATGGGCAATTCAAAAATGCAGCAATACTTATTTTAATTGGTATGATGCTTGATAGTATGGACGGAAGGCTGGCAAGAATGCTGAAGGCGGACAGTACGCTTGGAAAAGAGCTCGATTCCTTGGCTGACATTGTTACCTTCGGGGTTGCCCCTTCATTTCTTGTGTTTTATACATATTTTTATCAATTTGGAATTCTCGGATTAATCGTTTCAGGTCTTTTTCCGCTGTTCGGGGCATATCGGCTGGCAAGGTTTAATATCAGTCCTCCCAAATCCTCTTTGAACTATTTCATAGGAGTGCCGATTACAGCTGCAGGCGGAATTATGGCGATTCTAACACTGTTTGGTGACCGCATTCCCAATATCATCACCACAGTTGTTTTCACTGCACTATGCTTTCTTATGGTAAGCAGAATTCGAATCCCCAGCTTTAAGGAAGTGCCGCTTCCGAAATACGGTACAATTGTTACAATCTTCTTAGGAAGTGTATTATACGTTATTTATAAGGGATCCTATGGCCCATTCCCAAATTTAATTTATATAGCGATCCCACTTTATATCGCATATTTAGCCTATAGATTCATTAAAGGAAAAAATAAAAAAGAACTTGATTGACAGACTCTTTTCAAAAGGGTCTGTTTTTTTGGCGGAAAATAAAAAAGGCCTTATTTGGCCTTTTTATTTGTAGAAAACTTTGTCTACATTATACTTTGCACGCAATGTATTAATGATATAGGTCTCATAAATTTCACGTTCCATGCTGTCTTCCACATAGATTACGGCAATTTTGTAGACTTCATCACGGTGGTTTTTAATTGGCGATACATTGTCTTCAAAATGCTTTTTGACGCGCTGCCTTAATTTGCGGGCTTTTCCCACAAATAACAGATCCTCATTTGCATCGAAAAATAAAATAATGCCGCCTTTGTCCCTCGGGATTTTATGATAATCTGTGAACCCATAAACACTGCTGAGGTCACTTTCTCCAGCTTGTCCAGTTTGCCTGCTTCTTGCAATAACGAGATTTGGTTCAGGTATTTCAATTTTGATCAATATTATCACTTCCTATTCTGAACTAAAGAGTAACATAAACTTGCTAAGTAATCCACAATCCGGAAAAAACCCGATAATTGAAATTTATTTTGTCCAGAGTTCAGTGGGGCGATTCAGATTAATTATGCTCAGCTAATGACCATCCTTTTAGGCCTATGTTTTCCGCAATTAATTGTTTATCTTTTATAATACAAGCATTTTGGCAAGTCCGTACTGGGAAGGGGGGAGCTCCACATAAAAACAGGAAGATTCCTGTTTGTTGAACGATTTTAAATACATGGCTATGTAGCAGCTTTTAATCACCATTCATATTAAAAATCAAGCTATTTATGTTTTTGTTAGCAGAAATGTTAAAATATATCGTCAAGTATGTGAAATTATTCACAAATATATTGTTGAATAATGGTTTTTTTAAGACAATGAACACGTGGTTGATAAAACAATAATAATTCCCTGAGGTGAAGAGTATGTGTGAACATTGCAGAGATGAAAAAATGATGAAAGCAGCAGTAGTACATAAATTTAAAGAAAAACTTGAAATAGAAAACGTAGAAGTCCCATCCGTTGGAAAGAATGAGGTGTTAGTAAAAATGAAAGCATGCGGGGTATGCCATACAGATTTGCACGCAGCCCATGGAGACTGGCCGGTTAAACCAGCACTTCCTCTCATTCCAGGCCATGAAGGAGTAGGAGAAGTTGTTGAGGCGGGAGAAGATATTACTCACTTGAAAGCAGGTGACAGAGTCGGTATTCCTTGGCTATATTCTGCCTGCGGACATTGTGAATACTGCCTAACTGGCCGCGAAACACTTTGCCATAATCAGCTGAATGCCGGCTGTTCCATAAATGGCGGTTACGCAGAATATTGTCTTGCAGATGCCCGTTATGTTGTAAAAGTGCCAGATTCACTAGATTATGTTGAAGCTGCACCGATTTTTTGTGCAGGAGTGACGACATACAAAGCTCTGAAGGTTGGGGAAGCAAAACCGGGTGAATGGGTAGCTGTTTATGGAATCGGCGGGCTGGGCCACGTGGCCGTGCAATATGCAAAAGCAATGGGACTAAAGGTTGTTGCCGTAGATACCTTTGACGAAAAGCTGGACCTTGCAAAAGAATTAGGAGCAGATTTATCAATAAATCCAAAGGCGGAGGATTCTGCGAACTTTATTCAGCGTGAAATTGGAGGTGTTCAAGCATCCATATGTACAGCTGTTTCCAAGCATGCTTTCAGTGAAGCCTACAGGGCAGTAAAACGCGGTGGAAAATGTGTCGCTGTTGGTTTGCCGCCTGAAGTCATGGAAGTGCCAATTTTTGATACTGTTCTTAACGGTGTCAGCATCGTTGGGTCTATAGTGGGAACAAGGAAAGACCTCCAGGAAGCACTTCAGTTTGCAGCAGACGGTAAAGTCAAAACCATCATTGAAACTGTTTCTCTGGAAGAAATTAATAGAGTCTTTGATGATCTTGAACAAGGAATAATAAATGGACGAGTTGTTATAAAATTTGAAGATTGATAGGATATATTATTTAAGGACTGGGCACTTTTGTGTCCAGTCTCTTTTATTATACTTGCAGATTGATCGTGTCTGAAAGGGGGGAAAAGCTAACAATATAGAACATATATAAAATCCCCTGCTATTAAACTCTTCTTTATTTCTCCTGAAATCATAGTGAAAAACACATCCGCATAAGGAATTTGTCATAACAAAAATTCAACTGACATAAAAATGAGAAGTAGCTTAGGACTATAAAAAATATTTTAAATAAAAAAAGGAGAAAAGACTTATGTAAAGAATATTAAAACTATTCATAATTTTATAAAAGTTAATTTGTTTTTCGAAAAAGGGGGTTGAACGATGGGGATTTTAGAGATTAAAGATGTGACATTGCGATTTGGGGGAGTTATAGCCCTGGATCATGTCTCTTATGAAGTAAAAGAAGGAGAGATCTTTTCGCTTATTGGGCCTAATGGTGCAGGGAAGACAAGCATGCTGAATTGCATAAGCGGTCTTTACCGGCCGTCTTCAGGTTCGATCACATTCAAAGGGGAAGATATTACCCGTTTTAAGCCCCATAAAAGAGCCAGCCTCGGCATTGCCCGTGCATTCCAGAATATTGAGCTATTTCCGCATTTATCAGTATTGGACAATCTTATGCTCGGGCGGCATGTGCGGATGAAAACGGGCGTACTGTCAGGCGGGCTTTATTGGGGCAAGGCGCAAAGAGAAGAAGTCGAACATCGTTTAAAGGTTGAGCAGGTGATCGACTTTCTGGAAATTGAGCACATTCGCAATACACCGGTAGGCACACTTTCCTATGGCCTGCAAAAGCGGGTTGAAACGGGCAGGGCGCTTGCCTTGGAACCCGAAATTCTTCTTTTGGATGAACCTATGGCCGGGATGAATAGTGAGGAAAAAGAGGATATGGCCCGCTATATCATTGATATCCATGAGGAAATGAATACAACCATTATTTTAATTGAGCATGATATGGGGGTTGTCATGGATTTGTCGGACCACATAGCGGTACTGGATTTCGGCAAGCTGATCGGCTATGGAACACCAGAAGAGATACAGAATAACCCGAAAGTAATTGAAGCTTATCTTGGTGAAGAAAACGCTGTTTAAAAAACGGCTGAAAACCGATTGAAATATGGCAAGGAGGGGAGAGAAATTCTATGAGTCTGACGTTTCCGCAGCTTTTGATTGAAAGGGCTTACAATAATGGATCGCAAGTAGCATTGAGAGAAAAAGAGTTTGGAATATGGAATGAATTCACCTATGAATCCTTTTTGGATAAGGTTAAAAACTTTAGCCTTGGACTTTCTGCATTGGGGCTTGAAAGAGGAGATAAGCTCGCGATTATAGGGGATAACAGACCTGAATGGATTATCAGTGAATTGGCCGCACAAAGCCTTGGCGGCGTATCTGTTGGAATTTATCAGGAATCATTGTCTACTGAACTCAAGTTTATACTCGACAATTGTGATGCGACAATTGTGGTAGCTGAGGATCAGGAACAAGTGGATAAACTGCTGGAGATAAAGGAAACCATCCCTAAAGTAAAAACCATCATCTATTATGATCCGCGGGGAATGAGGAATTACCTGGAAGACTACTTGCTGAAATTTGAAGATGTACTGGCTCTTGGGAAGACGTTCCACTCACAGAATCCTTTATTTTTCCAGGGTGAAGTTGATAAAGGAACTGCAGATGATATAGCCATCCTTTCTTATACATCTGGAACAACAGGCAATCCGAAAGGAACGATGCTTACCTATCGAAATCTGGTAGATATGGCGAGAAATCTCTCAGTTATCGATCCGCTGACTGATAAGGATGAATATGTTTCTTTCCTGCCGCTTGCCTGGATAGGCGAACAGATGATGACAATTGCAATGGGACTGTACAATGGCATGACTATCAATTTCCCGGAGGAACCGACAACGGTTTTGGAAGATTTGCGTGAAATTGGTCCGCAAGTGATGTTTTCGCCGCCGCGAATCTACGAGGATATGGTATCCCGTTTCCAAGTTAAAATCCAGGACAGCGGATGGCTTAAAAGAATGATTTATAACTGGTGCAAGCCAATCGGCGAAAAAGTGGCTAAAGCGCATTTTGAAAATAAACCAATCAGCTCAGGAACAAAGCTTCTTTATAAAATGGCTGATTACTTGATGTTCAGTGCGATTCGTGACCATTTGGGCCTGCTGAAAATCAAGCGCGCCTATACCGGAGGGGCACCATTAGGACCCGATGTTTTTGAATTTTTCCATAGCATTGGAGTCAATGTCAAAAGCATTTACGGACAGACGGAAGTTTCCGGCATTTCTATTGTGCACAGGGATGGCGACATCAAACTTGATAGTGTTGGCATTCCAATTCCTGGGACAGAAGTGAAAATTTCTGATGAGGGAGAGATCTTAATCAAGAGTTCCAGTGTGTGCAAAGGCTATTACAAAAATGAAAAGAGCACAAAAGATACTATACAGTACGGCTGGCTTCACACAGGAGATGCCGGCAGGCTGGATGAAGAAGGGCATTTGTATGTGATTGATCGAATTAAAGATGTCATTCGCCTTGATACTGGAGAAATGTTTTCTCCGCAATTCATTGAGAACAAACTGAAATTCAGCTCTTATATTCAGGAAGCAGTCGCAATTGGGAAAGATCGGCCTTATGTCGTTGCCATGATTAATATTGATATGAAAAATGTAGGCCGCTGGGCGGAGAAAAATCAAATCAGCTATACAACATATACTGATTTATCCTCCAAGCCAGAGGTTTTGGAACTGATCGAAAAACAGGTTCAGGAAATTAACAAGTCCCTTCCTGAAAAAGCCCGTGTGAAAAAATTTGTCCTCCTTTATAAAGAACTGGATGCAGATGATGAGGAGCTGACAAGAACAAAGAAAGTCCGCAGGCAGTTTGTAGCTAAAAAGTATGAAGCGCTTATTGACGGCCTGTATACAGAGGATAAAAAGATAGAGGTCAATGGAACGATCAAATATCGTGACGGTATGGAACAAACCATCCAGACGACACTTCAAGTTATTTTTATGGATAAGGGAGAGGGGGCGGCATAATGACTTTTTTCTTGCAGATGCTCGTAACAGGAATTGTAGTAGGAAGTGTCTATGCAATGGTTGCATTGGGGTTTGTTCTTATATATAAGTCCAGCGATGCGATTAACTTTGCCCAGGGTGAGTTCCTTCTGATCGGAACGTATGTATGCTTGACGCTTATCACAGCCTATAATATACCGTTTATGGCCGCGCTGCTACTATCATTAATATTTAGTGCAGTACTTGGTTTTGTCATTGAACGAATTGTGCTGAGGCCGTTTATTGGGGAACCGGTCATATCGATGATTATGGCGACCATCGGTTTATCCAGTGTGCTTGCCGGAATCGTCCATATTACTTGGGGCCATGAAACTCGTGTATTCCCAAAAGTGTTCTCAGAGCAGCCGGTCCAATTAGGGGGAATTGTCATTGCACCAGTGTATCTCTGGTCCCTTTTAATCGTTGTGATTATGCTTGTGATCTTTACGCTCTTTTTCAAGTATTCGAAGCTTGGAATTGCAATGAGGGCCACAGCAGATGATCAGCAGGCAGCGATGTCAATGGGGATCAGCGTCAAAATGATTTTTGCTGTAGCCTGGGCCATTGCTGCGATTGTTTCAGCAGTGGGAGGAATACTCCTTGGAAATATCAATGGCGTTAACGCTTCCCTTTCAGCTATCGGATTAAAAGTGCTGCCGGTTGCCATCCTTGGCGGGCTTGACAGTATACCAGGAGCCATTATAGGAGGACTTATTATCGGGATACTTGAAAGCTTTACAGGGGGGTATCTGGATCCATTGGTTGGAGGCGGTCTGAAAGAAGTCATGCCGTTTGTCATCCTCGTATTGATCCTTATGTTCAAGCCATATGGTTTGTTCGGAAAAAAAGAAATCGAGAGGGTGTAAACGATGAGAAATCCTTTTGTAATGGATTGTGGAGAATTTCATGTGAATTATAAACAAGATTTGGCCATCTGGAAGATTTCCAGAGTAAGGATGCGCATTTTCATTCTGCTGGCTGTTTTCGCGGTATTCCCAATGCTTGCATCCGACTATATCATTGGTCTGGCAACACTTTGCGGAATCGCAGCGATTGGGGCGATTGGTTTAAACATCCTAACCGGCTTTACAGGCCAGATTTCCATTGGGGTAGGTGCTTTCCTCGGAGTAGGCGGCTATACCTCTGCCATTTTGACAGCAAAGCTTGGACTTAGTTTCTGGATCGCGATGCCGACAGCCGGTATCGTCACTGCGATTGTAGGAGGATTGTTTGGACTGCCATCACTCAGGCTGAAAGGTTTATATTTAGCAATTGCTACTTTGGCAGCTCAGGTCATCATTTTGTTTGTGATCTCTCGCTGGGATTCGCTTACTGGCGGAACTGCAGGGATGGTTTTATCCAGGCCTGAACTGGGCAGCTTCGTTTTTTACAGTGAGCGGAGCTATTATTACCTGATGTTTATTGTCCTTATTATTACTACAATCTTTACTCTGAATCTCTTCCGATCACGGGTCGGCCGGGCATTTATTGCCGTACGTGACCGTGATGTAGCGGCAGAAGTCATGGGGATTGATTTATTTAAATACAAGGTATTGGCATTTATTGTAAGTTCTTTTTTTGTAGGAATTGCTGGTGCCCTGCTGGGCCATTATACGATGGTAGTTAGCCCTGAGCTATACAGTATTACAGTATCGATTGAATATTTAGCCATCATACTGGTCGGCGGGTTGGGCAGTGTATTTGGTTCAATTTATGGTGCAGTATTTATTACATTGCTGCCTGTTGTGCTTAGATCCGGAGTGGAGATGCTAAGTGGGGTTTTTCCGGATCTTTCGGCTGTGTTAATAGGAATGAAGGAAGTAGTATTCGGCCTGGTGATTATCCTTTTCTTGATTTATGAACCACAAGGCCTGGCGAAAATTTGGAAGAATATCAAAGACTATTTTAAGCTTTGGCCGTTTTCGTATTAATTAATTCCCGGGCAATAATTTCTGAAAATTTTGAAAGTGCACTATCACAAAGAATGTATACTTTCAATTTTTAAATAAAAAAGAGGGGGAGAACAATGAGAAAGTTTTGGGCAGGTTTATTGGCAGCAGCACTAATGACTGGAATGCTGGCTGGCTGTTCCGGAGGCGGCGAGCAAGCAGCGTCTGACAAGAAAGGTACAGTTAAAGTCGGAGGTATTTTTGACCTGACAGGCGGAACAGGTGATGTAGGTACACCATATGCAGAAGGGGAGAAAGCATTTTTTGAATCTATTGCAGGTGAGGAAATCAATGACAATAAGCTGGAATTAATAGGTGATGATTATGCTTACAAAATTCCTGAAGCACAGAAGCTTTATCAAAAATTAAAATCCAAAGATAAAGTAGCGGCCATTTTGGGATGGGGTACGGGCGATACGGAAGCCCTTCGCCAGCAAGTGGCTGCTGACAAGCTTCCATTTATTTCAGCCTCTTACTCAGAGAACCTGAAAAATATTGATGAAAGCCCATATAACTTCCTGGCAGCTGCGTCTTATTCAGACCAGGCAAGATCAGTGTTAAAGTGGATAAAGGATAACCATAAGGACGGAGACCCTACTGTTGCTCTCATCTACAACGATACTGCGTTTGGAAAATCTCCAATTGAAGATGCGAAGACTTTTGCCAAGGAAAACGGCATAGAAATAGTTGATGAGCAAATTGTTGACCTCCAGACGCTTGATGCGACTTCTCAGCTTTTAAATATGGAAAAGAAGAACCCTGACTATGCGATTATTAACCAGACTTGGGGAGCAACTGCCACCATTTTGAAAGATGCCAAAAAGCTTGGTCTTGATACCCAATTTATCGGCTTAAACTGGGCAACAGGCGAAGGGTTGCTGCCAATTGCCGGCGATGCAGCTGAAGGCTTTATTGGTGTGGTAACACACGCATTCCCATACGAAGACCTTCCAGGAATGGAAGAGGTTAAGGAGTTTGTAGAGAGCAAGGGTGAAAAGCTGGAAGAAAAGAACCAGAAGTTTATTCAAGGCTGGGTATCTGCCAAGATTATGGTTGAAGGCATAAAGCTTGCTGAGGACCCGACAACAGGCGAAGGCATCCGTGCCGGACTTGAGAAAATTTCTAACCTTGACCTTGGTGGACTGGCTGCACCTGTATCGTTCTCACCTGACAACCATGCAGGTACAAACCAAATTCGCTTGGCTGAAGTAAAAAACGGCAAGTTTGAAGTGTTTACAGATTATATCGGCTACTAATTCATACTGGGGGCGAGGTTAACACCCGCCTCCTGTTAAATTTTATAAGGTTGGGGCTTGTGGTTGCAGCTTAGCGAATAAATAGGAGAATTTAGCGAACAAATTGCTGGATTTAGCGAATAAAGTATTGAAACTAGCGAACAAAGTATCAGATTCAGCGAATAAAAGTCGAAAATTGGAAAAAAACTCAGAACATTGCATTTTAAAGATAAAGCTCGCTTAAGGAAGTTAGGAGGACAAACACATGCTGACAATTAATAATGTCGAAGTGATGTACGATAAGGTCATCCTTGTATTAAAGGGGATGTCGATGGTTGTTCCCAAGGGTAAAATTGTGGCACTGCTAGGGAGTAATGGAGCTGGAAAAACAACTACGCTGAAAGCCATATCCGGATTGTTAAAAAGTGAAAACGGCGAAGTGACGGATGGATATATTGAACTGTATGGAGAGCGAATTGATGTTAGCGATGCTGAAACAATTGTCAAGAAAGGCATTTTTCAATGCATGGAAGGAAGGCGTGTTTTTAAGCACCTCTCTGTGGAAGATAACTTGATAGCTGGAGCGCATACAAGGAAGGATCGGAAAAATATTAAGAGTGATATTCAAAAGGTCTATCATTATTTTCCTAAGCTTGAAATGCTAAAACATCGCCAGGCAGGATATTTGTCAGGAGGAGAGCAGCAAATGCTAGCAATCGGGAGAGGAATCATGGCGAAGCCAAAAGTCCTTCTTCTGGATGAACCGTCACTGGGTCTAGCCCCCCTGCTTGTAAAAGAGATTTTTGGAATCATCAAAAAAATCAATGAAGAAGAGGGAACTACGATCCTGGTAGTGGAACAGAACGCAAATGTCGCATTATCGATTGCTGACTATGGCTATATCATGGAAAATGGGCGGATTGTGATGGACGGAACGGTGGATCGATTGCTTTCCAATCAGGATGTGCGTGAATTTTACCTTGGAATGGGGGATAAGGGCCGGAAAAGCTATAAAGATATTAAATCCTATAAAAGAAGAAAGAGGTGGCTGTAGTGGAAAAGCTGCAGGAAGTGATTCAGCATGCATACACGAATGCCGATGGATTCAGAAGTCAGCTTGATTCTGCCGGTATTTCCCCCAGTGAAATAATATCCATGAGGGACCTTGAAAAAATTCCGGTGCTCAAAAAAGACCGTTTGCCAGAACTTCAGTCATCCAGCCTGCCTTTCGGAGCTCTGGCAGCAATGGAGCCGAATGAAATGGCCCGAATCTTTATGTCCCCGGGACCTATCTACGATCCGCAAACGCATGATCAGGATTTTTGGCGTTTTTCCGAAGCGCTAAAAGAGGCTGGCTTTAGCAAAGGGGACATTGTCCAGAATACTTTCTCTTACCACTTGTCGCCAGCAGGCTTTATGTTTGATTCGGCTCTTCGCGAACTAGGTGCAACTGTGGTCCCTGCTGGAACAGGCAACCGGGAGCTTCAAATCCAGATTATGAAGGATGTCAAGGTAACCGGATATGTCGGCACGCCTAGTTTCTTCAATCTTTTGCTTGATGCTATTGAAGAGAAAGGGTGGAAGATTGGTAAAGAAATAGTGACGGAAAAAGTATTCTTCACAGCCGAAATGCTGACAGTGCAGATGCGGAAAAGATGCGAAGATAACGGGATTACTGTATATGAAGGATATGGTACGGCGGATTGCGGCTGTCTGGCATTTGAAGATAAGCAAGGTCCAGGGCTAAAAGTAACCGGCTCTGCTATTGTGCAAATTTGTGATCCTCATACGGGAAAGGAAGTTTCAGGCGGAGAGGGTGAGGTGGTTGTTACACTATTTGACAAAAGCTATCCCCTAATACGATTTGGCACGGGCGATCTTTCTCGCTGGGTTGAAGGCTATGAAGGCAAGCGAATAGCCGGAGTGCTTGGGCGTGTAAGCGACGGAGTGAAAGTGAAAGGGATGTTTGTCCGGGAAAAACAGTTAGCGCAGGTATTGGAGGAAGCAGGATATTCAGTTTTTCAAGCTATTGTTACAAATGAAACCGGACAGGATGAATTTAGGATTTTAGTAGAAGCTGATGGTGAAATAGAATCGGAGCTTTCAGCAAAAATTCAGGGTGTAATCAGGGTAAAGCCGATTCTGGAGAAAGCCGCAGCCGGCACTATTAAGCAAAATGATAAAAAGCTGTTGGATAAACGGATCTACGAATTAAAGAAGGTGTAATCTAAGAGGGCTGCTAGAGCCTTCTTTTTTATGGAATGGGGGTAACGACGAATAAAGGGTGTGGAAGAGGAAAATGGTAGTTAATAACGCAGTTTAACGGCGAAAAAAGGATGGGGAAAAGGAGAACGGGAGCTAATGACAAAATTAACGACGAAATTGGTATACGTTAAAGAATATGGCCGCAAAATAAATCAACGACTCACTTTATTATTCTCACTTTCCACCACTATAAATAATCCTTTGTAATGTGAGGCTACCTTTGTAACCTTCAAGCCAGATTCCTGGATGATTTTTAATGTTTCCCGGTTTAAATGGCAGCCATCGCAAATTCGTTTCCAAATCGGATTTAAGGCTTCCTGTGCAAATGCAAGTGCTGGCTGCTCCATTTTAACATGTTCAAAGAATAGTATTTTTGCTTGGGGCTTGCTCACTCTAATGATTTCCTCAAGCGCTTTTACTGGGGTGGGAATGGTACAGAATACCAATGTAGCAACAACTGTATCGAATGTGTTGTCCGGGAATTCGAGGTTTTCAGCTGATTGCTGGTGGACTCGGATTGGAACCCTGGCAGCTGTTTTTCGTGTTTGTGACTGTTCGATCATACCTTTGCTTGGTTCGATGGCATCAACATGTGCTGCGTTTTTATATATGGGAAAGTTGATGCCGGTGCCTGATCCGATCTCCAGTACACGTCCGGCAGCCTTAGACAGAACCTCTTTTCTTATTTTCTGGAAATTTCGTTTTTCCAGTGGTTTCATCGCCAGGTCATATATAGATGGAAAGAAATTTCTCAATTAGATTTCATCTCTTTTCTTGTTAGGTTTCTTTTTATTTTACTTTTATTAAAACATGAAACAAGCCGGGACTCCTATTATGAAGTGCCGGCTAAAGAGAATTACACTTTGTTGTCGAACATGTCGTTCAATTTTTCATATGTGTCAGGATATTTTGCTTCATACTGAAGGTAGGTTGGAACAGGGTAGCGGACACCGCCTTTGTGGGTTTGTTTTAACCCATCAATAAACTCATCTGCCATGGAAAAGGGAATTGTGAATGCCATTTCGTGATCATGCGTCTGTCCAAAAACCCGGTCTCCGTAACACGGCAGGATGACTTGCGGTTTTTCTGTTTTAATCGTCTTAATGACAATATCGGCACAATCAGCACGTGCAGTGAAGGTGGAAGTGATTTCTCCTCCTGTATGGTAGAGGGCGCCTGCAACCATTTTCATTACCTGTGCAGAATTCCCATAAACAGTGATCACTTCCGGCTCAAAAGCAGCCCTTCCCAATGGAGCCACTAGCACTGTCCCAGCTTCCTCTTTTGTAAACTTTGGAACAGCCGCTTCCGATAATGCACCTAGGTCGCAGGTTTTTGTGTACATGCCATCTGTCAAGCTTCCTTTTGTATAATAGTCAAGCTCCTCTTCAAAACCAAAAGCAATTTTGGCAATCGGACAGGATAAGTCCTCTCCACCCATGGCAAGGGCCCAGCCGTATCTCCTTGCCATGGTTACAGCCTGGCAGATGCTGAACGTTTTGCCAAAATCCTTGGCAGGACGCTTTACCCGTTCAGGCAGGACTTCCTCCTTTTTCATAATCCTAATAGCAAGCGGAAATGTGTCGGGACGCACGTATGTATGAATGGCAGTTTCCAGCTCAGAAAGCTTTTGTGCATGGATTGTTTGCTGCATTGTTAAACCTCCTTAAATCTACTAAATATAATATTCTGTAAATTATATGGTTTAACCTTCATGTTTAGGTGTAAAATCTATCAAACATCCGCTCTGAGATTGTAAGACCTTTTCAATGCTCTTTGCAATTTTGGCAGTAGCACTAGAGCAAAACCTGTTACTGCCAGATCAAGCGGCAAATAGGCCATCATCCAGCCCCAAGCCATACTGTAGCTGAAGCCATCCGGAGCTTCTGCCCATAATTTAAGAGAAAGGTACATCCAGTTGGTCCCTATTATATAGTTGCCAGAAATACTTAAAAATCCTGCAAATATGTATCGCATGCGTGTTGGACCGCCAGGATGAGCCAGTAATTTTCCTGTTGCGTATGCGACGAAAATAAAAGACAGAACAAAGCCAAAGGTTGGACTTAAAAGCTGGGCAGGACCACCTTTGAATTGCGCAAAAACAGGTGCGCCTATCAGGCCAACAAGCATATAAACAAGCATTGCCAATGAGCCTATTCTGCTTCCTAATATTCCGCCAGCTAGGATTGCGAAGAGCAGCTGTAAAGTAATCGGTACACTCCCTATCATTAAAAATGGTGAAAGGTTTGCTCCAATTCCCATTAGTGCCGCGAATAAGCCGCAATGTACCAAATACTGTGTCCTTAATTCCTTCATAGGAACCTCCTCTTTTTGTTAACGAAAAATATTTTTAGTTAACATTTAATTGATTAATATATTCTCATATGTTAACCTCTTTGTAAATAAAGTTTACATAAGAAAAGGAGGTATTTATATTAAAAGTCTATTTATTACCGGTACAGATACTGATGTTGGCAAGACTGCTGCTGCTACTATCATTGCGGCTTACTTAAAACAAAAAGGAGTAAGGACTGCAGCGTATAAACCTGTCCAAAGCGGTGCTGAAATAATTCAAGGAGTACCAGCAGCACCTGATGTCGAGTTATATAAGCTGGCAAACCCTGATTTAACAGAGAAAGAATCTTATACATATCTATTAAAGAAGCCATGTTCGCCTCATTTGGCGGCAAGGGAGGAAGGAATAAGCATTGATCCGCAGAAAATCATTAAACATTATGAACAGCTGTATGCTAAAAATGATTTTGTTCTGATCGAAGGGGCAGGAGGCATAATGGTCCCTTTAACCGATGAGGGCTATTGCATGCTTGATTTAATAAAAGATTTAGCTGCTCCCGCTGTTGTAGTAGCAAGGACAGGTGTTGGGACTATTAATCATACCGTTCTTACTGTTGCAAGGCTAAAACAAGAAGGCATAAAAGTTGCCGGCATCATTATGAATCAAATGCATGCTGAAGATCCGGCGGTTGAGGAGGACAATCAAAGAATGATTGAGCAATTTACAATGGTCCCTGTAATCAGCAAAATTCCTTATATGGAGAATATATCAGCAGTAATTAACAATTCGGTACTTCTGGAAGAGATCTTTTCAAAGTTTGATAATTTGGGGGAGATTAGGTTTGGTGAATAATAATACTCTTTTAGAAAGCAGCAAAAAGCATTTATGGCTTCCATTTACACAAATGACAGACTATGAACGTGATCCTTTAATTATTGAAAGCGGAGATGGCATAATTTTAAAGGATATTAATGGAAAGGAATATTTGGATGGCTACTCCTCTCTTTGGCTAAATGTGCATGGCCATCGGAAAGCGGAATTGGATGAGGCAATAAGAGAGCAGCTTCATTTAATTGCACATTCTACACTTTTAGGAGCAGCCAATGTCCCGGCAATTCAACTTGCCGAGAAACTTATTGAAATAACGCCAGAGGGGATACAGCGGGTATTCTTTTCTGATTCAGGTGCAGCATCAGTTGAAATTGCGCTTAAGATGGCCTACCAATATTGGCAAAACAAAGGGCAAGAAAAGAAAAAGAAGTTCGTAACCCTTTCCAACAATTATCATGGGGATACAATTGGGGCGATTAGTGTAGGCAGTGTGGATCTATTTCACCGCGTTTATGGGTCATTAATGTTTGAAACGATAAAAGCCCCTTTCCCGCTTCAATATCGCAGTCCATTTACCGGAGAAGCAGAAGTGAGAGACCAAGCACTCACAGAGCTGAGAGCCATATTTCAAAACCGTCATGAGGAAATTGCAGCTATTACAGTAGAACCGCTTATGCAGGGGGCTGGAGGCATGAATGTCATGCCTGATGGCTATCTCAAAGGGGTAGAGGAGCTTTGCCGGGAATTTAATATTCTGTTAATTGCAGATGAGGTCGCCACAGGCTTTGGCCGTACAGGAAAGATGTTTGCAGTCGAGCATGAAAACGTCCGGCCGGATATTATGACTGCTGCGAAAGGAATAACAGGAGGCTATCTTCCCATTGCCGCAACGCTGACAACAGAAGAAATTTATGAAGCCTTTTATGGGGAATATGAAGAAATGAAGACATTCTTCCATGGACACTCCTACACAGGCAACCAGCTTGGCTGTGCAGTTGCATTGGCAAATTTAAAGATTTTCGAAGAGGAAAAAATTGTGGAGCAAGCAGCAAAAAAAGCAGCGTTCATGAAATCTGAATTAGCAGCAATAAAGAGCTTGAAGCATGTAGGAGACATCCGGCAAGCAGGATTAATGTGCGGGATAGAACTAGTCCAAGACAAAAATACAGGAGAAGCGTTTCCTTGGAAAGACCGAATTGGCTATCTATCAACATTGGAAATGAGAAAAAGAGGTATGCTGACAAGACCGCTTGGCGATATAGTGGTCTTTATGCCTCCGCTTGCAAGTTCAGAGGAACAAATTAGGAAAATGGTGCATATTATCAGGGATTCAATAAAAGAGGTAACTGAAAAAGAAAAGGCGGCCGTTTAAGCCTGAACCATGTTCAGGCTTTCTTCATTGGTTGACATGAAACCAAATGGTTTTATATAATCAGAAGTGAAACCAAATGGTTATATTTTTGATTAAAGGAGAATGATCAATGGATACACTGCAGGATATTAAACAAACTGTAATACTTAATGCACCAATTGAAAAAGTTTGGAAGACAGTCTCTACTTCAGAGGGGATCGAGGCTTGGTTTATGCCAAATGATTTTAAGCCGGAACTGGGATATGAGTTTCATTTGCAATCCCCATTTGGACCATCTCCGTGTAAGGTAACTGAATTGGATGAGCCTAATAAGCTTTCTTTCACATGGGATACTGAGGGCTGGTTCGTATCGTTCATGTTAAAGGACATGGGCGGCAAAACAGAATTTACGCTGATCCATGGCGGATGGCAACAGCCTGATAAAGTTCTTCCGAAAGCAAACGAGGAAAGTGCGGTTATCCGTGAAAGAATGTCTCATGGATGGACTGGAATTCTCGAGAAGCTTGGCAAGGTTGTAGAAGATTAATGAGCTCATCAGCCAGGAAACATGATGTGTTTCAGGCGATTGCTGATCCAACTAGAAGAGAGGTTCTTAGACTGCTGGCTGAAAAGGAACGTCCTATTTCCGAGATAAGCGCGCATTTTCCAATGAGCCGGACAGCTATTTCCAAGCACCTTCACATCCTTGCTGAAGCCGAATTGGTAACGGGAATGAAGGTTGGGAGAGAAAAAATATATCATTTGCAGCCAGAACCGCTGACAGAACTGAAGGAATGGCTGTCGTTTTACGAGCAATTCTGGAATAATAAGCTCCTTAAGCTAAAACACATTGTTGAAGATGGCGATGATGGGCTGAAAATCGTTGAAAACGATCAAAAAAATGAATAAATTTAAGAAAAAGGGCTTTTGGGAAGGCTCTTTTTCTTGTTTTTGCGGATTATTTGTTTCCGGAAGGGGGGACTTCCTGGGATATCATCAACTTTGCAATTTTTTTCATCAACTTGCTCAATATATCAGCAACTAACCGAATATATCAGCAACAATTCCAATATATCATCAACTTTTGTTTTACTGTACAACATAAAAAAATCTATAATTTAGGTCTTTCCCCTAAAAGTTATAATATAATGGAATCTGTGTTTATCCTTACTAAGGGAGTCCTAAAGATGTATCAGACATTTACTATGCAGGAAAAGATCAAGCAAATTTCAATTATGCTGATTCCCATTTTAATAACGCAGCTTGGCATGTTTGCAATGGTCTTTTTTAATACGATCATGTCTGGAAGGTATAATGCTTCCGACCTGGCGGGGGTGGCGATTGGATCTTCAATCTGGAACCCTGTATTTACAGGCCTTAGCGGGATTTTGATGGCTGTATCCCCGATTGCTGCACAGAGGTTTGGCGAGAAAAGGAATAAAGAAGTTACCTCAATTGTAAAAAATGGAGTGTACTTAGGTTTTATTATTGCCATTATTGTCATTGTGTCTGGTTCTTTTTTGCTGAATCCTGTATTGGACAGCATGAATTTGCCAGCAGGTGTTGAAGGAACAGCCCGGAGCTATTTGGCAGGTCTTAGCTTTGGAATTATCCCATTATTCGTTTTTAATGTATTAAGGTCTTTTATATATGCACTAGGGAAGACCCGTGTTGTTATGATTATTTTATTTTGTTCCCTGCCGATTAATTTCTTTTTGAATTATGTCCTTATTTTCGGCCATTGGGGCTTTCCGGAATTGGGTGGAGCCGGCGGAGGCTATGCCACTTCGTTTACATATTGGTTCATCCTTGCAGTCACTGCCTTTATTATCAAAACGAAAGAGCCATTTTCTGTTTATCATATTTTTAGCAATATAAATGATTTTTCATGGGAGCGATGCAAGGAGATTTTAAAAATTGGCGTGCCAATGGGACTATCAATCTTTTTCGAAACAAGCATGTTTGCAGTTGTGACCATTTTAATCAGCAAGTTCAGCGTGACAACAATTGCTGCTTACCAATCGGCATTAAATATTGTTTCCTTCCTTTATATGATCCCAATTAGCATTTCGATGGCACAGACTGTTTTAGTAGGTTTTGAAGTTGGGGCAGGAAGATATAAGGATGCAAAGGCATATAGCTGGCTAGGTATCTACTTGGCTATGCTCATTGCCTTGTTTACCGGTTTGCTGGTCGTTCTCTTCCGATATGAGGTTGCTGCTCTTTACTCAAATGAGAGTGCAGTTATAGCTCTGACTGCCCATTTTCTAATTTATGCTCTATTTTTTCAGATTTCGGATGCTATTCAGGCTACGGCACAAGCAGCTTTAAGAGGGTATAAGGACGTTAATATATCATTCATCGTGACGCTTATTGCCTATTGGCTGATCTGTCTTCCGGTTGGCTATCTCCTTGCCCATTATACAAGCATGGGAGCAACAGGCTATTGGATTGGCCTGACAATCGGACTGCTGGCTGCAGGTATTTGCCTGTCGATGAGGCTGATCTACATCCAGAAGCGAAAGTATAAAGTCCAGAAAATTAAAGAAGCAGGATAAAAAATCGTCTGGCCGAGATAGGCAAGGCGTTTATAGGCTCTTTGACATCTTCCTGACATATTAGGCCGATATAGTTAAAGCAAGGTTAAGCTAGGTTTGGCCTAAAAAAATCTTGGGGGTATATGTATGAAAAAGACAGTAGCCGGTTTAGCCATTGCAGGAGCTATGCTTGCAGGAGGTTATGCAACAGCCGCATTCGCAGCAGATGGAGCAACAACGGCTGAAACAGATAAGCCGCTCAGCTGGATCTTTAATGGCAAGGAAATCGGACATCGTGGCTTTATTCCAGATTCGGAAACCATTCTGGAAAGGGCGAAAGAGTTTGGCATTGAGACAAAAGGGAAAGATGCGCAAGAATTGATAAAGGAAATACGGGCTGCAGAAACTAAAAAGGAAGCTAAGGAGTTAGGCATTAAAACAGATGGAAAAGAAACAGCTGAATTAATGGAAGAAGTTTTGCTTGCAAAAGTAAAAGAGGAAGCTGAAGCATTGGGCATCAAAACAAGCGGAAAAGATGTACAAGCTCTTCGTGAAGAAATACCCCTGACAAAACTTACAGAACAGGCGAAAGAGCTTGGAGTATCAGCTGAAGGAAAAGATGCTGAAACCCTCTTGGAGGAAATACAGGCGGCTTCTCTTAATAAACAGGCCAATGACCTTGGAATTTCAACTGAAGGCAAGGATTTGCAGACATTATCCCAGGAGATTTTTACAGCTTCAGTAAAAAAGCAGGCTGAAAAGCTTGGCATAGCCATAGAAGGAAGGGATATCCGCGAAGTCGCCAGGGAGGTTGCATCTGAAACGGTGAAGAAAGAAGCAAAAGAACTGGGAATTACGATCGACGGCAAATACCTTCAGCAAATAGCGCAGGAAGTCAAGGAGAAAAAAATAGCTAACCTTGCCAACGAGCTCGGAATTTCCACTAAAGACAAAACTGCAGCTGATTTAATCACAGAAATTGAGGATAAAGATAGTGATAAATTGCAGGATGTCCTTGAAGAAGGCAGTCAAGGAGTTGGTGTTGGCATGAAAGGAGGTCATGTCACGGGTTTTAATGGTCCGGGAAAAGGCCGTGGCGGTAAGTTCCACGAAGGCGGTATGGGACAGAAAGGATTTATGGACGGTCAAAATGAAGCAGAGCAAACTTCTGCAGGCACATTATAATAGGTTAACTGAATCCCCGTATACAAAGCCGGGGGTTTTTCTGTATAGTAAGGATATTGGAGGACAGTAATATGAAAAAGATTCTTGTTGCAGAGGATGAATTGGCAATTTCCAAGGTTTTAAGTGCCTATTTGCAGCGTGAGGGTTTTGAAGTAATTGCAGCTTATAATGGGGACGATGCGCTTGAATTATTTTTCAAAGAATCTCCTCATTTAGTGCTTTTGGATATCATGATGCCTGGCATGGATGGCTGGAGTGTGCTCGAAAAAATCCGTGAAAAAAGTGCTTGTCCGGTCATAATGCTAACGGCGCTGGGTGATATTGATTACAAGGTTAAAGGTTTAAATACTGGAGCAGATGATTATATTTCCAAGCCTTTTGCCGGTGATGAGGTAGTGGCCCGTGTGAATGCTGTTTTAAGGCGCTCTCCTAATGTTTACCAGGATGAACATATTAAACAATTTGGCAGTTTAGCCATTCATTTTGAGTCGCATACTATTTTCTTGAATGGAATAGAAGTTACAATGACGCCGCGGGACTTATCCTTGCTGTTATTTTTAGCAGAGAGGCCAAACAGAACCTTTACAAGGGAGCAGCTGATTGAGCATGTATGGGGAATGGATTATGATGGGAGCGATCGTGCAGTTGATTTGGCTATTAAAAGAATCCGTCAGGCATTATCCGGGTGGCCTGAATCTGAAGGTGAAATAAGGACGCAGAGAGGAACGGGGTACCAATTCCATGTTTATAAACAATAAAAAACAACGGACCACTCTGCTGCGCTACTGGACGACCCGTTATTTATTTACCCTTGTAGCAGGACTTATTATCTTAGCTGCAGGATCCATGTGGTGGATCAGGCAAACAACTCTTGATAACAGACTGAATCTAATGCAGTACTTAGCGGTTGAAACAGCGGATCGGGTTGTAAAGCAGGACGGCAATATCGAATTTGACCCATTTTTTAACCGGATGCTGGAAGAAAGGGCAAAATTGCTGGAATTTAAATTTGAGCCTCAGGTTTTTATCAGTGATGTAAAGGGCCAGGTTCTTTATAAAAAAACTGGCCGCATGCAGAGAAATAGCCAGGTTGGGCCCGGGCTCGGGACATTGCCGCCAGAATTGGTGAATAACGAAGAAAATGTAAAAAAACTTGAAATGCAGGATGGCCAGGCTTTATATGCTGTTAAGGCGCCAATAGCGTTCGATGAAAGCCAGGTAGGCTGGGTTGTTGTCGTACAGAACGCTGATGATTTGACGAATGTAAATCAGGAATACCGGCTGTTATTTATTATGCTTATCGGACTTGGACTGCTCGGCTGGAGCGTGATTTATTTCCTTTCCCGTAAAATCTCAAGACCAATTCAGGAAGTGGCTTTTGCAGCTTCCAAGGTCAGCGAAGGGGAATATGAAGTCGATTTAAAAGCCTCTGCCAATGAGGTGGAAATCCATGATTTAATTACATCATTTAAGGAAATGGCAGACCGGCTCAAGCATCTGGAAAAACTGCGGGCAGAATTGCTGGCAGGTGTCACGCATGATTTGAAAACACCGGTTACTTCGATAAGCGGCCTTGTCCAGGCTGTTCGGGATGATGTTGTTACAGGTTCAGAAAAGCAGGAATTCCTTGATATTACGTTGAAAGAAGTCAATCGCCTGCAGAAGATGATAGAAGATTTACTTGATTTTAACTCCCTATCAGCAGGCGCTTTTTCCATTAGGCCTGAAAACTGTGATATGAATAAGCTGGTTCAGGAAGTTGTCCGCCAATGGGCATTAACACAAAAAGGGGAATTTCAATATAGTATTAAGGTTCCTGATACTGCTATTTATCGGACAACAGATCCTTACCGTCTGCAGCAGGTGCTTATCAATTTGCTGAATAATGCTTATCAGGCTATTGATGCAGATGGAAACATTATGGTTACTTTAGATGAAAACTGCATTGAAGTGAAGGATAATGGTTCGGGAATACCTGTTGAGGAGCAGCCCTTTATTTTTGAGCGTTTTTACCGGGGGGAACAAAAGAAGCTGAAAGTCAGAGGGCTTGGCCTGGGTCTGCCGTTCAGCAAACTGCTGGCAAAAGCGCTAAATGCCAACTTAACATTAAAAGAAAGTTCAAAGAGTGGAAGTGCATTTTTAATCGTTTGGGAAGAAAAAGGATAGCTAAGGCAAGGTAACTTTGCTGAAGCTATCCTTTTTGTGCATTGGTGAATTCCGATGAAGCTCCATAGCTTTTTACAATAAAAGGTGAGTCTATGAAGGTGAAAATAGCTGGTCTGTAGTATATAGACTTTAAGGGCAACTTTAAGGTGGGATTAAATGAACGTAAAAGCAATACTGTTTGATGCATATGGGACACTATTCGACGTACACTCTGTTGTGGAGAAGTGTGAACATTTTTTTCCGGAGAGGGGAAAGAAAAAAGGGCCCTTTTCTTTCGGTTTATGCTTTTTTCAAACTTTATTAAATTTTTCCAGCCTGCATTTCTATTTTTGACTGTGAAATAATCTAGAGGGTAGAATGATAGTGTTCTTAAACAGATGACTGTATAAATAGATTCATAACACAAGGAGGACATTCGATGGATTCTAAATCTTCCATATATAAAATAGATGTCAGTGGCTCTTTATTCGATTGGAATCTGGAAGAGGGTACCTTTAATTTTGAAAATGACGAAGTAGTGCTTTTTTGGGTGAATACGGCCTTTAAAACATTACTCGATGCAATAGAGGAAATCTCTGGCGAAAAATCGGCCAAGCTGGTACTTGAGACTGCCGGCTACCGTACAGGCAATATAGTCAGCAAATTTTATATCGAATCAAATAAAGATAAAGAAACTATCCTTAACCACCTTCCTACTATTTACTTAACAGCCGGCTGGGGAAAAACAGACATTGTTTCCTTTTGCCTGGAGGAAAAGAAAGCAGTGGTGCGCGTCAAAAATGGCTGGGAATATAAAATCAATGTAGCACAACAGAAAGAGACGGAAGGAACTTTTCTTCCAGGGCATTGGGCTGGTGTATTGAGCGGCTTATTTGAAACAAATGTATGGTATAAAGTCGTGAAAAGCCAGGTCCAAGGAGATGAGTATTCAGAATACGAGTTTTTTGAATCTGAAATAACCCCTTCACTCAATGTAAATGCAATGATCCAGGAGCAGTCACAGACTGCTCAAAAGGAATTGGAACAAAAAATCTCTGATCAGACAAGAGTTTTGTCCGAAATTATTAAAGAGATTTCTTCACCGATCATACCGGTAATCGATTCTATTCTGGTCATTCCTCTGGTTGGGAAGTATGAAGAACTTCGGGCAGAGGAGCTCTTAAATAGAACACTGCTGAATTTGCCGAAATATAAGGCTGAATATTTAATCCTTGATTTAACGGCCTTAAAAGGTGTCGATCAATATACGCTCGACTTCCTGCAAAAGTTTGTTAAAGCAGCTTCACTGCTTGGCACTGATTGCATATTTGTCGGCATATCGCCAAAATTAAGTTTACAAATAATCGAAAGCGGAAATACAGAAACACAAATCCCGTGCTTTTCTATCCTTCAGCAAGGAATCTCTTATGCTTTGGACAGACTGGGGCTTGAGATTGCGAGAAAGAAATAGGACTGAAAAAACAGCATTGCAGGCCAATGCTGTTTTTTAAATGTTGAGAAATTATAAATCCAATCAAGAAGGTTCGTCACATTGTCAGACACATGGTATTTTACTTTCACTTGCTTTTTCTACGAGAAGTTTTTCGTCTGATAGAAGGCCTGTATGGTCGAATATATTCCCTGTCCTCCCATTTTATAAAATCTGTCCAATCAATCAAAGACGACATGTCGGGCAATGAATCCGGGAAATTTAAATATTTATTTCAGCTAAGACATCTTTATAGCAGGAGAAGGGACAAATATATAGAATTACATAAATTGGATTAGATAAAAGAGCTGTATTGATCAATGAAATGACGTTTACCGAATATGAAATAGGGACAGAGATTGAATGCATTGCTCTATAAAAGCCGGAGTTTATTGCAGGAAGGACTTAAATATATTTTTCAAGGACCTATATTGATTTTTTGAGAAGTGATAAAGGTAAAGCCGAGGAGAGAAGTTTTAAAAAAACACCACCCTTCTTCAATTAATGATACAGGGCATTCCTTGGTAGATCCAAAGGAACAGACAGAACGGATCTAAATGAGTAATTTGATAGTCTGGATAAAAAAGGAGTTTAAAATGAAGATTAGGAAACTGGGCAAAAAGGAGTTTTCCCCAAAAGAGCTGCTTTTATTGGCGGACCCTTCCATTGAATTAATAGAGGAATATTTAGTTAGGGGGGAAACTTATATTTGCGAGGAAGACGGCCAAATAATGGCTGTCTGTGTGCTGCTGTCCACCAGGCCGTGCACATGTGAGATTGTAAATATAGCCGTTGCTGATAGCTGCCAGGGGAGGGGGATTGGCAGGAAATTAATTGAGCATTCCATTCAAATGGCCCGCCTGCACGGTTATCGGACAATCGAAATTGGAACCGGCAATTCCAGCATTGGCCAGCTGGCACTTTACCAAAAGTGCGGATTTAGAATCACAGGAGTCGATCGCGACTATTTTGTGCGCCATTATGAAAGGGACATTTTTGAGAATGGTATCCAATGCAAAGATATGATCAGGCTCTCGATGGATTTATAGATAAAGGAGGCTTTAGTAATGCCGTCTATTACACTAGAAGATTATCAGATTAGAATTGCACGTGAAGACGAAAGTGAACAAATTATAAACATACTGAAAGAAGCAGCGCTATGGATTCAGTCACAAGGTATTGATCAGTGGCAATATCTTTTGCAAGGCGGAGATGATGAAGAGATTAAACAGGCAGTCTGCAGAGGAACAACCTATATTGTAATAAAAGGGGATAAGCCAGCAGCTACCTTTGCACTTTCTTCTGAGCAAAATGATTGGGATCGGCATATTTTTGGGAACGACGCTCAGCATGATTCGCTTTATCTGCACAGGCTGGCAGTCAAACCCGATTTTATGAAGAATGGCCTGGGCGCAGGGATTCTCAAGTGGATTGAGAATCATATAACGACGGATAAAAAATACTTAAAGCTGGATTGTGTTGGAAATAATCAAAAACTGAATGAATTTTATATAATAAACGGTTTTGAACATTTTGGGATAACAGACGGGCATAGCAAATACAGAAAGATCCTAAAAAGATAGCATTTTATAATTATCATCTTGGGATAAAACACTTTGATTTACATTATGGTAAAAATGATCCCTCCTATAAAAGGTTAATGCTCTTCATGCTAATCATCACATCTATGTGATGATTTCTAAAAAATTGGGTAAACTAAATGCTTATGACATGAATACTTACTAGCTGTGTGTTAGTTTATAGAGGAACATCTTTAAAAAGGAGTGTTGCAGTTTGCGCGATAAGGAAGCTTTAAAGGAAGAAATTATGAGTGCTTATCATTTCAGGCATGCGACAAAGGAGTTTGATCCGAATAAAAAGATTCCGGAAGAAGATTTTCGTTTTATTCTTGAAACGGGGCGTTTATCGCCGAGCTCATTTGGTTTTGAACCTTGGCGATTTGTAGTTGTCCAGAATGAAGAGCTGCGTGAGAAAATCAAGAATACAGCCTGGGGAGCATTTGGAAAACTCCCAGAGGCCAGCCATTTTGTTTTAATTCTGGCAAGGACCAAAAAAGATACCAGGTATGATTCCGAATATTTGCAGGATCATTTTAAAAATAAATTGGGTATGCCTGATGAATTTTTGGAAAAATACTTACAGCGGATTGAAGAATTCCAGAAATCTGATTTTAACCTTTTAGAGGGTGAGCGGGCGCTTTTTGATTGGGCTTGCAGGCAAAGTTACATAGCACTTGGCAATATGATGACAGCTGCAGCACAAATTGGAATAGACTCATGTCCAATTGAAGGGTTTGATATCCCGAAAATGAATCAGCTTTTGGAAAGGGAAGGTTTGCTCGAGAACGGCAGTTTTGGCTTATCTGTTATGGCTGCTTTTGGTTACCGCCTGAAAGAGCCGAGAGAAAAAACCCGCAGGCCATTTGATGATGTTGTAAAATGGATTGACTAGGAAAAGAGTTTCTGCTCTTTTCCTTTTTATTTCGCTGTTTTCGTATAGATTGTTGCTTTCTTGTCCCCCTGTTTAAGGTTGATATAATCGTGGTCTAGGAGGCGTCCGGTATGTGGTTAGATGTGTATGAAAACGTAAATGTACTTTCAAAAGAAGAACAATTAGAGCTTTTTATAGCTCTTAAAAATGACTTGTTTCCAGATTAGCCTGATAAGATTACCAAACTTCTCAAAACTATTCGTGAAACTCGTTTTAAAAGCGGCATGGCTTGTGTTCATTGTGGAAGTACATCAGTGAAACGCAACGGAAAGTACAAGACGCGTCAACGCTATCTGTGTAAAGATTGCAATAAGACCTTTAACGATATGACCAACACTCCGTTTTCAGGCTCACGCTACCCTAAAAAATGGGAAAAGTATATTGAAATGATGGGTTGAAGGCTATACTCTACCTAAAATTGCTAAACGCCTAAAAATACACATTTCAACAGCTTTCTATTGGAGACATAAAATCTTAACTGCACTTCGTTCAATAGATTTTGAACAACTACAAGGTATTGTGGAAAGTGACGAGACTTTCTTTCGTGAGTCAATGAAAGGGTGAGAAGTTACACACCGTAAAGCTAAGAAACGTGCTACAAAAGACGTGTCAAAGCTGAAGAGATTGATGCAGCGATTGGAAAGTATTCATCCAACTGCTTTACTATGCACTGATACAGCAACGAACTACAAGAAGTTTGCCAAAATTAAAGGCTTACAACACGAAACAATCAATGAACGTCAAAAGCAACGTGTGAAGAAAGGAATTTTTCATATTCAGCATGTTAATAACTTTCATAGCCGATTGAAAACGTGGATTAGACGTTTCCAAGGCGTAGCTACAAAATACCTTGATAACTAAAGATATTGGTTTAGTTGGTTAGAAATTGATAAGCATTTTGCATTTGAAAAACAAGTTGAGCAAATGCTTATTTCTGCCTGCCAAAAATCAAACCAGCAACAGTTCAGATGTTAAGAGCTGCTTGAAAACTCTTAAATAATAAATTTCTAAATTATGGTATTGTTATATTTGATAATACATATTCAGGGGGGATATAAATGATTTTTGAAATGACTACTCAGGTTAGAGTTTTCAATATTAAAGAAGGGCAAAAGTGGTATGAAAGACTGCTAAATAAGAAGCCTGATTTTACTCCACACGAGGGATTTGCAGAGTGGGAACTCATTCCTGGCTGTTGGTTGCAGGTCGCAGAAGGAACTCTTACCGAGGGTAACGGACCATTACGTTTAGGAGTTACTAATATTGAAGCTGAAAGAGACAGACTTATAGAAGAGTTAAAGATTGATAGTTTTGAAATACATTCAAGACCTGAAGTACCAGTGAAATGGGGAACTTTCGCAGACCCTTGGGGAAATCGACTTGGATTTTTTGAATACTTGGATAAGGGCGAAGAGCAAGAACGTATTAAAACTATCATTGGAACAATAGAAGTTTAAAAAAGGCTTGTAAGAAAGGGAACTCCCAGGGAAGTTCCTTTATTTTATGTGAAAAAACAACAAAGTTTACGAAAACAGCGTTTTATCTAGATTCAATTCATAAAATTTGTTGTTTTTTGAAGGCGAACCAGCTGAGTAGAATTTAACGGAGGAAAACGGCCACCTGAAAATGGTATTCGCATTTTCTTCATTCCATATGTATTCAATGATGCTTTCCGCGGATATAAATGCTAACTTAAGGATGTACAGAAATGATCGTTTAACGATGTACAGCTTTGATGAGTTAATGCATAATATTTTTGAGGTGAAAGAATATTATGCATATTCAAATCAATGTTAATACAGATATTGAAATTAAGAGTTTAGCAGACTTACCTAAATTTAAAATATTAATGGAGAGTTTAAAGATGAAAATCAATAAGAGTAAATTGGCCCGGAATATGGGTGTGGATCGGAGGACAGTTGATAAATATCTACAGGGTTATATGCCGAAGAATACAAGGAATCGGTCATCTAAAATAGATGAACACTACGAAA
>NZ_JAEL01000006.1 GCF_000518885.1 Bacillus sp. J33 | reverse complement strand
TTCAAGTCTGTATTTTCTTTTTGAAGGTCCTTGTAGGGCTTTATTTCAGGGGACGTATTGCCACTCCCCACGAAACCCTTTTGACTCTTTTTCTTGTATGCATCAACCCAGTTCCTAATGGTTCCGACTGGAATATCTAGGTCTCTCGCTAATTGAGTTGCTTTTTTACCATCTTCTACGACCATTTGTGCAATCTGTATTTTGTATTCGAGATCAAAATGCTTCCCCATTTAGACACGTCCTTTAATTGTTCTTTGTTAATCATTATAACGAAAGTGTCAATTTACCGTGTCCGTTTTTTAGTCTAGCATCAAAACTATGGATTTAACGGCCAAAACCGGCTTTTTATCGGCCAAAGCAAAAAACCAGCCACAAAAGCTGGCTGGTTTTTAAAATATCTTATATTTTCATAACGCCGCCCGTGCTTGCATTGGTTACAAGCTTTGAGTAACGTGCCAGATAGCCTTTCTTAACCTTTGGCTCGAACCCTTTCCAATTGGCTTTGCGTTTTTCAAATTCTTCATCAGAAATCTCAAGGTTGATTGTGCGATTATTTAAATCAAGCTCAATAATGTCCCCGTCTTCTACAAAAGCAATGGGGCCGCCTTCTGCTGCTTCAGGAGATATATGCCCAATGCTGATCCCCCTTGAAGCACCGGAGAATCTGCCATCAGTAATCAGGCCGACTTTAGCACCAAGGCCGCGTCCGACAATCTGGGAGGTAGGCGCAAGCATTTCCGGCATACCCGGTCCTCCTTTAGGGCCTTCATACCGAATAACTACAACATGGCCTTCCTGCACTTTACCGGTGATGATGCCGGATAATGCCTCTTCCTGGGAATCAAAGCAAATAGCAGGCCCTCTATGATATCCGCCTACAGATTCGTCAACTGCCCCAACTTTAATGATAGAACCTTCCGGTGCAAGATTTCCAAATAAGACTGCCAGGCCTCCGCGCTCGGAATGAGGATTTTCCAGAGGACGGATTACATTTTCGTCCAATATTTCACAGCCTGCGACATTCTCGCGCAAAGGCTTGCCAGTTACCGTCAGACAATCTCCATTTAAAGCATCAGGCTTTTTCAGCAATTCATTAATGATCGCACTAACGCCGCCAGCATTATGAACATCTTCAATATGATAGTCCGACGCAGGCGCGATCTTTGCAAGATGCGGTACACGGTTTGCTATTTCATTAATTCGTTCAATTGAATAATCGATTTCAGCTTCATGTGCCAGGGCCAAGGTATGAAGGACTGTATTGGTAGAACCGCCCATCGCCATATCCAATGCAAATGCATTATCAATCGCATCAACTGTAACAATGTCGCGCGGCTTGATATCCTGTTTGATTAACTCCATTAACTGCTTTGCTGAGCGTTTGACAAACTCTTTTCTCTCTTCCGATACAGCCAGAATTGTACCATTACCCGGCAGAGCAAGACCTAAGCCTTCAGCAAGGCAATTCATAGAGTTCGCAGTGAACATTCCGGAGCATGACCCGCACGTTGGGCATGCAACTTGTTCTATTTCCTGCAGCCTTTGTTCATCGATTTTCCCAGATTCATATGCACCGACTCCCTCAAAAACAGAGCTTAAGGACAATGGCTTGCCGCTAGAGTCAACTCCTGCTTTCATTGGGCCTCCGCTTACAAAAACAGTAGGAATATTGACTCTCAGAGCGCCCATCATCATGCCGGGCGTAATTTTGTCGCAATTCGGGATACAGACCATGCCATCGAACCAGTGTGCAGACACAACCGTTTCAAGAGAGTCTGCAATGATCTCGCGGCTTGGAAGAGAATAACGCATTCCGATATGCCCCATGGCAATTCCATCATCTACCCCGATTGTATTAAATTCAAACGGAACACCGCCTGCTTCACGGATCGCTTCCTTAACAATTTTACCGAATTCCTGCAAATGAACATGCCCTGGAACAATATCTATATAGGAGTTGCACACTGCAATAAATGGCTTGCCGAAGTCTTCTTCCTTTACGCCTGCAGCACGCAATAAGCTTCGGTGCGGTGCGCGGTCCGTTCCTTTTTTGATCATGTCGCTTCTCATTTTTGAGTCAGTCATAGTAGTAAAACCTCCAATTTCAAAATCTGCTATTCTATTTTGCGGGAATGAAATAATGAACCTCCCAAATATTTTCTTTACAATATAGACTTTTTTTCTAATAATTTCAATAATTTTCACTAATTTAATATATTTTTTTACTTTAAAAGGGTAAAACTGCAATGTATATAAGAGATGTATTTAAAAAAGGGGCTACAAAATATTGGACGAAATTACGAAAATCCTAATCAAAACTCTCGGTAGTTTAGTTGATTAGAAAATTGGGGAGGTTTGGGAATACTACATCATCTTTAGCTTCCCTTCAGCCAGAAATCCAGAAAACAAGGGAACGGCCATTAACAAAAAAAACCGCTCGTGGCTGTTGCCCAATGAGCGGTCTTAATTATTTTTTATTCTTGTCCCTGCTTACGTGATTCAGTCATTTGCTTCCAGACCGAACCTTTTGCTTCTTCGCCATGTTCGATCCTTTCGATAGCCAGTTTAATCTGCATGCTGACTTCAAATTCAGAATCATCTTCAGCTTCTTTAAGGGCAGGCAGTGCACTTTCATCACCTGCTTCGTATAAAAACATGGCAGCTCGCCAGCGAACAAGCTTGCTGTTATCCTTCAATGCTTCCTTCATGGCGTCCATTGCTTCTTCAAAGCCTAAGTCAGACAAACAGTCTCCTGCAGTTCGTCTTACTGTTACGGTTTTATCCTTTAGTGCTTTATATAGCAGAGGCAATACTTTTTTATCTTCAATCATGCCAAGGTAAACAGTAGCCAGCCTTCTTATTGAAGCTTTTTCATCGTTCAGTGCTTTTTCCAGGACAGGGAGGTCTTCGGCAGTAGGATCATCCATTTGTTCGAGTTTTTGGTATCGAACCCGCCAATCAGGAGAATCCAGATCCCCGGCCTTAAGTTTTAGACGCGGGCGTGCATGCTTTTCCTCAGCTTTCTCTGGACTTTTAGCTATATGAACAAGTGTCTGGAGCCTTCCCTCAGGATAGGCAGCCATTAGCTCCTCCACAATATCATGGCCGACTTGGTCAAAGTCCCCGTACCGGACGCCAAATTCCTTCCACTTGCGGACCATGACAACATTATCCGCTGGATCTTGAGCCTCTGAAACAGCTGTAATAAAGTTTTCAGGCAATCCAAAGCGCTTTTCTTCCGTACCGTCAGTCAGCTTTACCTGCATAGGAATTCCTTTGTACATTTGGACAAAGACCTGCACTTCTCCAAAATGCTCATCGATGCCGTTCTCTTCGCCGCTTTCACTATCAATGTCTTCGCCAAAAGCAGAGCGGACTTTTGGAAGCAGTTCTTTCCAGTCATATTTGGCATTTCTTTCAACTGCTAAAAAGTCTGCAACGTGGTAAACACCTTTTACTCCTTCAATGGCAAGAATATCCAGAATAACCTTTGGAGCACCCTCGCTTTTGTCTTTTTTATAATTATTGCTTTTTCCCATTGGAAGTTCTTCGTCAAGAATTACCTTCATTGTATTGGGACTAGGAGTTGGTTCAATTGCTTTTATCTTCAAAAGTATCACCCTTTTTAATGTTTTCACGGTAGCAACTGGTCTTATTCTAACATAAGAAAATTCCCGAGGCATTTCATGCGCATTTCCATTTCTGTCCCTCATTGGCCTTTCAGATGGCGATATTAGCCCCCTTGTAGCTTTGTGCCTTAATGGCCCCCCTGCTTCGCATCTTTTGCTGGATACTGAATAATCATCCTAATTACAAATCTAACGAAGATAAATTGAATGTACTTTTGATAAACCTTGCGACTTCTCCTCCAATTAACCGAGTGCAAATTACGAATAAACCTAAACTCAGCCTTTCATAAATATATTCATGCTCTTTACTCAAAAATTGCTGTTTAATAAATTCTGCCCGTTGATTATACTTAGTTAGCCACCCGAAAAACAGCAAACATTACTAACAGCCAATATTAAAAACCCGAAGCGTTTGCCTCGGGTCCTATATCATTTATTCATTCTCAGCTGCTTCTGAAAGATAGCTCCATCTTTCAATTAAAAATTCAAGCTCTTCATTAAGTTTCGCTTCTTCCTCCATTAAGGCCTGCCCTTTTACAAAGTCACTGCCTATATTGGCCATTTCGGAAGCAATCTCTTCCAGCCGGCTTTCGACTGATTCAATCTTGCCATCAATCTCTTCCCATTCCTTTTTCTCTTTGTAACTCATTCTTTTCTTTTTAGGCTTTGTTTCCTTCGGCATCTCTGGAACTGATGGGCTTTTATGAACCGGCTTTGAACTTTCTTTTTCAAGAAATTCGCTGTAGTTTCCATAAAAAGAATCGACTATACCTTCACCTTTTAAGACAAGAAGCTGATCGGCAACTTTATCAAGGAAATACCTGTCATGGGACACTGTTATAACGACTCCAGGGAAATCGTCTAAATAATCCTCTAAAACCGTCAGTGTTTGGGTATCAAGATTATTCGTTGGCTCATCAAGGAGCAGTACGTTTGGCTCTGACATTAAAATTTTTAACAAGTAAAGCCTGCGTTTTTCCCCGCCAGACAGTTTTCGGATCGGGGTGCCATGTGTAAACGAAGGGAAAAGAAAGCGTTCCAGCATTTGGGCAGCCGATATCGTTTTTCCATCAGACGTTTCCACTACTTGGGCTGTTTCCTTAAGGTATTCAATCATGCGCTTATTTTCATCCATGTCTTCGCTTTCCTGCGTGTAGTAAGCAATTTTTACGGTCTGCCCGATAATGCGCTCACCCGAATCAAGCGGAATTTTTCCTGCCAGTATATTCAGCAGTGTAGATTTCCCGGTTCCGTTCCGTCCGATAATTCCTATCCTGTCCCCTGGTTTCACCAAGAGGCTGAACTTATCCAAAATGACCTGGCTGCCATATTTCTTCGAAGCATTTTCCAGTTCAAAGACTTGTTTTCCAAGACGGCTTCCGCTTAAGGACATATCAAGCTTTTCAGAAGTTTTAACATTTGCAAGCTGGCTATCAAGAGATTCGAACCGCTGGATTCTGGCTTTTTGTTTCGTTGTTCGTGCTTTTGCCCCTCTTCTGATCCATTCAAGTTCCCTTCTGAAAAGGTTTTTCTGCTTTTCTATGGTTGCAGCTTCATTTTCTTCTCTAATTGCCTTTGCTTCCAAAAAGGCAGCATAATTGCCTTTATAGCTGTAAAGACTGCCGCCTTCAAGTTCAAACATCCTATTTGTCACCCGGTCAAGGAAGTAACGGTCATGGGTAACGAGCAAAAGCGCACCCCTGTACCGCCCCAGATAATCTTCTAGCCACTTGACAGATTCAAAGTCCAGATGGTTTGTAGGCTCGTCCAGAATGAGTAAATCTGGTGACTGGATCAGTACCTGAGCTAGAGCCACCCGCTTCTTCTGTCCGCCGGATAGCTCTCCAATTTTTTTGCTGAAATCTTCAATTCCAAGCTTTGTGAGAATCGTTTTCGCATCTGTATTCACTTCCCAGGCATCCAATGTATCCATTCTTTTCTGGAGCTCAAAAAGCTTTTCCTGTATGGCTGGATCTTCTGGGCTTTCACTAAGCTGCATCAGGGTCAATTCATATTCTCTCTGCAGAACAAGGACCGGGGCATCCCCTGCAAAAACCTGCTCAAGCACTGTTAGTTCATAATCAAGCTCAGGCTGTTGGGCTGAATAAGAAATTGTGTAGTCCTTTGGGGTGACAATTTCGCCTGAATCAGGCTGGTCAACTCCGGCAATCACCTTCAACAAGGAGGATTTCCCCGTTCCGTTTACACCGATGAGACCTACCCTTTCTTTTTCAGCGATTGTAAAAGAAATGTTATTAAAAAGTTCTTTTTCTCCATATGTTTTTGTGACATTCTCCACAGAGATCATTTTCATGCTTGACCATTCCATTCTTTATAAAATTGCTGTAAAAACTGCTCCATAAATTGGTGCCGGTCTTCCGCCATTTTTATTGCTGTTTCTGTATTCAGTCTATCTTTCAGCTTTAACAGTTTTTCATAAAAATGATTGATAGATGTTGACTTTCCATTCCTGTACTCGGCTTCAGTCATTTTATTTCTGGCTGCCATATCCGGATCATAAATCGCCTGGCCTTTTTTGCCTCCGTAGGCAAAAGCTCTGGCTATCCCCACAGCACCAATCGCATCCAGCCTGTCTGCATCCTGGACAATTTCGGCTTCTTCGCTTAAAAGCCTGGTATTTTTCCCGCCTTTGAAGGAAATTGAATAAATAATTTCCTTGATTTTATTTATGATACCTTCTTGAATTCCCAAGGTCTGCAGGAACTCAGAAAGCTTCCTTTCGCCTTCCTCTTTCGAAGGATTTAGTTTTTCATCGGGAATATCATGTAGCAAAGCTGCCATTTCAATCATAAATGAATCGCCTTTTTGCTCTTTTTCGGCTATATATAATGCATTTTTGCGTACCCGTTCAATATGATGCCAATCATGTCCGGTTGAATCTTCTCCTAAGGCATCGCGAACAAAATTTTCTGTTATATGTATGATTTTTTCATCCATTAATCTCCACCTGCTTTCAAACTCCACTGTCCATTTTAACATTAGTCGGGAAAAAGAAACATTGGCAAGGTTATTCCATGTTCCAAACCTTTAGGCTGTTTATTTCCGCCTCCGTTTTCTGAAAAAAAGGAACTTAACAGAGAAAACGCCAAAACTAATAAATATTATATTTAGCGAACAATCATGAGAATTAACGAATAAAACAATTATTTTAGTATTCTGCATACAAAAGCCTGGTCCAAGTAACCATTTTTAAATGATTTCTTGAGCCAGGCCCTTTGAAACTGCTTTATAAAGCTTAATCCAAACCATTTAGCCAGCTTATTCCGAGTGTATGTTCACCTGCATGGACACCAATTGTTGCCCCCAAAGAATAGCAGCCGAACTGGATATTTGGGAATTCTTCCTCCAGCTCTTCCTTCCAGCTATCTGCTTCTTCAGGATGCAATCCATACAGAATAAATACCTCTTTCAGCGGTTTCTTTTCATGTGCGCTCCTTAGCAGCTGGACAATTTTGTCTTTTGCCTTTTTCTCGCTTCGGGCTTTCTCCTTGACACTTAATTCTCCATCATGCACAGAGATAATCGGTTTTACATTCAGCATGCTTCCAAGGAAAAATTGAACCCCTGACATCCTTCCGCTTCGGTGAAGCTGTTCCAGGCTTCCGATCAAAACATATGTCTCTCCTGTGTCCCGCAGCATCTCAAGATTATTGTTTATTTCCTCCACTTCCAAGCCTGATTCTGCCCATTCCATTCCTTTTAACATCATTCTGGTTAATGGATATGAGAGGATCTTTGAGTCAACACTATACACCGGTATGTCAACAAGCTGTGATGCCTGTTCACTCGAAGAAACGGTTCCGCTTAGCTTGGAAGATACCAGGACGGCAATGATCACATCATAGTTTTCCTGCAGCTTTTCGTATAAATCCCGAAAAGCCCCTATCGATGGCTGAGATGTTTTTGGAGCAGTATCCAGAGTCTTTAAACGTGCATATAGCTCCTCAGGTGTTAAATCAACTCCGTCGGTAAACTCTTTTCCATCCATAATGATGGTCATCGGAATTTGGTATAAATCAGGATGATTTTTCAATTCGTCATTTAAAAATGCGGTGCTGTCGGTTACCCAAGCAATTTTAGCCATTTAAACCGCCCCCTTTTTTAGTAATTTATTCGTGCATGTATGTAAATTAGACTGCTTGAAAGGCTGGCAGTGAAGGATTTCATTCACCCCAGCCTTAAGTCTTTATGCCAGGTAAGCCCTAATCTTTGGGAACACCCTTAAAGCGGTATTGTAAAAAACATCTTCATGGTGTTCCTCCGGGATTAACCCTTTTATAAATTCAATATAAGGCCCAACCGGCGCAAGCGGCCAATCCGTTCCAAACAGCAATTTATCATATGAATCTGCAAAAACGAGGGCATGCCTGAGATGATCCAAAAACCTTCCTTCACTGCGTTTCTTCAATTCTTTTTCCGTTCCAACAATCAAGCCTGATAAATCGGCATAGACATTTGGATTTTTATAAATGATTTCAGCTCCTGTCAGTGTCCATGGATCTCCAAAATGAGCCATCATGAAAGTTACATTTCGGTGTTTAACTGCCACTTCGTCAATTGCCAAAGGGTGTGAATACTTCAGCAATCCCCTTTCAGAATATGTGTCACCGGTATGAAAAACGACCGGGACACTGTATTTTTCTGCAAGGGCATAAACAGGCTCATATACCTGATCATAAGCATAGAAGGGATAATAGCCTAGATATATCTTAATCCCTACTACGTTAGGTTTCTGAAGGTCAAGTTCCAGTCTATGAAGCGCCTCTTCATTTAAATCGTACGGATTTATGCCAGGGCAGCAAACGATATCAGCAGGTATTTTATCTGCCAAGTCAAGCCCCATAGGTGTCCTGGCCCCGCAGTCCGGAAAGCCCATTTGATCTGTTTCCGTAAGACCCATTGCAATGCTTAGAACTACATTTGCGCTTTGGAACTCTACCTGGTGCCCATTATATGAATAATCAACTAAAGACAGCTTATCTGCTGTATGGTGAAATGATTTAATATCAGAAAAGTGAATATGTGCATCTATGACTTTCATGGATTCTCCTTTTAGCTGAATTCTAGATTATGCAGACTTTTTAGGGTTGTTCCCATTAAACTTCTTTCGTCAAATAGGATGTATCCTGGTTTGGCCAAAAGGCCTGATTTCCTCTCAGAAATAATCCGAAAGGCTTCCTTATTCATATAAGCTCCCTGAAGTTCGCTATCTTTGCTCCCCGCCACATACATTTTCTCAGGAGAACGGCAGCTGGAAATATGAGCATCATCTAACTTCAAAAAGAATTGCTCTTCCATTCCAGCCTGATAGCGTGACTCTTCACCTTTGTCACGGACTGTGAGAGTTAGATTTGATATTGATCCTGCTGACAAAAATAAATCTGAGATCCATCTTTCATTTGTTAAAATCTTTCCCCCAGTATGCTCTATTTTTACCCAGTGGGCAAGGACTGGAACCCCTGGCAATAGCGCAAAGTACTGTGTATACTCCAGCCCTTTCCATAGGGAATGATGGGTAACCTTCGTCCGGATTGCCAGCGCAGTCCATTCATTTCCAAACGAATCTTTAAGACTCGTAAATTCAGCAGTGGATTTCTCTTTTAATAAGGAAAACACACTCATTTGCGATGGCATGGTTTTCATCCCGCCAGCCCAAGGATTCCACCACCCTTTGGCAATTATCTTAGGGTAGGAAGTATCAAGCCACTCCCGCTCCTGATAGGAAAGTGAAAATAGTCCAGGATAAAATTCAGGTGATGCTTTCAGACGAAGGATGCCGTTATCCAGCATATAAACCTGGTCGTCTCCCTGCTTTTTCGTAGAAGTGCTTACATCACCCTCAGGTACTAGAAGAAGATCCTTTAGCTGCTTTTTCTCACTGTCAATGCTTGTGTCAGCCTTTACGATCGTTAGCGGCATTGTTCCCCTTATAGGCAAATAACCTGTGAACACCTTAATCTCTTCTTCCCTGCTGAAACTTGCGGATTGTTTCTTTTCATTATTTAGATAAAGATCCATGGTGCCATCCAAATAGCTTGAACGATGAGTTTTCAAGCTGACCTTGACTGTTCCGGCATCAGCAGCTACAGGATTGCCTCCATTTACAATCAAAGCTTTTTCATTCTGCACAGTTTTGACTTCTTTATCAGCTGTCCCATTGGCAAACGCCCGCATTTGTTCCCATGTTTGAAAAGCGCCAACTGATAAATATGCAGGTTCTAATACAACTTGTTCACCTGGTTCAAGGCTGCCTGCATCCTGCTCATAATAAAATTGCCACCCATCAGGGTTAGCCTTTGCATTTTTCGGCCAGCAGAATCCAATTGGTTCACCATCATGCTTAGAGAAATACCAATTTTCAGTCATGCTGCTTGCTGAAACCTCTCCGAATTCCAACCCTTTGACTTCTGAAAATTCCACAATTTCATTACCAAGCGGAAAAATGGTATGCTGCTTTTCATGATACAGCGGCTGGTTAAAGGAGAGATTCTCATATTTTGCTTCTCCTTGGTTGTTCAGTTCAGCCCATGTTTTTATAATCCCTTCACCATATAAGGACGTATATAGGGTTAAAAAAATTCCCGGGAAGCCTTTTGACCTGAAAACCAATTTGAAAGTAATTGCAGAATCATCAATGAACCACTCTGCCTGTTCTGGCTTAGCCTTCGAAAACTCCGTTGAATAAGGCTTGCCAAGCTTAGGAACGAAAAACGCAAATGGCTGGTCAACATTTTCATTCCGGCCTGCTGTTATTCTATAATCCCATTTCCGGATATTCACCTGACAGATTCCATTGCAAATATGCCAAAAATCTTTTGACTCTCCCCCGAACCTCTGTCCAAAACTTTTAAGGGCCACACCTGCTGCACTGCTGTTAAAGGATAGCTCGGAGCCATCACTCTTCCTGGCTTTTATAGCAATCTCCGGATTGTAAAAACCATACTTCCTTACTTTAAATGGGATCTTGAGAAGCTTTCGTTCATTCTTTAATAGTTCTAGAATGAATTCCTGCTTTTTTAATTCAGCATGTTCATCTTCCGCAATAAATAAGCGGAAGCAGGCATCCTCTTTAAGACTATTTTCCACTTCAAGCTCCAGTTCCGCTTCCTGGTGTAAAAACCTGAGATTTCCCTTGGAAACTCCCGTGATTTTTGCGGGCTGCATTGGTTTCAAACCGAGGCGCAGCACACACTCTTTGCCATCCAGCCAAACTTTAACCGCTAATGAAGGATGCGTTTTCCAGACACTTGGTTCTTCTCCTTCATGGATCATTAATTTCCCATTTATAATAACGTCACTCTCAACAAGCATTTCATGTACAAAATCTGCTTCAACCCTGCCTTGATTGTCTCCTTCCGCCCTAAGCGAAACGGGATTTCCCGTTTTATTGACAACCTTCAGCTTGAAATTTCGGGTTTCATTTTCGATTGCTTCATGGTCATCCATGAAGAGTTCAAGAGAATACTTTTCCGTTTCAATTAAACTAATTCCCCTGCCTGTTCTTTCAAATCTTACCCGCGCAGATGTTTTTTCGTTTTCCCATTCATACTCATAAAAAGTAAAACCATTTTCTTTGATTCCATCAGGCTTCACCTGAATTTCCCTTACACTATGATTATACCAATCTATTTTTTCCAGAATCGGCCTGAGAAGCGGAGTTTGATGGACAGCAGGGATAAAATTCATTAGATGTGTAGTTTCATCCCTTTCCTCCCAGAAAAAACCGCATTTTTTATAGAGCGGTACTGCCTTCACATTGCCTGGCCATGTATATAAATCAAGGCGCGGCCAGCCCAATTCAATTGTTTTTTGGAGTGCTTTCAGCACAAGCATTTTTCCAATTTTCCGGCCATGGTAATCCGGCCTTACATTTAGAAGGGGAATATATAAAGAGCCGGTATCTTCCTTGTATTCGGATAATCCGCAATAACCTACTACCTCTTCTCCATCCAACACTAAAAACAAATCAATATTGCCATTATTCGCTTCCTTCGTTTTTACCTGTTCTTCAGTCATAACGCTGGTATCTCCCCCCCAGCTATCACGGCTAAGATTCCACATTTTTGCGATTCCAGCTGCAAGGCCCTCATGATACTCGGCAATTCTAATTTTGTCCGTACCTTGGATCATCATTTGTCCTCCTGACTAGGTTACGTCTTGTCTTTCCTCTTTACATCCCTTACTGACACATACCTTTTTAACCATTTTGTTCTCCTCCTTAATGTATTATTAGGAACGTTTTACCATTCCTTCTTAATCGTATTAGGTGCAGTTAATATTGTAAATATAGTTTTGAATTTTCCGTCCGTTTTTGGTTAAAAAATGCCTTGCTCCATTAGAGAGCAAGGCAACATTTTCGGGGACTTATCTATATCTAATTTTATTTAATGCTTGCAAGGAAATCATCATGTAGTTGATCATCTCGGTTAGATCATCTATCTGTTCTTCGTATACAAGACGATTAAATAGTATTACAGCTTCTGCTTGCACTGTGTTATCCATACTCTCCGGGTCATATTTCACTATTTGTTTTATCGTCCGGTCACTTCCCCAAATCTCCTGCAAAATTTCACGATTTTCCTTAATAAGCTGAGAATCATTCTTTAGATCCATTGCAAATTTCACCGATACATGGCACCCAGCCAGCTTTTCAGAACGCCCTTCAGGCGATAGCTCAGCCGCCAAATTTTCAAGGCCTGCCTCCATTGTAAACGTGCAGAAAATATCCTCCCGCTCATCAACAATATCGGTAAAAGCAATCTCATATCGCCGGGCCATTTTAGCAGAATTTATGATATCATTCCGGTCAATAATTCTAATCTCACCGTTAAGATCCCGATCATAAAAGCCGCCTTCCATCACAACCTTCATATTTTCAAAAGCTGTAGGATCAAACATGGGCAGAACCTCCCCTAATCGAAAAGCGCAAGCGCCTTGCCCAAAGCGAAACCCAGACTAAAAACGCCACGTCCTGTAGCAACGTCTGCATGACCTTCTTCCTGTGGCCTCAAGCACAAGGCGAACCTCTCGCAGAAGGTATTCTTTACCTTTCTGAGAGGCTGGCTTGTCACCTATAGGGCAGCGCTGGAGCTTGACAGTTATCGAATTTAAAAATTATACATTCTATTCTTAAAATAAACCAAGTGCATTTCCATCCTCATCTACATCCATGTTCATGGCCGCAGGGACTTTAGGCAGTCCAGGCATTGTCATGACATCCCCGGTAAGGGCGACAATGAATCCTGCACCAATAGAAGCCTTCAGCTCCCTAATGGTGATAGTAAAGTCTGACGGCCGTCCCAGCTTTGCCGGATCATCGGATAAAGAATACTGTGTTTTAGCCATACAAATCGGCAGATTGCCCCAGCCATGGCTTTCAAAGTCTTTTATTTGCTTTTTTGCTTTAGTTGAATACTCAACTTTATCCGCACCATAAACCTTTTGGGCTATTGTTTGAATTTTTTCTTCGAGCGGAAGGGATAAATCATACAGATGATTGAAATTATTTTCTTTCTCCTCTAAAATCTCCAGAAGCTTCTCAGCCAGCTCAACGCCGCCTTCTCCGCCTTTTTTCCAAACCTCAGTTAGAGCAACAGGAATGCCGGCCTGGCTGCAAAGATCTTTTAATACATTCACTTCATTTTCGCTGTCAGATATAAATCGGTTAATAGCAACTATGTATGGAAGCCCAAAGCTTTCAATGGTCTCTACATGCTTCTTTAAGTTGGCGAACCCTGCCGTGAGAGCATCTGTATCTTCTTTGCCAAGCTCTGTTTTTGGTAAGCCGCCATGCATTTTTAGTGCTCGAATTGTGGCTACTATAACTACGGCTTCAGGATCAATGCCTTCTGTTCTGGCTTTTATATTCAGAAACTTTTCAGCGCCAAGATCTGCGCCGAATCCCGCTTCTGTAACAACATAATCAGCCAGCTTAGATGCAGCTGCTGTGGCAATCACACTATTGCAGCCATGAGCAATATTTGCAAACGGACCGCCATGGACTAATGCGGGCGTATGCTCAATCGTTTGAACCAAATTTGGTTTTACTGCTTCTTTTAACAGCAAAGTAAGTGCGCCTTCTACACCAAGGTCTGCCACTGTTACCGGCTGTTTGGCGAAATTATAGGCAATAACCATTTTTCCGAGTCGTTCTTTTAGGTTTTGGAGATCGGAAGCAAGGCATAAAACAGCCATAATTTCCGAAGCAACCGTAATATCAAAACCATCCTCACGCGGAATCCCCTGTACAGGCCCACCCAGTCCAATCACTACTTTTCTTAAAGCCCGGTCATTCAAATCCATTGCTCGCTTCCATACAATTCTTCTCTGGTCGATGTTCAGCTGATTGCCCTGCTGCAAGTGGTTATCGATCAGGGCCGCCAGGGCGTTATTAGCTGTAGTAATGGCGTGAAGATCACCTGTAAAGTGCAGGTTTATATCTTCCATCGGCAGGACTTGCGAGTATCCGCCTCCAGTTGCTCCTCCCTTAATCCCCATTGTTGGCCCAAGCGAAGGCTCTCTCATGGCAACCATGGCCTTTTTTCCGAGCCTGTTAAAAGCATCGCCAAGGCCAACCGTTACGGTTGATTTTCCTTCCCCGGCCGGTGTTGGATTTATGGAAGTAACCAGGATTAATTTTCCGCTTTTCTTCGTTCTTAATTTTTTTAAAGTCTCTGTTGATAATTTTGCTTTATACTTTCCGAATAGCTCGATATCCTCGCCAGTGAGCCCGAGTTTCTCGGCAATTTCAGCGATAGGTTTCATTGTTGATGCTTGAGCGATTTCGATGTCTGATTTCACAACCGGTTTCACATTCATTTTTATCCCCCTGAAATCCAATATGTATAGGTTCTTACAGATATATTGTACCATTCCTGGGTCAGTTACTAATCAGTTGTTTTTGATATTTTTAGATTTTCACGTACTAAAGCATTGATACAATTTTGAATCGTCATTATAATAAGTTTAATTGAAATTTTGTCAGGGAGATGATCATTTGCCAATTAAAATTCCTAAGCTGCTTCCTGCCAGGGAAATCTTAGAAGAAGAAAATATTTTCGTGATGGATGAGGACCGGGCTAAAAACCAGGATATCCGCCCTTTAAATATTTTGATCTTAAATTTGATGCCTGAAAAGGAAAAAACCGAAGCTCACCTTTTAAGGCTTTTAGGGAACACACCGCTTCAGGTAAACATCTCATTTTTAAAGACTGCTACCCATCAGTCAAAAAATACGAGCCCTATGCATTTGGAGCAGTTTTATACCACCTTTTCCAAGGTTAAGAATCGCAAGTTTGATGGTATGATTATTACGGGAGCACCTGTAGAGCTTCTTGACTTTGAACATGTGGATTATTGGGAAGAACTTACCGGAATCATGGAGTGGACAAAAACAAATGTTACCTCTACCCTGCATATTTGCTGGGGTGCCCAAGCCGCATTGTTTTACCACTTTGGAATAGGCAAATACGAACTGCCGGAAAAATGCTCAGGCATTTATGAACACGAGGTTCTTGACAGAACCGAGAAGCTGCTTAGAGGCTTTGATGATATCTTCTCGGCTCCTCATTCTCGCCATACCGATGTCTATAAAGAGGAATTGCTCCAGCATCCGGAAATCAAACTGCTTTCAGCCTCAGAAGAAGCAGGTCCTTTTATCATGAGTGCAAATGCCGGCAAGCAAATCATGATTACCGGCCATTTGGAATATGAAGCAACCACTCTTGCAGAAGAATTCACAAGAGATAGAAGCAGAGGCTTGCAGGTGCCTCTGCCGAAATACTATTTTCCGAATGACGATCCAGAAAGAAAGCCATATAATAAATGGCGTTCACACGCTCATTTATTATTTTCAAACTGGCTGAATTACTATGTTTACCAGGAAACACCTTTTGAATGGGATTAATATTGAACCCGGTATTGCCGGGTTTTTTACTTTGGATTATTTGCACTTAATTTGATGAAAATCGCACTATAATTAATAAATCGCAGATAAAACAAGAATTTTTACCGCGAAAATCACCATACTTGTATGCCGGCATCAAAAAACCGGTTTTAAAGAGGCTTCCCTCTCTAAAACCGGCCTGTCTTACGACTGCTGTGCGTAATATACTTCTTCAAATGGCTGAACAACGACGAAGCCGTTGCCTGAAAATTTCATTTGGATTGATTCGCCGCTCCCTCTTCCAAGGAAGGTTTTAAATGAAACGTCTGTTACAAACTCCGGCTCCAATGTTCCTGACCATGCAACCGTTGCATTCGGATCTGTGAATACTGGGTTATCAGGTGTTACCATAAGTGTGAGCGGTTCATAATGGGAGGTAATGGCAATCATTCCGGATCCTTCTAGACGGACGTTGAATAATCCGCCAGCAAGCATTCCTGCCATCCTTTTCATGAGCTTAATATCCCAATTAATCGAAGGCTCGAAAGCAAGCAAGTCATTGCCATTTACAAATATGGCATCTCCATTGAGATTCAAGATAGATATCTTCTTCCCCTGGTCAGCAAGATATAATTTTCCGTTCCCTGTTGCTTTCATCAAGGATGTTCCTTCACCAGTAAGTGCCTTTTTAAACATTTTGCCTAAACCATGCTCCAAAATCCCTTCGCGCTCAAACTTTATCTGTCCCCGGTAAGAAACCATGCCTCCTGCTTTTGCCCAAACTTGATTGGTTAAATTAATTTCTAGCATTCTTGGTGTTTCAAGTTCAAATAGTCCTTCACCTTTATCCTGCTGTTTTGTCTGATTTACAAACTCTTCGATTGAGTAACGGCTCATTCTTCAACCATTCCTTCCTGTTTTTTATGTTCCAGCATGAAAACCCACATAAAAGAGAGTGCCTGTTTCAGATCAACTGTCAGTGAACCTTTTGAAAGCTGTTCAGATGCTTTTTTATAAACACCTAATTCAGTAATTTTAGTCCATCCATTTTCTGCGGCAAGCTGCTCAAATTCCCATGGCATCATCGTATTGCATATTACTTGTTCTTTATATAGGCGGCGATAACTGTTTACACGCGGTGCTGCAGTTGGTCCAAGAATACCGATGCATGCCTTTCCCCCAGGCTTAATTATTCGATTCATTTCTTCCAATACATCAAGCGGGCTTTCTGTCCATTCAAGCGAATTGATGGCAAGTACAGCATCAGCCGAATTCTCCTTAAACGGCAGACGGGAAATATCAGCCTTTATAAATTCCGCACGAGTATCGGCATTCAGTTCTTTAGCTTTATGTATCATTTCTTCGGAAACATCGACACCCATAACCTGATAGCCAGCCATAGCAAGCTTATATGATCCATAGCCATCCCCGCATCCCAGATCACATACCATTAATCCTTTTTCAACATGCTTCTCAAAAAAAGAAATGATATCTTTTCGGCTTCCTTGTTCCCACATTTCACGGCTCTTTGAATTCCACGATTCCGAATTATTATCCCAAAGCTTCTCTGCTTCAGCGGACCAGTTAAACGTATTCATTCCATCCCTCCGTCTTTATTTACGACTGATACAACAAAAGGTTCCCAATATTTTAAATTCGCTGCAGGCTTTAAAAACCCTTTGATTATAAATTCTTAAAAGTGTCAACAATACTCTTAGATATTTGAATAAAGGAGAGGTTTCCATGAACGGCGAACAGCTTGTGGCAGTCCACCGAAACCATAACGGGGAGGTTATTTCATTTCAGACTTCGGAAGGGCGGATCATTTCCTATCGAAAAGCTCTGCAGGAGGCCGAAAATGGATTGATTGATGGTATTCGAATTACTGAAGGAGAAGACGGGTTGATGTACCTGAATCCAGCTGAAGTTTCATCTTTTGATGAATTTCCAAGCTTCTATTAGAACTCTTGAAGCAAAAAAAACCTGACCGCGGTCAGGTTTTTATTGTTCTTCTTCATTTTTGCGCTGGATTTCTCTTAAAATTTCAATTCGGTTTTCATCCTCTTCAAAAAACTGAACTAAATCGCCAACACGGTCGATCGCATCCCAGCTCAGATGATGTTCGATTCCTTCCACATCTTCATAAATATTTTCTTCTTTTACTCCAATGATGCGAAGGAGCTGCTCAAGAAGTTCATGGCGGTATACAAGCCTTTTCCCGATTTTTTTGCCCTTTGGCGTCAAAATCAGCCCCCTGTATTTTTCATAAACCAGGTACTCATCTTTATCAAGCTTTTGGACCATTTTTGTTACAGAAGAAGGATGTACAGACAGTGCCTCTGCAATGTCAGAAACCCTGGCATAGCCCTTATCTTCAATCAACATATATATTTGTTCAATATAATCTTCCATACTTGGTGTTGGCATAACGCAACCTCCTGCCACTGAGAAAAGCGCAAGCGCCTTGCCCACCCCCGACAAGCACAAGTCAATCCTCTCGGGAAGGTGTTCTTTGCCTTCTTGAGAGGATTGGCTTGTGACCTCGAGGGGGTAGGCGCTGGAGCTAGACAGTTTTCGAAGTTTATAATCTGCTTTTAATAAATATAAGACTTAAACGATTTTACTACAGTTGGGAAACGGAGACAAGGCGATATGTCACAGAAAGATAAATTTAGGCCTTTTGCGGGAAGACAAACTTAATCCTGTTTTCTTGTACGTCCCATGATAATTTAGCAGAAAAGGTTTTGTCTTTTCCTTTGCTTGTAAAGCCATCTACCAATTCTGTCTCTCCATCTTTTAACAGCTGCTTAAGGAGTTTTTGTGTAATGGATTTTCCCATTATTTTTTTGGATATGGTGAAGCCGCATTTCGTTTTATTGTAATTGGAGCAGCCGTAAAAACTTCCTTTGTCAACAATTTTCCCATCACAGAGCTTGCATTTCCCCAGGCTTGCGGCTCTTTTCTGCTTAAACTTGCCTGGTGTAAATCCTTCTTTATCTTCCTCAGAAAATGTCCAATTTCCTGCATTATTAATAGAGGCATCAATTAGATGGGCAACCATTTTATTTGTTTGCTCCATAAACTGTTTTGGGGAAGCTGTTCCATCTGATATATCCTTTAGCCGCTGCTCCCATTTTGCAGTCATTTCCGGCGAAGCCAGGATTTCAGATCCAATGGCCTCTATCAGGATATTTGCTTTTGGATTTGCATAAACAAGATTCTTTTTTATATCAATATATTTACGGTCTTTTAGCATTGTAATAATGCCTGCCCGTGTTGCTTCTGTTCCCAGGCCTTCCGTTTTCATTAATACTTTTTCAAGCTCTTTATCTTCGATCTGCTTTCCGGCTGTTTTCATCAGAGTAATTAGCTGTCCTTCTGTATAGCGTTTTGGCGGCTGCGTTTTGCTTTCCTTTACATCAGCCTTTACTACTTTACCTTTATCGCCGGCCTGCAATGAAGGCAAAACAGGTTCATTCTCCTTTTCCTGCTGAGGAATCACTTTTCTCCAGCCTTCTTCAAGCTGCACCTTACCCTTTGATAAAAATGCCGCTCTGCCGTCAACAAGCGTCTTAATGGTTGTATATTCCGTTACAGCTTTTCCATAATGGGCTGCTATTAAGCTTCTCGTGATAAGATCATAAAGTGTTTTTTCATCCGAAGATAGCTTTTGAAGATCAGGTACCTGCTCAGTAGGAATAATTGCATAGTGGTCTGTTACCTTTTTATCATTCACATACCGTTTATGGTGCATAATTGAGCTGACCGGCAAGGGAAAGAGATCCTTGTACTCTTCCTTCGCTTCTATTTTTCTGAGAATTTCGGGGAACATTTCCGCTTCCCCTTCTGTTACATGTCTTGAATCAGAACGGGGATAGGAGACAATCCCTTTTTGATAAAGCTTTTGCAGGACATCCAGTGTCTTTTTTGGGGGAAATTTGTATCTCCGGTTGGCATCAGCCTGCAATGCTGATAAATTATATAGCATTGGCGGCATAAACTCTTTAGTTTCTGCCTGAACATCCTCTACTTGAGCATCCTTATTTTTGCAAAAAGCAGCTATCTTTTCAGCCAGCTCTTTCGTCTTAATTCTTGTTTCCCCATCATTTTCCCACTTGCCTGCATATTTTTTTCCGTCCATATTAAACTGGGCTGTAACCTCCCAAAATGGTTCGGATACGAAATTTTGAATTTCTTTTTCTCTCTTTACAATTAAGGCCAATGTTGGTGTCTGAACCCTCCCTACTGAAAAAACATCTGAAAAGCCCTGCTGCTGAAGAAGCAGGCTATAAAGGCGGGATGCATTCATACCAACGACCCAGTCAGCACAAGCTCTCGTGTAAGCTTCAAAATAGAGGTTTCTAGTTTCGCTTTCGTCAAGTAATGCAAGGAATCCTTCTCTGATTGCATTTTGTGTTAATGATGAGATCCACAGCCTTTTCATCGGCAATCTTGATCCTGTTAGCCTTAAAATATTTCGGATAATAAGCTCACCCTCACGCCCAGCATCGCCAGCATGGATAACTTCGGTGAGATCTGGATTTGAGAGAAGCTGTTTTATGATATTAAATTGTTTTGCCTTATCTTTTGTGACTTCATATTGGAATTGCTCAGGGACGATAGGCAAGGAGCCAAGCGACCACTTTTTCCATTCACTATCATATTTTTCAGGAGCGGAAAGCTGGCAAAGATGGCCTACAGCCCAAGTTACATACGCTCCTTCGGGAAAGATATCATTCGCGAAAATTTCAATATACCCCTGATGTTTCTTCATTTTAAAAATAGAAGCCAGCGTTAATCCCTGGTCGGGTTTCTCTGCTATAATCAGTTTCATAATGCAGCTCCCTTAATAGAACAAAATATAGATATCTATTTTAATATTAACCTAAAAAATTAGCAAAGAGAGAACAAATCCCTTTAAATATATAAATTTATTATTAAACATATTTCCAAATCATTTATGCTATTAAAATAGGATACAAAAAGGAAGAACCCTGCAATGGGATTCTTCCTTTTTTGCTTATCTTTTTAGTATAAAGCTTGTTAAAGCAGGTACTTCTATTGTGTTAGAATGATGCACCTCTAATGTTTTCACTCCTGCTCGATTTCCATCTGCAAGCAGATGCCATGGCCCACTTTCCGGAAGCTTGATTTCTACAGGCTCTTCATTGGCATTATGGATAACAACAAGATCTTTCGCTTTGTCCTTTAAAGCTCCTGCATCAAGACTGTATGCTACCGTATTTTTCGGAGCTTCAAGAAACTCAAGGTTTTCCTTAATATCTTCTGCTGTCGTCATTCTAAATGACTTGTAATGCTTGCGAAGAGTGATAAGACCTTTAAAATAGTCAACTTCTTTGTTAAAATCAGCACGGCGGTCCCAGTCGAGCTGATTGATGCTATCTGGGGACTTGTAGCTGTTATGGTCACCGTATTTTGTACGCATGAATTCCTGTCCCGCATGGATAAAGCTTACGCCCTGAGATGTGAGAATAATGGAAGATGCCAACTTATGCATTTTCCTTCTTTCTTCTTCTGGCGCTTCAGGATTTGTTAGTTCAAGCTTATCCCATAGCGTGTGGTTATCATGTGCCTCAACATAGGTAACTGCTTGTTCAGGATCCTTGTAAGTGGCCATTGCATCAGGATAATTCATGCCTGCTGCAATCCCCTGCTTAATGAAGTTTTCCATTCCTTCTTTACCATTTACAAAACCTTTATCAAGTTCATTAAATACACTGCCTTTGAGACCATCGCGGATACCATCATTGAAATGGCCAATGCCTGGCATATCTTCAGCATTTTTCTGGTTAGCTTTCATTTCAGCATCCAAAGGGGTGTTTAGATCCCATCCCTCTCCTATGATAACAATGGAAGGATCAATTTTATCCAGCACACTCCTTACTGCATTCATTGTTTCAGTGTCATGGATCCCCATCAAATCAAAGCGAAATCCATCCAGATTATATTCCTCCGCCCAATAGGCAACAGAGTCGACAATAAACTTTCGAACCATTTTTCTTTCCGAAGCTGTATCATTGCCAACGCCTGTGCCATTTGCAAGTGTTCCATCTTCGTTATATCGGAAGTAATAGCCTGGAACAAGCTTATGGAAGCTTGACTCGCTGACAGCAAACACATGATTGTAAACAACATCCATAACAGCCCTTAGCTGCTGATTGTGCAGTTCCTGAATCATTGTCTTCAATTCTATAATTCTTGCAGCCGGATTATAAGGATCAGTAGAGTACGAGCCTTCAGGCACATTGTAGTTTTTTGGATCATACCCCCAATTGAATTGAGGTTCATCAAGTTTTGTTTCATCCACTGTACGATAATCATAGATTGGCAGGAATTGAACATGTGTCACTCCCAGATCCTTAATATGATTTAAGCCGGTTTTAACCCCGCCTGAATTGACAGTACTTTTCTCCGCCACTCCGAGAAATTTTCCCTTGTTTTTAATCCCGCTGTCTTCATGAATGGATAAATCTCTGACATGGACTTCATAAATAATAGAATCCTCTGGGTTTGTTAGATTTGGCTTGCGCTTGTTCCAGTTATCCGGATTGGTGGAATCCATATCCATCACAACTCCCCTGTCGCCATTCACTGTGACAGCACGTACATATGGATCTGTTGCTTCCGTCCAGGTTCCGCCAATTTTAACTTTATAATTATATATTAACCCATTCTGATCTCCAGGCAGGACGGTTGACCATGTCCCTTTTTCTCCTTTTTCAAGGGGCAGCTCTTCACCCGTCTTGTCATCCCAGCTATCATACATAACCAATACTGCTTCACTTGCAGTAGGAGCCCATACTCTAAAGGATGTCTCATCCTTGGTATACTGGTTGCCAAGTTCGCCATCATAATAGAATGCCTCATCAAATTCTTTTGACCTGACAATATTTCCAATTGTAACAATAGCTTCACCAAACGATTTCATAGAAACCCGATATGTCTGGCTGAAATCCAGTTGATTTTCAGTTAACACTTTTACCTTATTGGTAACATCTATTTCTTCATTCCCGTCATAAGGAACAACTCCTTTTATTTCTGTATTTTCAATTTCTAATTGAGAATGCCAATTCCTCCAATCAAAAGGAAAATTGGTTTCAATGGTAATCTGCTTAAAACCGTCCATGGAAGCCTGTACAATCCTTGGATTGGTGTCAATATAGGCTGGGTTATAATAGATACGTTCTGTTCCCTGGACAACCCAGACTTCAGCATTTCCCTGTTCATCGAATTTGGTTATGAAACGGTCTCCAAATTCCTTGCTGGCCCATTCATTTTCTTCTGAGCTTTTTCTTATAATGAATCCTGCCTTTTTCATCCCTTCAGGATCCTCAAGCTCAAATTCAGCAACTTTTCCAAAATCGTCTTCTGCTGTGAAGTCGACTCTTTTGCCATCTTTTCCGTCTGGCCAGGCCCATAAGTTCCAACCATCATAATTTCCGTCATACCGAAAGTAATGAAGCGTAACTTTGACTTTTTCAAACTCTGGAAAGTCCCTGTACTCCCCGTCTGGAGGAGATGTGTATGTAGATTCGTCGCCTGCTTTTACCCATACTTCGTCATCGCCGCTTTGGACATCAATAAAGCGGTCTCCGCCATCCTTTTCCCAGCTGTCCGTACGTACAATAAATCCAACTTTTTCATAGATTCCCTGCAGTTTAATCTCGGCAACAAGACCAAACTCATCTTCGCCTGTGAACTCAAATACCTGACCTTCTCCGCCTTCGGGCCATACCCATAAATTCCAGTCCTTCGTATTGCCTTCAGCAGGCTGATAATGAATAGTGACACTAGTTGCAGCACTGTTTGCTGCTGTGCCTTCAGCGGATGCAATCGTTTGCATAAATGGGGATAAAAAATTGCCTGCGGCCATAATAACTGCTATGGCCAGGAACATAAACTGTTTAAGCTCCTTCACCTTTGACCCTCCTCTTATAGTTATAATACATTCTACATATATATCTTAAACTATCAGGGAAAGCGCTTGCATAAGGCTAAAGACTCAGTGTTTTTAAACCTATTCATTAATAAAAAAATCGGCTTCCGCCGATCAATCTTTTTTATAACGTTTTATTGTAAGGTTTTTTTGAATGTACCATTTACTTTCCGGGACAATGTTGGAAACAGTTAAAATCATGGAAGGGATTTTTTCAACATTAAATACAATTATTCCTAATTGGTCATTCATAATAATAAATGAATCTCCGTGAGAAAAACTTGGCAGATCACTCCCTAGCTGAAGAATAGAACTGATGATAGCCTGCTTTTCTTCTGCTTCAATTTCAACATTAGGCGAAAACCTCAAAATCCAATCTTGATTCTGAATGGAAAAACGGTACATTTTCTCACCCTTTAATAAACAAGATAATTAATAATTAATATGAAAAATACAAGTCTTTATGAATGTAAAAATAGAAGAACTCTTAAATAGAGAATAAAATTTCAAATATTTAAAATATTTTATTGTTTTTTGTAAAAAAGCGCTTGTATTCCTTGACGGAAAGTGCCCATTCGTGTATATTATAATCATCATTTAACAGAATATATTTCCGTTATTTCAAAAAATATCTGCTCTATGTTTTGTTAGGTGGTAATATTCATCTAAGGCACCTGAAAGTGTCTTGAAAGGCTTAGGAGGAAAAGTAAACATGCAAAACGGTAAAGTAAAATGGTTCAATAACGAAAAAGGTTTCGGTTTTATCGAAGTTGAAGGCGGAGACGATGTATTCGTACACTTCACTGCTATCCAAGGCGAAGGATTCAAATCTTTAGAAGAAGGCCAAGAAGTTTCTTTTGAAATCGTTGAAGGAAACCGCGGACCTCAAGCTGCAAACGTTGTAAAACTTTAATTTTTATATAACGATAATTAGGCTGGCATCTGCCAGCCTTTTATTTATGTCTGCCGCTGCCTTAGGTCATGACAGCTTGTTTCCAATGGATTTGATCTTTTCACCGACTGTACATTCTGTAATGCAAAATCGATGGGCATATCTGCGGCCTTTTTCTTCTTTATGATGTTTATGAAGGAAACAGTCTTTGCAATAGCTGGCCATCAGCTCCTCCACTTCATTGAATATTTCCTTTCTGCTCAAAACTTTTCACGCCTTCCTTATTCAATTAAATCACCTGCATTCTGCTATTAATGAACTTCCCTTGGAGCGCCTGCCCCGCCAGTTTATCTGCTTCTTTGTTCTCGCTGCGCGGAATAGGTGTATATCTTGGATGGATGCCAAGTTTTTTTATCTTTTCTTCAATCCGGTCAAGCCAGCGATTAAGATTTTCTTCATAACAAGGCCATTCACCTTCAAGCTGCTTCAGTACCACTTGGGAATCACCTTTGAATTCACAGGTCATATGATGAACACCCATTTCTTCAAGAAGATTGAGCGTGAAATAAATGGCGGCATATTCTGCCTCGTTGTTATTGTCCATTTCATCAAAGAGCTCATTTGACCTCACACGGTATTTTTTCTTACCCTGCTTATAGTAAATTACGGCTCCAAGCCCTGCCTGGTTTGTTTCTTTATTAAACCCGCCATCAAAAAATATGGTAATATCATGCGGATCCTCTTCAACTTCAGTTAACAGCTTTTTCATTTCCTTTGTGCTCCAGGAAGTCCCGATTTCATCATAGTAGGTTACATCTTTTCCTTTCCCAGACTTTTCGATGTCCTCTCCAACCTTCAATGCCAATTCACTGTCGATCCAATCCGAAGCAAAAAGAATATCTTCATTTCCTTTAAGTATATATTTCCACTCCACTTTATATTTCATGTTTTTCAGCCTTTCTGTACTTTTTTAGCTGGTCTCTTTATTAGAACTGTTTGCAATCGTTGAATTTCTTATTCTTCACTCATACTGGTGCTGCCTGAGTATATTTCAAGGTATAATGGTCAATGACATTTACATAAACATTGCGGTTCGGAAACTCCCGCATGATCAAAACTAGGAGGAAAACAATGTTTAATGAATGGTTTGGATTATTCTTTGCTATTGTCAATTTTATATTAGTTCTGGCTATGTACCGTCTTTTTGGAAAGACAGGTTTATTTGTGTGGATTGGTTTTTCAACTGTTATGGCAAATCTTCAAGTCGTTAAAACCATTGAAATGTTCGGCCTGACTGCCACACTGGGAAATGCCATGTATGGCACTGCTTTTCTGGTTACGGATATTCTGAATGAAAAGTACGGAAAAGATGAAGCCAAAAAAGCAGTTTGGCTTGGGTTCTTTACACTTTTGGCAATGACCTTAATCATGCAGATGGTGCTGCTATTTAAACCGCATGAATCAGATTTCGCCCAAGAAGCCCTTAGCACTATTTTTTCTATCCTTCCACGGATTGCAGCCGGAAGTCTGGCTGCCTATTTAGCCAGCCAGCTGACTGATGTTTATATTTTCAGCTTTCTGAAAAAGAAATTTCCAAAAGAGAACCAGTTTTGGATCAGAAACAATGGCAGCACTTTAATCAGCCAGCTTTTGGATACATTGATCTTTACAAGCATTGCTTTTCTGGGCGTATTTCCAATTGAAGATTGGGTTCAAATCTTCTTTACAACCTATATTCTTAAATCTCTTATAGCCTTACTGGATACCCCATTTGGATATATTGCTAAACGATTCCCAATAAAATAAGAACAGATAGATAAGGCTGCCACATTGGTATCCTTTTTCTGCTTACTGAGTGAATGTTATGATAAACTACATTTAGTTTGTCCAACTGAAGTGCCAAATAAAGTGAATACCCGGCTCTTTAACATTATAAATTGAAAAAGATCAGGAGGCAGTGCTGTTGATTGAAGTATATATTGATGGAGCCAGTGCCGGTAACCCCGGCCCAAGCGGCGCAGGCATTTTTATCAAAAATAATGGCCAAGTTGAACGCTACTCGATTCCTTTAGGCGAAATGGAGAATCACGAAGCTGAATACCGTGCATTTTTACACGCATTAAAAATATGTTTAGAAAAGGAGTTTAAAATAGTATCATTTCGTACAGACTCACAGCTCGTAAGCCGTGCAGTCGAAAAGGAATTTGTCAAAAATAAAAAGTTTGCTCCTCTTCTTGAAGAAGCCTTAGAGTTATCCAGACAATTCGATTTATTCTTTATGAAGTGGGTGCCCAGCGCAGAGAATAAATCTGCTGATGAATTGGCCAGAGCTGCTATCCGAAACAATAGAACGAAAGGGCAAGAAAAATCATGAACCGTTCTACAATTTTTGCCGATGTAAGCCTTTTGCTTGTTGCCTTTGTATGGGGTTCCACCTTTGTGCTCGTACAAAGCGCCATTGCATTTTTGGAACCATTCTCTTTTAACGGAGTACGTTTTTTCCTGGCAGCTCTACTGCTCGGAGGATGGCTTGTTCTTTTTGAGAAAAAACAGCTGGTTCAAATGAATAAGAAACTGCTGGCATCTGGAGTCATTATGGGCCTCTTTTTGTTTGTGGGCTATGCATTCCAGACAGCTGGCCTGCTGTACACGACATCCTCTAAGGCTGGTTTTATTACAGGACTTAGTGTCGTAATGGTTCCGGTCTTTTCTTTTATGCTTTTAAAAGTAAAGCCCGGCATGAATGCCATTACAGGAGTGTCAGTTGCAACTGCAGGGCTATACTTGCTGACAATGACAGATAAAGTTTCGCTGAATATTGGAGACGCCCTCGTATTCGTCTGTGCTGTGGGTTTTGCCCTTCATATTATTTTCACAGGTAAATACAGCAGCAAATATCCAGCCCTGCTATTAACGGTTATACAGATAGCCACAGTAGCCATTTTGTCAATGGTTTTTGCCCTGTTCACTGAAAATTGGCAGCAGGCTTTCCAACTGGAGGTCTTACTGAAAGGAAATGTGCTGGGTGCTTTGATTGTAACTTCTCTTTTTGCTACAGCTATCGCCTTCTTTGCACAGACAACTTTTCAAAAGTATACCACGCCTACAAGAGTTGCATTGATTTTTGCAATGGAACCTGTCTTTGCAGCAGCGACCGGATTTATATGGGCAAATGAAAGATTATCTTATAGTGCAGTGATTGGATGTTTGCTGATTTTCGCCGGCATGGTTTTTGCAGAGATTCCTGTTAAAAAAAACTTATTTAATTTTAGAAAAAAAGCAGCTTAATAATAGGACAGCAAATCAAAAGGCGTGTTGAATAAAGACACGCCTTGTTTTGCTAAATAATCACTTTTTCTTTTACAAACTTTATTGCTTCCCGCCTGCTCGTAATATTCTTTGATACCAGCGTTTCCAGCAATGACACATAAAAACTTCCATCAAAGGATTTCTGAGCCTTCAATGTAAGCTCAATTGCAGCATTTGCAAGCTCGTCAGAAGCATTTGTATAATTCTTTCCAAAGTAAATGAAGCCAATAGCATCCTCGCGGAATTGAAAACCTTTACTTTTTAAAAAGTGCAAATATTCTTCAACTGTCCTCACAAACCTTCCCCTGCTCCCTTAGCTTTTTCCTAAATCTTACCTGATTTTTCGACAATTATCTACCTTTTTTTCCGCCGGAAAAAGGGAGAGAGTTAATATTTTCTTTGAAGATAAAATCATTTCTTTTTTGTTAAAAGAAAACCAATAGTACCTGTTAAAACACCGAGAAGAGCTCCCCCCAGAACTTCAGCTGGCTGGTGTCCGAGCATCTCTTTTAGCTTCTTCGGGCCTTCCTCTTCAAATTTTACCGTTTCATCTTTATGAATCTTATCTACCAGCTCCCCAAGGCTGTTTACTTTTAACGTAAGCTCACCTGTCTGGCGCCTAATGCCCTGAGCATCATACATAACTATCAGGCCGTAAATTAGCGATAAAGCAAAATCAAATGTAGGAACTCCTCGCTTTAAAGCAATAAAAGTTGTTAAAGACGAAACACCAGCTGAATGGGAACTCGGCATTCCGCCTGTCTGGAAAAATAAATCTGGACGAAGCTCGCCCTTTTTTACGTAGTGGATAGGAATCTTCAGGCCTTGAGCCAATCCTATACTTAACAGAGCGATATAAACTCCCTTATTCATTATACGATTCACCTCTTCTTTATTGTGAAATATGGAGACTGTTATTATTCTCCGGAAAAGCTTTATTCAATGTGAAAATAAACGGAAAATAGAAGAAATACACAGCATCAGTTGCTAATTTGTACCCTGGTTGGACATGATTAAAACACCAAGACCTAATCAATAATAAGGTTATCAACTGGGAAATTTGCTTTATTAAGGGAGGTGAACCAATTGAGCAAAAATGGACATACAAATAGAGGAAAGAAAGCTCCTGGCGTAAATCCTCAAGGCTACGGACAAGATGCAGAATTTGCTGAAGAGCCAAAGAGCAAGCTGGAAAATGCTGCAAAGAAGAAAAACACTAAATAATGCGTGGAGTGACTCCGGGTTTTGGTGTGATTTTCGGGTTTGTGCAAGGACAGTCTGTTTTCGTGCAGGAGACGCCCATTTCTGTGCTTAGACTAACCTTTTCTGCGCAGGCTGGGACTCAGTTGCGCGCGCGATTATAGGGAGTGTGCACGAAAAACCTGTTACTTGCAGGTGTAATCCAAACCCCACTTTTCACCCATATGAGTTTTTTATCAAAAACAAAAAGCTCCAGGCCACAGCCTGGAGCTCTCTTATCAAGCATATTCTTTTTTCAAATCAAGGAAACGATGAAGACCGCGGAATTCAATTTCGGTGAACTTTTCTGCGACTTTTTCACGATTCATCGAGAATTGCGCCATATCCAGCGAACATTCAACAGGCACATCACATTTGATTTCGGCAAGCTGCCTGCTCAGGTGCAGCATTTCCAGGTCCTGTTCAATCTTGGCACGCTGGCCTTTTGTCAGTTTCTCTAAATTCTCAAGAACGCCTTCAATATGTTCATACTGCTGCAAAAGCTTTAAGGCTGTTTTTTCCCCAATGCCTTTTACACCGGGATAGTTATCGCTCGTATCTCCCATGAAAGCTTTTAGATCGATCATCTGCTTTGGAGTAATGCCCTTCTCTTCAAAAAAGGTTTCTGTTGTATGAACAAGATAATTACCGTAGCCTTTCTGCAGCAAGATAACAGAAATATTGTCATCCAACAGCTGCAGGATATCCTGGTCACCAGTGAGAATTAAAACATTTGCTTCCTTTTTGGCTTTTTTCGCGATCGTTCCGATACAGTCATCAGCTTCGTATCCCTCAAGTCCAATATTAGGCACATCAAAAGCCTCAACGACTTCTTTTACTAAATCAAACTGGGGTACAAGCTCAACGGGTGCTTCCGGGCGATTTGCTTTATATCCATCAAACATATCCGTCCGGAATGTTTTGCTTCCCATATCCCAGCAGACTGCCACATGAGATGGGCTGAAAGAAGAAACAGCGGTTAAGAAGTGTTTTACAAAACCGTAGACCCCATTCGTTGGAACTCCTTTTGAATTTATCATAAATTGGCCGGATACAGCGGTGGCAAAATAAGCTCTGAATAATAGCGCCATTCCGTCTACAAGCAGCAGTGAAGGTTTGTTTTCGTTCATTTATTCGCCTCCTGGTTATAATCATGACTTGAGGCCCTAATATGGGGCTCAAAATTGCCACATAATGCAGCGATTTTATTTTTGTCTGAGTTTCAGTAATATCGGGCCTTTACAGCTAGTTTATCTTTCACAAAAAGGTGGAAGATAGACTGGCCGTTAACCGCAGTAAGTACCATTATAACATGGAAGGCTCATACATTCCCTTGAAAAGTTTTACAGAATCACTCTGTTTCCCTGATTAATTCAACTCCATGTTCCTCAAGTTCAAAATAAGTCGCCATTCTGGCCTTTCGGACATTATCATTAAATAGATAGGCATAGGATGTTCCATCACTGAACGTAAAAATTAGTTTGTCATCAGAAATTATCCCCTTATCATTTTTAACTGTCTGTCTTGCTTTCTTAATTTCGGACCACTCATAGTGCTTCTCTTTCAAACTGAATAATGGGTCAAAGTGAACTCCGCTTTTATCAATGTAATGGTAGTAGTCAAAGCTGAGAATGACTGTCGCAAACGAAACTAAACATCCAGCTCCGACAATTATTTTTCCAAGCTTGCCAAACTTCTCTGCACTATGGAACCAAACCCCTGCAACCATGAAAACAGCAACTGCCGCAAGAGCAGCACTAAATGTTACATATGCTGCTTTAGGTGCTTCAAATACCCACGTCCCCGCCGGCCGGCAAAATTGTGCCTGAAAAAGCGGGAGCAAAAATATTGGAATAAAGATTGCCGACAAAATCAGAATGATAGCAGTCGTCACCAATATCTGTTTTATATCTGTTTTTTGCTTTTTCGTTATTGTATAACCTGAAGTATTCATTTAAGACTCCCCTATTCATAATCTATCAAACATTTTAAATTATATAATAATTATAACAGTAAAAAAATCCCTTTTTTTAAAAGGGATTTCTCTGCTTTTCGACAGACTCTATTTCATTTTCTTCATATGAGATCCAATCACTGAAACTTCCTGCATATAATTTTACATTATTATAGCCCGCTTCCTTTAAAGCCAGGAAATTTGGGGCAGCAGTTACACCTGAACCGCAATAGACGATTACAGGCTTGCTCTTGTCAATATCGGCAAATCTTTTCTCCTGTTCCGCCACTTCTTTAAACCTGCCATTTTCGTACGCATCCAGCCATACTTTATTAATTGCACCAGGTATATGGCCTGCTTTTTTGTCGATGGGTTCTTCAATCCCCAAATAGCGTTTCGCCTCTCTTGAATCAATCAATACTGCTTCATCGCGGCGCTGGACCAGCTCTTTAACCTCTGCATAAGAAGCAAGAATATCAGACTTCAGATCTAGTTTATAACTAACAGGTTCAAAGACTGGTACTTCACTTTTTACAGGATAATCACTATTAATCCATTCTTTATAACCGCCATTTAAAACGTAGACTTGCTCATGTCCCAAATACCGGAGGAGCCACCAGAAACGTGAAGCAAAAGCCCCTTCTCCGCCATCATAGGCAATCACTATTGTTTCCCTGCTTATTCCCGCCTGCTCGAGAGTCTGTTTTAGCTGATCGGGATCCGGAAGAGGATGTCTGCCCCCATGGTCTTTAACTGGTCCTGAAAGGTCTTTTTCAAGATCAAAATAAACTGCGTTAGGAATATGATTAAGATCATACAAGCTTCGGCCTTCATCAGGCGAACCAAGTTTGAAACGGCAATCTGCAATGCGCACATTTTCATTATCAATTTTTTTTAAAAGCCATTCCTTTTCTATAAAATACTTCATCCAAGATTCTCCCCTCTCCTTTTTTCCATCAGCCTGACTACATGCTCCTTAGGTGTCCAGCAGTTAAATTGATAGTCCGGTTTTGTTTCATAGTCAAGCCTGCTGCAAAAATAGTACATTCCATCTTTACGCTTTTCAGATATAAAATTCACACAGGTAGCACATACATGAAAAGAATTCTTACCCATAACTCTCCCTTTTTCTAATCAGACACCGCCTATATCTTCAACAGCTCCCAAAGCCATTCATTCAAGCCGGATACAGGCTTGCTTTTGGCAGACATTGTTTCGGCAGCAGCATACATTGCTTCTTTTTCTGACTTAAGCAAGTAAACCATCCGGTCTGCATATTTCTCACTAACCAGGCGTCCATTTTGTTTTTCTTTCGCAAGCTCGCGATAAAAATCCGTGAAAATATTATTATCCTGTAAACGAAAAAGCTCCTTGTAAAGAAAGCTTCCATTAAGCCGATCAGCTTCAAGGATTTGCCTGGCGATCAAATAGGCTCTAACTGCCTGTATAAGCAATTTCTGTTTTTTCTCTGTGAATGTTTCTTTTTGGGCTGCTTCCTTTAAATTTCGGGAAAAAAGCTGGATGTAATGCTGAAATAACTTATATTGTGAGAATTCCTTTTCTGCTATTTTTCTCAGCCTAACAGAAAATTTGTCCACATCCCTGTATATAATGGGTGAATATGCCCATTCATAAATGCTTGGATTGGACTTTTTCATGAGTCCAAAAGCTTTAAAAACATCCCAGCCATGCGCATCAAAAGGAGCAGCTGCTGTGTCGATAACCTCAATGTCACGCTCTAATGAAAGGTAAGCTCTTAAGTCCCTGTGTTTGAAGATGAAGCGAACATCATAGTCAGATTCCGCATCATCTGTACCCCAGGCCCTGCTTCCAGCTTCACATGCAAAAAGGATATCAATATTGTATTTTTCCTCTGCATCGCACAGCCATTTTTCCATAAATAAAGCAGCCCTCCTTTAACATTTATTTTTCATACTGTGCAATTTGTTTCTCCATTTCCTTTAGTTCCTCAATTGGAAAATCATCCTTCAAAGCAGCAGTAATCCCTTCGTAGTACTCATTGGTCTGCTCAATGAGCGAATCGAGCAGCCGCTCGAATTCTTTTGTCAGCAAGCCATTGTAGTGGAACTTCATCCTTGCACTTTCTCCCTCCAAATAGCGGTCAGCTGGGTCCTGCAAGCTCTTCTCAAGCTCATCCGCAAGTTGTTTCCGTTCATTTTTCTCAAAGAAGGATTTCGGATTCTTGAAATATGATAAAGCTTTCTTAAAAAGATTTGGATCCTCATTTGAAAAAGCAGATTCAAATTCTATTCCATCCATTTCTGCAGGCTCATAGGAGCTGAAAGACATATCACTATTTACGCTGGCAGCTGATTTTGCAATCATATCCTGCTGCTGTTCAAGAAGCTTTCCAATATAACTTTCAAGCCTCAAGGTTGTTGCACGGAGTTCCTGTGCAAAATCAAATCCAAAGCTGGAAAGAAAATCATCAAGCGCCGCTTTGAGCATTTTCTTTAAATTTCGGCCATCATCCTTTAAAATGGATGGATTGAAAGCCTCCTTGATAAAATCTCCAAACCGCAAGAAAACTCTCTGTTTGATATAGAAAACGAGTTCTTCTGTTTCCTGTTCAAGCCTTTGAGTCAGCAGCTCGGGTTTTTGCTTTCGAATTATGTCAATAATAATTTTATGTTCATCTTCCAGAACCTTCAGCTTTTGAAGTTTGATATCTTTGTTTTCCATAGAGGAAGAGATATATGTCCTTAGCTGCCCTAATAATCGTCTCCACTCTGTCTCCGCTGAAGAAATAGAAATATTCAGCAAGTCTTTATTAATAAAAGAATAAAAGCTTTTTTCAAAAGAGCTGATATTGGATGTTTCTTCTTTATTGCTTTCCAGATTGCTTTCCAGCTTTTCCGACAATGCTTGAAGGCTTGAAATGCCAAATAAATGAGGGCGCCGGATGCCGTATTGCACCAATTGATCCTCCACATATTGCAGAACTGATTCTTTTTCTTCTTCATTATTCGCCAGGTCAATGGCATTGACGATAAAGAACATTTTATCCAGGGCGAAGGTGTCTTTCACCCTTCCCAACTGAATAAGAAACTCACGATCCGCTTTCGAGAATGCATGATTATAATAGGTTACAAAAAGGATAGCATCTGAGTTTTTAATATATTCAAATGCCACACCTGTATGCCTTGCATTGATGGAATCCGCTCCAGGAGTATCTACAAGAGTGATCCCCTGCCTTGTCAATTCGCAATCATAGTAAACTTCGATCGTTTCAACGAAACATGACTTTTCCTCATTGGCAACATAATCCTTAAATTCCTCCAGATCTGCTTTTATTGTATGTCCAAGCAAATCACGGAACGAATTAAACCCTCGCATAAAGGCATTCAGAAAAGCAAAATGAGTCTTTTCATTCGCATCAAAATCCTGGCTGGCACCAGTAATCTTCTGAATGGCCGATGCCGCTTCATCAAAACTGCTGGCTGAATAATTGAAGACTTTTAAAGAATGATTTACATCATTAAAAATTGATTCAGAATCTTTGACCTTTACAAGAACGGTTCCGTGTTCATTTTCGCTCGAAGCAGGCTTTATTTTATTGATAGCTGCTGTTGTCGGATTTGGCGAAACTGGCAGAAGCTTTTCTCCGATTAAAGCATTAGCAAAGGAAGATTTTCCAGCACTGAACGCTCCGAAAAGTGCAACAGTGAACTCCTTGCTCTCTAGCCTTGATGCTTTTTCAGCTAAGTCTGCGGAAAGCTTTCTGAATCCGGGAAGGTCCTTTACAGCCTGGGCAGTGAAATTAAGCTTTTCAATCACTGGCTGAACAGAAACAGACATTACTTCCTCATCTGCCCGGTCCTCTTGAGGTTGCCTTGTATTCTTTAACTCCTCTTCCTTTTCATCCTGATTTTCTTGCAGGAAAATAACCTCAGCTTCCTCTACATCTTCTGCTGCAAGCTTTTTTTCTTGCTCAATAAACTGTTCTTTAGGATAATTTCCTGCTAGATATGAATCCATTTGGCTTTTAGCTGCTTCGATCTTTATACTGATTGACTTTAACTTATTTAGTGCTTGAGAATATGCTTTCAGGTTCTGAAGTTCATTTTCAAGCTTCGCTTGTTCCTGGCTGTTTTTATCCTTTAAGGCCCCCAGCAAAGCTTCTTTTAAAACGGCTGCATTATTTTTGGCTATTCTTTTCACTGCATCAGCTGTATCATTTGTATACTGCAAAACATAATCGCCTGAAACCATTGCACCCGGCTTTACTGTTTCTGCTAAAAGCTCAGGCTTAAAATGCATTTTAAACCCTTGAGCCTTTGCAAGTAATTCTGGTTCGTGAATTTCATGGTGTTTTAGTTCCTTCAGAAATAGCTCCTTTATATGCCATTCGAGCTGAGCCTTGACTTTATCGGAAAAATCCTGATAAAAGCGATCAAGCCTTGTCTGTCTTTCCTGTTCTGTTTTCTGTTTGCTGAAAAAGAGGCCCACTTTAAATTCGGGCTGGCGGGACTCCAGGTAGGACTCAGCCAGCTCCCTAGTCTGGAAAGGCATTAAATAAGCGTTTTTTAGAATCTCATTGATTTTATCACTAATGTCTATATCCGCTGCGTCAATAGAGCTTTTCAGTTTCTTTAAATCAGTCTCCAAATTGGCTAATCTAGCTGGCAGCTGTTCCCGCTCCCTCTGATCAAGCTCGCCCAATTTTTCTTCCCATTCCTCTTTTTCTGCAGCATTTGCTTCTTTTAAAAACTTAAGATGGTCATCTGCAAGCTTTTTCAGGGAATTGAATACGGAAACAGGCAAAAGGTTTTCACGGTTTGCAATGCTCTCATTAATAAACTGCTGCAATGGGCAAAACTCATTTTCTTTATGGCTTGGATCCTTTAATGAGGTGTAAAAAATTTGTGCAGGTTTTACTCCCCAGGATGCGAATGAGTCTCTTACACTTTTTTTAAAATGTTCAAAGCTTAATTCCTCATCCCGGTGCTTATCTATTTGATTGATAACTAGATAAACATCCTTGCCTGCAGCCGTCAATTCTTTGGTAAAAAGGAAATTCAATTCGGACTGCACATGATTATAATCCATTACATAAATAACAAGATCAGCCAAATGCAAAGCAGATTCGGTCGCAATTCTATGGGCATCGTCCGTGGAATCAATTCCCGGTGTATCCATAATGACTGCTCTTTTTGGCAAACTTGTATTGGAATGGCTGATTTCAATGGATTGAATTAAATCGCCATCCTTGCAATAAGACTTTACTTGCCCATAATCATATGGGGCAGGGTACAGTCTTGGCTTGCCTTCCTTAAAAATGACTTTTGCATAATCCTCTTCACCGGACTTGACCTTTACAAGATTGGCACTCGTTGGAATAGGCGATGAAGGAAGAAGATCCTCTCCTGCAAGTTTGTTGATCATGCTCGATTTGCCTGCTGAAAAATGGCCGCAGAAGGCAATGGCGAATTCCTGGTCTCTAAGCTTTTTTGCCAAGTCTTTTGCCCGGTCTGCCGTCTGCTCATCTCCATTTTCCTTCGTATATGTATATAGAGCGGTAACTTTGTTCAATAATTCAGTTTGTTGTAATCCTGGTTGTATTGCTGTATCAGCCATTTACATTTATCCCCTTGTAACATCGATTTACTACCTATTTTAAATGATATTCGCCGATTTTCCTATAAGTGAGATCTTATTCTTTGATTTTTCTAATTTTTCCTGTTGAAAATCAGCTTATTAGAATAGGTTGAAAGTTATTTGCTTCTATTTTATTGGTTTGTTCGCTAAATTCTTTGGTTTGTTTGCCAATTTACTTAAATTTATTAGCTGATTTAACCTTGTTATTAGCCAGTTTTCATTATTTATTCCCCAAGTTCATATTTCAAGGAAATATATAGGGATAAAAAAACAAAAACCAGGCATCAGCCTGGTCCTAGCAAAATTATTTTTTATCTGGTGTGAGGTTTTGCAACGTTATTAAGAACATGTTTCATAACTAGTGAATATGCAGCAATTGTGCCTGCAATAAAAACGATTGTCATATGTAGCAACACCTTTCCTATTGGAATGATATTGAGAATAATTTTCAACTTCAATTAGAAGTTTATCATGAACGATAATCATTTTCAACAGGGCTCTTAAAATTGTCAAACTTTTTTTATATCTTTATTTGGTTCTTCTTTAATCCGCAAAAAAGCATCTTCATATGCAGTTAGCTCCCTTAGTGCTTTTTCTTCCGCCGGGATTCTAATGGAAAGGATTATAATATTCAGCAGCGTGAAGACAATTGCAGTAATGTAAGCGGTAAACATGAAGGGAATTACTATAAACTCAGCTGCAACAATTGCATAATTGGGATGTTTTAAAAAGCGGTAAGGGCCTCTTCTAATGACATTCGCTCCCGGGAGTACAATTATTTTTGTATTCCAAAATCGGCCCAGAGAAAATAGAGCCCATAACCGGCCCGCCTGGGTAAGGAGAAACAGCACTAAAAGAATTGGCCAAAAAGGTGACAGACCTTTATCCAGGAGTATCACTTCTGAGATATAGCCGGCAAAAAAGAGAACATGAATCAAGACAATCCAGGGGTAATGCTCCCGGCCAAATTCCAGTGCTCCACGTGCTTTCATCCATATTTCATTCTTTCTGGCTATTACAAGTTCAATTGCCCTTTGTACATTAATAACCGCAATAAATAAAAGAAATAACATACTTTCACTCCCATTCCAAAAGCAGCAATTCGGAACTGAATCCAGGTCCGAGTGCAGTTGCAAGACCAATTTCTCCCTGCTGGCCAATTTCCATAAACCTTTTCAAAACATACAGGATTGTCGCTGAGGACATATTGCCGTACTCTTTTAAGACATCCAGGGATATTCTTGTCATTGCCGGATCAAATTGAAGCGCATTTTGATAGGCTTCAACAACCTTTTTACCGCCAGGATGGGCAACAAAATGGTTCACTTCTTCCATTTTAATTCCTTTCTCCTGCAAAAATGCGTTTACATTCGGCTTTAGCCAGCTTTCAATGATCGCAGGAATGTCCTTTGAAAATACAACATATAAACCTTCATCCTTCACTTCCCACCCCATCACATCCAAAGAATTGCGCATCGTTGTTGATTGAGTCCCCGATATCCGCGGAATTGCCGCCTGCTTCTGGAAAGACTCTCTTTCAACCTCATCACCCGTTAATAATGCACATGCTGCCCCATCGGCAAAAAGGGAAGTGCCAATTAAGTTGCTTTTTGAACGGTCGTTGCGCTGGAATGTCAGACTGCATAATTCAATGGATAAAACCAAAACCTTAGCATCGGGAAAAGCAAGACAGTATTCATATGCTCGAGAAAGGCCAGAAGCACCTCCCGCACAGCCCAGCCCCCATATTGGTATTCGCTTTGTATGCTCCGAGAAGGGAAGCTCATTCATGATTCTTGCCTCAATGCTTGGTGTGGCGATCCCAGAGCTTGAGATAGTAAAAATTGCGTCAATTTCTTCGTAAGGCACATGATTTTTAAGGAACGTATCATTATCTAAACAAAGCTTTATTGCTTTTGCGCCTAACTCTATAGCGTGGTAAATATAAGCATTATTTTTTTCCTCAAATGATTTGTCTGTCTTAAACCATTCCAGGCCCTTTGCAAAGTGCCGTTTTTCAATTTGCCCATTGTGAAAAGCTTCTAAAAGACGTTCAATATCCCTAAAAGATTCTGAAAATAAATCTCGGGCAAACTCCATTACCTGCTCCTGCCTTAGCACATGTTCAGGTATAGCTTCTGCAACTGATACAATCATTGGCATTCATGACTCTCCTTCTCATGCTTTCCTTTAATTTTTCCAAATAATTGAAGGTTATGCTTAGCTGTTATGTATGTATCCTATCTGCATATATTTGAAACCGTTTAAAATATAAATTCTCTGAGATAAAATAAAAAAAGCTCCCTCCAATGTGGAGGAAGCAATATGTTTTGAAGGAGTTGTTGTGCATCTTCATTATATATGAATTTTCTAATTGATAGCATTACTAAATCTTTTCCAATTGAACCTAGAACCTTGGATTGTCACTCTGCCGGCTGGAGACGTAAGAAAAACCGCAGGGCCTACAAGCTTTTCCTGCGCCCCTACCCTTTTTAACGGAGATTCATTTTATTTCAACATAATAATTCTTTTTCCCCCAAAAAAGGCACCGGTTTACTCCGATGCCTCAAAATTATGGTGGTTTTTTTGGTGTTTTTGAACTTCGATATATATCTTCTTAGTTACAGGGATTCCGCAAGCTTTGCAGACTTCTTCTTCATTATATAAAAGCCGGCAATAGTCGCAATAATATTTTTCCATCCCATCCACTCTCTTTCCTGTGAAAAAACCAATACTACGGGAGTCTACTGGAACATATCCCGATAGAATATTATATTGATTGCCGGAGTTATTGTGAATGGAGTGAAAATAATCTTAAGAAGCTTTTTGCTCTGCAAAGGAAGCTGGCTTAACCACCTTTTTCCCCTTAAAAACATTGAATACAAGATTTAAAGCAATTGCAGTAACACTGCCCGCTACAATCCCATTATCGGTCAGGATACGGATACTTGAAGGCATTTGGGCGAATAATTCCGGAACGGCCGTAACTCCAAGTCCCATTCCAACAGAACAGGCAATAATTAATAGATTCTCCTGCGAAGAAAACTCCACCTTGCTTAACATTTTAATTCCATAAGCGACAACCATACCGAACATAGCAACCATCGCTCCTCCTAATACAGGAGTTGGAATAATGGTGGTCAATGCCCCGATTTTAGGAACCAGTCCGAGCAGTACTAGGAATCCGCCTGCTGTATAGATGACATTTTTTGTTTTGACCCCTGACAATTGAAGAAGGCCCACATTTTGTGAATAAGTTGTATAAGGAAAGGCATTAAAGACAGCTCCGAGAACGATCGCAAGACCCTCAGCACGATAGCCATTAGAAAGATCCTTTTCCTCAAGCTTTTCATCACAAATGTCACCGAGTGCAAAGTAAACTCCGGTAGACTCTACCAAACTAACCATTGCAACCAGAATCATGGTCAGAATAGCAGTCACCTCAAAAGTAGGCAAGCCAAAATAGAATGGAGAGGGCATATGGATCCAGGAAGCCTCCGAAACTTCAGAAAAATTCACCATTCCCATAAAATAAGCAACGATTGTTCCTGCAGCCAATCCTAGCAGAATAGCAATAGAACGGATAAAGCCTTTAAAGAAACGGAACAGCACAATTATGAATAGCAATGTTCCAAACGCAAGCGAAATGTTTGTCAGGGAACCAAAGTCCGGACTTCCCTCTCCACCAGCCATATTATTCATGGCAACCGGGATTAAAGTAATTCCAATTATCGTTACGACAGATCCAGTAACAACAGGCGGAAAAAATCTGACCAGCTTCCCAAAATACTTTGAAATTACTACTACAAAAATACCAGAAACAAGAATGGCACCATAAATGGCAGATATTCCGTATTGACCGCCAATAGCGATCATTGGGCCGACGGCAGTAAATGTACAGCCCAGAACAACAGGAAGGCCAATCCCGAAGAACTTGTTGCGCCAAACTTGAAGAAGCGTTGCGATTCCGCACATAAAAATATCTATAGAAACTAAATAGGTCAGCTGTTCTCCTGTTAAACCAAGTGCTCCTCCTACGATTAGCGGTACAATAACAGCCCCGGCGTACATTGCAAGTACGTGCTGAATGCCTAGTGAAGCAACCTTTAAAGAATTCTGTTTCATCGTGTCAATTCCCCCAATTTCTCTGTTGAATGATCAAAGCTGACTTTCCCGTTCTCCAGGGATTCAAGAATTGCCAATGACTCTACCCGATAGCCCTGTTCCCGCAGCAGACGCCCTCCATTTTGAAATCCTTTTTCGATAACGATTCCAATTCCTGCAATCGATGCATTGGCCTTTCTGGCAATGTCTGCAAGGCCCAGCGCCGCTTGCCCGTTTGCAAGGAAATCGTCAATGATTAGTACCTTATCCTGTTCTGAAAGATATTTATTTGACACAGAGATTTCACTTGTTTCTTCTTTCGTAAAAGAGTAGACAGACGCTGTAATTAAGTCATTTACGAGCGTCAAAGATTTTCTTTTTCTGCCGAAAACAACTGGAACTTTAAGTTGGAGCCCAGCCATAACAGCAGGCGCAATTCCCGAAGATTCGATTGTTAAAACCTTTGTAATCCCGCAGCCGGCAAATCGTTCTGCAAACTCCTTTCCGATTTCCTGCATAAGATAAGGATCTATCTGATGGTTTAAAAAGGAATCGACCTTTAATACGGTTGGTGATAGGACAATCCCATCGTTTTTTATTTTTTCTATCAGCAGCTTCATTTTGCTTCCCCCTTTGTAAATAAAAAGCCATCAAAAATATAAAAAGCCTGAAGGCCATGCATTCACAACATAAAATGAGTGAAGCAATGGCCTGCAGGCTTTTATAAAAGCTTTCAGGCAATTAAAGGATGGAATTACCGCCCTGTACATTGCTCACTCATAGTCGGGTCATTTACGGTAACCCGGTAGAAACTTGCAGGCCATATTCCTGCGATTATATGAGTGAATGTTATTAAGTTATTAACATTATAACATCATTTATGATTACTTCAACATAAAATAGAGCAAAAGACGAACCAAAATAAAATATACCTTTAAATTGTTCGATTTTTTATTATTTTCCCATTGTTCTATCGTTACTTTAACAAGGCTTTTATCATAAATTGTTGTTTTACTTATAAAGTCTGCAATTGTTCCTTTAATAAACGCCGTAAGAAGGAAATGCGTTGCATTTTCGAGGCTAATTGCCCTCCGCTGCCATCAACTCAGGTGGTTAACTAAAAAAGCAGCAAATTTTACGAAAACTGCGTTTAATAAATTAGCTGAATCCAGAAGGCGTGAATCTATCTTCACATTTTCTTCACATTTCCCTGCCGGTTTTTGTGACATATATCACTATAATATCAATTTTTCACTATTACCATAGTTATTAAGTAACGAATGAACACTTTGTGAACTCACGGAAATCCTCTAGAATCTTCAAAAATGTTTTGTATTATGAAAATGTAATCATTTACTTTTTCCTATATTCGAAGGGAGTGAAAGAAAATGGCGAAAACGGAACTCAGCCGAAAGACGAAGACTGAAATAGAGGATAGCTCTTCCTTAAAGGGAACGCTAGCTTCCGTTTTCTTATTGGGATTTTTCCTGATCATTACATGGGTAGGCGTTTACTTCTTATTTGTTAGCCGCTTTTAAAAGATAGAAAGGGGGAAAAAGCCATGCACATGCATAAGTTTGAAAAAGCCTGGCTCATCTTTGGAATTGGATCGCTTTTGGTCTTTTTAACAGTACTGGGTGTCAGCGCATTTTATCTTGGAAACCAGCCGCCAAGCTGTTTAGCAACAATTGACCCTGAAAAAGTCGATACAATGCCTCCATTCAATGAGCCGGGATTGAAAAAAGTCGAGGGTAAGGAATGGGATTATGAATTAGTCTTTGTTGCTTCCGCTTTCTCTTATAGCCCTGCTTCCGTGGAGGTGCCTTATGGAGCAAAAGTAAAAATAATGGCTACGACAAAAGATGTTGTCCATGGATTTGAAGTAGCAGGCTCCAATATCAATATGATGCTAGAGCCTGGATATATCAGTGAACACATCACCACATTTGATAAAACTGGTGAATATTTAATTGTTTGTAATGAATATTGCGGTGTTGGACACCACATGATGTCGTCTAAAATTGAGGTGGTGAAATAATGTTTAATCCTACAGCTGGCCTTAAGGTGGACCGCCGTGACGGCAGATTAGCAATGGCTCATTTTTATGTTGCTTTTACTGCATTGGCAATAGGCGGATTGGCAGGTTTGCTCCAGACTCTCGTTCGCTCTGGAAAATTCGAACTTCCTGCTGGAATTGGCTATTATCAAATTCTGACTGTCCATGGAGTTGTATTAGGACTCGTACTTACTACTTTCTTTATTATGGGATTCCAGCTTGCCGCAACAAGCAAAACTTCAGGAACATTCACACGCAAACAGCGTATTACCGGCTGGATCGGCTTTTGGCTAATGACAGCAGGAACTGTTCTTGCCGCAGTGATGATCCTATTAAATGAAGCAACTGTCCTTTATACCTTTTATGCCCCGCTTCAGGCACATGCATTATATTACATTGGTTTAACATTGGTAATTGTCGGCAGCTGGGTTGATGGGGCAGCCATTATCATGAAGTACGCTGAATGGAGAAGAAACAATCCAGGTCAGCCCAGCCCGCTCCTAACATTCATGTCGCTTGTTAATACGATGATGTGGATCGTGGCAACAATCGGTGTTGCTTCAACTGTTCTGTTCCAACTGCTGCCTTGGTCATTAGGTTTGGTTGAGACGGTTAATATCGGTGTCAGCCGTACTTTGTTCTGGTATTTCGGACATCCGCTTGTATATTTCTGGCTGCTGCCTGCCTACATGGCCTGGTATGCTATTATCCCGAAAGTCATTGGCGGAAAGATTTTCTCAGATTCATTGGCACGCATGTCCTTTATTTTATTCCTGCTTTTCTCCATTCCAGTCGGTTTCCACCATCAATTAATGGAACCCGGAATTGATCCGGCATGGAAGTTTTTACAAGTTATCTTAACATTCCTGGTTGTTATTCCGTCTCTAATGACTGCCTTTTCACTATTCGCAACGTTTGAAAGCTTTGGTCGCTCAAAAGGCGCAACCGGATTATTCGGCTGGTTAAAGAAGCTGCCTTGGGGAGATGCCCGGTTTGTTGTTCCGTTTATCGGAATGGTTGCATTTATCCCTGCTGGCGCGGGCGGTATTGTAAATGCTTCCCATCAAATGAACCAGGTTGTCCATAATACGATTTGGGTGACAGGCCATTTCCATTTAACTGTTGCAACATCTGTTGTCCTTACTTTCTTTGGGGTTTCCTATTGGCTAATTCCCCATTTGACCGGCAGAAAATTAACGAAAGCTATGAATAAATTAGGCATTATCCAGGCTGTAATCTGGGCAATCGGCATGACTTTCATGTCTGGAGCTATGCATGCTGCAGGATTGCTTGGGGCCCCGCGCCGGTCTTCCTACTCTGAGTATGGCGGAGCATCACAGGCTTTAGAATGGATTCCATACCAGGTGGCTCAGGCAATCGGCGGATCTATCCTGTTCCTTGGCATTATACTGATGCTATACATTTTTATCAATCTAGCATTCTTCGCCCCTAAGGGGGAGCAGGAATTCCCTGTCGGTGAAGCAGCAGATGAAGCTGAAAAAGCCCCAATGGTATTTGAAAATTGGAAGCTTTGGCTTGGTATTACATTTGTTCTAATTCTTTTTGCATACACTATACCATTTATTGATTTAATCCAAAATGCTCCTCCTGGGGCTAAAGGATATAAGCTTTGGTAAAAAACTGAAAAAATCTCCGATCCAAATGGATTGGAGATTTTTTAATGCCCTATTTTTTGTGATTCAGATGCACATGGAATATTTTTTCTCTTAGACGGAAGATTTACGATAACAACTGAGCTCAGTATTAGCACTGCACCAGTAATTTGAATGGCACCTAATTGATCTCCATATAAAGTAACACCTAAAAGCATCGCCACAACCGGCTCTACTGTGGCGATTACAGCTGCCTTGCTTCCCTCCGTCTGTTCAAGGCCCCAAGTATAGACAAAGTATGCCAATACAGTTGGGACAAAGCCCAAACCTATACTAAGCAGCAAAACTTCTGGAGTTAATAATTGTTCAGCTTTTGTCCATAAACGAGTAACCGGAATAAGAGAGGCTGCTGCAACAAGAAATGTATATAGGGTGATTGTAAATGGATGGTATTTCCGCAATGCAAATTTTCCGAAAATCGTATAGAGTGCATAGCCAAGTCCAGATCCTAAACCGGTTAATATTCCCATGAAGGTTATATGGCTGTCTCCCGCAGAAAGGCCTGCAATTAAAACGCATCCCGCAATTGTTCCTGCAACTGCAGCCACTTTTTTTATATCAATCTTCTCCTTTAAAAAAAGGAAAGACAGAACTGTGACAAAAGCAGGAGCTGTGTAAAGCAGGATGACCGCCATCGAAATATTGATCTGATTAATCGCTGTAAAATAACAGTAATTAAAAAATACAATGCTTAAAATACCTGTACCGGCAAAAAGCCTGATATCCAGTGGAGAATGGAGCTTCATGCGTTTTCTATAACGCAATAATCCTATCAATACCAGAAAAAAGGCAGCAAAAATCACTCTTATTGCGACAATTTGCATTGCCGTGAATCCAAGCTGCCCCAATCCTTTAACGAAAATAGCAATAACTCCCCAGAGGCTTGCTCCAAAGGCAATCATTAAATACGGCAAAATCCTTTTCATCTCTTTTCTCCCATGAATGAAGAGGATGGCCTAAGCCACCCTCTTACTTTAAATTTTGAAAACACAGCAGTTATCCGTTTTTAGCTTAAATGGTATACTTCACCATATTTCTCATTAAGGTAATTGACGAGATACTGAGCATTTAAGCCTTCACCTGTTACATCCTTTAAAATTTCAAGCGGCTTTTTCATTTTGCCGTACTGATGGACATTTTTTGTTAACCATTCTTTAATTGGCAGCAGGTTTCCTTCTTCCAGCAGTCTATCATAATTAGGCAGGTCTTGTAACATCCTGTTTTTCAACTGCGCAGCATACATGTATCCTAAAGCATACGAAGGGAAATAGCCGAAGCTTCCTCCAGCCCAATGGACATCCTGAAGTACACCCTCAGCATCATTTTCAGGCTTCACACCCAAATATTGCTCATACTTTTCATTCCAGATCCTTGGAAGGTCTTTGACTTCAATTTCATCATTAAATAAACCTTTTTCGATTTCATAGCGGATAATGATATGAAGCGGGTAGGTTAATTCATCTGCTTCAATACGAATTAATGATGGTTTTGATTCATTGATTGCACGATAGAAATCATCTAAAGGGACATGATCGAATTGGCCGCTTGCATACTTTTTAAGAAGCTGATAATTCTTTTTCCAAAATGAATAGTGGCGCCCAACAAAGTTTTCGTAAAATAAAGACTGGGATTCATGTATTCCCATCGAAGTTCCTGTACATAAAGGGGTGCCAACTAAGTCAGACGATATATTTTGTTCATATAAGGCGTGGCCCCCTTCATGGATAGTACCAAATACAGCTGTACGGAAATCCCCTTCATCATATTTTGTGGTTACACGGACATCACCTGGATTTAACCCAATAGCGAAAGGATGGACAGTTTCATCAAGTCGTCCTGATTTAAAGTCATACCCCATTTGTTCAAGGATTTCAAGGCTGAAACTGCGCTGCTTATCCTTTGCAAAATGATCAAATAAAAAGCTTGTTTCCGGCTTGTTTTTTGATTCCGAAATTCGCTGCACAAGCGGTACGATATTTTCACGCAATTGGCCGAAAACCTGGTCAAGCGTTTCAACGGTAACACCGGGCTCATACATGTCCAATAGTGTATTATATTTGTTTCCTTCATACCCCCAATATCCAAGAAAGCGCTTGTTCATGTCTACAAGCTTCTCCAGATAGGGACGGAACATCTCAAAATCCGAGTTGGATTTTGCTTCTTCCCATACGCTTTCAGCTTTGGACTGGAGTATGACATATTCTCTGTATTCTTCTGCCGGAATTTTTTTGTTGCGGTCGTAATCTTTTTTGCACTCTTCCAGAGTCTTCAAAGTTACATCTGATAGACCCCCCTGGCCAGAAAGCTTTGCTATGTATGCCGCCATTTCTTCGGACGTTGACATTCTGAACACTTCCGAGGAAATCATTCCGATCACTTCAGATCGCTGTTCTACACCTTTTTTCGGCGCTCCTGTACGAAGATCCCAAAACATTAAAGATAATGCTTCATTATATGCAGTCATTTTTTTTACATAATCCAGAAATTGAAGTTCGGTCTCTTTTAGTGCTTCAGTCACAATTCTTCCCCCTCTTATTCAAATTCAAAAACTATTTTATCATATTTTTCTGAAAAGGCAGTCTCCATTTAGTAATTCTTTCTATCTCAATGTAAAGCTTGCCTGTGATTGCCGCTCCAGGCGCTCAAGAAACAGCCTATGTTTTTACATCTTTATTTTATTGGAGCAGGACTAATGGATTAGCGAACCGCATCACAGTTGCCAAATGATATTTACCGCTTTTTCTTTTTAACCTGCAGCTGAAAGAGTTATAATGATATAAAGTGAATAATTGCAGGAAGAGAGTTAGAATGAGATATTTTATTTTTTTTATCGTAATAGTGGCATTTATAGATACATTTTCACAGCTCCCCATTATGAGCCCCTTTGCAAAATCCATTGATCCTTCACCTGCTTTTATAGGATTAATTGTTGGTATGTATTCATTTTCCAATATGTTTGGCAATATTTTAGCAGGTTTTTGGATTGATAAAGGGGGCGCAAAGCAGGTCCTCATTTCAGGCCTTGCAATAACCGGAAGCGTATTGATCCTGTACACGCTTGTTGAGTCACCAATGCAATTAATTTTCGTGAGGTTTTTTCACGGCTTGTTTGGAGGCTTTCTTGTTCCAGCTGCATTCACAGTTATAGCCAACCGTGGAAAAGCGAATAAACAAGGAAAATCAATGGCTTTATCTGGTGCTGCCGTAGGAAGTTCAGCTATAATGGGACCCGCATTTGGTGCCGTCATTGCTGCAAAATACAGTGTAGATTGGGTATTTTTAATTATCGCTGCAGCCATGATCAGCAGTGCAGCATTTGCTTATGTGTTTTTGCCATCAAGAAGATTGGAAGAAAAGCGGATAGACGCCCATTCTGAAAGACTAATGCCATTAATAAAGAAGCCAATGCTAACTGTTAGCTATGCAGGAGCTTTTTCCTTAATGTTTGCACAGGGAGCGCTTGCCTATCTGCTCCCTTTACAGGTCGACCATCTCCAATTCAATTCGATATTCAGCGGAATTTTGCTAAGCACCTTTGGTCTTACTGCTATTCTTATTTTTCTTTTGCCAATCAATAAAATCTTTGACAAATATAAACACCAGTACACAATGATGGCAGGTATGGCGGTTTTAGGCATTGCCCTCATTCTTTTAAGTTCAGCTGCTTCTCTCCCGTTTATGTTTTTTTGCATGGTCTTATATGGCTCAGGGTTTGCACTGCTATTCCCCTCAATCAATGCGCTTATTGCAAACCATACAACCGAAAAAACCAGGGGAAAGGCATTCGGCCTTTTTTATGCATTCTTTTCATTGGGTGTTGTAGCAGGCTCCACCCTGTTAGGTTTATTGGGTGCCACTTTTCAGTTCGGTTTTGTAATAGCTGCAGCGGTCCTATTCTTTACCGTTTTTTCCTTGTATGCTTACCTTAGTAAAATTAGCACTTCATATTTAAAGAGCCAGGAGTGAATAGAAATGAAAGAATTAGTGGGCAGCTGCTGTGTTTGCGGCAAAGAGCTGTACTGCCTGGAGGGATTTTTTAACGGAATATATAACGAAAAGAATGAGACAATGTGTTTTGAGTGTGCAGAAGAACGGGAAAAATCCGCAGAATAACCTGCGGATTTTTCTTTATGCTTTATTCTTCATCATCCGTGCTAAGGTCTCTAACAGGAAGCAGTTCAATTTCCTTATGAGTTACTTTACGCAGGTTGAACATAGCTTTTATGGAGAAAAGAACAAGTGCCACAACACCAACAAGGAAGATGGTATCAGGAACAGATCTTAACGTTAATAAAGATTGGATAATATCCTGCTTTAAGAAGTCTGCTGAACGGGATGCAGCATATCCGTTGACATACGCTTCTTTCATTTGCAGGAATCCTACTGGAAGCAGGGACGCAAAAACCATTCCTGCGAGACCCACATTCAGCATAACGCAGCTGAATTTTAGCCATTTGTCGTTCCATTTTTCGGGTTTAACAATGTTTCTTAAGCTATATAGCAATACAGCGATGGCAAACATTCCGTATACGCCCATCATGGCACCATGGCCATGTGCAGGAGTTAAGAATTGACCATGTTCCAGGAAGCTGACAGCTGGCAGGTTAATCAGGAATCCTAAAACCCCTGCTCCAACCAGATTCCATATGGCCACAGAAATCAAGAACCAGAAGGTAGCTTTATAAGGAAAGTCTACACCGCCGTCTCTCATCATTTTATATTGGTCATATGCTTCCAGAATCAATAGGGTTAAAGGAATAACTTCAAGTGCTGAAAATACTGCTCCCAAGCCGATCCAAATCTCAGAAGAACCATTATAATAGTAATGGTGTCCGATGCCGATAACACCGCTTCCAAGCAGCAGAATTAACTGGAAATACAAAGCTTTAACAGTGGAGCTCTTGGTTACAAGCTTCATTTGCACCAGCAGGAATCCGATTACGACAACGGCGAACACTTCAAAAATACCTTCAACCCATAAATGAATGATCCACCAGCGCCAGTAATCCGCAAAGGTAAAGCTAGTATCCGGGTTCATTAAGAATGCGAACAGATAGAAAAAGGGAACCGCGATTGCTGAATAAAATAATAGGTGAATCAAGCCCCCTTTGTCATTTTCGCGCTTTAATCCACTCTTAATTCCGCGATACACAATGAACAGCCAGATCAACATTCCCGCAGCCAGAATTCCCTGCCACAGACGGCCGAGCTCTAAATACTCCCATCCCTGGTGTCCAAGCAGGAACCATTTGTTGCCTAAATAGCCATTTGCTCCAAGCCACTGGCCTATCATACTTCCCCCAACCAGTACAACTAAAGCCCAGAAAAGGATATCAACAAGCATACCTTGCTTCTTCGGTTCATGACCGCCTACTAATGGCGCAACAAAGATTCCCATGCCGAGCCATGCTGTTGCAATCCAAAAGATTGCAAGCTGAAGATGATAGCCCTTGGCTATATTGAATGGCATGATATCATGTATCCACTTGATGCCAAAGAAGCTGTCAGGCTCCACATAATAGTGGGCAAGCAAAGCGCCAAACATTGCCTGAACAAAGAAAAGAACAGTCACAATTAAGAAATATTTACCCGACTTTAATTGAGAAGATGTTACTGGCAGACTCGCCAAATCAATGCGAGGGAAGTTTCCTTCTTTATATGCCTCTTCCATTCCCAAATGATAGCGGTAAAAGACAAACAATATGATCCCCACAAACAGGATTAATACAGTAACACTTGCTCCGCTCCACCAAATAGCAGAGAATGACATTTGATTTCCAGCATCCTCGTAGTATGGCCAGTTATTTGTATAAGTTATATCATCATGAATACGCTCGGTACTTGAAAGCCATGCTGTCCAGAAGAAGAAATCCGCTATTTGCTGAATTTGATCTCCTGAAGCAACATAAGCTCTTTCCTTATCCGGCATATGTTCTTCTTTAATTAATCCTGCTTTTAGTCCCCAGCCGTCACCCTCTGTAAAGACTTTCCGGTAAAACGCTCCAACCTGTTCATATCCATAAACCTGTGCGTCTGTCAGCACCATAGTATCTGAATCAGGGTTATATCTATTTTCCCGCATTTCCTTTTTAACATGATCCCTGATAACGGTTTGCTCTTCACCGGAAATCTCATCGTATGGCTTTCCATACTTTTCTTCTGCCCTGAAGTCCTGCATTCCTTTTGTGTAAACCGTTAAAGCCTCAGCTGTATAGTCAGGCCCCATATAGGAACCATGGCCAAGGACAGTACCGTAATCCATCAAACCGTACTTTTGGAAAACTGCCTGGCCACCCATAATCGTTTCTTTTGTAAGAATAACCTCCCCTTTTTCATTTGTAATCTCAAGCGGCCTTGGTGCCTGCTCTTTAAAGATCCAGTAGCCTCCTACCAGAAGAACTGTAAAGCTAGCAATTATGGTGAAAATAAGAATCGATTTTAATAGTGCATTTTTATTTCTTTTCACCACTTTATTAATAGGTGTTCCGCGATTGACTTCCATAGCATTCGCTTCCTTTCTGTTTGAGTACACTTTGATTTTATTATTCTTTTTTTTGTGTTTTTGTGAGAAACCTCATGAACAGGCTGTGATTTTTCACACATGTGAGAATGAGAATCAAAAATTCCCTCCTATATGATGCAGGTCACTTAATTAAGTAAATTCAGCTGTTAAACTGAGAGCAACTAGCCGAATATTCATACTGGAAGGTGATCTATTTGAAAAAAGAGGAGATTGAAAAGAGGATAGGCAGTGTTCCTTTATTTAAAGAACTTGATAAGGAAGAACTGGCGCCAATCATCGAAATATCACAGACGCGTTTTTATAAACAAAAAATGTATGTGTTTATGCAAGGGGATCCCCTTGATAAGGTGTTTTTCATACATTCCGGGAAAGTGAAAATTTATAAAACTGATTTTTCAGGAAGAGAACAAATCGTTTCTGTACTGGAAGCCGGAGAGATGTTCCCCCACGCAGGCTTTTTCAGGAAAGGCCAATACCCGGCACATGCAGAAATCATGGAAGAGGCCCAGCTTATTGCTATTCCAATTGGCCTTTTTGAACAAATTCTAATCTCTTACCCAGAACTTTGCATAAAGCTCTTTAAAGTCCTTGGCGAAAAAATAATTGATCTGCAGAACCGGCTTGAGGAGCAAATTCTCCATAATACACATGAAAAAATTATTATGCTTCTTTTAAGGCTCTGCAAAACAAATGGTGTAAAAAACGCTGAAGGCTATAAAATCACTACTCATTTTACAAACAGAGAGCTTGCAAATATGATTGGGACTTCGCGGGAAACTGTCAGCAGAACCATAAACCATTTAAAGAAAAAGGGCTATCTGGAAACTGATGATTCCGGTCATTTCATCATTGACCGCCGGCAGCTGAAAGACCAGGTTATTTAAAATATCTTTTAAAAGGGAGAGAGAAAAGATGGAGAAAAAAATCGTTGAGATTGATGTGCGGGAGGATCTAAAAAATAAGCTTGAACCATTCCAGAAAATAATGTCTGCCATTGCAGGCCTCGATGCTAATGATGTTTTTATCCTGCATGCCCCATTTAAGCCAGTTCCTCTTTTTGGCGTATTAAAGGCAAAGGGATTTGAACACAAAGCTGAAGAAATTGACAAAAAGCATTGGAAAGTTACTTTTACCAAAAGAGGTGCAGCAAAATGAACCTGGACAACAGAGGACTTGAACCGCCCCAGCCAATGATGAGGACCCTGGAAGCCCTTGAAGGCCTATCAAAGGGTGAAACACTGTCCATAATCAACGATAGACGTCCCATGTTTCTTTATGAGCAGCTGGACGAATTGGGCTATAGGCATAAAACTACCGAGCGAAATGATGGAAGTTTTTTAATAGAAATCAAGAAATAAGCAGGTGATCCCATTGCTTCCAAATACAAAGAATGAAACGAATATTAAACTCCCATTTTCATTTATATTGTTCAGCATATTCAGTTTAATAGGATCCTTAACATTAGTTCTTTTTCAGGGAGAGTTTATAATAAATAGCCAATTTCGGGTTCCTGGAATTTGGTCAGCTGCCCATCTTTTTATTTTGGGCTGGGCTTTGATGGCAGCAATGGGAGCCATGTATCAGCTTGTTCCAGTGGCCTTTTTAACACCCATTTGGAATGAAAGATTCGGGTTCATTCAATTTTGCGTCACGGCTTTTGGCATCCTGTATTTTGCCCATGTCTTATATTACAGCCCTCAGGATGCCCTGCTGCCAGGAATCATTACTTTAGCAGGCATCTTAATGTTTCTGCTGCAGATGCTTCTGACTTTAAAAAAGCAAGCAAAGCCTAATATACTGACTCTTTTTGTCGGAACAGCACTGGCTTGTTTATTCGCTGTGATTCTAATGGGGATCCTGATGGTTATCAGCTTGAAGACTAGCTTCGCTTCTGATCACTATCAAGCAATCTTTAAAAGCCACGTAATGCTGGGAACAGCGGGCTGGTTTACACTGCTGATCTTTGGATTTTCCTATAAAATGGTACCGATGTTTTCTTTGTCTCATGGATACAGCATGAAGATGGCCAAATATGTTTTTGCTATTTATGGAGGCGGATTATTACTGGCATTAGCAGCCTTTTTTACTGAAAAGGACTGGATTCTTACTTGTGCATTACTCATCTTAGCAGGCGGTTTCACTATCTTTGCCTGGCATATCCTGCAAATTTTAAAGAAAAGGGTAAAGAAGAAACTTGATTACTCCTTCAAGTTTGCTCTGCTTGCTATTCCTGGAGGGTTAATTATCCACTTTGCCGCATTCGCAAGCTCACTGTTAGGCAGTTTTGAAAACACAGCCGGCTACTTGCTTTTTGCCTACTTGATGCTGTGGATTGCCTTAAGCATTTTAAGCTATCTATTTAAAATAGTCCCTTTCCTTTGGTGGACTTGGAAATACAGCAAAGCAATCGGCAAACGGAGCGTGCCTTCACTAAAAGACATGATGGATGATAAAGCCTCAGTACCGGTCCTTTTCATTCTTATTTTTGGCATTTTAGGCGCAACGGCTTCTATTGCAATAGGTGACAATGGCTTATTCCTCACTGGACAGATGATGGTGTTGGGCGCTTGTTTAGCTTTCAGCTATTTCATTATTTCAGTTTTTACAAAATAGGAGGCAAAACCATGAACTTTAAAAAATATGTGCTAACCAATTTAAAAAGAGTAATGGATCCAGAACTTAATATAAACGTGGTTGATTTAGGGCTCATTTATGATGTTGATTTTCCCGAAGAAGGCAAAGTGATCATTACAATGACCTTGACCACGCCGGGCTGTCCGCTACATGACAGCATTGTCAGCGGCGTAAAATATTGTATCGAAGATTTGGAGGAATTTTCTGATGTGGAAGTTAATCTTGTCTGGGAACCTGCCTGGACACCTGAAAATATAACACCTGAAGGAAATAGGGTTTTAAGAGGATAAAAAGAAGTGCCCAGGAATTTACCGGGCACTTTCTTTTCATATTAATTCTGTTTGCTTAAGGACGGCTTTGTCGGCAAGACACTTTTCATTTTCTCAAGCACTTCAGGATTTTCATTTTTGTTAATTAAAATGTGTATAGAACCTTTATCCTGATGTGTCCGGATTAATCTTCCAATTCCCTGCCTTAAACGCAAGATCATGTAAGGAAGGTCAACCTCCCTGAATGGATCTGGGGTACCTTCCCGCTTAGCAGTAAACACTGGATCATGCGGAGGGAATGGAAGATCATAAATAATCACATTCTCCAGCGACCTTCCCGGAATGTCCAAGCCTTCCCATAAATTGACCGAGCAAAGCACAGAATGCTCGTCATTTTGGAAACTTGAGACCAATGTGCTGATCTCCGAATCTCCTTCATATAAGAAATGAACATCCATTTTTCCTTCAGCAAAAGCTTTAAATTCAGCCAAATCCGCACGATTGGTAAACAATACGAGCGCCCTTCCTTCAGAATGCCTGATTTGTTCAAGCGTATATTCCATTTTTGCTGCCTTATCATCCTTTGCAAAGGCTGGCATGCTGATTGACATGTTTTCTTCATATTCAAACGGCGATTCAACTGTAAAGGATAAGTAATCATCAATCCCAAGGCTATTTGCCATATAGTCAAAGGATTTATTCTCAGATAATGTTGCCGAAGAGAAAACAAAAGGCTTTTTCTGTGAAAATACCTCTTCCCTCATAATATCTTCGACCATTCTAGGCATAATGACCAAGGTTCTCTCGCCATCATTCTCTTCGAACCAGGTAATGCCCTTTAAATCTTTAAGGAACAATGAAAGTGAATATGAGATTTGCTCAAGGTATTCCTCGACAATTTTTAAATCATAATCATTAATAACATACATCTCACTTTCAAATACCAATTCTTCCTCCAGGCTGCTAATTAATTCCTGCAGTTTTTTACCTTCCTTTAGAACATCAGCTGTTTTTTCAATGGATTTCTTGTCTGATCCAGTTTCTGAAGATGCTGACATTCCCAGTGTTAAGAAGAAATGCTCATTTTGGTAAATTGCATCTTCAATTATATTCAAAGTTTTCTCCCGCACATCATTAGCCATCAGCCTTGTTAAGAGAGACTCAAGGATCTGTTCAGTGAAACGGTAAGTTAATGCCTTCTGGGAGGCATATTCGAGCAAGTGTCCTTCATCGAAAACAACACAAGAGCTTTCAGGAAGAAGCGGCAGCTGCCCTTCCCGTTTCCTTGATTCCTTCGTCCAAATATGTTCCATATAAAAATCGTGTGAACAAATAATTAAATCCTTCGCATTCCTGTAATATTCCCGGTGGAGCGTTTGCCCGCAGCGGTGGCGTTTTTCACAAGTGAAGCAATCCTGAATTGAATCCCATGCAACATTCGCCCAATGTTCATCGGGCAGTTCAGGGTAATCTTTCCTGTCCCCGTACCTTTCAAATTTTTGCATGGAAGAGCCTGTTTGAACAAAATCCGGGAGCTCATCAAAAATACGGTTATAATGATCATGAACATCATTTGCCACTAGCTTGTCCAGCTTATTTAAGCAAAGATATTGATCACGTGATTTTGCCAGCCTTACATCGATATTCAGACCCAAAGCTTTTTCTAATTTTGCAATATCGCCTTCCTTTTTCACAAGCTGCTCAATTAATGTTTCATCCGCGCATGCGATAATAGCAGGCTTGTTTATGTACCTTGCATAGCTAATCGCGTATAAAAGATACACAATTGTCTTTCCAGTCCCGACTCCAGCCTCTGCAAAAATAACCTTCTTATCTTTAAAAGCTTTTTCCAGCTGAAAAGCCATAAATATTTGCTCATCCCGTATTTCAAAACCTGCTTCAGGCAATAAATCGTAAAACACATCCCCGATCCACTCGCTTAACTTCTCGTAAAAAGATTCGCTCTTGGACACGGCAAAAGGCATTCGGTTAGACATGATACCCCTCCGTAAATAAAAAATTAAAGCGCCTTTAATACCAATACCAGACGACGCTATTGCAGTTTTATCATTATTTCAACTTTTGACTTTTTATAATCAAATGAACATCATACAATTTTATCTTAAATATGGCAACTGTCAAGATTAATCCTAATGGAGGCAGTATCCTGTTTCCAACAAAAAAGCAGGGTGCTTTAGCAGCCCCTGCTTTTTTAATGTTTAGTTGGCGCGCGACATAGAAAATGACAATGCCTGCTGAAGTTCGTTCTGTGCATTTCTAAGGCTTTCTAGAGCCTCAGCCGAAGAATCACCGTCCCCTTGAATTGCTTCAAGTGTTCCATTCAGCGCCTGAGAAATTTTATGAAAATCGATATTAGAATGCTTCATTGCCATCCCTCCTGACAGATTCAGATAAATATATTATATTCAGAATCAGGAGGTTTTATGCTTATAGTCTTTACACTAGGCTCTTTTCTTAAAATTGTCGCTTTACTTTTAAATTACGCCCGTTGCTTTCAGCTTCAGTCAACTCAATTAGTTAAGCTTAGTTAGCAGCCTAAAAAGCAACAAACTTTACGAAAACAAAAAGCTTATTTATTTCTTGGCGGCCTTTTTCCCCAGTACTGATAATAATCAGTACGAATAAAACCGTTAAAGAGCTTGCGTTTTTTTGTCGCCTTTTTACCAAAATGAGTCTCAAATTCCTCGTCAGAGGTCAGGATATAGATCGACCATGTATCAAGAGGCGCAAAGGCTTTTCCCATTTCAGCATACATTTTTTGTACTGCAGCCTTTTCTCCAAGCCTTTCACCATAAGGAGGATTTCCCACAATCACTCCATACTCCTTTTCAGTCGTGAAGTCTCTTACTTGCATCTGTTTAAAATGAATGAGATCTCCCAAGCCAGCCTCAAAAGCATTCTCTTCGGATATTTTCACCATTCTATGATCAATATCAGCCCCGGTAATATCAAGAGGCTGATCATAATTAGCCAGATCTTCAGCTTCATTTCTGGCATCCTCCCAGACTTTTTCAGGAATCCAATGCCATGCTTCTGAAATGAACTCGCGATTAAATCCAGGCGCAATATTTTGGCCAATCAAAGCAGCTTCAATTGGAATTGTTCCAGATCCGCAAAAGGGATCTACAAAAGGCTTGTCCGGAGTCCAATTTGTCAGCATCACCAGCGCTGCTGCAAGCGTTTCCTTCAAAGGAGCTTCCCCCTGCCCGGCACGATATCCACGTTTGTGCAGACCGCTTCCGCTGGCATCAATCGTCAAAAGCGCAATGTCCTTATGAAGGGAAACTTCAATTTTAAATAAAGGCCCATTCTCTTCCAGCCAGCCCGTTTTTTTATATTTTGTTCTCATTCTTTCTACAATTGCTTTCTTAACAATAGCCTGGCAATCAGAAACGGAAAACAGTTTTGATTTGACAGATTTACCCGAAACGGGAAATTCAGCGTTTTCAGGCATGTACTTTTCCCAAGGCAGAGCTTTTGTTTTCTCAAAAAGCTCGTCAAAGCTTGTTGCCTTAAATTCGCCTACTTTTATACGGATTCTGTCTGCTGTTCTTAGCCATAAATTAGAGCGAACAATAGCAGCTTCATCACCTTTAAAGGTAATTCTCCCATTTTCCACTTCACATTCATACCCAAGCTCCCGTACTTCTTTAGCTGCCAGAGCCTCTAGACCCATTGCAGTCGTTGCAATCAAATCGTATTTTGCCATACTTTCACCCTTACTAAAATTAGTTCTATCAAATATGTACACTCTTTAGGAATTAGCATATGTGATTATCACATAAAGTATATATGTTTATGGGCATGACCGCAACGAAGACAGCCATTTAGATTAGTACGAGCATGAACACATTCCTGAAACGATGCAATTACCGGCTTTGGGGCCAAATTTTCCCTGCTTCGGCCAATCCTGTACATGATCGGCACATTCAGCTGCTTCCTTCCCACAGCCAGCTCACGGCAGCGCAATCATAGCTGGGATATATGCAATCTGCTGCAAAATCAGCGCATTTGCGCCTTGCTTGGTTACATAATCACAGTTCGAAACGCAATCATATACTAAAAATGAAAACCGCCCAGGCATCATTTCTGCAAAATCTGTATGCCGAAAATAAAAAAGCTCTCCTGCAAAAGGAGAGCTTGAATATATAACACTCATACTGTCTCATTAATAACGTTCTGTAAGCCATGTTTTGTACCGTAGTACTGCAAGCGACTGTTGTCTCGTACTCAGGTGGTAATCATCTATCTACAGGCGTTTGCCTGTCCTTCCCGTTGTTCATTTCCTCAGGGAAAGTGCCCCTACCATCATTTGGGTTTCTCGCTCGCGGGGTTTACCTCGTTCCACCCTTTTCATTTCTGAAAAGGCTACGTCACTGTGGCACTTTCAAGGTATTCATGCCATATCCAAGAGGACTTAGGCATTTTCCCTGCCGTCAGCTGAGCATATGCCCAGACTGCCCTAGCTTATGAATTCGCTAGGCACGAACACTACAGGCATCTCAGCCTGTGCGAGCATGGACTTTCCTCTACAATATGAAATATATTGCAGCGATTACCCGAACGCTAATAATGATCACAAGGATTATTATATGAAATCTCTGTTGGAATAGCAATGGTTTTAAATTGGAAAAGATAATAATTCATGTCAATCATACAATTTACTGCCAAATACGTGCTTTTCCAGATTGGATAATCTCTTTAAAATATCAAAATTCGTAGTACCGGCAGTTTGAGCAGCCGGCCGGCGTGAAGCTTCCTCAACTTGCTTCTTCAATCTCATATTTTCCTGCTGAAGATCTTCAATTTCTTGATGAAATGCTTCATAGTCTTTAATAATCAAATCTAAGAATTTATCTACATCTTCAGGTTTATAGCCGCGCATTGCTGTTTTAAACTCTTTTTCCAAAATGTCTTTTGCCGTTAATTTAATTTTATCGGATAGCATTACACTCACCTCGGTATATCGCCAATCATCATTGTTATTTTTTCAAAAATATGTACATTTGTCAATTTATCTTACATTATTCAAACATGTCTCTTTGTGATAACTGTTCTTCTTCTACAATCAATTGTAAATCATAAAAGGTAATTAGTCTAATTTCATACTCATTTTCTTCCTGATATTTTTTTGCGGTGTCATATAAATATTTGGGGCTGCCCTCTTTTTCCGAATCATAAAAAAGAAGGAGCACATCACTTTTGTTAATGAAAAAATGATTTTTAAGCCTGAACTGCTGAGGATTTTCATAGGGTTTTCGCGTGACTGAGCCGACAAAATCAGCTTGGGCCAATACGGATTCATACCATTCTCTATTGGCATCCTTCCATGAGGCCTCCTGGTCCAAAAATGGAGTAATGACTGCAAGCTGCAAATCGGAATAGCCTTCAAGCTGCAAATCAAAAACAACTTCAGCAGCCCATAATTCTGTTCCGAGCTGGCCGCTGATAATTACCCATTCCAGCCCGTCATCCAGCAGGGAAAGCAGGCTTTTCTTTATTCCGCTTTTTATATATCCTACAGCAGGGTCATCGTTCTTGAAAATCCCTACCTCAAATGGTTTATACCCTGAAACCACTGCTACTTTTGACAAGATGCATTTCTCCTTAACGCATACCTGGCGATCAATGCCAGCTTAGTAAGATTGTTATATCTTATTGATGATTTTTTATATAAGTTTCTTTGTTTTATATTATGCGTCCAACGTCTTCATTTTTCCAATAAATAAAAAATGCCTGCAAATAAAAACAAGGGCATATTGCCCTTGTCTTTATCTTCCTGAGAAACTTGGCCCTTGCTTAGGTCCCATTCCTGGGCTATATGCTCCTGCTACACCCGGTCCTGGAGCACCATATCCAGGCCCCATTCCCATTCCAGGATCTCCATATCCAGGTCCCATTCCCGGGCTATATGCTCCTGCTACGCCAGGTCTTGGTCCTACATTTACATTAGAGGTTGTCACCTCATTCACAACTGATTGAGTATGAGGGTAGGAATGCTGATTCTCATAATTAGTGTGGTTTACATGTGTATGATGAGTAGGATGAATGTGCGGAACCACAACGTTCTGGAACGAATGAGTCACACAGCACTTTGTTGGATGAACAACAGCAGGCATTACCTGCGATGGCCTTGGTCTGCAATGCATGTAAAGATCCCCTTTCTAAATTGTATTTACATTAACAACCTATGTTGGAAAGGGGATTCTTGTACTAATGAAAATACCTAATTTCGCTTATTTTGGTAGGTTTTTGTTTAGAGCATACTGTAAAAACTGTCTTTTAAATTGGAGAAAACGAATGCTGTAGTGAAAATTACAAGGAAAAATAACACTAAAATTGCTTTGTACATATTACCAGCCTCACTATAAAATATTCCTAAAAAAGTACCACACAGCTACCTATTTTACCGCTTACAAGAGGTACAGACAACTAGGAAATAGTGGATTTTTTTGTCTGAAATATTAAAGTTTTGTTACAAAGCCTTATTGTTATTGATTCCATTTTTTGCGCAAGCGTTCCAGGCGTTTTTTTAGCTCCTCTTCTTTAATGCTTATTTTTTCCAATGTGTTTCCGGAAATTTCTTTAAAAAGCTCCATTGCTTTTTCTGCATATATAATTGCCTGATTGAGATCTTTCAAACGGTGCTCATATACCTTTGCCAATTCAATGCAAGAGATTAGCCGGGATTTTAGGCTGCCTCTTTCTGATGTATCCTTCCATAGGCAGGCAGCTTCTTGCCAGTTTTTATGTTTCTTATGCTCAAATGCCAAGGCAAACCTGGCTTCCAAGGCTTCAGGGGTTTCGCTGTCTGAAATTTTACTAAAAGCTGTTTTGGCTTCAGATGATTCACCCAATGAAGAAAGCCACCTGCCCACTTCAAATATTTCCCTTGGAGACTGCTTTTCATCAAGCCGCAAAATTTGAAAAGATAGATGTGTATATAAACTGATCAAAGATAAAATATCAATTTCATTATGCTTTATGATTCCAAGCATGCCTTCTGGATTTTTCCTTTCGACAAAATCAAAATAGATCATGGGTGCGAGAAATCCAGGTATATCATCTTGTCTCTCTATACCTAAAACATCTTTTTCAACTGCAGTCAGCTTTATCCTTTCCAGCCTGTGCTTCCACATCCGCCTTGCTGCATGGTATAAATCAAAATGCCCAAATGGAGGGAGCTTCGGTACATGCTCCCTGATCAGTGTATGCCTGGTTTTTACCTGCGGCCAGTCGAAAGCCTTGCCGTTATAGGTCACCATCGTTGAATAATCGATGCTTTCAAGAAAGCTCTTATACAAGGGAATCTCGGCACCGGGATGCGGGAGGATATGCTGCTTTAATTTAATTTTGTTTCCTTGAAGACTGGCTTGTCCGAGGAGAAAAATAGAATTGCCTGCTCCCCCGCCCAACCCTGTTGTCTCTGTATCAAAGAAAAAGATATTTTCCGGATCATGTCCGGCAGCAGACAGGGGATGCTTAATGCTGGAGGAATTCCATGCTTCCACTGCTGACGCAAATTCCCCAAACGAATAAATGCCATGCATTTGATCAAGGCTATATTCCTTTTCCCTCACAAGACAGTAGGAATCGTCAAAATAATATGGAATAACACCTGATTCTTCCCATACCTCTTTATATGGAACATCTATGACTTTCTCCCGTCTTATCACAGGGGCTGACTGATTGCTGTTGCTATTGCCGGTGCCAAGGTGATTTTTTAGCCTATTTAGCTTATTTTTAATGGACAATGGACTCACCCTCGCCCATTTCATCGTATTTGAAGGAAGAAAGAATTTTTAGGACGTCTCTTTTTGCTGTCTCTGATGATGTGTCTGTTCCTATGCAGGAAGGGCACCCATGTTCACAAGTGCACCTGCTCACCATTTCCATGGTTTCATGCATGATATGTTCAATTCCTCCAAATATCTTCTCGCTTAGGCCCACACCGCCCGGATACCTGTCATAGAAAAAGATTGTCGGCTTTTCATTATGAGACGCCTTTACTTGCGGCACTACATGAACGTCCTGCGGATCACACATAACAAACAGGGGAACAATATGCTTTAGGGCATGAGCTGTTCCAATCAGGCCCTGTTCCAGCCGATCCTGCTTAAACTTTAATGATTCTTCCTTAAGGGACAGCCAGGTTGAGCTCGTATGAAGTTCCTCCTCAGGCAGTGTTATAGGCCCTGATCCAATATTTTCGTGAGTTTCAAACTTAATTTTTTTAAAAATTGTTGCCATCGCTACTACACTTACATCTCCAAAGCCTACCTCGCCAAGGGCGGTGAACCTGGATTTGTCCTGCTCAAGCACCTTCAGTTCCACTGCCAGGTTGGCATCTGTGAAATAATCAACATCCACCTCTCGGACATAAGCCTTTTTCTCCTCCCAGTCCAGCATTTCTACCTGATATTGGGTTCCCTGATGCAGATAGATTGCTTCTTCATGCAGAAGGGTCATGGCAGAAAATCGGTCCATTTCGCCAATAACCTTTACGTTTGCCACATCAGATTGATCGATTATAACCACATTCTCCTGGGAAGCTGAACGGAGACTAATGTTATGGGCTGGAAAAGAGTCATTCATCCAGTAGAATTTATCTCCATTTTGATGGAGTACTCTTTCCTCTGCCAGATATTCAAGAACTTCCTCCGTTTCAAATGAACCAAAACACTCTCCAATATTGAAAGGAAGTTCATATGCTGCACACTTGATATGATCCACCAAAATAATGAGGTTGTCAGGGTTAATGCGGGCAGTTTCAGGGCTCTTATTAAAAAAGTAATCAGGATTTTGAATGACGTATTGATCCAGCGGGCTTGAGCTGGCGACCATAATAACGAGCGATTCGCCATGCCTTCTTCCTGCACGCCCTGCCTGCTGCCATGAACTAGCAATCGTACCTGGATATCCGGTCATGACACATACCTGAAGCTGCCCTATATCCACACCCAATTCCAATGCATTGGTGCTGACAACTCCATATATATCCCCCGACCTAAGCCCTTTTTCAATGTCACGCCTTTCGGTTGGCAGATAGCCTCCTCTGTATCCCCGAATCGCTTTAGGGCCAAGCTTATGCTTGACTAGCTCCTGCAAATAAGAAAGCAGGATTTCAACCCTAACCCGGCTTCTTGCAAACACGATGGTCTGTATCCTATTTTTTAAGAGTTCACCCGCCAGCTTTCTCACTTCCAGAGTGGCACTCCTCCTGATATTCAATGGCTTATTGACTATAGGAGGGTTGTAAAAAACAAAATGTTTTTTACCGCTTGGCGCTCCATTATTATCGATAAGCTTAACCGGCTTTTCTGTAAGCTTTTCTGCAAGCTCAAGAGGATTTGCAATTGTCGCAGATGTGCAGATGAAAATGGGATCACTTCCATAGAAACGGCAAATCCGCCTGAGACGGCGAATTACATTTGCCACATGGCTTCCAAATACCCCTCTATAAATATGAAGTTCATCTATCACAACATATTTTAAATTCTCAAACAAAGAAACCCACTTTGTGTGATGAGGCAATATAGCTGAGTGAAGCATATCCGGATTCGTAATCACCACATGGCCGGCCTTCCGTACCTTTTGCCGGATGCTGGCGGGTGTATCCCCATCATATGTATAGCTATTTATACTCAAACCAGATTCCTGAATCATTTCATTGATTTCACTTTTCTGATCCTGCGCCAGTGCTTTAGTAGGAAACATATAAAGAGCACGGGCATTCGGATCGTTCACAATCGTCTGCAGAACAGGTAGGTTATAGCACAGCGTTTTCCCGGAGGCAGTCGGTGTAACCGCTACTAGGCTTTGCCCCTTCATGGCTGTTTTATAAGAGGATTTTTGGTGAGTATAAAGCCTGGTAATCCCTCTTTTTAATAGTGCCCTCTTTAAGGATGGATGTATGTCATCGGGAAGCTCCGATGTTTTCGCTTCTTTTTCCTCTATTGTATGCCAATGAATTATATTATCTTTGTACTGTGGTTCAGAAATAAGTTCTTTCATTATTTCAGGCAGGTTTTTGCGTACTTTCATTATACTTTCACCTCATATTCCTATTTTAGCGAATAAACGTTCGTTCTAACAGAAGAAACTCGTAAATTTCATTAACTTTTTCTGCCAATCGAATAAACTGAGGTAAGATATTAAGGTAATTGAATATAAAACTTCTTTAAGATTTTTGTTACAATAGGCTTAATAGGTCATGAAGCATGAGGTGGATTATGAAAGCTGCTGAAATCAAACACGTTCTTTCTCAATTCTCTTTATTTAAGGAACTCAGCGATGAAGAATTGGATAAAGTTGTAGATATATCGATTTCTAGAGAATGGAAAAAAGGAAGCCACGTCTTTTTGCAGGACGATCCATTAGAAAATGTTTATTTTATTTATAGTGGCAGAATAAAGATTTATAAAAGTGATATAAACGGAAAAGAGCAAATTGTGGCCATTTTAACAAAAGGAGAAATGTTCCCTCACGTAGGTTTCTTCCGGAAAGGCGGATATCCTGCCTTTTCAGAGGTTCTTGAAAACGCCAAGCTTGTCGTTGTTCCGATTGCTCATTTTGAAAAAGTCCTCATTGAAAACCCAGAATTATGCATCAAGGTTTTTAAAGTCCTTGGGGAAAAAATAGTTGATCTGCAAGAAAGATTAGAGGCCCAAATCCTAAACAACACTTATGAGCAAATAATCAAACTTTTGGTTCGCTTGGCCAGAATGCATGGAAAAGCGGACGGAAATGGCGCCTTTATCCTCATTGGCGATTTTACTAATAAGGACCTTGCCAATATGATTGGGACTACAAGGGAAACTGTAAGCAGGACTTTAACCAGGATGAAAAAAGAGAAATTAATTGAAACTGACAAGGATGGCCATTTAATCATTAAACCGGATCAACTTCTTGAAGAGATCTTTTAAAACCGCTTTCAAGCGGTTTTTTTGTTCTCTCCAGCCTGCTTTATACAGGAACACTCCCCCATTTGCCTGCATACGATAGGATGAATAATCCTGTATGAGAGGGGATGCATGCTATGGAGGATCCAAAAAAGAGAGATAAAAATAAGGATCGGAACGAGCCGTTTGGAGATTTAATGAAATCCATGAATCAGCTTTTTCATGAAAAGCCGGTTAAAGGATTTCTTCAGACAGTGGATGATTTTTTTAGAAACCCCTTCCCATTTGCTTCTTCTTTCCATGTAGATGTAACAGAAACAGATAAAGAACACATTATTACAGCAGAGCTCCCGGGAATAAACAAAGAACAAATACAAATTGATATCCTGGACAATTATATTACAATCTCCGTAAAATCATCCGAGATATTAACGGAAGAGGACGAGAACAGGAAAGTTGTCAGAAGACAGCAAAGCCTGCAGCAATCCAGCAGGACAATTCCTCTCCCACAGCCCGTTAATGAGAAGAAAGTAAAAGCTGTATACCAAAATGGATTGCTGCAGATCACTGTACCAAAACAGCAGGGAAAAAGAATACTTATTGATGAAAGCTGAATCTGGCCGCTTCATTAAATCAAAAATCATATTTTATTCAACCTATATCCATTGTCCGGGCATACAAAAACAAGCAGAATAAAATCCTGCTTGTTTTTGTGTGATAAAGATTAAGTGTTATAGCCCTTTTTTAGCTGTTATCATTAGAAGTATCCAGCCACCTATTGAAGTAGCCTGTTGGAACACTGAAATAATCTTTTGTGAATTTTATAAACTCCTCCGTGTCTACCTCTTTATAACGGAAATTCAGAAAATAATCGGATAAATACTGCATTGCCACTTCTTTTGGTGTATCCCCTTTTTGCCTATATTTATCCTGGATCATCTTATGGATTTCCAGGGCTGGCTGCCCATATATATAACCGGAATGTTTAACCTCATCAAGCGGTACATTGGAATACTGCTTTCCAAAGCCTTTTTCCTCAATTGCTTCCATACGGTAACGGGAGATTCCAAAAGCTTGAGATTCAGTCTGATTTTCACCTGCATAAAAGTACATGGAAGTCGCAAACTCCGTCATCCCTTCATCAACCCATGCATGATTATAAGGATCATTGGCCACCACTCCATAAAAATATTGGTGTGCTATTTCATGTACGATGGAGATTTCATAAAATCGCTTATCCTCAATATATGGATTAATGGTTACGATTCCTGGATATTCCATAAATTGGCCCTCATCAAGGACAATATCAAGCTGCTTATGAGGATATTCACCAATATTCTCCTGATAGAATGACAGTGCCTTTCTGGCGAGTTCAAGGGAGTCAGCCGGGGCTTTGTCATGATCGGCCTTCGTGAACAGCCTAATATTCACACCTTCCCTGGCTTCCGTTTCATGAACTTCCATCCCTTTTACGACTGCAATGAAAAAATCCCTGACTTTCTTAGCTTTTAAGGTGCCTTCATTATTGCCAGGATCCTTTTCGGCTGTAGAAATAAGTGAATATCCTTCAGGAAGATGATACGAAATCTTATAGTCGGAGAATCCTGTGTGGAAGGTCTCCATTCCATCCATATAAGGTTCTTTGTTCCACTTTCCGCCTTGATAGACCGCTGCCATAGGGTACCACTGTGCTAGATAGTAATTCGTCCCTACCTTGGAGAAGCGGCTTCCCTTCTCAGGCACTGTAAAGCTATATTCAATAGTAACCTTGTGCTTTGTTTTATCTGACATTTCAGGGCTTACCGGGATTGTTAATGTATCATAATCCAATATAAACTCCGCTTTATGACCATTCAAAATCACTTGTTTAATTTCGGTATCAGAGAATCCTTTAACTGACTCGATTCCATGCCCTTCTTTAAAGACATTAGGAATAAAATAAAATACCAGTTCATCCCATTCCTCAGCAGATTTATTCTTTATTTGAATATCGGCAACAGCTGAAAAGATGCCATTCCCATCCATTTCAAGATTAATACTATATTCAGCCTGGCTGCCGCTTTGAACACCAACATCAGCGTCATCCGTAATTGTTACATAAATTCCGGCAGCTGCAAAAGCGATTATTAGAGCAAAGAAAGCGATTTTTGGTCCGGAAAAGGACCAAAACCTTCTATTCTCCCCCAAAATTTTCCTTGCTGGCTGCACCTTGGGCTCATGCCCGGTCTTAATCCATGGTGTACGCTGATAATTGGAATGAAAGCGATTTTTCAGCCCATTGGCAAGCAGGCTAAAGGATGCTGTGGTAAATAAAAGGACTATCAACGGAACAATCAGTATATGGGTATTGCCGTATATATTGCCTCTTGCCTGGCCAACAAGCCCTGCCACCTCCTTTGTTGCAGAAAGATAAATAATCGGGTCGTACCTCATTATGGTGCCGCCCAAAAAAATATTCATAAGCGCAAGCTGCCCCATAATAGCTATTACATATACAATCTCAAGAATAAACATGACCAGAAAAGTTTCCTTCAGCTGAGGGAAGATATGCTTCCATATAAGGCGATGTCTCCTTGCACCAAGTGCCTTTGAAGCATCAATATATACAGATTGATATATTTCAGCTGTTTTAAGCCTTACAGAAGAAACAATGCTGGGAATGCTAATGACTGAAGCTATTACAACAAAGTATCCAATGAGAGTGCCTGTTTCCAGAGAACTGTTGAAGCTAATGGGCGATAGAAAAAAATACAGGATCAAAAACAGCGGGACATAGCTCCATGCATTTTCGAATGCAACCATCCAGCCTGGCGTTCTCTTCCAAGTGCCGATATATAGTCCTGCTATAGTCCCAAAAAACATTTTAATAACAGTGACAGCGATCGCGATAAAAACCGTATACCTAATGCCATTCAGAATCATTGACATTAAATCATAGCCCCATTTGTCAGTGCCTAAAGGGTATGAATCCGAATCAAATGGTTCCAGCGGCGGTGCCAGCACTTTTCCATTTGTATATTGTGTTTCAAGTGTGGAGGTTAATGAATGCGGTGCCAGCATTGGACCAAATAAACAGAAAAAAAGCAGCACGAAAACCATGAAAATCCCAATGTACAATGAGTAATTGATCTTTAGGATCCTATTCATATAGAAAACCCCGTTTAAACAGATAGAATATTAGCCTAATTGATAAATAGACAATAAGGGAAATGAAAAGCATAGCAAACAGCCCAATAGCAATAGGCTGTACTTCATGGCTTTGGAATACAAACTTGGTTATTCCGGAGACATTCATTATGTATTCAATTATAAAAAGATTTCCGATTGCCAGCGAAATAACTTTTACCAGCTCAGCTTTTATAAATGGCTCCAGATTTTTAAATACATGCTGGAAATTTATATAATTCAGTCCCATCCCTTTCGCAACAGCCGTCTTAATATAATCTTCCCCGCTTGTTTGGTAGTATTTTACCGATACAAGTTTAAACAAATATAACGTAGGGGCAATTGCAACAAGCATGGTCGGAAACCATGTATTGAGCGCTCCGCCATCCGGACGAAGCGATATTATTCTGATCCCTGTCGCTTTATAGATTTTGACTGCAAGAATCATAGATATAATGATAATGATAAAATCAGGAATGACTGCTAATGCATTTAATATCATCCCAAAGATTTTTGTAAGCCGGAACCTGCTGATAAACACACCAAATAGGAGGCTTATAAGTATAGCTGCATTTACGCCCATTAACACAATTTTTAAGCTTGTATAGAAATTATCGCCTATATCCTCGGCTATCGGCCTAGTTTGGCTGCCGAGCTGATAATGTCCAAGGCTGCCCCGGCTTACTTCGGAAATAAAGTTTCCATAAATATGAGGCAGGCTGGCCAGATTCCAGTTCAAGCCTCCTTCTGCAGCATCTACCGAAACAATCTTTGGCAATGCCGCAAGAATCATGATCAAAATAAATATGAACAATATCTGCTGTACAGCGCGGACCATTCTTGATCCCCCCTCTTAATGACTTTTAGTCATTTTTCTATTTTTCACTTTTATCTGAATTTTGTCAACGAATAAATGGCAGAATATAGATAAATTTTCCTGCATTTTTGATTATTACTTTTTACCGAGAAAATATAGACCGGCTATTCTATTTTTAAATACATCCAATCTTTTTTCAAGTCTGATTTTTCAATCCAATAAAAAAAGGCCTTTTTCGGCCCTTGTAAAACTATGCTTTAAATACGCCTCCCAGCCCCTTAACCATGGACGAAACCTGTGTTACGGCATTCATCATTTGGCCGGCAGTATCCACCATTTTGTTGAGATCCAGTGAGCCATCCTGTGCTTTAAATGAATTCATGATAGACTGGACTCCAGATGGCTGCTTTGGAATGAAAGACTGTTTAGGGTAGGGGTTCACATACGGGTATGGAGGAATCTGCTGCTGTTTTGTATTATTACCATAGTATTCTTCGGGTTCTAAGGGATTTTGAAAGATGCTCTGATTTTTAGAAGCTTGAGCAGGGTAGTAATTGGATTCATATCCATTCATGGGATAAGGGCTGGGACTATAATCATGCTGGGAACCTTGGACTGGGTATTGTCCAGGGAATGGCTGCTGAAAATTCATGCCGTAAGGCATATAATATGGGTTCCACTGTCCCTGCAACCCTTGATATTCTTGCATTGGCTGTTGCCTCATATAATGTTGGCCATTCATCTCCATGGAATATGGAACACCGGGAGGGATCTGATTCCAATGGCCATATGGATGGAAATGGCTGGCTCTATTTTTTTTGCGGCCAAACATGGGCAAACATCCTCCTTATGACTGAAATAAATGTAATGTTTATACTTGTTATGATATAGGTAATTGCCTAACTTTTCTTCATCAATACAATATATGTAATCCGTGCCCAGAGTGTGAAGGACCATTAAATTTGAGGTGCTGCAGAATAACGGAAAAACATTATTGGAAGCGCTTACCGTTTTTGTCTAACCATGTCGGAAGTTTGATTTTTTTAAAAACGACGAAAAATTAATTTTCATGTTAGGATTAAAAAAACAGACTATCTCTTGTCCCTTAATGCATGCCATGGTTTTGCGGGGAAGCGAATTTTCCGCACATCTATCTTTAAGAGGAGGAAATATCAATGAATGTTCACGAACTAAAAAAGAAGTTTCAGCAATTACGGGATTACACACCTGAATGTGTAAATGAGCTTTTGGATTTTGCCAAAAAGGCCTATATCCATAATGAAATTTCCAGTACAGATTACCGCAATCTTGTTCGTGAGCTTGAAGCTCAAGGAGCAGCTGTTCCGGAAAGCTATAAAGATAGCTCCCTCCATGATTCCATTAATGTATAAGAAAAAACGAAAAGAGGAGAACCGATTAGGTTCCCCTCTTTTCTTCTGACAATAAAGCAGTCAATTGTTTTAAAACATAAATGGCAGAATTCACATAGTTTATGAATCTGCTTTTGCTTGTTTCCGGGAAGAATGCCTGAATGGAAACCATTTCGATATGCTCTGAAGCAGAGTCAATTTGCTGGGGATAAAGATTTCTGGGTCTATGCATTTTAACCCACTCCGCAGCCTGGCCTCTCCATTTATCATTAATCGCTTTAACTTCATCTGCAAAAGGCTTTACTTCGTTATAGAAATCCCCCTTTTCCCCTGATTCCTTTACCTGTTTGTATCGCTCATCAGAGATTTGCACATAATTCAATAACCCTTCAGTTAATTGCAGAAGTACTTTTTCATTGACCATTGCTTTATCAGCTCCAAAATAAAAGTAGCTACCTATTTATTAGCTACTGAAAGTTAATGCTATTTTATTTCACTGAAAACCCAAGTTCAAGCTGCATGCTTTTCGTTGAATTAGCAGCTCCATTTCGCGCTGCTTCAGATTTTGTTTCTGAGAAGGCAGCTAACTCATTTTCAATCGCTTCAAGTTTATTTCCACAGGCTGTTATTTTATCTGTCTGTTCATCATACCAATTTTGACGAAGGGCCGACAAATTCGATTCCAGGACGTTTTCAAGCTCTTCAAGCTGATCATTAATTTCTGTCAGCATTGCCAGCAGTTCTTTTTTTTCCACGATTTTATCCTCCATGTAAAAACCTCCTCATTTTTTTCTGATCGCCTTGTTCCCCAGCCAAATTATTACGTATGCTGCTGTAATTTTTTCTGTGCATACTTATTTCTCTTTAGACTTGGCCTTTCCTTCATGCCTGACAAAACTAGAAGGGATTCGCCAAAGAAAGTTCTAATTTGCATGAAAAGTATTTGTTTCGACACCTGCCAAGGAATGAAAAGGAAGCCATTGAACAAACTATATACCGGAGGTGTTAAGGGATGACAAAAAAAGAAAAACAAAATAAGGTACAGCCTAAAAAACTCGAAGAAACAAAGACCGGCTATGGAAATAAAAAACTTGAAGGGCCTGACCGGCCTTCAACATAAGAACCAAACTCAAAAAGCAAGGAAAAATCCTTGCTTTTTTAATTGGAATGAAGGAGGTTCCCTAGCCAGGCTGCCCTTTCCAGCTGCTTTTGTTTATGGAGATACCATTCCGTAATATGAATGGGATGCTTTTGGCTAACTGTTTCTTTCCTCCATTTTTTCTTAATTCTATTTTTGGCAGACCAATCATTAATTTCATGAATGTGATGATTGATTATTGGGTATGTACAACGTAGGAAAGGAGTCGTTCTTGGTCTCTTCCTCTTAAAATACTTTTCATAATCGTGCCTTGACCCTGTATGGGTTGTGTTGGACGCAAATTCATAAACGGCTGTATAAAAACGGGGATCAAATAAGATTTCAGCGAGCCTTTTACCCAGATCAATCCTTTTAGATACTGACCTAAAGCCATTCACACTAGCACCGTACAATTTGCCTTTGCATGTAGGAAAAATGACAGAGCTAAAATGAAAATAATCCTGAAAAGCAAAGAGCATAGTATGGAAAACTTTATTTTTATAAACAGGATGTTCGATCACAGGCTCTTGGATAACATTTTGTTCATTAATTATCAGTGAGATCATTAGCCTCTTCTTATTTCCATCTCTCCAAAAATGCAGCCACTCCCGCTCCATGAATGAAGAAATATGAAATTTCTTTAATAAATGAAACATTGGCTTATTCATTTTCGTCGAATAATGATAGAGAAGCAATTGAGGATATGCGTCCTGAAAGATTAGCCAATTGGCTCTTTCATAAGTGAAATAGAGCAGATCTCTCACTCTCTTCCCAATCACCTTTGGAAAACAGTTCCCTTCAAGATCGCACATGTTCCAGCCGGCATTCCGCGATACCATCGAGGCTAAAAAGGCCCATTGTATCTCAGGGTGTTCATTATAAAAATAAAAGTATGCATCCGTCCTGGAGATGTTATCCAAATTCTTTTTAGCTGTCATTTTATTAATATGTTCTATTAATATTTGTTCGTTTTCGATAAGGGCAGATTTTCCAGGAAGAAACATAGCATTTCACCTCAGAAAATGAATATGTATTAGCGTTTGCCAAATAGAACTTTTTATTCAACCAAAGTTTGCTGTCTTTTGTTATGATAAGGTGTAGCTTAAAACGGGGTGACTGCATGAATTTTCATTATCCGAATGGCAGGAGATATGTCCCTGCCGAAAAAAAGACAAAAAAAATAAAAGCAGATAAGCAATGGTCATATAGCAATCGCGGAATGACTCTGGAGGAAGATATAAATGAAACAAATGAATTCTATCTGGAACACGGCATAGCTTCCATTCATAAAAAGCCTACACCAGTCCAAATTGTTCAGGTGGATTATCCCAAGAGAAGTGCAGCGGTGATCAAGGAGGCATATTTTAAACAAGCATCAACTACAGATTATAATGGGGTCTATAATGGAAGATATATTGATTTTGAAGCAAAGGAAACACAAAATACCACCTCTTTTCCATTAAAAAACTTTCACGAACACCAAGTTAAGCATATGGAGACCGTTTTGGCCCAGAAAGGGATTTGCTTTGTCCTTCTTCGTTTTTCTGCAACTGAAGAAGTGTTTCTCCTGGAGGCACATTATCTCCTCTCCTACTGGAAAAGAATGAAGGATGGCGGAAGAAAGTCAATTACCAAAGATGAAATAGCTGCAAATGGGCATTACATTCCGCTTGGATTTCAGCCCAGAATTGACTATATTAAGATAATAGATTATCTTTATAACCTTAAATAATATTTATTTCAGTCTTCATTGTCAGAAAGGATGAACATATATATGGCAGAAAAATACCAATCAAGAGAGGAGCGCCGCAAACAGCAATCCAAACCTAAAAATAAGGGAAAGAAAAAGGCTACCGGTACTTTTAAACGCATTTTTCTTATACTGATTGCCCTTGGAATTGCCGGAATGCTTTTAGGTGCTGGCGCTTTTGCATTCATGGTTAAGGATGCTCCAAAGCTTGATGAAAAGCTGTTAAAAGATCCGATTTCTTCGCAAATTTACGACATGGAAAACAATTTCATAACTGATGTAGGCTCGGAAAACCGTGACTATGTATCATATGAAGATATACCAAAGCTTGTGGAAGATGCTTTTTTAGCAACCGAGGATGTCCGTTTTTACAAGCATAATGGAATGGACTTAATCCGCTTGGGCGGAGCAGTAATTGCAAACGTAACCCGCGGTTTTGGGTCTGAGGGAGCCAGTACGATCACCCAGCAGGTCGTCAAGAATTCCTTTTTAAATAATGAAAAAACGTTAAGCAGGAAAGCACAGGAAGCCTGGTTAGCCTTCCAGCTGGAGCGCAAGTATACAAAGCAGGAAATCTTCGAAATGTATGTAAATAAGATATACATGTCTGAGGGGCATGGTGTTCTAACGGCATCGAAAATCTTCTTTGATAAAGAATTGGATGAATTGGAGCTCCATGAAGCTGCCCTTTTAGCAGGGATGCCGCAAAGCCCGAACAACTATAATCCATTCAAACATCCTGATAAAGCAGAAAAACGGAGAAATATTGTCCTTTCGCTTATGAATCAGCATGGTTTTATTACAAAGGAAGAAATGGAAGCAGCTCAAAAGGTGCCTGTTGAATCTTCACTTGTAGCAGAAGAAAAGAGAGAAACAAACGATTCAAAATACGATTCTTTCATTGATGTTGTGTTAGATGAAGTTGAAAAGAAATACCCTGATCTTAATCCATATTCCGATGGATTAAAAATATATACAACATTGGACCCGAATGCCCAGGAGCATGTGGAAAGGATATTAAATACAAATGAAGTAGTTGAGTATCCAGATGAAGAGTTCCAGGCCGGCATCACCCTGCTTGATACAAAGACAGGTGAAATCAGGGCGATCGGCGGAGGACGCAACCAAGAGGTCAAACGCGGATTTAACTTCGCTGTGGACCAAAAGAGACATGCAGGTTCAACTTTTAAACCAATTGTCGATTATGGACCAGCAATTGAATACCTAAAATGGGGTACCTACCATACGCTTGTGGATGAACCGCATACGTACTCAGGCGGTACAAAAATCAATAACTGGGACGGCAAACATATGGGCCCTATGTCCATGCGTGAAGCCCTCGCACGTTCAAGGAATATCCCTGCCCTGAAAACCCTTCAGGAAGTTGGTACGGATAAAGCTTTGGAATTCACAAAGAAATTGGGCATTCCAATGGATGAAATGTATGAGTCTTATTCTATAGGAGCTTATGAGGTTTCCTCCATGCAAGTGGCTGGAGCTTACAGCGCTTTTGGAAATAACGGCTTTTACACTGAGCCTCATGCTGTGAAGCAAATTGAAATGCGTGATGGTACAAAGCTTGATTTAAAACCTGAATCTGAAGTTGTTATGAAGGATTACACAGCATTCATGATTAGCGACATGCTGAAGAGTGTTGTAAAGTCTTCATATGGAACAGGCCAGTTAGCCGATGTTCCTGGCCTCCCTGTAGCTGGAAAAACAGGTACAACGAATTATTCAGATGAAGACAAGCAAAAATTTGGCGTTCCACAGGGTGCTGTGCCAGATGCCTGGTTCGCAGGATATACGACTAACTATACAGCGGCCATTTGGACGGGATACCAAGACAGAAAGAACTATATTAACGCTGGCGCTGACCAAAAAATTGCCCAGAAGCTGTTCAGCAATTTAATGGCATACGTATCAGAAGGAAAAGAAACAGCAGACTTTACCGTTCCTAAAACAGTGGAACAGGTGGCAATAGAAAAAGGCAGCAACCCTGCCAAAAAAGCAAGCAAATACACGCCAAAGGACCAAATTATTTATGAATATGCTGTGAAGGGTCATGCCCCAACACAGGTATCCGAGAAATTTGATAAACTTGATTCCCCTTCTAGCCTGGGTGCAAATTATGACCAGGGGACAAACGAAATTACACTGACCTGGGATTATCCGGCAGATGCGGAAGGCACGCAATTTGAGGTTACTGTATCAGTTAATGAAGGTGCAGACCAGCAGCTGAGTGTTACTTCTGAAAAAGGCTTAAAAATTGCAAATCCACAGCCTGGAGCTGTGTACACCTTTAAAGTAACAGCCATTCGAGGTGACCAGCAAAGTGATCCTGCTTCTGTTAAAGTCGATATCCCAGATCCAAGCATCAACGAAGAAGATGCTACTGAAGGAGACGAACAAGAGGAAAACGCTGAAGAGGGCCAGGATGGCCAAGAAGGTCAGAATGGCGAATCCGGAAACCAGGACGGGAACCCTAACGACGGCGGATCTGCAGGTGATGGCGGAAACGATGATGGCCAAGGTGAAGGTCCCGGTGATGGTGATGGTGAAGGTGGCGACGAAGGAACTGGAACTGGAGAAGGCGGAACTGACTCTGGAACCGGAGGCAATACTGGAGGCAATACCGGAGGCAATACCGGAGGCAATACTGGAGGCAATACCGGAGGCAACACTGGAGGCAACACTGGAGGCAACACTGGAGGCAGCGGCTCTGGAACAGGGACTAACAATTAAATAGGCAATGAAAAAGAGCTGGCATATTCCTATGTCAGCTCTTTTCATTTCGTGATAAATAGGATTATTGATGGTTTTCCCTAGCTCCCATTTTATCAAAGTCTCCATTGGGTCCGTTGTAGGCACTTTGTTTCCTGCTCAGCAGGTTTTCGGTTGTGTGCGGACTTTCTTTGTTTTCGTGCTTCTGGGCAGCTTTCGTTGCTTCGTGCGCGGTCACTTTATTTTATTTCCAACCAGCTGACCAAACCTCCCCAAACAAAAAGGCACCTACTGAGGCGCCTTTTTCTTTATTTTTTCTAACGTTTGCTGCTTTATATATTGCTTTTCCATTTCAGCCATTAGTTCAGATAACTGAATGTACGCATGATAAGAAACTGGCCGTTTAAAAATAAAATCCAGTCTTTCCAGTAAATTTACTGGCTTAATTGGCAAATCCTGAATCTCAGACTCCAAATCTGCTGGTTTGCCATTTGTCCAAAAAAGCAGCTGCAGGAATAAGCTTAATGCTGTTTTCAACGGCAGTTCTGCAGCTTTTTGATTTCTATTTGAGAAGTGCTTGTCAAGGAGGATTTTCTGTTCTTTCCATTCCTCAAGCAAAAGCGGTATGAATTCTTGCTTATTCTCCCAAGGCCTTAATGCCTGTATTCCTGAAAAAAAAGCTGCTTCAAAAAGAAATGCTGGGTAAAGCTGAAAAGACTGAATCATTTCTTGACTTACTTTAATCGTGTCTTGGGGCTTGTAGAATAAAGGATGGCAAATCCTAGTTGGAACAGGAATGTCTAGCTGTCCCTTCATTTTGTCATTTGCCCCTTCATCCGTTTCTTTCCTTCCCTGCATAGATCAAGCAGAGGGCAAATTTCACATTGAGGATTTTGTGCCTTGCAATGATACCTGCCAAAGAAGATCATTCGATGATGGGTTACGGACCATTCATCCATTGGGACTTTCTTCATTAATGTTTTCTCTACTTCCAGCACAGAATCCTTCCAGCGGCAGAAACCCAGCCTTTTGCTTACTCGTTCTACATGTGTATCCACCGCAATCGCCGGAACATCGTAAGCTACAGAAACAACTACATTGGCTGTTTTTCTCCCTACACCCGGAAGCTTTGTTAATTCATCCCTATCGCGGGGGACTATTCCTTCATATTCTTCAAGAAGCATACGGCAGAGCTTTTGAATGTTTTTTGCTTTGTTTCGATATAGCCCGATTGAACGTATATCTTCCTGCAGCTCTTCCAGCGGGACATCAAGATAGTCCTGTGGTGTTTTATACTTTTGAAACAGCTTTCTTGTCACCTTATTTACCAGTGCATCGGTACATTGCGCAGATAGGGCTACTGCTATAACAAGTTCAAACGGGTTGGAATGAATTAGTTCACAGTGGGCCTCCGGGAACATCTCTCCCATTGTATCAAGGCAATATCGAATTTGTGTTTTATTTAACAAAGAAATCACCACTTACTGTTTATCTATTTTTTCAGCAGCTTATAATCTGCTCACTGTTCAAGCCAATTGTAAAAAGGAACAGACTTTGTTGTCTGCGAAGGCATATCTTCCTTCTTAGCTTTCTGCTGAGACTGGTTTTGCCTGAATTTTTTCCCATAGCTTTTTGCCTGTTCAATCGTCTTAATGCCATTCTTTTTCCATTCAAATAAAATTCTGTCAATATATCTGAAGTTTAGTTTACCTGACAGGACAGACTCTCTTAATGCAGCTTTAATTATATGAGGATCATGATGGTCATCATCCATCCAAAGGGCAAGTGTTTCGCATTCAAACGGAGAAAGCGGTCTGCCGAACTCCCTCTCAAAGCAAGTGTATAGATCGGTTTCCTCCTGCTGCAGCTTAACAGCCTCTTCTTTCTTGCCGTTCAAAAGAAATTGGTCAATTAGCTTCTCCCATAGCGGATCTAGATGATACCTCTCATAGCGGATTCCATCAGCTGAATAGCTGTCCTTTATTTCAATATAGCCTTTTTGTATTAACTTTCTTAGCATTTCCGTACATTCGGCTACTGAAATAGTCATGCGGGAAGATAATTCGACAGGGGTGGGAAATTCATTCCCATGTTCTATATAAGAAATGACATGAAGTATTAAAACGAGTTCATGCTCATTCAAATTCATTTCTTTGTACTGTGTTAACAATACTCCAGGGATGGAAATATTCCCTTCCTGAATCCATTTTAATAAACTGTTTTTGGACATACGGACACCTCCTTTTCAGTATATCATGAACAACCTGGCTAAAGTGAGGAGAATAACCGGTAAGTTTTCCATGAAGTTTTACCTTGACTGGCTAAGAACAATCACCTGTTTAACAAACTTCTGAATGTTCCTTCGATAGGGTTAAGAAGCAAAAAATCCGCTGGAGGCGGATTTTTTTGCTTTAGCCAATATTCATTTTCCCGTAATAGGCAATTTATTATGGATATAAACGATTAAGTAAGCGAGGGAACGGAATTGTTTCACGAACATGCTCAACTCCGCTAATCCAGGCAACCGTTCTTTCAAGTCCAAGGCCGAATCCAGAATGCGGCACTGACCCGTACTGGCGCAGTTCAAGATACCATTTATATGCATCCATATCTAAATTATGTTCATCAAGGCGCTGCTTGAGGAGGTCATAATCATGAATACGCTCAGATCCCCCAATAATTTCTCCATACCCTTCAGGAGCAATCAAGTCTGCACATAATACAACATCTTCTCTAGTTGGATCAGGCTGCATATAGAATGGCTTCAAGGAAGTTGGATAGTGCGTAATAAAGACAGGCTTGTCATAGCTTTCCGCAATGGCCGTCTCATGTGGTGCCCCAAAGTCATCTCCCCACTGGATATCATCAAAGCCTTTATCCTGAAGGAATTTAATAGCCTCATCATAAGTGATGCGTGGGAATGGAGCTGTGATTTTTTCAAGCTTCTCTGTATCCCGTCCAAGTGTTTTAAGTTCAATCGTACAATTCTTTAATACGGACTGAACAATATGGGCAACGTACTCTTCCTGAACTTTAAGGTTATCTTCGAACTCATAGAAAGCCATTTCAGGCTCAATCATCCAAAATTCGATCAAATGACGGCGCGTTTTTGATTTCTCAGCACGGAAAGTTGGTCCGAATGAAAATACTTTTCCAAGCGCCATTGCAGCAGCTTCCATATAAAGCTGTCCGCTTTGAGATAAATAGGCATCTTCTTCAAAATATTTTGTCGCAAAAAGCTCTGAAGTTCCTTCTGGAGCACTTCCTGTCAAAATTGGGGGGTCTACCTTTGAGAACCCTTGCTCATTGAAGAATTCATAAGTTGCGCGGATAATTTCATTTCTAATTTTCATGACCGCATGCTGGCGGCGGGAGCGAAGCCATAAATGGCGGTTATCCATTAAGAACTCTGTTCCATGCTCTTTTGGTGTAATTGGATAATCAACTGCCTGATGAATAACCTCCAAACCAGTTACCAGCAATTCATAGCCGAATGGTGAACGTTCGTCTTTTTGCACCCTGCCCGTCACATATACGGAAGATTCCTGGGTAACCGATTTTGCACCCTGGAATACTTCTTCGGGGACTTCTGCTTTTACTACTACACCCTGAATAAAGCCTGACCCATCACGGAGCTGCAAAAAAGCAATTTTTCCGCTGGAACGCTTATTGGCAATCCAAGCTCCGATTGTAACTTCCTGGTCAACAAATTTATAAACTTGAGAAATAGTGGTTTTTGTCAATTTATGTTCCCTCCAAAAAATCTAAGCAATTACTACTTATGTATCGCTATTTATTATACCTTCCAGCCCATTGACAAGCAATCATATAGAAAGTTATAGCACCGGCAATTTAGCCTTTTATTCAGATAACACAGAAGAAGGCCGGATATCATCCGGCTCTCCTGTCTTAAGTGCTTTTACTTCATATTTTTTTCAACAAATCCGTGTATGCGCTCAACAGCCTTTTCCAGTAAATCAAGAGAAGTTGCATATGATAAACGGATGTTTTGCGGAGAACCGAAACCGGAACCAGGAATTACTGCAACCATTGCTTCTTCCAGCAATGCCCCTGCAAAGTCATCAACATTCTCAAAGCCTGTCATCTCGGCAGCCCTTTGAACATTAGGGAACAGATAAAATGCCCCTTGAGGTTTGATGCAAGTAACCCCAGGAATCTTGATTAATTTATCATAAATTGTATTTAAGCGGTGCTCAAAGGCTTCTCGCATTTCATGCAGCATATCCTGCGGTCCGGCATAGGCTGCGATGGAACCGTATTGTGCAGTTGTAGTCGGGTTGGATGTGCTGTGGCTGGCTAGATTAGTCATTGCTTTTATGATTTCTTTATTTCCTGCGGCATAGCCAATCCTCCATCCAGTCATGGAATGTGACTTGGAAACTCCATTGATGATAATGGTTTGCTCTTTCAGTTCAGTTGAAAGCTCAGCAATGGAAGTATGTTTATGGCCCGCGTAAACCAGTTTTTCATATATTTCATCTGAGATAATTAAGACATTATGCTTAAGGCAAACTTCTCCCAATGCCTTTAATTCATCTGCGGAATAAAGCATTCCTGTTGGATTGCTGGGTGAGTTGATTATAACTGCTTTTGTTTTGTCTGTTATGCTCTCAGCCAGCTGTTCTGGTGTAATTTTATATTCATTTTCTTCTTTTCCCTCTGCATAAACCGGAACTCCCCCTGCCAGTTTAACCTGCTCAGGGTAACTGACCCAGTATGGAATCGGAATGATCACTTCGTCCCCTTCATTAAGTAAAACTTGGAAGAGAGTATATAAGCCATGCTTTGCTCCATTAGTAACAATAATTTCAGATGGGTCATAATCAATGCCCTGATCTTTTTTGAACTTGGCTGCAATTTCCTTTTTTAATGCAGGAAGCCCCGCGGAAGGGGTATATTTTGTATGGCCTTCATTCATGGATTGGACTGCAGCATCAATGATATGCTGAGGGGTATTAAAATCAGGTTCTCCCGCTCCCAATCCAATGACATCATGTCCCTGGGATTTTAGTTCCTTTGCTTTAGCAGTAATTGCCAGAGTTGTTGATGGTGTTAATGCTTTAACTCTTTGTGCCAGTTGAATCTCCATTGTTCTTCCTCCCATTTTCTCCTGCGGCCCATGCTAACGGCCTAAAACTTACAGGTTTTCAATTTTTTTTAGCCATTCTCCTGTTTTAAAATCTATATAATAATAATTTATTAAATCGCCTTTAGAACGATAATGAATTTCCCATAATGGGATATTTTTCTCCATTCCCAGGCGTACTGACATAATTTCTGCAGGATTCTTCTCTTGCTTAAGTCTGTTTATTGCTTCTTCGCTTGAAATTCCATCAGATTTTTTTCGCGTAACTATTTTCCCTTTTTTCTCTGGAACCCACACATAAATGTCTGCTTTGTCAGCATCCTTGCCCTCGACAACATAGTAGGTTTCTGTCCCATGGTATAAATGGAAGTCTTGAACAGCAACAAGATCTGTTTCCTTTTTTGCAAGCTCTACAGCTTTTGCTTCGGCCGCTTTTACCGGCTTCATGCTGTTGAAATAAATCAGAATCCCTGTACCAATGCAAATGACAAGCAAAGTTATGATAGCTATTAGTGCTTTTTTCATTTCTTAATCACTCTTTTATGTACGATAGATAGTAAAAATCGCTTTATTTTGGTCTTCCTGATCAAGTGCCAAACCGAACATAAGATCTTTTTCCTTTAAGGTTCTATTTAGTACATCAACAATTTTATACAAATCCGGGCTTTGCTGGATCTTGACTGTTGATAAAACCTCTATTTTGCTTTCCATTCTGGAATTCCTCCTCAGCCTCTACAATATTTGTAACTTATATACCTAACCCTTTAGGTTAAAATAAACTTACAAAGAAATACACTCAATAACAGTATAACAGCATAATTTGTTTCCTTGTAATAATCAACCACAAATTTTCTTCTAGTCCATCACGTCTTGCTGCGCCATGTGCGCAGCTTTTTCAATCAGACAAATTTCAACGAGGCAAATGTCTTCTCACAAAATATTTTCCTATAGGAAAATATAGTGAAGGTTAGGAAACAGCCTTTATTTGTATACATCTTCCTGGAATATCGTAATGACTTCGTAGTTAATATCCGTGAATTTAATGGTGACAGTTCCATGCTTCCTTGTATAATATACATCGACCCACGCATCATTTAACAGTCCGAACAAATCCGAGTCAGGTTTTACGGAAGACTTATGAAATAAGATTGCAATTTGGGGATCCATATGTTTTATCATATCTTCAGAAATTGATTTTTCCCTTCCAAACGCCGGAAGTTTCAGGATATTGACATTGGAAAGATCCTTCTTCAAAAACACCTCTTTTGCTTTCTCACTGGTTGAATTCATAAAAAAGACCCTATGTCTTGCAAATGTAAAAGATACATCCATTCCGTCCCCTGAATCATTCCCATTATATAGAACTTCCGTTTGCAAGCCTGGCAACAGCTGCTGCTTCGTATCCATACTCCAAATATGAATATTGATATCACTTAAATCAGTGTTTCCATGCTTTAGTTGAGAAGCTAACGTTTCCCCTGCTATTACCTGCTTAACGCCGTACTCTTCTATCAGCCATACAAGGCTTGTTTCGTTATACAATTCCTCATCCGTTAAAATAATTGTCGATATTTCATTTGCCCCATACAGTTTTAGAAGCTTTTTTAATTCAGGTTCTGTCCCCTGTCCGCCAGTATTAATCAGTATATTTTGGTCATTTCCATGGTGAATCAAGGAAGCTTCACCACTGGAAAGAGAAAAAAAAGTCATAGCGAGCTCATCGCTTTTTAGTTTCAAATCGATGCTTTCAACCTTTACCGGAACTGCAGGAGAGTCTTTCGGTATGTAGTACCAGTTCGTGAACATTAGCATAAAGGCGAACAACACTTTCATCTATTTATTCCTCCTACCCTATGAACAAAAGCGGAATGGATAAGCCCCTTCCACAATGTTAGTTCCACCTGGCATAAATAAATTCCCAACAAATATATAATGTGTTATTTAGACGAATTTATCCTGCTTTTCAAGGGCCCTTCTCTCACCGAAAAAAGGAGGCAAAAGTGCAGTAGTGCAGTCCGCATGATCCCTGGGCAACGCATTCCCATGCTTACTGAGAGCCGCAATGAGAACATTATAGCCAAGTATAAATTAATTCAACAATTTCATCAATATTGCTTTTTTGCACTGGAACAGGAGGGATAGAATCCAGAAAAGCCTTTCCATATTTCGTTGTTACGATCCTCCGGTCAAAAACCAGGATAATTCCCCTATCTGAACTGGTTCGTATTAACCTTCCGACACCCTGTTTAAAACGGATTACCGCCTCAGGCAGCGAGTTTGCGGAAAATGGGTTTTTTCCTTCATTTTTGATTTGCTCATTTTTTGCCTGTGCCAAAGGTTCGTCCGGCGGTGTGAATGGAAGTCTCACAATTACAAGGCAAGAAAGGTCTTCCCCCGGGATATCCACCCCTTCCCAAAAGCTGCTTGTTCCCAATAGGATTGCCTTATCAAACCGCTGAAAATTTCTCGTAAGCCTTGAACGGCTGCCGCTGGTCACTCCCTGTGCAATTACTGCATAGTCCTCCAGGAACCCTGATTCCTTTATAAGTTCATACGTTTTCCTCAGCATCTCATATGAAGTAAAAAGGATCAGCATCCTCCCTTTTGTTGCCTCAGCAACCGAAATAATGTGTTCCGAAATGGAGGCAACGTATTCCTCAAGCGGAACCGCATTTACTTCAGGCAGATCAGAAGGGATCAGGAGCTTTACCTGTTCTTCATAATTAAAAGGCGATGGAATTTGTTCAAGGATGCATTGCTGCTCCTCAAGGCCCAGCTCATTAAGGATAAATTGAAAGGAATCTTTTACGGACAAAGTAGCCGAAGTAATCACGGCACTGTCCTTTTTGCTGAAGAATAGCTCCTTTAGGTATTCTGATACTGTTACTGGCTGAGCATAAACAGTAGTGCTATTCTGTGCAGAACGAGTATCCATCTCAATCCAGACAACAGAATGAGGGGCTGGGGTTTTAAAAATAGATTTTAAGCTCTCATTTAAATCATTCAAATCATCAAATACGGAGGCAACATCCTCCATAAGTGCTTTTTCCTCCAGTGTTAAAGCTTCCTTAATCAAGGCAGCAATCCTTATGCGGCCATCTATTGCTGCCATCAAATCTTTCAGCAAAAATCCAAAGCGTTCCGCACTGGCTATTACCGCTTTTGACTCTTTGTCATCAGCACCATTTAAAAAGCGAACAGTTAATCGATTGATGCCCTTCTTTGCTTTAGAATACTTCTTTGCATAAATTCCTATAATCTTAAATAATTCATCCATTTCATGCAGAAGATCAGCTATCAGCTGATTTATTTCAAAAGAGTGGATGGAATGATCAGGGCTTCCTGCTTTTTCTTCCACTAGTTTTTCAAGCTTGTAAAAAAGCTGTTTCTGTTCAAATAGCCCAATTTGGCCAAGCAGCAAACGGACGGTTAAATAGTCAAGCTTTTGGCCAAAATGTTTCCCTGATGCTTTAACAAAATGGTGCCCCTCATCTATAACCACATGGCTGAATTCAGGCAATATCGCGCTTGGTGCCACCAAATCGGTTAGAAGCAAAGAATGGTTGGTTATAATAATATCTGCAGTTTGTGCTTCCTTCCTTGCTCTCAGATAAAAATCTCTAGGTATCCATGAGCGGTCTTGCAAAAAAGCAGTTTCGTCATTCTTTATCTTGCTCCAGTAAAACATCCCGCCGCTCGACAGGTTTAATTCATCAATATCACCTGTGTCCGTCTCCAACAGCCATACAAGAATCTGCATTTTGCTAAGGATTGTATCATAATTATCTTCTTCATCATCCTTTAGTGTTTGGACAAACTTTGCCAGACTGATATAGTGGCTTCTTCCCTTCAGCACTACTGCCTTTACAGGGAAAGGCAGCATTCTTTGTAAAAGGGGCACATCTTTTGTCAGGAGCTGTTCCTGCAGCTGCGTCGTATATGTACTAATAATGACAGTTTTGCCGGACTCGTTTCCATATATTGCTGATGGAACCAGGTATGCCAATGATTTTCCGACACCCGTTCCCGCCTCAATTAAGGCATGCTTGCTACCCTTGAAAGCTTCATATATTGAATCCATCATCTTAAACTGGCCCTGCCTAACTTCATATGAGGGAAAAGCTTTTATAAACATCTCCTGCTTTTCCTCTGCAGTAAAAGGAAAACCGATGCTGTCAGGTCCACTATGCTCTTTTGGCATTTCGACTTTCTTCAGAGCAATTCCCCTATGAATTTCAAGAAAGTCAGGTAAATACTCAATCCTGCTTTCTTTTATTAAAATGAATTCATCAAATAAAATATCTAAATCGCTTTTTAAGCCGCCAGAAAGCTTATGCAGCTGTTCGAGCGTTTTTAGCGGAAGGCTTTCAATCTTTTTCAACAGTATTAGGAGAAGCTCTGCAGTCACATACGCATCACTGTCTGCCTGATGAGGGCGCTCATGTTTTAGCCCTTCTCGGATTGCAAGATCTGATAACTTAAAGCTATCTGCAGTTGGAAAAAGAATACGGCTCATTTCCACAGTATCTAACACAGGCCCGTAAAACCCGTTATAACCAGATTCTACCAATTCTTCCTGCAAAAAAGACAGATCAAACAGAACGTTGTGTGCTACAAAAAACGCTCCCTCCAGCAAAGTGAGTACCTTCGGGGCAATTTCAGCAAAGAGAGGGGCATCCTCAACCATGTCATCTGACAACCCTGTCAATTCTTCAATAAAAGGAGGAATTGCCTGTTCAGGGTTTACGAATGATGAATATTCTTCTGTGATTTTTCCGTTTTCGATCACCACAGCTGCAAATTGTATAATTTTATCGCCCTTTTTAGGCGCGTTTCCGGTTGTTTCTAAATCAACAACGACATATTTATTACCCATGGCATACACCTCTACAATTCAGTCATTCAAACGGTATCACAAAAACGGAAAAAGAAAAAGACAAATAGCATTCTTCTTATTATTTTTCTTCCACATGGAACATGCCCTTATTCACCCAAGGATTGCAACTTATACAAAAAAGTACCCTATAGGCAGACTTTTTTAATATGTCTACTCTATAGGGTACTTTTTCTGACCGGCCAGCACTTCCTTAGATACTCTGTTAAATTTTTATTTTGATTTTCTCTCCAGGCACTCAAGCACTCTCAGGCAGGGCAACCTTGCTGCCAATGTCAAGTACTCTTCGACCTGCCGCACCCTTCAGCAAATTGCCCAATAAAGAATCACCTTTAACAAAGCAGTTTAATAAATCCTGTTATAAAACTGTGCTTTCTGGCTCCGCATGGATCATTTCGGCAATTCGATTGCTGCTGTCCATAATGGCGACCTTTGGTTCATGGTAAGGCACCTTCTCATCCGGTACAAGTGCATAAGAAATGATAATCACAATGTCCCCTTCTTGAACAAGGCGGGCTGCCGCGCCATTCACACAGATAACACCGCTTCCTCTTGCCCCAGGGATGATATATGTTTCAAAGCGTGCTCCATTATTATTATTGACGATTTGGACCTTTTCGTTTGGTGCCATACCTACTGCCTCAATAATATCGGTATCGATCGTTATGCTTCCTACATAATTCAAATTTGCTTCCGTTACAGTTGCACGATGGATTTTGCCATTCATCATGGTGCGAAACATGCTGCTTCCCCCTTTAGCTTTTCTTAATTTATCGTAATGATAGCGTTGTCTATTAGCCGGGCTTTAGTAAATTTGACTGCAATAGCAATAATCACTTTCCCCTGCAATACATTGACTCCTTTTAAATCCGGATAAGAGAGAATTTCTATATAATCAATAGCACCGCTTGTATTATTCTCAATATGCTCCCTTATTTTAGCAATAACCTTTTGGGAATCTTTTTCACCCTCAGCGATCGCTGATTCTGCGATTTTTAGGCTTTGATGGAGTGCAGCAGCCTGTTCGCGTTCTGCAGGAAGCAGATTAACGTTTCTGGAGCTCTTGGCTAGGCCATCCTGTTCCCTGACTGTTTCAACAGGCACTATTTCTGCAGGAATATTAAAATCTCTTACCAGACCTTCAACCACTGCCACCTGCTGTGCATCCTTCATTCCAAAGTAAACTTTATTCGGCTGTACAATATTAAAAAGCTTCGTAAGGACTGTGGCTACCCCATCAAAGTGTCCTGGACGTGACCTGCCGCATAAAACATCTGTGCGGTCATGTACTTTTGCGGTTACCGAAGGAGAATCAGGATACATTTCTTCTGCTGAGGGATAAAAAATAAAATCATTTCCTTCCTGCTCAGCCAGCTGGCTATCACGTTCAAAATCTCTTGGATATGTCGCAAGATCTTCCTTAGGGCCAAATTGAAGCGGGTTGACAAAAATGCTTAGCACTGTCACATCATTTTCTTTTCTGGCGGCTTTTAACAAAGAAAGATGGCCCTCATGCAAATAACCCATTGTAGGAACAAAACCAATTGTTTTCCCTTCCCGTAAAAGCTGTGCTGCTATTTGCTGCATTTCCCTTACTGTTGTAATCGTTCTCATATTTTGCCTCCATATAAGCTAAGCAGCTCTTCCTCTTTCATTGTGAAAGAATGGGCATCATCAGGGAAGGATCCGTTCTTTACTTCAGCAGAATAAGCAGCCAGGCTTTCCTGAATTACTGTGTTTAAGCTTTGATATTGTTTTGCAAATTTAGGTACTCTATCTACTCCATACCCCAATACATCATGATAAACAAGAACCTGCCCATCCGTATCTCTGCCGGCACCTATCCCAATAGTAGGAATCGTTAATTCCTGTGTGATCCGTTTTGCCAGCTGTTTAGGAACGCACTCCAAGACAACAGCAAATGCCCCAGCTTTTTCACATTCCTTTGCATCTTCAATTAACTTTTTGGCAGCTTCAGCATTTTTCCCCTGTACCTTATATCCGCCTAAGACTCCAACAGATTGCGGGGTTAAGCCAAGATGGGCGATTACGGGTATCCCAGCCTTGGTTAAAGCCTTAATATGCTCTGCAACTTCATCTCCGCCTTCAAGCTTAACAGCATGCGCTCCAGTTTCCTGAACTAGCCTTGCTCCATTCAAAAGCGTATCTTTTATGGATAAATGATAGCTCATAAAAGGCATATCTATTACAATAAATGTATTTTCTGCCCCTCTTTTGACAGCTTTTCCATGATGGATCATATCTTCCATTGTGACAGGTATGGTTGAATCGTAGCCTAACACCACCATACCAAGAGAATCCCCAACAAGAATCATATCCACCATTGCTTTTTCCGCCTGTTTGGCAGCAGGATAATCATAAGCTGTGAGCATCACAATTTTTTCATCATATTCTTTCATCTTCAGAAAATCAGTTGTTTGCTTCATCTTTCGTCCTCCTTGTTCAGGAAGAGGAAATAAAACTTCACCAATGAGTATTAAAAATACAGGATTGGCCTGCAGCCACAAAAAAATCCTTCTGAAGGCAGAAGGATTTTGCAATAGCTCATTATAGTAGTTCATCCCTCTGTCCCGGTCCATTTATGGATCTAGGCAGATATCTATTTGATTAGATTTATTAAAAGCAGGTGCAGTTCTTCAGCGGATACTGCCCATAAAAAGTATAACAAAAAATAGAAAGCATTGGCTATATTAAATTTCTGGCGGTCTTTCAGGAATCGAGCTCAATATCTGCAGAGTAGACATAATGCAATTTTCCGCCGCTATCTTCAATCATCAAAACGCCATCGTCCGTAATTCCAAGGGCCTTTCCATAGATGCTGCCCGTAATAGTCCTGGCTGTAAGGCTCTTGCCGATGCTGACAGCATAGCTTTCCCATAAAAGTTTAATTGGATAGAATCCTTTATCCAGATAAAGTTTATATAGGGTCTCCAATTTTCCAAGAAGGATTTTTATCAATTCAGCTCTTGAGAGCTTTTCCCCTTTTTCAATTGATAAAGATGTAGCGATATTTTTTATGTCCTCCGGATAATCGTCAAGCTGCTGGTTCACATTGATGCCAATTCCAATTATGATTGAAATGATCCGGTCTGCATCCGCCTGAAGTTCAGTTAGGATCCCTGTTACCTTCTTGCCGTTCATTAAGATATCATTTGGCCATTTAATTTGCGGGGTCAAACCAGTTAGCTCTTCGATTGCCTGTACCACAGCCACAGCTGAAATCAGTGTAAGCTGGGGGGCCTTTGGAGGAGGAATATTCGGCCTCAAAATAACACTCATCCAAACCCCTGTGGATTTTGGCGAATGCCATCTGCGATCCATTCTCCCCCTGCCTGAAAGCTGTTCCTCCGCAATTACAATTGTTCCTTCCGGTGCGCCTTCATAGGCCAGCCGATGTGCAATTTTCTGGGTGGAGTCGACACTTTCTTCATGGTGAATATGGCGCCCAAGGGTTTCTGTTTTTAACCCCAGCCTGATTTCATCCGCAGTCACCTTTTCAGGTGTTTTGGTGATCCGATAGCCTTTTCTTCGTACAGCTTTCAGCTCGAAGCCTTCCTTTCTCAGCTCTTCTATATGCTTCCATACTGCCGTTCTTGAACACCCAATCAAGTCTGCTAAGTGCTGTCCTGATAGATATTCCTCTTTACTATTTGTAAAAGCATCAATCATTTTTTTCCTTATTTCTGATTGCACTTCATGAGCCACTCCCTTATGGATTCATTGCTATTTTTCAAAACGCCCTTTAACACGGCACTTTCCGCTTTTTCCAGTTCCGTTTTGATCCATGGACCAGGAGATTTGTCGAACCAGTTCATCAGATCATTCCCAGTAAGCTGAAGTTCGCTTCTTTGTTTTATTGGCAGGGTATGATAAAGATTGAGTACCTTATCTGTATTTCTCGTTATTTCGGAATTCTCAAGCACATTGTGTATCCGTTCAGCGCTTAGGGAAGATTCTTTCCCTGCATGATAAAGAGAAAATGCATCCCATTCGCTATCTGATCTGTACTGAATCCAATGCAGGAACGATAATATCTTTCTTGTTTTCTTTACAGGCATTTTCCAGTTTTTCAGAAAAAACTCTGCTTTTGGCAGGTCCATACCAAAGAGGTAAACAAGGAAGCCCCACATTTCTTCAACTGTCAGTCCACATGCATTATAATCTGCCGAACTGCATAGCTGCCTTTTGAAAACTGACATTTGCGGAAGATATTTGTATAACCCGGTTTCACTTATTATTTTTAGAGCCATCATGCGGTTCTTTCCAGCCAGCAGTTTTTCGAATTCTGCCAGTTTTCTCTCAACTGCAATTTTTTCCAGGAGATAAGCCATTGATGAAAGCGCCTCGAAAGTGGTTCTATCAATATCAAACGAGAGCTGGCTGAAAAAACGTACAGCCCTCATCATTCTAAGAGCATCTTCGGAAAATCTTTCTTCTGGCTTGCCAACAGTCCGAATGACTTTTTTCCCGATATCTTTTTTCCCATTAAAAGGATCAATTAACCGCCCACTTTTATCCATTGCAATGGCGTTCATGGTGAAATCTCTTCTTTTCAAATCTTCTTCCAAAGACCTGATAAATTGAACTTCAGATGGCCTTCTAAAATCAAGATACTCAGCCTCTGTCCTAAAAGTTGTAACTTCATAGGGTATGCCATTAAAAAGAACGATAACCGTTCCATGCTCGATACCAACATCAAGAGTCTTATTAAAGATAGATTTCAATTCCTCAGGAGTTGCAGAGGCGGCAATATCAACATCGGCAATCTCTTTCCCAAGCAGAAAATCCCTGACAGACCCCCCTACAAAATAAGCCTCATACCCTGCTTCCTCAATCCTTTCTAATACAGGAACAGCTTTTAAAAACGATTCGTTCATGCCTGGTCACCATTCTCTAAAAGCTCATAATAGAACTCTTCATATTGGGATACTATTTGATCTGCACTAAAAACTGCTTTTGCAAGTGAAACAGACTGTGAAGAAAACTTGCCATGAAGGTCTGCATCTTTTAGAAGAGAAATTGCTTTTTCGGATATTTCGTTAATAGCCCCAAGGCCGCAAATATAGCCTGTTTTCCCATCGGCAATAACTTCTGGGATACCTCCAACATTGGTGCCGATACAAGGAACTCCGCAAGCCATTGCTTCCAAAGCAACAAGTCCAAAACTTTCTTTTTCAGAGAGCAATAACATAAGATCACTGATGCTATAAAGCTCCTCCACATTATCCTGTTTGCCAAGGAACAGGACTTTGCCTTTAAGATTCATATCATTTACAAGTTTGCATATGACAGTCATTTCAGGACCATCGCCGACGAGAAGCAGTTTTGCGGGAACTTCTTCTGCTATTTTGGCAAAAGCTTTTACGACATCTGGCACTCTTTTTACACTGCGGAAATTTGAGACATGGATAATAACCTTCTCTTCAGGAGCGATGCCGTACTCATCCTTAAGATAAACAGAATCAGATTTCTGATACACCCTTTCATCTATAAAGTTATAAACCGTTTTTATCGTCTTATCAGGTTTTATTAAGTCATAGGTTTGCGAGATTAGGGCATTGGATACTGCAGTAACTCCGTCAGATTTCTCGATGCCGAAACGGATGGCGTCAGTAAGTGAGGGATCATAACCAAGTACAGTAATATCCGTTCCATGAAGAGTGGTCACAATTTTAATGTCCTTCCCGCTCATCTGTTTCGCCAATATGGCACATACAGCGTGAGGAATTGCATAATGGACATGTATTATGTCAAGTTCCTCCCTTTTTATTACTTCTGCCATTTTGCTTGCAAGTGCGATATCATATGGAGCATATTGAAATACCGAGTATTGGTTTACATCCACCTGATGGTAAAAAATATTATGATACATTCTTTTTAAACGAAATGGCAGGCTTGATGAAATAAAGTGAATCTCATGCCCTTTTTCAGCCAGCATTTTGCCTAATTCAGTTGCAACAACACCTGAGCCTCCTACTGTCGGATAGCAGGTGATTCCGATCTTAAGCTTTTTCATATGTCTTCACCAAATAAATCCCGATCCAAGAGTAGCGGCCTATTTGCTTTAAATCCCTCTGCATATTGAACCCCTGCCTGTTTCCCAAAAAGGGTTTCCCTTGACTGGACGGTTTCTATATAACCATTGACCAGAGGAGTTTCATAAGAATCAGGACTTCTTACAAATTGACTTTCATAGGCCTCCAGGCTGGCTATTTTTTTGTCCATAAAAGATGAGATATCGATCAGGAAGTCTGGTTTATGGAAACCATTAATCATGTAAAAGTGCAAGCTTTTCACCTTATGGGGCGCATAACCGCCTTCGGTTTCAAATTTTTTAATTCCTGCAGAAAAGATTGCCTCTTCAACCAGACGGGCACAGTGGCCATGGTCAGGGTGCCTGTCCTCCAAATATGGCGCAAAAACAAGAGATGGCCTGTATTTACGAATTACACCTGCGATTTTTGCTATGTATTCCTGATTATAATATAAGCCCCTGTCAGGTAAATTAAGGGTCTCTCTACTGGTTACTCCCAATATCTCCGCTGCTTTAAGGGCTTCTTCTTTTCGTGTTTCGACCGTTCCATTTGATGATAGTTCAGCCCTGGTAAGGTCGCATATCCCAATTTTTTTTCCGTTGGATGCATATTTGGCAATCGTTCCGCCCATGCCGATTTCAACATCATCCGCATGGGCGCCAAATGCCAAAATGTCCAGGTTATCGAAGTTCATTCGTGTCACCTTTTTCTCCTCTTACAATTTTCCTCCAGGATAAATCGCCACGTTCCAGTCCTTTAATGATGATTTCAGCAGTACCCATATTTGTTGCCAACGGAACAGCATATACGTCACAGAGGCGGACAAGTGCGGATACATCAGGCTCATGAGGCTGGACTGTAAGCGGATCTCTAAAGAAAAATACTACATCCATTTTATTATTGGCAATTAGTGCCCCGATCTCCTGATCACCGCCCAGGGGGCCTGACTGGAAACGGTGGATTTCCAGACCTGTTTCCTTTATAATGCGTGAACCGGTCGTACCGGTTGCATATAGGTTATGCCCGGATAAGATGGATTTATAGGCAATGGCAAAACGTACAATATCATCCTTTTTCTTATCATGAGCAATTAAAGCAATATTCATGTTTGCACCCCCTTTCTATTCCATTATATTTTCCAGTCCATAAACAAGAGTATCTATCTTTAGAACTGTGTCCACTGCCAGTTTCACTCCAGACATAAAAGAAGCACGGTTATAGGAGTCATGGCGAATCGTTAATGTTTGCCCTTCAGATCCAAACATAACCTGCTGATGGGCTATCAGGCCAGGCAATCGAACGGAGTGAATATGCATCCCGTCAAAATTGGCACCTCTGGCACCAGTAATCGATTCTTTTTCATTAGGGTGCCCCTGCTCCTTATTCTCTCTGACATCCGCAATCATTTCTGCTGTTTTAACTGCAGTACCAGAAGGCGCGTCCAATTTTTGATCATGGTGCAATTCTATAATTTCTACATCTTTAAAGTATCTGCCTGCCATTTGTGAAAATTTCATCATTAAAACAGCACCAAGAGCAAAGTTAGGGGCAATAATGCAGCCAAGCCCTTTTTCATGGCAAAGTTCCTCAAGCTCCTGGAGGTTTTCCATTGTAAATCCTGTTGTTCCAACAACCGGCCTAACACCGTGTTCAAGAGCTGTTTTGGTATGCTCCATCCCGACTTCCGGGGTGGTCAGATCAATTAGGACATCTGGCTTCATCTCCTGAAAGCAGACTGACAAATCCGTATAGACCGGAATTTGGGCAAATTCTGAAAAGCCGTCAAAATCGCTGAGGAACCCTCCTCCATTCTTGCGGTCAATTACAGCAGCCAAATCATAGTTTTCAGTTTTTTTAATAAGCTGAACAGCTTCTCTTCCCATCCTTCCGCGAGGTCCGGCTATGGCAATTTTGACTTTATCCATTTCATTTCTCTCCTTAATCTTCAATTCTTGTCCATCTGTCTTTATCACGCGTATTAAATTTTTTCATAACCCGGTCATGTGCATCCTGCAAATCAATATTTAATGAATTTGCGAAGCATATTAAAACAAATAACATATCACCAAGCTCTTCTTCGATAGCCTTTTCTTCCTCAGTGGACTTTTTTGGTTTTTCACCGTAATAATGGTTCACCTCTCTTGAAAGCTCCCCAAGTTCTTCAGTCATCCTTGCAAGCATTGCCAATGGACTGAAATACCCTTCTTTAAACTGGCTTATGTATGTATCTACTTCTGTTTGCATTTCTTTCATTGTTTTGTTGTCTGGCATTTATTTCACCTCAGCTTTTTACGGTTTCACACGGAGATTTCCACTTTTCATGTTAGCTAAAGCTCAGCCCTATTACAAATATTTTTATTTAAAATATTTGTAATAGGGCTGATCATGTATGCTCCGATGTCTTACCCCTGATGTTATTGCTCTTATTACCTGTATCTTATATAATTAGATACGCTTTGAATATGAGATAATTAGGTAGTGGAGGGATATTATGCTTTTTGGATTAAAATTTAAAAATATCTTTTTCATTTTGCTTGGAGCAGCCATCTTTTCATTTGGACTTGTTCATTTTAATATGCAAAATAATCTAGCTGAAGGCGGATTCACCGGAATCACATTGCTGCTCTACTTTCTTTTCAAATGGGATCCTTCCTATACAAATCTATTATTAAATATACCCCTCTTTTTTATAGGCTGGAAGCTTCTGGGAAGGAATGTATTTTTCTACACCATTATCGGAACTGTCAGTGTATCGATTTTCTTGTGGATTTTTCAGCGATACCAAATTGAAATGCCTTTAAATGAAGATCTGACTCTTGCTGCTTTATTTGCTGGTGTATTTATTGGAATTGGCCTGGGCACCATTTTCCGGTATGGAGGAACGACGGGCGGGGTTGATATTATCGCCAGGCTTACCCATAAATACGCAGGCGTAAGCATGGGTAAAACAATGTTTATTTTTGACTTTTTCGTAATTGCCCTGTCCTTAATAACTTATCTGGACTACCGTGAAGCCATGTATACCCTTGTCGCTGTTTTTGTTGGCGCCAAAGTGATTGATTTTATGCAAGAGGGTGCTTATGCTGCAAGAGGAGCTATGATTATATCTGAACAAAATGATGCAATTGCTGAAAAAATCATGAAGGAAATGGACAGAGGTGTAACTGTTTTAAAAGGCCATGGCTCTTTTACCAAAAAAGAGCGGGAGGTTTTATATTGTGTTGTCGGAAGAAATGAAATCGTCCGGCTAAAAAATGTCATAATCTCGGTAGATCCCCATGCGTTTGTTTCTGTTACAGCAGTTCATGATGTGCTTGGAGAAGGATTTACATTGGACGAAAACAAAAAGCCGGTTGAGCATTAAAACTTTTTAACCATAAAAAATAGTAAACTTGCTTTGCTGGTTCTGGACCAATAAATAATAAGAGATGACCTTAGGGAGGCCATCTCTTTTTTATGAAACAAAAAGCCAGCTTTTTACTCGGACCTTGTCATGCCCGTGTAAATCAGTATTAAACGAAGCAATTCAAGAACAGCAACCGCTGCAGCCGCTACATATGTCAATGCAGCTGCGTTCAATACCTTTTTCGTTTCCCTTTCCTCATCATTTCTGATAATGCCTAAGGATACTACCTGATCCATAGCCCGATTAGAGGCATTATATTCAACAGGCAGTGTAATGACCTGAAAAACTACGGCTGCTGCCATAAAAATAATCCCCAATAATACCATTCCGCTCATACCGGCAAAAAATCCGATCATAATCAAAATCCAGGAAAAGTTAGAACCAAGATTCGCAACCGGGACCAATGCATGGCGAAAGCGCAGGAAAGCATAATCCTGATGGTCCTGAATTGCATGGCCAACTTCGTGGGCAGCAATTGCAGCTGCAGCCACAGAATGCCCATGATAATTTGTGGCTGATAGCCTAACCGTCTTTGACCTTGGGTCATAGTGATCCGTCAAATGACCGCGGGTTTCTTCAACACCTACCTGATAAAGTCCGTTTGCATCCAAAATCTTTCTTGCTACCTCAGCACCTCTCATTTGGGTTGAGGAAGGAACTTTAGAATACTTGCTATATGCACCCTTTACTTTCATTTGCGCCCAAATCGGCACAATGATTATAATCGCAAAATAAATGAGATATCCTCCCATTCTTTTACCTCCTATGCTTATCGTGATGTTCTGCTTCAGCACAAAACATACCCTATTCGAACTGCGGAAGTCTTTCTTTACATTTCCCTTGTTCCTTATGATTAAAACATGCCCAGCGGTTAAAAATTGCTGCTGAGGCTGTTAAAGATGTAAATCATTATATTTTGGGCAGCACATCAATGTCAATCTTTTAACTCTCTGGAACGATTCTTTTGTCTTGCTTTATCTCCCTTATATTTTCTCCAGCCAACGTAGGATAATGTAAGGATGATTATGCTTCCGGTCGAAATAATTACCCACCAAAGAGAAGGATCTGCTTCGTCCTCGGTCATATCATCAAAGAGCGTCTGAAGATCGCTTTCCAGTGCTTCAAGCTCCTGCTGGCTGGACTGCTGGGTGAGAACCTGGGGGCGATAATGATCAATAAAATTTATGCGGGCATTCAATTTTTGAATTCTTTCTGCATCCACATCTATTTTCAGGCTCGGATAAATAACCTCGTATAATGACAAAAAGGCATTCAAATTCGAATGAAAATTTTCATTATTGCCACTGTATGCCGCTTCCTTTACATTCCCAAAAACGGTCATAATTGGTTTTTCCATTTCTGTCCATAAAGGCTGATAATTAGAGGAAATTGCATCCATGACAAGTCTGAACTTTGTTACATTATTCAGCCGTTCATCATGGCTCATTGATGTATTTACTGCAGCTTGAACAGCATCATTATGAGATACCGTAACGATACGGAGTTCATCCATCGTAAACGGCCTTTCTTTGCCATTAATAGCCACGAACTGCTCGGAAAAATACTCAAGAAGCTTTTTGGCATCTTCATATCTATGGAGCTTAACCATTTGCAGTGCTTCATCAGATAATTGGTCCAGCTTTTCTATATGTGAGGTCCTATCTGCAAATCCTTGTCCAGGCAATATCATTAATAGAAAAATTAAGACTGCGATTAATTTCCGCCTCATTAACTTGTCCCCCCTCAAATTACTATTAGATATGTATGAAAAAGAGGACAAGGTTAGACCAGAAATTATTGCTTGAGCTATGATATTTAATTTTATGAAGAAATTGAGGACTATTTTGTTAAATCTAAACTGAACCGGTTTTTTCTTATTACCAGATAGTAAGCTGCACCCAAAGAGAAGATACTCAGCCAAAATGTAAAGTAGCCAATTTGGGGTGTATACAGGTTCAAAATTGGATATCGGGGAAGCATGAAAAAGACATAATCGATTACATCATTATGAAGAGTCCAAATGGCAGTCAATACAAGATGCCAGAGTTTAAAACGGTAAAAAGGAGCATATAAAACCCCTTGGACCGCCATGGCTCCATGTGAAAAAATCAGCATAAGTGCAGCAGGATCCAGATTTCCGGTAACCTGAAAAACAAGCAAGTTCATTACAACAGCCCAAATCCCATATTTCACAAGAGTTACAATAGCCAAAGCTTCAAGAAGCGGCCAATTCTTCCCCATCAAAAAGGCAATCAAAACAAACACAAAAAACAAACTGGCAGTCGGGCTATCCGGAACGAATGGCAGAAATATAGCAGGAGTGTCAACAATCTGCCATTTGTACCATATATATCCATAAATCGTTCCAGCCGTATTGATAACCAGAAGCAGCATTAATACTGCTCTGCTGGCCAACATAGGATAAATCCACTTCATCTATTATCCCCTTCTCTTCTAGCATCATATTATTTCATTATTTTACCATAGTATGCCTTTTACAAAAAAGCTCTGCCTGCTGATTTTATCTCAGGGACGCTCACTATAGGAAGCAGCATGACCGCTCCTTCGGCATACTTAGCATCGAGGGTCCGCCTATTTTTTGATTTGCTCAGCTGAATGAATGAACCTACAGGAAGGAAACTCGATGCATTTTAAATATCTTCCTCACTATTCATAAAAAGGTGATTATAAGTTTTAAATATAGCTATAAAAAAATAAGAAGCTGGCAGAAGCCAGCTTCTCAAGGTTTATTTACTTTCAAGGCCGGAGATAAACTCGGCCAATTTTTGAAGTTCTTCATCAGTGCCTTTGAACATACCGGCAGGCATTGCACCCTTACCGTTCTTGGCAATATCAGCAACTTCTTCAGGTGTTAAGCCTGTGTCAACAAGTGCAGGTGAACCCGCGCCCCCCTGAAGGTCTCCCCCATGACAGGAAACACAGCCATTCGCTTCAAAAATCTTATAGCCATCAGATTCTTTATCGAATTCTACTTCGGCAACAATCTTACCTTGTTCTGCTGCAGCTTCCCAGTCATGGTGTGCAACAGACTCCCACGTTAAGTAAGTAATACCGGCTAATGCCAACAGCATAAATCCAGTAGCTAAAGGACGCTTGGATGGACGGCGTTCAGGTCCGCGGTCAATAAACGGAGCAAGCAATAAAGCTCCAAAAGCAAGCCCTGGAATGATGAACGCTCCAATTGCATTATAAGGTCCTGATGCATAGCTATACTTTAACAGCTGGTACAAGAACAAGAAGTACCAGTCAGGCAGCGGGATATAAGCTGTATCACTTGGATCTGCAATTTTTTCTAATGGCGGCTCATGCGCTATTGTCAAACTGAGGAAACCGATAAGGAAAACAGCTCCTACCATCCATTCCTTTAATAAGAAGTTTGGCCAGAATGCTTCTGTTTTACCTGGATATTCCGAATAGTCTTTCGGGATATTCGGTTTGCGTTCAGCAGGGACACGGGAGTCACCTACAAATTTCATACCTTTACCACGATGCATTGGGCGATTTCCCCTCCTTCTTGAATATTTAGGCAGTGTTTAAGTTTAAAAAGCGTTTAAGTTCTTTCGAGCAGGGTTCACACGCTGAACTCCCGCTCAGCGCTTTCATATATCTTACAACGGTCCAGAAATACCTTGTTTACGGATCATAATAAAGTGGGCAGCCATTAACCCGAATAGTGCAGCCGGAAGGAAGAATACATGGATTGCAAAGAAACGGGTAATAGTTTGAGCTCCGACAATATCAGAATGTCCGGCAATAAGTATTTTCAGATACTCCCCAATCAATGGAGTTGACTCTACGATCTGGATTGTTACTTTTGTAGCAAAAAGGGCTTTCATATCCCAAGGCAATAAGTAACCAGTTAGTCCAAGTGCAAGCATCACGAAGAAAATAAGCACTCCGACAATCCAGTTTAATTCACGGGGCTTCTTGTAAGCTCCCTGGAAGAAAACACGTAACGTATGTAAGAACATCATTACGATTACCAAACTTGCTCCCCAGTGATGCATTCCGCGGACAATTTGACCGAATGCAACATGGTTTTGCAGGTAATACACGGATTCCCATGCATTTTTAATATCCGGGACATAATACATTGTCAGGAACATACCGGATAAAATTTGAATTACTGTAACGAAGAACGTCAGACCGCCAAAACAGTAAACAAACGCAGAGAAGTGATGCGCAGGGTTTACATGCTCGGGCACTTCATGGTCAGCGATATCCCGCCAGATCGGCGTAATATCTAAACGCTCATCTACCCAATCATAAATTTTGTTTAACAATTATTACGCCTCCTTTCGCGGTTCAGCCTTGCCTAAATACAAGAAGCCATCTTTTTCTGTGTAAGGAAATACATCAAGCGGTGCAACTGGCGGTGTACCTGGAACGTTTGTCCCATCCTTTGTATAAAGGCCGCCATGGCAAGGGCAATAGAAATGGTCAGGGTTTGATTTGTCAGTATTCCAGTCAACTACACATCCTAAATGCTTACAAACTGGAGACAATGCAACAATTTCACCCTTTTCATCCTTATAAACCCACGCAGTGCCGGTAACTTCGGATGTGTACCATGCATCCTGCTGCTCATAAGTGTAATCAACCCTTGTCGGTGTTTCTGTAATTTCAGCCATTTTTTGCTTTGTTGGAATAAAATCACTTTCTCCAGCTGCCTGCAAAACCGGATCGACCGCAAAGCGGACCATCGGCATAAGCATGCCTGCTGCCATGAAACCGCCTACACCAGTAAGTGTATAGTTTAGGAATTGACGTCTAGAAACTCGATTTTTGCTCATACTTTTCCCCCCTCTATTATGAAGTTAAGTCCAACGGACAAAATTCAACACAATATAAAACTAGGACATAACAATGATATATCAATCTTTATGTAAGGTCAATATAATCCTTTGGCGAAAGATGTCAATAGTATGACTTAAAATTCGAACTATTCACCATTTTGCCACTTTTGCACAAACAAGTTTAAAAGCTGCTTCACCTGATCTTCCAGAATGGAATTTTTATAGTTTTCATCCATATGCTCAAGGGGCAGGGATGGCAGCCAAATTACGCCTCCCTCCAAACTGCTTTCCAACCCTTTCCATAAGCTGTCAGAAGTGAGGTGAAAAATATGCTTAAATCCTTGCGCTTTAAGCTCCTCTTCCCATTCCTTTATGGAGTTGACAAGCCGGTCCTCCGGAACTGTTCTCAAATAAGAATAGCCCGGCAGCATGATTAGGCGCCCTCTAAATTGCCGCTCAAGCTGCACACTGAGAAGAGATATGAATTCAGTCATCGCGACTGACTGTTTTATATCTTCACCGAATGAGACTGGAAGGAGCGGCATAACAACCGTATCCACATATTGCTTCTCTTTCAGGAACATATCAATGTCCTGGGAAATCCACTTCATTTGATTCACTCCATTACAGAAATTTACCTTATAAATATATCATTATTCATTGAGATGCTACAAATAAGAAAAAATCTTCTGCAAACGCACTTGTTAATCCAAAAATTAAAGCCCTGCTTTATTAAAAAGCAAGGCTTAGGTAGTTTCCAATTTATTCAGCTGCTGAGTTAAAATGCTAAACGCTTTTTTATCTTGTTTATCAAGTGCCTCATCGATTAATTCAAGAAGCTTTTCTCTTCTGAACTTTTCCAGGCTTTCAGACAGGAATCTTTCAGCAATCAGACGGTCCTTTTCACTGATTTGGAGGCTTTTGGGCATAAATGGGTTTTCCTCCATTACTGCAGCATATTGATGAGCCTTATTGGAAGCGTGGAAATTCAGCTGAATGTATATTTCCTCATCACGGTTTAACCGGATATCATGGAACGACTTTTCAGCATCTGTGGTCATAACGTTCTCTTTGTAAAAACGGAATGGAACTTCGTCAACACAATGGGTCGACATGATCAATCCGCGAGGGCAATACTGTGCCTGCTCCACAAAATGCACTTTCTCCATCAGCTGGTCATGACTCATCAAATAGTTAAGAATCCATACACATTCTCTTCTTTTTAGCTGATAGTGATTTAAAAACCAGCGTATAAAATCTTTCTTCTCGTTGACAGATACAGGGGTCGCCATTTTTGATTCCCTCCTCTGCTTATAAAACTAATTTGGCCTAACTGTTTTTCAATAAGGCTGCCCCTACCAGCAAGGAAGGAACCCTTCCTATCTAATGCCGCCTTATTTAAGCAAGAAAATCATCTGTAAGTCTTTGCAGAACATCCAAGTACTCTTCATTGCCTGGTTCAAGTTTAATTAATGTATTAAAAATTTCGGCAGCCTCTTCCCTTTTTCCTTCCTCAATTAAAAAATATCCATAATCAGAAAGAAAATCCGGCTGCTGCTTAAAGAAAGTATATGCAAGCTGGTATTTGTTTAATGCCTCTGAAAATTCTTCATTATTTTGATAAGCAACAGCAGCATCCCATAATAGCTGCGGTTCTTCCTCATCTAAATCACTCATCATATTTGCGATTTCAATAACATCTTCATATCTTTCCTGCTGAAGCAGCAGTTTATTTAAAGTAACGGCAGCTTGCACATACTCAGGATCAAGAGCAATTGCCTGCCTGATCATATCTTCAGCCTCTTTTTCATCCCCACTCTTCAAGGCCAGCTTCCCGCCATAAAAGAATAGCTCTTTATTGAACTCATCCTGCTTGATCCCTTCTTTTACGGCCGCTAGCCCCTTGGCAGCCTCTTCTTCCCTCTCGTAGGCCTGTGCAAGATAAAGATATAAGGAATGATATTCAGGGTCGATTTCTTTCAACTCGCTGAACTTTTCAATAGCTGTCCGGTTATAGCCAGCCTGAAGCGCTGTGAAAGCATAGCTGAAGAGTGTATTGATCTCCAGTTTATCCTCGAGTGCTTTTTCATAGTATGGAAGGGCCTCTTCAAAAGCTCCTCCTGCACTAAGGACTTCCGCAAGCCTTTGGTTTACATTAATGCCTGCAATGATTTCCTCTTTTTCTAATACCTTTTCATAAACACGGATGGCTTCAAGAAATTTCCCTTGTTCAGCATAAAGCTCACCCAGGGCAAAATCCACAATTACCTCATCAGGGAGTATATCTTTTGCCTTTAGCAGCTTTTGCTCACTGACCTCGTATAATCCGTCCATTTGATAGAGATCCGCTAGCAATAGCAGTGACTGAGGATAACTCGGGTCCTTTTCATTGATCCTTTCAAGGACAAGAATTGCTTCCTCTTCATTCCCCAGATCTATATGCGTTTCCGCTAATAATACAAGCAGTTCACCCTCTTCGGGATAAGCTTCCAAAAGCCTTTCATAAAGCGCTTTGGCTTCCTCAAGGAAACCATACTGAAAGAGTTCTTCTGCGAGGAGAAACCTTTCCTCATGTGAACCGCTAATCAAAATTTGCTGATAACTTTCTATTGCTTCTTCATGTTGACCGTTTTCTAAAAGAGTAATGATTTTATTTACTTTATCCATACTGAATTCCTTTCGAATGCTAATCCGCCATTTTAAAGTAAGCTGGTGTATTGATTATAATGTGCTCGCCAAATCCCGGCCGAAAAGCAATTTCTTGCCCTGCACGGATCACCCTTCCTTTTTGGACCGTAACAGCGAGTTTATCTCTATGATAATGAAACAAGCCGGATTCTTCAATGGTAAGGCCCTCGCTGGGCTTTAAATATAAATTATAGGTTAATTCGCCGCCTTGCTGAATATTGCCCTTTATCGGGTATATCCCGATTTTGGAAAGAATCCTGCGGGAAAGGGGTTCATGCTCCATTATTTCTTCTGGCATGGAGGGAATTTTCTGTTCTTTCATCCATTTGTCCCACACTGTCTTAATTCTGCTTTTCTCTTTACCATTCCTGCCTAAAAAAACAGGTGCCAGCGGACAATTATAAGGAAACATAGATTCACGCACCCATCCCCAGGGAACATGTTCAAGCTCTTCTGCATCAGTCACTTCGACGAAGATAACCGGCACTCTTTCCCTTTTGCATTTTCTTACAAAAGAGGGAGTTAACAGGCGAACTGGAATTCTCACTCCAATAATATAATCGATTGGGCTGCTTAATAAACGTGCTCTAAGCCCTTTAATATCACTTTTCATTGAATATTCGTGCTTAACTGCGGCGGCTGTAAGGAAAGCCGTACATCCTTTAAGGAGGAATTCCTTAATAAAATAATCCTTTAATTCATGGAAAGGTTTCTCTGCAGGAATAGCTGTATCCAAAACCACAAAACCCGAAGTCATGATAAATGGATTTGCATCCATTCTGGTAAATTGAAACCTTTTCAACTCCGGCTGCATTAATGATATTTCATTGTTCCTGACTAAAAGTGAAGCCTTTTTCAGCTTGTCTTCCTTTAAAATATTTGCATTCTCAATAATATAAGTCATAAAACCACCCTCTAAAACGGTCTTATGACAAGCTATGTTTTTTTTATGAAAATATGACTGTTCAATAGAAAAAAGAGCTGCAGGAATACTAATAGGTTCAATATTGGGAGAAAAAAATCGAATAGGATTCTAACCTAATTACCATTCGTTTTTTAATAATAAATATACAGGACATTTAGCAAATTACGCTGATAGCACTCAGTAAAGGAACCTTGAAGAAGGACATTCTCCTTGTATCTGATCCCATTATTGGCCTTCATAGCCTTAATGATGGACATTTTCCCTGCATCCGACCTCATTCTTGGCCTTCATAACCCTTATGATGCACATTTTCTCTGCATCCGACCTCATTCTTGGCCTTCATAACCCTTATGATGC